>NZ_JBITUP010000004.1:0-327610 GCF_044542535.1 Microbacterium sp. NPDC078428
ACCACACCCGGCCTCGCCGGATCCACCACACTCAACACCTCACCGGTATGACGCTCCACGCCCCCGATGAACAACCCCGTCCGCACACCCGCGGACGTCTCGACTACAGACATATCGACTCCACTTCTCTGTGTTCGCTTGCGCTTGTGCGCCGTCGAGAATGCGGCGGTGCGCTCGTCCATCCGCTCACGCCCGCCGCGGCCGAGCCGGGGCGGCCCGTGCGACGGAGGAGGCATTGCGACGTTGTGACCACGATGCTAACCCGGATTGGCGCAAATGTCGTCGCCAAAATCGAGGCGTGCGGTACTGTCGGAAAAGGCCGGGCGGCGAGGGTGCCGTCCTCGAGTGATCAGGAGGTCGGCACGTGGTTTCCGGGCCCGCCACCATGGAGTCGGAGGTTCATTCACGCCCCGACCTGACGCAGCAGATCCGCGACGCCATCCTGGGCGGTGAGTTCGCCCCGCATCAGCGTCTTATCGAGGCCGACATCAGCGAGCGCTTCGAGGCGAGCCGCGCGGGCGTACGCACCGCTCTGCTCAATCTCGCGGGGGAGGGGCTCGTCGAGCGGCTCCCGAACCGGGGCGCGAGGGTGCGCGCGATCAGCGTGGCCGAGGCGATCGAGATCGTCGAGGTGCGCGTGGGTCTGGAGTCGTTGTGCGCGCGGAAGGCCGCGGAGCGGGTGACCGAGGACGAGGCCGCCGAGCTGCGGCTCCTCGGCGGTCAGATCGAGTCGGCCGTCGCGACGGGGAACCTCGTCGAGTACGCACGCCTGAATCAGGACATGGACCGGCGCATCCGTGAGATCAGCGGACACGACACCGCCACCCGGCTCCTCGAGCGGCTGCGCGCGCAGTCCGCACGTCACCAGTTCCGCCTCGCCTACCACCCCGGACGCGCCGTGCAGTCGGCGCCCGAGCACGTCGCCATCATCGACGCCGTGGTCGCGCGGGATCCGGATCGCGCCGAGGCGGCGACCCGCGAGCACCTGCAGGGGATCGTCGCCCTGCTGCGTCAGCTCGACTGACGCGCACGACGCGGGGGTCCTCGTCGCGCGCCGCCGCCGGCGGCGTGTCGCGCGCATACGTCGAATCCCCCGCCCGCGTGCTGCGGACGGGGGATTCGACGTGTGTCGCCTACCGGATCATTCGAAGGTCTCGGCGTTCGAGTAGCCGGTGCCGTTGTACTTCTGCACGATGACCGTGGACACGGCGGGCTGACCGTCGACCGTGGTGTCGACGTACGTGCCGTCGAGCATCAGCGGCGCCTGGAAGTCCGAGATGTCGTTGAGCGCCGCGAGGAAGTTCTCCCGCGTCGGCTCGGTCATGTTCTGGAACGCCTGCTCGAGCGTCGCGCCCACCATGTAGCTCCACATGCAGTGCGGGAACGCGGGCATGTCGGGGTAGTCGGCGTACTCGGCCAGGTCGGACAGGAACGTCTGCACGTCCTCGTCCTCGGCGAACGCCGGCGAGGCGGGCGCCTTGGAGAACGACACCGAGTAGACGCCGGGGAAGGCCGTGGCGTTGCCCGGCTGGAGGATCGCGGTGGGGCTCGAGGTGTTGGAGGGGAGGAACCAGCTGGGCAGCCAGCCGAGCTCCTGCGTCTTCTGCAGCGACGAGATCACGAGCGGGGTGATCGACATCGCGTTGAAGAAGACGTCGGCACCCGTGCCGGCGAGCTCGGTGAGCTGCGCGTCCACCGAGGTGTCGGTGGCCTCGTAGGTGAGCTCCCCGACGATCTCGATGTTGTCGGCACCTTCGATGGCCTCCTTGAAGCCCTCGACGTAGCCCTCGCCGTAGTCGTCGTTCTGGGAGAGGATGGCGACCTTGTGCTCCTCGGTCGAGGTGGCCAGCAGCTCGCCGAAGGCGGCGCCCTCGTTCTGATAGATCGGCACGAAGCCGAGCTGCCACGGGCTCTCCTCGCGGTCGCTGAAGAGCGGGTCGCCGGTCATGACGAGCACCTGGGGTACCTTTTCGTCGATCGCGGCCTCGCGGAACGCCCGGTTGGTGGGGGTTCCGAGCCCGGCCGTGACGGCGAAGACGTCGTCGGCGACCATCTGCTGGAAGTTCGCGAGGGACTGCTGCGGGTCGTAGGCGTCGTCGTAGGTCTCGATCTCGACCGTACGGGTGACGCCGTCGCCGAACTCGACGCCTCCGGCGGCGTTCACCGCGCCGAAGTACGCCGTGACGCCCGCGACCGTGCAGGTGCCCGGGCCGGCCGTCGCGCCGCTCAGCGGCGTGGTGATGCCGAGCGTGATCGAATCGTCGGTGATGCCGGGGCTCGATGCAGCGCCGTCGCCGTCGCCGTCGCCACCGTCGTCGCGGGCGCTGCATCCCGCGACGACGAGTGCGAGCGCGCTGGCGGCGGCCACGATGCCGACCGCTCGGCTGTGCTTCCTGGAGATGTTCATGTGTTGCCGTGCCTCTCTGTGTTTCCGGGTTGTCCCGACGTGCCGGCCGGAGCGGGCTCGCGCGGGGGAGGGGTGTGATCGGCGCCCGAGGATCCCGAGCCGCTGTTGCGGCGGAGCAGGCGCCGGATGGTGCGGGGAAGGCTGACCAGGCCGCCGGGGAGCACGAAGAGCACGATGAGCAGGATCGCGCCCTGGATGACGGCGGTGAGGTCGGCGGCGATGGCGTTGGTGATCTGGGGCACGAAGACGTAGTACGCACCCCCGATGAGGGATCCGATGATGCTGCCGGCGCCACCGATCACCATGGCGGCGAGGAGCTCGATCGAGTGGTGGAAGGCCATCGTCTCCGGGGAGGTGTACTGCACCGCAGCGAGGTAGAGGAACCCGCTGACGCCCCCGAACATCGATGCGATCGTGAACGCCATGACCTTGTAGCGGTATGGGGAGATGCCCATCGAGGATGCCACGGCCTCGTTGTCGCGCACGATCGCGAGCGCCCGGCCGAACTTGCCGCGCACGAGGTTGCGCGCGAGGACGAACGCCGCGCCCCCGATGACGAGGACGATGTAGAACTGCCACTGGTCGTTGTCGAGTCCGGTCCACTCGGGGGCTCCCGAGAACCGGGCCGAGATACCCTGCGAACCACCGGTGAACTCCGAGAGCCGTTTGGCGAGCGGCACTCCGACGATCGGCAGCGCGATCGTCACCATCGCGATGGCGAGGCCTCCGAGTCGCGCGGCGGCGAGGGCGATCAGAAGCCCCAGCGCACCCGGGATCAGCACCGAGAGCACGAACACGAGGACGATGTTCCAGTCGTTCGTGACCCCGTAGGCGGCGACGTAGGCTCCCACCCCGAGGAAGAAGATCTGACCCAGGGAGACGACTCCCGTGTAGCCCATGATGAGGTTCAGGCCGAGGACCGCGACGGCGAAGACGCCGACGCGGGCCAGCGACTGGTTCCAGAACACCGGCAGCACGAGGGGTGCCACGAGCAGGAGGGCGGCGACGAGCACGAGCAGGCCGCCGCGGACCCACGGGGAACGAAGGAGAGAGAGGCTGGTGGACATCAGACGCGCACCACGACTTTCCGGCCGAACAGGCCCTGGGGGCGGACGATCAGCACGACGAAGATCAGGATGAAGGGCACCGCGATCTTCAGGTCGTGTCCGATTGCGGGCACGTAGACGGCCGCGAGGTTCTCGAGCACACCGATGAGCCAGGCAGCGATGACCACGCCGAGGGGGCTCGACATGCCTCCGAGGATGATGGCGGCGAGTGCGTAGACCAGGGCGGTGTCCATCATGCCGGGCGTGAGGGTGAGCTGAGGTGCGACGAGCGCTCCGGCGATGGCGCCGAGCGCCGCCGCCAGACCCCAGCCGACCATGAGGAGCCAGCCGACCGGCAGGCCCGAGAAGGATGCCGACTGCGGGTTGTCGGCGACGGCTCGCAGCGCGAGCCCGAGCTTGGTGCGCAGGAAGACGAGCTGCAGCAGAACCATGATCGCGATGATCACCACGATGGTGCCGAGCGAGCGCACGCTCACGACGGCGCCGAGGACGTCGATGCTCGCGACGGGGAAGAGCGACGGGAACTGGAGGTTGTTGTACGTCCAGATCCAGCCGGCGATGCCCGTGATGAGGGTCAGCAGGCCCACCGTCACCACGATCGCGGTGTCGGGATCGCCCCCCTCGAAGCGGCGGATGAGGAAGCGCTCGATGACCGCGCCCATCGCGAACGAGACGACGACGGCCGCGACGATCGCGAGGATGAGCGGCAGCCCCCAGCCGAGGAACGCGTAGGCGATGTAGGCCGAGAGCACGGCCATACCGCCTTGGGCGAAGTTGATCAGGCCCGTCGCCTGATTGACCAGCACGATGGCCAGGGCGAGCGCGGCGTAGATCGATCCGGCGGAGAGCCCGTCGATGACCAGCTGCACGAAGGTACCCACGGTCAGCCTCCCAGGTAAGCGCGGCGGATCTCGTCCATGCCCTTGAGCTCGGTCGAGGTTCCGGTGAGGACATTGCGGCCCGTCTCGAGCACCGTCGCGGTGTCGACGAGGGAGAAGGCCAGGTTCGCGTTCTGCTCGACGACGAGCATCGCAAGCCCGGAGTCCTGACGCAGTCGGCGGATCGCGTCGTAGACGTTGCGGGCGGTGCTCGGCGCGAGACCCAGCGAGGCCTCGTCGAGAAGGAGCAGGCGGGGCTTGGCCATGACGGCGCGCGCGACGGCGAGCATCTGCTGCTCGCCGCCCGACAGGGCGGACGCGGCGGAGGAGATCCGTTCCCGCAGCTGGGGGAACAGCTCGAGCAGATAGTCGATGTCCGGTGCGATCTGCTTGCGATCCTTGCGCAGATACGCGCCGACGCGCAGGTTCTCCCGCACCGTGAGGTTGCCGAGCGTGCCGCGACCCTCGGGGACGTGCGCGATGCCCAGGGCCGCGACCTTGTCGGGTCGCATGCCGCGGATGTCCTGGCCGTCGAACACGATCCGCCCGCCCGCCCGGACGGTGCCGCTGATGGCGCGCAGCGTCGTGGTCTTGCCCGCGCCGTTGGCCCCGAGGATGCCGACCGCGCCGCCGTCCGGCACGCTCAGCGAGACGCCTTCGAGGACCTGGACCGGCCCGTAGTAGGCGGTGACGTTCTCCAGCTCAAGCAGCGTCATCCGTGGCCTCCTTGCCGATGTAGGCCTCGATGACCCGCGGGTCCGACTGCGCCTGGGCCGCCGTGCCCTCCATGAGGACGCGGCCGTGGTCGAGGACGACGACGCGGTCGGTGAGCGCCGCGATGAGCCCCATGTGGTGCTCGACGATCACGATCGTGATGTCCTCCTCCTCGCGCAGACGCTTGATCGTGTCGCTGAACTGCTCCACCTCGCCGTGGGAGAGCCCGGCGGCGGGCTCGTCCAGCAGCAGCAGACGCGGCCTCATCAGCAGGGCGCGGCAGAGTTCGATCCCCTTGTGGAGCCCGTGCGAGAGCTCGTCGGCCGGGAGGTCGGCGGCCCATCCGAGGCCGTTGCGCTCCAGGAGTGCGCGGGCCTCCTCGCGGCGGTCCTTTTCGGCCCGGCCGGTGTGGGGCAGCCGCAGGGACCAGCTGACGGGGCCGCCGGGCAGACGCGTGTGGGCCCCGAGGAGCACGTTCTCGAGCACCGTGGCGTGGAGCTGCAGGGCGGGGTGCTGGAAAGTGCGCGCCAGGCCGTGTCGGGCGAGGCTGGAGGGGGCGTGGCCCAGCACCTCGGTCTCGTCGATGGTGATCGATCCGGAGTTCGGGTGGTAGTGGCCGCTGATGCAGTTGAAGAGCGAGGTCTTCCCCGCACCGTTCGGGCCGACCAGGCCGAAGATCTGACCGGGCTCCACCGTGAAGCCGACATCCTGGAGCACCTTGACCCCGCCGAAGCGCAGGGTCACCTCATGCAGCGTGAGCCGAGCGGCCATCGCTCACCTTCCGTCGTCGCGTCGTTGCTGTCGACAGGGAGTCCCCGTCACTGGGACGGTACGGAGTCCCGTGGAAATTGTCAACGATATTGGTGTGAGATCCAAACGCAGTGTCCGAATCGTGATGCCCGAGACCGTCGAGACCTCTGAATCGTGGTCGGAGTCGGGGTGCGTCGGCGGCGCGATTCCGATGAACGGAATCAGATCGGCGGAAGGCGAACCGGCGGTGCCTACCATGACGCTGAACCCACGATCAGGAAGGTCGATGATGACATCTGAAGAATCCCTCGCCGAGGCGATCGCCCGCTCAGGGTCCGCTGTGGAGCTGCTGCGCAACCAGAATTGGCCGGCGTTCACGTTCCCCGTCGCGCCCGAGTTCACCAACTGGCGCGACGAGCAGCGGGCGTGGAACACCACCGTGGCGCTCATGGACCAGTCGCACCACATGACGCAGCTCTTCCTGGGCGGCGCCGACCTGCTGCCGCTGCTGGCGTCGATCTCGCCCAACACCTTCTCGACCTTCCGGCCGGGCGTCGCCAAGCAGCTCATCTGCGTCAATGCGGAGGGCTACCTCATCGGCGACGGCATCCTCTTCTACAACGAGGACGCGCCCGAGGGACTTGTGCTCATCGGTCACCACCTGTTGATCGACTGGGTGCGCTTCAATGTCGAGAAGGCGCAGGCGGCGGGCAAGGATGTGCACCACCGCCTCGAGGCGAACTCCCACATGCGCCAGGGGCCGCCCACGTTCTACCGCTACGAGCTGCAGGGCCCCGAGGCGGACAAGGTGATGGAGAAGATCTTCGGGGGGCCCGCCCCCGAGATCAAGTTCTTCCACATCGGCGACGTCACGATCGCCGGTCGGGCCGTCAAGGCCCTCCGCCACGGCATGGCGGGCCAGCCGGGGTTCGAGTTCTACGGCCCCTGGGCCGATGCGGATGCCGTGCTCGCGGAGATCCTGACCGCGGGCGAGGAGTTCGGCATCCGGCGCGTCGGGGCCAAGGCATACTCCGCCACGCCGCTGGAGTCGGGCTGGGTGCCCACGCCGTTCCCCGCGATCTTCGGCGACGACTTCGCCGAGTACAGGGAGTGGCTGCCGGCCGCACGCGCCGGATCGGTCGCCGGTTCGCTGTACTCCGACGACATCCACGACTACTACATGACGCCCTACGACCTGGGGCTCGGTCGTTCCGTGCGCTTCGACCACGACTTCCACGGGCGCGAGGCCCTCGAGCGTCACGCGGCCGACCAGCGCCGCCGGAAGGTGACGCTGCTCTGGAACGCGGAGGACGTCGCGGCGGTCGTCCGGTCGCAGATGGAGCCCGGTGTGCCGGCGAAGTTCCTCGACTTCCCGAAGGCGCGCTACGGACTGTTCCAGATGGACGAGGTGCGCTACCACGACCGGCCGGCGGGCATCTCCACCGACGCGGGGTACATCGCCTACGACCAGCTCTACATGTCCCTCGCCACGGTCGACAACGAAGTGGCGGACGGAGCCGAGGTCGAGGTCGTGTGGGGCGAGGACCCGATCTCGCGCAAGGACTCCGTCGACGCGTCGCACCGCCAGGTCCGGATCCGCGCGACGGTCGCACCGGCTCCGTACCACGAGTGGGCGCGCACCGTATATCGCGCCGACGACTGACTCGGGCGGCGTCGGCGCCCGTCCCCGGCGGGTAGCATGGCGCCGATGTCGAGGAGGACGCGGTGGCAAGAGGGTCGGCGGGTGAGAGCGTGCTGCACAAGCACCTGCGCATCCTCGACGCCTTCGATGCCTGGCATCCGACGCTGACCCTCTCGGAGATCGCGGATGCCGCGGGCCTCGCCCGATCCAGCGCCCACCGTCTCGTCTCCGAACTCGAGAGGGAGGGGCTGCTCGAGAGGCTGCCCGACCGGTCGTATCGCCTGGGTGTGCGGTTGTGGGAGTTCGCCAGCCGCACGCCCGGCGCGCTGGGCCTCCGGGAGATCGCGCGTCCGTGGCTCGGCGCGGTGCACGAACGTGTGCGGCAGCACGCGCAGCTGGGAATCCGCAGCGGCAGCGACGTGCTCTTCATCGAGAGGATGTCGGCCCGGGATGCCGTGCTCAACGCCACGCTCATCGGGGGACGCATCCCGCTGTACGCCTCATCCAGCGGGTTGGTGCTGCTCGCGGATGCCGGCGAGGGCGTCGTCGACGAGCTGATCGCGCACGGCCTTCGCCGGTACACCGACCAGACGATCACGTCCGGATCGCGCCTGCGAGCCGAGCTGCGGCGCGTGCGTGCCAGGGGGTACGCCGAGCTGGCGGGGCACATCCACGAGGAGTCGCGCGGCGTCGCCGTGCCCGTGCGGGGCCCCGACGGCTCCGTGTACGCCGCGATGGGCGTCGTCGTGCCCAACGACGGATCCTCGCCGCAGCCGATCGTCGAGCTGCTGCAGCGCGCGGCGGCCGGCGCGGCGCGTGAGCTCGCGCGCGCCTATCGTCCCGACGCCGACGAGGGCGCACGAGGTCTTCGCGCGCTCATGGGCGCCTCCACCAGGTCGCTCGAGTATCTGGAGCGCCTCGCGCGCGATCCGCACGATCCGGGAACGCGCGATGCGCGAGCGTCGGAGGGGATTCCGCGGTGACGACGAACGCCGCCCCCTCTTCCACGAGAGGGGGCGGCGTTCGTCGTCGTGCGGAGACTTGTCAGCCGGCGCGGTAGTTCTCTCGGGCGAACCGCGAGTAGGGGGCCGGCTCCACCGTGGCGCGGATCGCCACCTGGCGGTGGGGCTCCACCGAGGGCTTGGTGGTGTTCGGCTCCTCTCCCCATAGGACGACGACCTCGGTGCCGGGCGTGGCGTGCTCGGCCGCGATGCTCGCCAGCGAGACGAAGGCCTGCTCGCCGACGATGTATCCGGCATCGTGCGAGATGCCGACGTCCGTGCCGTCCAGGAGCACGCGATCCATCTGGTGCTGCCCGTACCGCGCCTTCGGGAAGTCGATGAACTTCGCGGGAGTCCCCTCCTCGTACAGGCTGCGCTGCGCCGCGGCGACGTCCTCGGGGTGCCATACCAGCGTCACCTTCACGCGCTGGGGTGCCGCCGCGTGGGCCTCGAGCGCCTGCCGTCCGATGAAGTCGTGGTCGAAGGCGACGCTGCGGCCATAGCCCAGGTCGTACGGTGTGAGGTAGTAGTCCTCGATGTCGGCGGCGTCCAGACTCCCGGCCAGCGAGCCCGTACGGGCCGCGGGAAGCCACTCCAGGTACTCCGCCGATCCCCGTCCCGTGAAGATGGCGGGAAGCGGAGAGGGGACCCACGCCGATTCGAGATTGGCGGACGAGTACGCGCGCGACCCGACGAGCACGAGGCCGAACTCCTCGCCCGCCTCGATCAGGGCGCTGCGCACCCGCTCGCCCTCCGCCCACGGGCCGAAGAGCTCGAATCCGGGCTGCCCGGCCATGCCGTGGCGGAGCGAGCGCACCGTCACCCCGGCGATCTCGAACGTGGCCATCCCGAAGAACCTCGTCTTCGGGACGGCGGCTCCCGTCACCTTCTCCATGAGGGCGAGGGCGTGCGGCCCCTGGATCTCGTAGCGGTAGAGCGTGGGATCGCCCTCGCGGACGAGGGAGTTGCCGTCGCGCTCGAAGGTGACGTCGTACTCGCCGCGCTCGCCGTGGTACTGCACCCAGTCGATCACCATGTGCCATCCGACCAGGTCGTAGACGTCCTCCTCGAGGTGGAAGAGGATGGCGTCTCCGATCAGGTATCCCTCGTGGTTGACGGCGATGAACTGCTTCGCGGCGTCGACGGGGAAGTCGGCGAAGCTGTTCACCCCGACGTCGCGCAGCAGCGACAGGGCGTCGGGCCCCGAGATGAACAGGTCGGTCATGTGGTGGGACTGGTCCAGCAGCGCGACCGAGTCGCGCCAGGCGCGCTGCTCGCTGCGCCAGTTGCTGAACTCGGGCGTCACGGGGAAGACGGTGGGGCGTACCTGCGCGTGGCGCAGATGGGCGACCGGACCGCCGGCGCGGGCGATCGCGGCGGCGGCGGTCTCGGGGGCGGGGGTGTTCACGGGAACTCCTTCGTTCGGTCGGGTCTGGTTCCATGCTAAGTAGGCAGCTGCATATTCGCCCCGATCGCGGATAAGCGATACTTATTCGGTCCGAAGGATGCCTTAGGGGGCGAAGAACATGGACCTGAACCTCGTGCGCGTCTTCGTGGCGGTCGCGGAGACGCGCAGTCTCACGGCGGCGGCGTCCCGTCTCTACGTCACCCAGCCGGCGGTCAGCCAGGCGCTGGCGAAGCTGCGGCGGGACCTGGATGATCCGCTCTTCCAGCGCTCCGGCCGGGAGATGGTTCCCACGCCGCTCGCCCTCTCGGTGTACCCGGGCTTCCGCGACGCGATCGCCGGGATCGATCGCACGGTCGATGCGGTGCACCGGTTCGACCCCGCCTCGTCGCAGCGACTGTTCCGGATCGCGCTGTCGGAACTGGGGGAGATCGGGTGGATCCCCGCGATCCACCGCGCCGTCGCGGAGCGGGCGCCCGGCATGCGTCTCGAGGTCGTGCCGATGGATGTCGCGGAGCTGCCGGAGTGGCTCGGCAGGGGCAGTGTCGATCTCGCCGTCACCCCGGCCCCGGTGCCGGGGGAGTTCGCCCAGACGGTGCTGAAGTCGCAGGCCTACGGGGTGGCGGTGTCCCAGCGGCACCCCCTCGCGCGGGGCGAGGTGGGCCTTGCCGACTACCTCGCCGCCGAGCACGTGAGGGTCGCGAGCGATTCGGGTGCGGCGAATGTCGACGCCGCTCTGCGACGCGTGGCCGCGCCTCCGCCGCCGCGGGTGTCCATCAACCACTTCGCGGCGCTCCCGCCGCTGCTCGCGGGGCGCTCGGGTCTCGTGGCCACGGTCCCCGACACGATCGCCGCGGGGTGGGCCGAGAGCTGGCGCCTGGTCGTCCGCCCGCTGCCGTTCGAGATGGCGCCCGTGGATGTGCGGCTCTACCGGCGTTCCACGACCCAGCACGCCGCCGCGCTGGACTGGCTGTTCGCCACGGTCGCCGGCGCCATCCGGGGGTCCTCCGGCCAGTTCGGCGTGATCCACGGCGACGCCGTCGCCGCGGGGTAGGCCCGCCGCAGCGACAATACGAAAGGAGGGGGCGGATGCCGCGGCATCCACCCCCTCCCGGTGTTCGGTTACAGCGTGCCGCTCGTGCGCCACCCGCCCTGGTACTCCTGGCGGGCCGTCTCGGCGTACGGCACGGGGCTGACCACGGCGCGGACGGCGATCTGCTCGTGCGGCTCGACCGTCGTCTTCTTCGATCCGCCGTCGGGCTCGCCCCACACCACGCGCACCTCGGCGCCGATCGGCACGTCGCGGTCGACCGTGGCCAGCGACAGGCCGCGGTTCTCGTTGGCCGTGACGCCGGTGAACAGCGACAGGCCCACCGTGTTGCCGTCGGCGTCGATGACCGAGTCGTAGTTCGACGAGCCGTAGTTGGCGTTCGGGAGGTCGAAGAACTTGTACTCCTTGCCATCGCGCTCGAGGACGGTCGTGAGGATCTTGCTCAGGTCCTCGTCGTTCCACGCGAGGGTGACCTTCTTGCGCTGGGCCTCCGGGTCGACCTTCTCGAGCGCGTCGCGGCCGATGAAGTCGTGGTCGAACTTCACGAACGAGCCGTAGCCGAGCTCCCAGGGGCTGAGGTAGTAGTCCTCGATGTCGTCGGAGACGAACGAGCCGGCAAGGGCGTTGATCGCCTCGTAGCTGTCGGCCGGCAGCCACTCGCGGTAGGCGCGCTCGGCCTCGCTGGAGTAGATGGCGGGAAGCGGCGAGGGGATCCAGCCCGACTCGAGGGTGTTGGAGGAGTAGGCCCGCGAACCGCAGGGCTCGATGCCGAACTCGGCGCCGGCCTCGAGGATCGCGTCGCGCACGGCGCCGTGGTGCTCGTACGGACCCCACAGCTCGAGCCCGGGCGCGCCGGCCATGCCGTGGCGCAGCGTGCGCACCTCGTGGCCGCCGATCGTCATGTGGCCCATGTGGAAGAACCGCACCTTCTCCATGGGGCCGCCGTTGAGCTTCTCGATGATCGCCCAGGCGTTGGGGCCCTGGATCTGGAAGCGGTAGTACTCGCGGCCCACGGCCTTGCCGTACGGGCGCGACGGGGAGCGGTCGTCGTAGCGGAACTCGAGGTCGTAGCCCCCGGTCTCGGCGTGGAACTGCAGCCAGTTGGCGGCGGGTGCGCGGCCGACGTAGACGTAGTCGTCCTCTCCCTCGCGGAAGAGGATGCCGTCGCCGATCACGCCTCCGTTGCTCGCCGTCGGGACGTACTGCTTCGCCGTGTCGAGCGGGAAGTTCGCGACGGAGTTGATCGCGGTGTCGCTGATCAGCTTGATGGCGCCGGGGCCCGACATGAAGAAGTTGACCATGTGGTGGCTCTGGTCGTACAGCACCGCGGTGTTGCGCCAGGCCTTCTGCTCCCGGCGCCAGTTGCTGAACTCGGCGGGAACGACGGGGTAGATGTACGTGCCCAGCTGCGAGTCGCGGAGCATCTGGACGATGTTCCCCTTGTCATCCAGCAGCTCCTGAAGATTGCGTGCCATGAGGTGATCCTCGACTTCCTTGTCCGTGGGGGTCTGTCCGCGATCGTACGGAACGGATTTCACTATGTCCAGAGGTATATCCGGTAGCCAAGATTGTAGACAGAATCTTGACCATTCGGCTAGAGGTATGGTTCTCTGGCGGAAGCCGCTGGCCATTCGAGGGAGCCCCATGTCCGACAAGGTCGTCGTCACCGACATCGTCCGTGCCGACCGCGCGATCGTCGACGCCCTCGCCCCGCTCGGCTCCGCGACGGTCCACGAGGCGATGGGCCGCGTCGGGTACGCGGGCCCCGGCATCCGGCCGATACAGCGGGATGCCGCGGTCGCCGGCACCGCCGTCACGGTCTCCGTCGCGCCGGGGGACAACCTCATGGTCCACGCCGCGATCGAGCAGGCGCGGGACGGCGATGTGATCGTGGTGGTGCCCGTGACCGACTCGCCCTACGGGTTCATCGGGGAGCTCATGGCGACGCAGATGCAGGTGCGCGGCGTGCGCGCCTACGTCACGAGCGGAGGCGTCCGCGACACCGCGGAACTGCGCTCGATGGGCTTCCCCGTGTGGACCGCCCACGTCAGCGCGGAGGGGACGGTGAAGGACACCGCGGGCGCGGTCAACGTCCCGGTCGTCCTCGGCGGAGCCGTCGTGCATCCCGGGGACATCGTCGTCGCGGACGACGACGGCGTCACGATCGTTCCCCGGCAGCGGGCCGCGCAGACCCTCGAGGCCGCCACGGCGCGGGCCGAACGCGAGGCCGCGGTGCGCACGCGGTACGCGGCGGGGGAGATCTCGATGGATGTGAATGCGCTGCGACCCGTGCTCGACACGCTCGGCGTCACCTACATCAGCCAGGCGGAGTTCGATGGCCGCTGATGCGAGCCGCGAGGGGATCCCCTGCATGCTCATGCGCGGCGGGACCTCCAAGGGCGCCTACTTCGTGTCATCCGACGTGCCCGCCGAGCGCGATGCACGCAACGACCTGATGATGCGCGTGATGGGCACACCGGATCCGGCGCAGATCGACGGCGTGGGCGGGGCGCACCCCCTCACCTCGAAGGTCGCGATCGTCTCGACGTCGGAGCAGGACGGCGCCGACGTGGACTATCTCTTCCTCCAGGTGGGGGTCGACGAGCCCGTCGTCAGCGATTCGCAGACCTGCGGCAACCTGCTCGCCGGCGTCGGCCCCTTCGCGATCGAGCGCGGACTCGTGAGGGCCGAGGACCCGGTCACGACCGTCCGCATCCGCCTGCTCAACACCCACGACATCGCCTCCGCTCGGATATCCACCCCGGGGGGTGTCGTCGACTACGACGGCGATCTCGCGATCGACGGCGTGCCGGGGACGGCCGGCGCGATCGAGCTCTCGGTGACCCGGTCCGCACCCCTGTTCCCGACCGGCGCCGTGCGCGACGAGGTCGCCGGCCACCGCGTCTCCATCGTCGACAACGGGATGCCGGCGGTGCTGATGGAGGCCGCCGAGTTCGGCATCACGGGGTCGGAGTCGCCCGCCGAGCTCGAGGAGAACGCCGCGCTGCGCGCCGAGGTGGAGCGGGTGCGGATGGGCGCCGCGGCGCTCCTGGGCATCGCGGATGCCGCGGGGCAGACCGTGCCGAAGATGTTCCTCCTCTCGGCCCCGGCCGCGGGGGGCGCCATTCGCACGCGGGCCTTCATCCCCCACCGGGTGCACACCTCGATCGGGGTGCTCATGGCCGCGTCGGTGGCCGCCGGCATCCGCGTTCCCGGTGCGGTGGGGCACTCCCTGGCCGCGCTCGGCCCGCGGGACGAGACGCTCATCGAGCATCCGGGCGGCACCTTCGCCGCGCGTGTGATCGTGACGCAGGCCGAAGACGGTGTCTGGCGCGGGTCGTCCGCGTCGGAGCGCACCGCACGAAAGCTCTTCGACGGGCGCGTCTTCCCGCGCCCGCGGAGGTGAACCCGCCGGATCCGAGGCATCCGGCACAGTCAAGGAGGACGGACACATGGCCGAATACGAGAACTTCGACATCGCCCACATGGGCGGCGTCGAGTTGTTCACCCCGAAGTTCGAGGAGAGCCTGCACTTCTTCCGCGACCTGTGCGCGATGCGCGAGGTCGCGCGGATCGGCGACTCCGCGTATCTGCGCTGCTGGGACGAGTACCAGCTCTATACGCTCAAGCTCACGGCATCCGACACCAACGGTGTCGGACGCACCCTCTTCCGGGCGTCGAGCCAGGAGGCCCTCGAGCGCCGCGTCGCCGCCATCGAGGCCGCGGGTCTCGGGCACGGCTGGCGCGACCCCGAGGTCGGCGTCGGCCGCTCCTACGAGTTCGAGGACCCGGACGGCCACACGATGGCGGTGTACTACGACACCGAGCTCTACCGCGCGGACGACGAGGACCGCCCGGCGCTGAAGAACCAGGCCTCGGCGTTCCCCGGACGCGGCGTCAACGCGCGCCGCATGGACCACATCAACTACCTCGCCAGCGACGTCAACGCGGCGGGCGAGTTCTGGCGCGATGTCATGAAGGCGCGCGAGTCGGAGCGGGTTCGCCTCGACGACGGCCGCTACGGCGCGTGGTGGTTCCGCTTCAACCAGAAGTCCTATGACGTGGTCTACTCCGACGACTGGTCGAAGCAGCGCGGGCGGTTCCACCACTTCGCCCTCGCCCCCGACACGCGCGAGGACATCCTCAAGGCGGCCGACATCTTCCTCGAGAACAAGGTCTACATCGAGTACGGCCCCTACAAGCACGCGATCAACCAGACGTTCTTCCTGTACGTGTGGGAGCCCGGTGGCAACCGCGTCGAGTTCGCCAACGCGGGGGCCCGCCTCATCCTCGATCCCGACTGGCCGGTCGTGGAGTGGACGCAGGCCGAGCGCGCCAAGGGCCAGGCCTGGGGCATGAAGACGATCCCCACGTTCCACACGCACGGCACTCCGTACGTGGAGAACCAGGAGGAGATCGACCGCAAGGCCCTCGAGGGCCGCTGAGGGCGGCGCGGAGATGAAGACGCTGGCAGCCGTCGCCCGCGACGCGGGCGCCCCTCTCGTCATCGAGGAGCTGGATCTCGACGAGCTGCGCCCCACGGAGGTGCGGGTGCGCATGGTCGCGACCGGCGTGTGCCACACCGACGCCGTCGTCCGCGACCAGATCTACCCGACGCCGCTGCCCGCCGTTCTCGGCCACGAGGGAGCGGGGATCGTGGAGGCCGTCGGCGGCGCGGTGAGGTCGGTGGCCCCCGGCGATCACGTCGTCCTCTCTGTGAACACGTGCGGCCGGTGCCGGCACTGCCTCGAGGGAGCGAGCACCTACTGCGAGTCGCTCTACGCCCTGAACTTCGGCGGGACCCGCATCGACGGCTCCACGGCGCTCACGGATGCCGGGGGTTCGGCGGTCTCGTCGCACTTCTTCGGGCAATCCTCTTTCGCGACATACGCGAACGCGGACGAGCGCGCCGTGGTGAAGGTGCCCGACGATGTGCCGCTCGAGCTCATGGGGCCGCTCGGCTGCGGCATCCAGACCGGAGCCGGAGCCGTGATGAACTCGCTGCGCCCGGCGGCGGGCACGACCTTCGCCGTGTTCGGGGCGGGTGCCGTGGGTCTGTCGGCCCTGCTTGCCGCCGTGGCGGTCGGGTGCGGACGGATCATCGCGGTGGACGTCAACCCCGACCGTCTCGCGCTCGCGCGCGAGCTCGGGGCGACCGACACGGTCGATGCGCGTGAGGGCGACGTCGCGGCGCGGGTGAAGGAGCTGACCGGCGACGGAGTGGACTTCGCGCTCGAGACCTCGGGGCGCAGCGATGTGCTGCGCCAGGCGGTGGACTCTCTCGGCGTCCGCGGGACGGTCGGCGTCGTCGGCGCTCAGGCGCCCGGCACCGAGACGGCCGTCGAGACCGGCCTGTCCATGACCCGGGGCTGGTCGCTGAAGATGATCATCGAGGGCGATTCGATCCCGCAGGTCTTCATCCCTCGACTGATCGAGCTGTGGCGGCAGGGGCGCTTCCCCTTCGACCGCCTCGTGGAGAACTTCGACTTCCACGACATCAATGACGCCTTCTCCGCGTCGGAGAACGGCGAGGTCGTCAAGCCGGTGGTGGTATTCGCCTGATGCCTCCACCGGCTGCTCGCGCGCTCCACCGTTCCGTCTGAGCGGTCGCGACGCGTGGCGTCCTCGCCTGGGGAGAGGATGTCTGCCGAGGCGAGGGGGCTTTCCCGCGAAGGCCCCCTCGTCTCGGCAATGCTCCTCTGCCCGGGCGAGGGGCGTGCGCTACCGCGCCGGCAGCCAGCCCTCGATGCGGGGGTAGACCCGGCGGGCGTTGCCCTCGAAGACGGCCTCGCGGGCCGCGGCATCCAGTGCGGACGCCTCGATGTAGGCCTTCGTGTCGTCCCAGTGCCGACCGCTGTCGGGGTCGGTGCCTCGCACGGCGCCGATCATCTCGGAGCCGAACAGCACCTGGGACGTCGGTACGACCTCGAGGAGGAGGTCGATTCCGGGCTGGTGGTACACGCAGGTGTCGAACCAGATCTGCGCCATGGTGGCCTCGAAGTCCCACCCCTGGTCGCGCGCCATGCCGCGGAATCGACCCCAGTGGTACGGAACGGCGCCCCCGCCGTGGGGGATCACGAGGCGCAGGCCGGGATGCCGGGAGAGGAACCCCGAGCTGAGGGCCTGCATGAACGCTGTCGTGTCGGCCGCGAGATAGTAGGCGCCGGTGGTGTGGACGGTCGGGTTGTCCGATGCGCTCACGTGCACCATGCCGGGCACGTCGAGCTCCTCCATCGCCTCCCAGAGCGGCGTCCAGTACGCATCCGACAGGGCGGGGCCGTCCCATCGCCCCCCGCTCGGGTCGGGGTTGACGTTGCAGCCGATGAAGCCGAGCTCCTCGACGCAGCGCCGCAGCTCGGCGACCGCGCCCTCGATCGGAGCGCCCGGGCTCTGCGGCAGCTGCGCGACGGGGGCGAAGCTGCCCGGGAAGAGCGTGCAGACGCGGTGGATGAGGTCGTTCTGCCTCCTGGTCCATTCCCGCGACGTGCGCTCGTCGCCCACGTGGTGGGCCATCCAGCTGGCGCGAGGGGAGAAGATCGTGAGATCGGTGCCGCGCTCCCGCTGCTGGGCGAGCTGGGCGCCGCCGACGGCATCCCGGATCTCGTCGTCGGTCACCTCGTACTCGCGCGCGGCGACGGCATCGAGCTCGTCGGCGGTGGATGCCGCCAGCTGCGCCTCCCGCCATGCGGCGACCCCCGGCGGGGTCGTGGTGAAGTGGCCGTGGCAGTCGATGATCACGTGCGGTCTCCGAGTCTCTGCGTCGAGGAATTGTAGCCAATTATGGCGACATCAGGGGAGGGCGTCCAGCCCGGAGGCGATGTCCGGGGTGCGGACTAGGGTGGTGCGGTGCCAGAAGCCGTCATCTCCGCCGTCGATCTGCGCAAGTCGTACCGCGTGAAGGGCAAGCCCGATCTCGTCGCCGTCGACGGGCTCTCCTTCGAGGTCGCGCCGGGGGAGTCGTTCGGCCTGCTGGGGCCGAACGGGGCGGGCAAGTCGACGACCATGAAGATGGTGGGCGCGGTCTCGACGAGATCGAGCGGGCAGCTGCAGATCCTCGGCCTCGACCCCGACCGCCACGGCCCCGACATCCGTTCGCGGCTGGGGGTCGTGCCCCAGCAGGACAATCTGGACGCCGAGCTCAACGCCCGCGAGAACCTCTTCATCTATGGTCGCTACTTCGGTCTGCCCGCGCGGGTGTGCCATCGGAAGGCCGACGAGCTGCTGGCGTTCGCCCAGTTGGAGGAGAAGGCGCGCAGCAAGGTCGACCAGCTCTCCGGCGGCATGAAGCGCCGGCTGACGATAGCCCGCGCTCTGGTGAACGACCCGCGCATCCTGCTGCTGGACGAGCCGACCACCGGCCTCGACCCCCAGGCGCGCCACGTGCTGTGGGACCGCCTGTTCCGCCTGAAGGAGCAGGGCACGACGCTCGTGCTGACGACCCACTACATGGACGAGGCCGAGCAGCTCTGCGACCGGCTCATCGTCGTGGACGAGGGCAGGATCATGGCGGAGGGCAGCCCGAGCGAGCTGATCCGCCGGCACTCCACGCGCGAGGTGCTCGAGGTGAGGTTCGGGTCGGACCGCAACCAGCAGGTCGCACCGAGGCTCGAGGGGGCGGGGGAGCGGGTGGAGGTCCTCCCCGACCGCATCCTCGTCTACACCCACGACGGCGAACGGGCCCTCGAGCGCATCACGGCAGAGGGCCTGACGCCGGTGACCTCGCTCGTGCGGCGCTCGAGCCTGGAAGACGTCTTCCTCCGGCTCACGGGAAGGTCGCTGATCGAGTGAGCGGCATCGACCACGCCGGCCACGATCCCGGGACCGGCCCCGCGCCGGGGGGCGTGCGTCCGCAGCCCTCCCTCGACGAACTGCGGTCCGAGGCCCTCGCCGCGGGTCGCCGGCCGCGGCGGTTCGGCTCCTGGTACGTCACGGAGCACATGGTGAGGGCGATGCGCGCCTACGGGTGGACGATCATCGTCGGGGCGCTCGGGCAGCCGATCCTCTACCTCTTGGGGCTCGCCGTGGGGCTCGCCGCACTGATCGACGCGCCGATCGCCGACGGCGGGAGGGAGGTGTCGTACCTCGTCTTCGTCGCGCCGGCGCTGCTGATGACGGCCACCATCTCGGTCGCGAGCGAGGAGTTCACCTATCCCGTCATGGCGGGCTTCAAGTGGCGCCGGTACTTCTTCGGGTTCAGCGCCTCGGCGCTCTCCAGCGGACAGATCGCCACCGGCGTGGTGTTCGGTGCGATGGCGCGGATGATCGTGACCGCCGTGGCGTACTACGCGTTCCTGTGGCTCTTCGGCGCGGTGCCGGACCCCGCGACCGGCTGGATCGGCATCGGTACCGCGCTCCTGGCGGGCGCCGCGTTCGGGTTGCCGCTCATGGCCTACGCCGGCTCGATCGAGGACGACAGGGGACAGTTCGCGCTCGTGCAGCGGTTCGTGTTCATGCCCATGTTCCTCTTCTCGGGCACGTTCTATCCGCTCGACACCCTCCCCGTCTGGCTGCAGTGGATCGGGTGGATCTCACCGCTGTGGCACGCCTCCGAGCTCGGCCGGCTCGTGACCTACGGCTCCCCGCAGAGCGCCGAGCAGACTATGGTCCACGTCGTCTACCTGGCGCTGCTGGCGGCGGGCGGCTACGTCGCCGCGCGGCGCGTCTTCACGCGGAGGCTCGCGAAATGAGCGCGACGACGGCGGTTCCCGCCGCGGCGCGACGCGGCGGGGTGCGCGCGCTCTGGGCGGGCAACCCGGGTGCCGTCGTGCAGCGGGGACTCATCGCGGCGCGCTCCTCGAGCTGGATCGTCGTGCTCTCCGGGTTCTTCGAGCCCGTGTTCTACCTCGCCTCGATGGGCATCGGGCTCGGCGCCCTCATCGGCGACGTCGAGACCTCAAGCGGGGTCGTGGTCTCGTACGCGGCGTTCATCGCGCCCGCGCTGCTGGCGGTGTCGGCCATGAACGGTGCCGTCTACGACTCCACCTGGAACGTCTTCTTCAAGCTCAACTACGGACGGCTCTACGAGGGGATGCTCGCGACGTCGCTCGGGCCGCTCGATGTCGCGCTGGGCGAGATCCTCTACGCGCTGCTGCGCGGGCTCGTCTATGCGAGCGGGTTCCTCGTGATCATGCAGTTCGCGGGCCTCAACCTGTCGTGGACGGCCCTGCTGGCACTGCCGGCCGTCATGCTGATCGCCTTCGGCTTCGCGAGTCTCGGCATGGCAGTCACGAGCTACATGAAGGCGTTCCAGCACATGGACTGGATCCAGTTCGTGATGCTGCCGATGTTCCTGTTCTCGGCGACGTTCTACCCGATCACGGTCTACCCGGAGTGGGTGCAGGCGATCGTGCAGGCGCTGCCGCTCTGGCACGGTGTCGAGCTCGTGCGTGGTCTCACGACGGGCGCGCTGCACCCGGGGATGCTGTGGCACGTCCTCTACTACGCCCTGATGATCGCGCTGGGCCTGCTCATGACCACGCGCCGGCTGCGCGCGCTGTTCCTGGACTGAGGCATCCGCTCAGCGCCAGAGCACGGCGATCGCCGCGTTGGCGAACGTCAGGATGCCGATGCCCCAGAACATCGCCGAGGGCGCCGCGCCGGAGCGGCGCTGGCGCGCCTGCCCGATGCCGAGCAGCGCGCCGATGACGAGCAGGATGACGAGCTTCGTGGCGATCTTGGCGTAGTCGAGCTCGTACGAGATCCCCCACGGCGCGGCCAGCACGAGCCCGGCGACCGCGGCGACGGTGAAGCCGACGTGCTGGAGTCGCGTTATCTGCCGGCGGCCGCCCCATGCCTGGGCGGCCCACGCGCCGAAGAGGAGCGCGAATCCGGTGAGGTGGACCAGGACGACGAGGTGGCGCAGGATCTCCATGCTCGTCACGGTAGAGGCTCGTGCACCGTGAGCGCCAGCAAGGACGCCCTCAGCAGCGGGGTCACGACGCCTGGGCGGCGGTCGTCCCGATGTTGGAGTCGTAGTCGATGTCCTTCGTCTCGGGCGAGAGCCAGAGCGCGACGAAGGTCAGCACGGCCATGACCGAGAGGTACACCCCGACGAGCCACGGGCTGCCGCCCGCCGCGGCCCACAGGGCCACCGCCACGATGGGGGCGAGCGCGGCGCCGAGGATCGAGGACACGTTGTAGGAGATCGCCGATCCCGAGTAGCGCACGTTCGTCGGGAACAGCTCGGGCAGCACGGCCCCCATCGGTCCGAACGTGGCGCCCATGAGCATGAAGCCGAGCACGAGGAAGGCCTGCACGAGAGCGCCGGTGAACTTGGGGTCGGCCTGCGGCATCAGGAAGATGTTGAACAGCAGGCCGAAGACGAAGATGCCCCCGGTGATCCACATCAGCAGGCGGCGGCGGCCCAGGGAATCGGCGAGAGGCCCGGAGAGCGTCGTGAAGATCCCGAAGAACACGACGCCCACGATCTGCATGATCACGAAGTCGGTGTAACCGAACCCGAGACCGGGTACGTAGGTCGCGGCGTCGAACGCGGTCCCCGCGGCATCCGCCGCTGCCTGAGCGGCGTCGGTGGTCGCCTTCGTGCCGTAGGAGAGGGTGAAGCTCGTCATGAGGTAGAAGAGCACGTAGGTCGCGAGCATGATGAACGTGCCGAGGATGAGCTGGCGCCAGTGCCGCCGCACGACCTCGCCGAGCGGGAACCTGCGGATCGTCCCCGCCGTCGACGCCGAGGTGAACGTCGTCGACTCGACGAGCTTCAGGCGCACCCAGAGGCCGACGATGACCATGACGGCCGAGAAGAGGAACGGCACGCGCCAGCCCCACGCGAGGAACTCCTCGGAGCGCTGGGCGCCGCCGTCGGGGTGGGGCAGGGCGAAGTAGATCGCGAGGAACACGGAGTTGGCGATGATGAACCCGATGGGGGCGCCCAGCTGCGGGAAGGTGCCGTACCACGCGCGCTTGCCGCGCGGCGCGTTCTCCGTCGCCACGAGGGCCGCACCGGACCACTCGCCGCCGAGCGCGAAGCCCTGTGCGAGGCGCAGCACGAGCAGCAGCAGGGCCGCCCACCAGCCGATGTCGTCGAAGGTCGGCAGGCAGCCGATGAGGAAGGTCGCGATCCCCATGGTCAGCAGCGACGCCACGAGCGTGGCCTTGCGGCCGAATCGGTCGCCGAAGTGCCCGAAGATGACCGCCCCGACGGGGCGCGCGACCATCGCCGCGCCGAAGACCGCGAACGATGAGAGCAGCGCGGTCGTGTCGTTGCCGGTCGGGAAGAACAGGATCGGGAAGACGAGCACGGCCGCGGTGGCGTAGACGTAGAAGTCGTAGAACTCGATCGTCGTGCCCACGAGGCTCGCCGCGATGACGCGCGAGCGGGGGTTGGCGGGTGCGGGCGCCGGGGCGGCGGCGGAGGTGGCTGAAGCGGTCATGCGGGAGAACCTGTCGGAGAGCGCGGCGACGCCGAAGTGGCGGCTGGGGTCGGTGGGAGCGCTCGGCGCAGGGTGACGCGCCGGGGCGCGTCGGTGGGCACCGTGTGCGCCGGCGGGGTTCGCCGGCACACGAAGGACGATCCTACGCCGCCGCGCGCCCGATCGCGCGCTGCGGCGCCTCAGCCCCGCAGGGCGCGCAGCGTGAGGGCGGTGCGGATCGCGGCATCCGCGGCCTCGGCGCCCTTGTCCTCCTTCGAGCCGGGCAGGCCCGCCCGATCGATGCCCTGCTGCTCGTCGTCGAGGGTCAGCACCCCGAAGCCCACGGGCTTGCCGGTGTCGATCGCCACGCGGGTGAGGCCGTCCGTGGCGGCGGACGAGACGTACTCGAAGTGCGGCGTGCCGCCCCGGATGATGACGCCGAGCGCTACGACGGCGTCGGCGCCGGCCTCGAGCGCGGCCTTGCAGACGACGGGCAGCTCGAAGGACCCCGGCACGCGCACCACCTGGTGGGCCGCCCCGGCGGCGTCGAGCGCCCGCGTCGCGCCCGCGATGAGACCGTCGGTGATGACGTCGTGCCATTCGCCGGCGACGACGACGACCCTCAGGCCCGCGGCATCCGTGCCCGCGCGTTCGGGGGTCCCCTTGCCGCTCACTGGTCGCTTCCCGTCTTCATCTCGGCGAAGGCCTCGGCCAGGTCGTCTTCGTCGATCACGTGTCCCATGCGGTCTCGCTTCGTCTCCAGGTATTGATGATTGTTGGGTCCCACCCCGACGAGCAGCGGAACCTGCTCGACGATCTCGAGCCCCAGGTCGCGCAGCTGCGACACCTTGTCGGGGTTGTTGGTGAGCAGGCGCACGCGCTCGACGCCGAGGTCGGCGAGGATGCCGGCGGCGGCGGCGTAGTCACGCGCGTCGGCGGGCAGGCCGAGGGCCAGGTTGGCGTCCACCGTGTCGAGGCCGCGCTCCTGCAGGCCGTAGGCCCGCAGCTTGTTGATGAGCCCGATGCCGCGGCCCTCGTGCCCGCGCATGTAGACGACGACGCCTCCGTCGCGCGAGATCGCCTCCAGCGCGGCATCCAGCTGCGGTCCGCACTCGCACTTGAGGGAGCCGAAGGCCTCGCCCGTAAGGCACTCGGAGTGCACGCGGACGAGGGGTGCGCCCTCCAGATCGCCCGCGACGACGGCGAGGTGGTCGGTGCCGGTGGTGCGGTCCTTGTAGGCGAGGAAGCGGAAGACGCCGTGCTCGGTGGGCACGCGGGACTCGGCCCGCAGGCTCACCCGTCGCCGGTGCACGCCGCCCGCGGCCTCCGCGCGGGGCTCGTGCTCCTCGAGATAGGCGATCAGCTGTTCGATCGTGATGACCGGAACCCCGTCGCGCTCGCCGAGCTCGATCAGCCCGGGCAGGCGCATCATGCTGCCGTCCTCCGCGACGACCTCGGCGATGGCGCCGACGGGGGACAGGCCGGCCAGCCGCATGAGCTCGACGGCGGCCTCGGTGTGGCCGCTGCGCTCCCGCACTCCGCCGTCGACGGCGCGCAGGGGAAGGATGTGGCCGGGGCGGATGACGCTCGTGGGGGTGGACCGGGGGTTCGCGAGCACGTTGAGCGTGTGCGCGCGGTCTGAAGCGCTGATGCCCGTCGTGACGCCTTCCGCGGCATCCACGCTCACGGTGTAGGCCGTGCCGCGTGCGTCCTCGTTGCGCTCGACCATCGGGGGGAGGTCGAGCCGGTCGGCGAACTCCGCCGGCATCGGCGCGCAGACGAATCCCGACGACCACCGCACCGTCCACGCCACCCACTCGGGGGTGGCGAGCTCGGCGGAGAGGATGACGTCGCCCTCGTTCTCGCGATTCTCATCGTCGGCGACGAGCACGGGACGACCCGCGCGGAGCGCGTCGAGGGCCTCGTCGATCGTGGACAGGCTCATCTGGAGCCTCCTTCCGTGGCGTCGCCGGCGAAGGCGAGCATCCGCTGGACGTGACGCGCGAGGATGTCGGTCTCCAGGTTGACCGGATCGCCCGGCGAGCGCCGGCCGAGGGTCGTGGCCTCGAGCGTTTCGGGGATGAGGGACACCTCGAACCACGGCGTGGTCTCGGCGGCATCGCTCACGGCGCTGACGGTGAGGGACACCCCGTCGACCGCGATGGAGCCCTTGTCGACGACGAGCGGGGCCAAGTGCGGGGGCATCGCGACCCGGACCACCTGCCAGCGGTCGCCCGGCCGCACGTCGGCGACGACGCCGGTGCCGTCGATGTGCCCCTGCACGACGTGCCCGCCCAGCCGCGCGCCCACGGGCATCGCCCGCTCGATGTTCACCGGTGCGCCCGCCGTCAGGGCGCCGAGCGTCGACATGTCGAGCGTCTGCTGCATCACGTCCGCCGTGAACGTCTGCGCATCCTGGGCGACGACGGTGAGGCAGACGCCGCTGACCGCGATCGAGTCGCCGTGCCGCGCGTCCGCCACCGCGAGAGGGGCCCGCAGCGTGAGCCGCACGCCGTCCCCCGAGGGCTCCAGGCGGGTCACCTCGCCGATCTCCTCGATGATTCCGGTGAACATGTCAGCGTCCTCCTTGGGGCGACGGGTCGGATGCCGGGGCATCCGCGGGAACGGCGGTGAAGAGCACGTCCGCACCGAGCGGGCGGACATCGGTGAAGGCGAAGCGGCGGGCCGCGGCGATGGAGACGACGCCGACGTCGTCGAGGGCCACGCGTGGGCCGCCGAGCAGGATCGGCGAGACGTACACCAGCAGCTCGTCGGCGAGCCCCGCGCGCACGAACGACGCGGCGAGGGTCGGCCCGCCCTCGACGAAGACCCGCTGGATGCCGCGGCGGCGCAGCTGGGAGAGGGCGTCGGCCAGGTCGGTGCCGTCGAGGTGCAGCAGCTCCCGCGGGTGACGCCGCACCGCGGCATCCGCGGGCACGCCGCGGCGCCCGAGCACGACCGGCAGCGGCTGGGTCGGCAGGAGGGAGCCGTCTTCGGCGCGCGCGGTGAGGGCGGGGTCGTCGGCGAGGACCGTGCCGATGCCCGCGACGATGGCGTCCGCGTCGGCGCGGCGGCGGTGCACGTCGCGCCGGGCGTCGGGCCCCGTGATCCACCGGCTGGAGCCGTCGGCGGCGGCGGCGCGGCCGTCGAGGCTCTGCGCCCATTTGATGCTGACGTGCGGCCTGCCCCGGCGCGAGGCGTCCAGCCAGCCGGCGATCATGGTGCGGATCTCGTCGGCGCGCACGCCGGGCTCGACCTCGATGCCGTGGGCGCGCAGGCGCTCGGCGCCTCCGCCCGACACCTCGGCGGGGTCTTCGACGGCGTACACGACGCGGGCGACGCCGGCCTCGATCAGGGCGAGCGCGCAGGGACCCGTGCGCCCGGTGTGGTTGCACGGCTCGAGGGTGACGACCATCGTCGCGCCGCGGGCGGCACCCGGGGCGAGCCGGGAGAGCGCGTCGACCTCGGCGTGGGGAGTGCCGGCGCCGCGGTGCCATCCCTCGGCGAGCACGTCTCCCGTGGGGGAGAGGACGATCGCACCCACCTGCGGATTGATGCCGCGCGGCCCGAGGAGCGCGAGATCGCGGGCGCGGCCCATGGCCTGCCATTCCCTGTCGCTGACGGTCACTTCCGGTCCTTACTTGGCTCCGGGGGCCGTCGACGGTGCGCGACGTCGAGGTGTCACGCGACGACGCGACACCTCCGTGCTGCCTCCCATCCGGACTCGTACGGCAGGTGCCGTACATCACCGTCGGTTCCGGAATTCCACCGGATCGACCTCGGCTCCCGTCGGAACGGGTGCCTCGGCTCGCGGACTCTCACCGCCGGTTCGGATTCTCACCGACCCCGGAGCACGTTGATGCTCTGGAGTCTAGCAACGCGCGCGGGACGGCTTTCCATTCCCGCCCCGCCGCGTCACTTCAGCAGGCGGGAGAGCCGGCGATCGGCGAGCTTCTTGCCGCCGGTCTGACAGGTGGGGCAGTACTCGAGCGAGTTGTCTGCGAAGAAGACGGACTGCACCTCGGTGCCGCACACGGGGCAGGGCTGCCCGCGTCGCGCATGCACCTGCATCCCGCGCCGCTTGGCGTCCTTGAGGTCGGCCGGCGGACGTCCGGTGGCGGTCGCGACGGCCTCGCGGAGGGTCTGCTGCGTCGCCTCGTAGAGCCGGTCGACCTCGTCGTCGTCGAGATTCGCGGCGAGGGCGTACGGCGACATCCGGGCCGCGTGCAGGATCTCGTCGGAGTAGGCGTTGCCGATCCCCGCGACGATCGACTGGTCGCGCAGCACTCCCTTGATCTGCGTGCGCCGGCCGGAGAGGAGGGCGGCGAAGACATCGCGTGTGAAGGCGGGGTCGAGGGGATCGGGCCCCAGGCGGGCGATGCCCGGAACGTCCCCCAGCGACCGGACGACGGAGATCGCGAGCGACTTCTTCGTGCCCGCCTCGGTCAGATCGAACCCCGACCCGTCCGAGAGGACGACGCGGGCGGCGAGCGGCGACTTGCCGGGGCGTACCGGTGTCGCGGGCGCGCTGTCGTGCCAGCGCAGCCAGCCCGCCTTGGCGAGGTGGAACACGAGGTGCAGGGCGTCATCGCCCGGGCCGCGGCATCCGATCGCGATGAACTTGCCGGCTCGGGTGACGCCGGAGAGCTCCGCACCCTCCAGCGACCGGATCGGGGGATCGAACGTCTTCAGCGCGGCGAACTGCAGCACCGTCGCGGTCGTGACGCGCAGGCCGACGATGCGCTCGCGGAGGAAGTCCACGAGGCCCTGCACTTCCGGCATCTCGGGCATGCTTCCATGGTGGCACGGGGTATCGACCCAGGGGTCGACGGGGCGGTCTGCCGACAACACTCCGGTGACAGTGCGCGCCGGCGCCTGCCGGGGGCCTGTTCCGCCCGCTCGGCGGCGATCCTTCCGGAATGTTGTCCGGTTCGACGCGTCGCGGGCTCGGTGCGGAGGGGCGGGTGTCCGAGTGGCGAGCCTCAGCGGCGGCGCAGCAGGCCCATGCGGTCGTAGACCGTGCCGAGCGTCTCCATCGCCACGGTCTCGGCGCGCCCGGCGTTGGCGGCCAGCACGCGGTCGAGCTCCGCGGGGTCGTCGAGCAGCTCGAGGGCGCGGTTGCGAACGGGCTCGAACTCCGAGACGACGACGTCGGCCAGGCCCTTCTTGAAGTCTCCGTAGCCCCGGCCGGCGTATTCGTCCTCGATCGAGGGGATCTGCCGACCGGTGAGGGCGGCGTAGATGACGAGCAGGTTCGACACGCCGGGCTTTTTCTCGCGGTCGTACCGCACGCTGCCCTCGCTGTCGGTGACGGCGCGCATGACCTTCTTGGCGCTCTTGGACGGCTCGTCGAGCAGCCACAGCACGCCCGCGTCGGTCTCCGCCGATTTCGACATCTTCGCCACGGGGTTCTGCAGGTCGTAGATGCGCGCCGACTCCTGCTGGATCATCGGCATCGGCACCCGGAACGTCTCGCCGTAGCGCGCGTTGAAGCGCTCCGCGATGTCTCGCGTCAGCTCGATGTGCTGCTTCTGGTCGTCACCGACGGGGACCACGGCGGTCTGGTAGAGCAGGATGTCGGCGGCCATCAGCACGGGGTAGGTGAACAGGCCCACGGATGTCGCGTCCTGGCCGTAGCGCGACGACTTGTCCTTGAACTGGGTCATGCGGCCGGCCTCGCCGAAGCCCGTCAGCGTGCCGAGGATCCACGCCAGCTCGGCGTGCGCGGGCACGTGCGACTGCACGTAGAGCGTGGACTTCGCGGGCTCGATCCCGGCGGCGATGTACTGCGCCGCCGTGCGGCGGGTCTTCTCCCGCAGCTCGGAGGGGTCGTTGGGCTGCGTCAGCGCGTGCAGGTCGACGACCGAGAAGAACGCGTCGTACGACTCCTGCAGATCGCGCCACTGCATGAGCGCTCCGATGTAGTTGCCGATCTGCAGGGAGTCGGCGGAGGGCTGCATTCCGGAGTACAGGCGCGCTTTGCTCACCCGATCGATCATAGGCGTCCGGCCCTGCGCCGCCCGCGCCCAGCCGCCGTGCGGTGCCCCGTCGCGCGGGGGTCAGCCGCCGATCCGATAGTCGGCCACGACCGGCGCGTGGTCGCTCCACCGGGTGTCCCACGACGGCGCCCGGACCACGCGGTAGTCCTCCACGCGGCTCGCCAGCTCGGGGGTGGCCAGGTGGTAGTCGATGCGCCAGCCGGTGTCGTTGTCGAACGCCTTGCCGCGGTTGGACCACCACGTGTACGGGCCGTCGACGTCGCCGTGGAATCGGCGACCCACGTCGACCCACCCGAGCCCCGGTCCCGACGTCCCGTCGACGCAGCTGACGATCTCCCCCTCCGCGCCGAGGAAACGGTCGAAGTACGCGCGCTCCCGCGGGAGGAAGCCCGCCTTCGTGACGTTGCCCCGCCAGTTGCGGATGTCGAGCTCGCGGTGGCCGACGTTGAGGTCTCCCGTGATGAGCGAGAGCGGTGCCGATTCGCGCAGCCGCGGCATCCGTTCCTCCATGGCGTCGAGGAAGGCCCACTTCTGCTCCTGGCGCGGTGTGTCGGCCTCGCCCGTGTGCACATAGGCGCTCACGACCGTGAGGGTCTCGCCCCCGAGCTCGATGTCGGCCTCGATCCAGCGGCCGGCGGTGTCGAGGCTCTCGTCGGCGAACTCCGTGCGCACCCGCGCGACGGGCTCGCGGGTCGCCACGGCGACGCCGGCGCGCCCCTTGGCGAGAGCCTCGTCGCCGACGAGGTGCCATCCGGGCAGGGATGCCGCGAGGTGGTCGGCCGACGCGCGCACCTCCTGCAGCGTCATGACCTCGACCCCGGCGTCGTCGAGCCAGGCGAGCATGCCCTTGCGGGTCGCGGCCCGGATTCCGTTGACGTTGACGGAGGCGATGCGGACGGTGCGGGGCATGATTCCACCCTATGCGCGGCCGGCGACACCCCCTCGCCGGCGGCGAACGGTCGCGGCACTCAGAAGTCGAAGACCCCGCCCGTGCGCACGGGCGGGGGCGGCGTCTCCCGGATGCGCGCGAGATCCTCCTCCGCCCGGCCCTCCCGCCTCGCGGCGGCCCACGACCGGTACCAGGGCGCGGCCTCGCGGGCGGCGCGCGCCTCGCGCAGCCGCACCTCGGCGGCCAGCAGCAGGGCGTCGTGCTCGGCGCGGGCGCGCTCTTGCGCGGTCTGCTCGGCGATCTCGAGATCGCGGTCGGATGCCGCGACGGCGATCCACGCGCCGGCCACGAGGATGACGATGCTGTTCAGGCGGAACCACAGCAGGAACCCGATGAGCACGGCGAAGGTCGCCAGCAGGGGGTTGGAGGGGGTGTAGCTCAGCAGCAGGCCGGCGCCCACCTGCAGGACGACGATCGCCCCGCCGCCCAGGAGCGACCCGGGCCAGATGCGCGCCCACGGCAGGGCCGCCCCGGTGAGGAAGCGGAACATCGCCGCCAGCGCGGCGCCGTTGATGGCGAAGGACACCAGCAGCGAGGCGATGCGCGCGAGCACGTTCGACAGCGCGCTGAGGTCTTCGAGGCCGAAGAGCGCGAACAGCAGCCCGAGCGCCCACGTCGCGATGCTCCCGATGACCGCGCCGACCAGCAGGGCGACACCGAAGACCAGTGCGGCGAGCAGGTCCCGCGCCTTCAGGAGCACATAGGACCGGGTGTCGAACGGGAGACCGAAGATGTCGCGCACGGCCCGCCGGGCGAAGGTGATGAAGCCGATCGCTGTCCACACGACGATGACGAGTGCGATCGCGCCGGTGATGCCGAGGGTGCTGGCGCTGTTCGTCGCGACGGCCTCGACCTGCTCGGGCGTGACGAGACCCTGCTCGCTGATGAGGTTCGGGATGTAGTCGTTGATGACCGAGATCAGGCCCTCGATCGCCGTCCGGCTGGCGCCGAGCCACAGCCCGACGGTCGCGAAGGCGAGGTAGATGACGCCGAAGATGGCGAACAGCGCCTGATAGCTCACGCCGGCCGCGAGGAGGAACCCGTTGTGCCGCAGGAAGTGCCGCCACACCCGGATGGGGAACCACGCCAGCGTCCGGCGCGTGATGCGGGTGGCCGCCTCGACGGGCTCCTCGAGCCGGGTGCGCAGCGAATCCTGCGCGCTCTCCCACCTCGCACGCCACTGCGTCGCCCCGTCGTCCTCGGCGGACGCGTCAGGGCTCGGGCGATCGGTCACCGCTCCAGGCTAGCGACGCCCCCGTCATCCGTCCGTCTCATCGTCGTGGGGCGGGAGAAGAGCGTGGGCATCGGCGCGGGGGCGACCAGCACCGAATCGGGACGCCGGTCGGCGAGGCCGGGAAATCCCGCCGCCGCGACGAAAGAATCCTCCAAGTGCAGCAGCCTGCCCCGCAGCGGCTGCCAGGCCGGATGGGTGTTGCGCGCGTAGATCGTGCGTCCGCGGCGCGAGTCGTGGAAGCCCCACCGGGAGGTGAGCCATCGCGCTTCGGGGGAGTCGTCGGGCTCCTCGGTCGCGGCGACCCGGAAGGCCGTCCGGGCTCCGCTCCAGTGCCGTGTCGCGGTGAACTCCCACGCGCTCTCCGAGCGCTGCAGACGCGTGCGCGACCACACGTACGGCAGCCCGAACAGGGCTCGTGCAGCCAGGACCGACACGAGCCGCGACGCGTCGAGCGACCGGAACACCACGCCGCGGCGCCCCGCGGCATCGATCGAGTACAGGCGCACGTTGATCTCGACGAAGGTGCCCCAGACGGGCACCGCGGGCAGCGGCAGGAACCGGTGGTCGGCGAGGGTGAAGCCGATGAGCCCCACCCACGTGGCCCCGTCGACGACGTCGGGGCGCACGCCCGCCGGCATCATGGGCGCGACGCGCTCGGGGTCCGCACGCCAGTGGAGGAACACCAGGTCGCTCCAGACCTGACCCACGACGGCCCGTCCCGGAAGGGGCGGGCCGTCGTGCGGGTGGGCGGGCATCAGCCGCGCAGGACCGCCTGCTTGACCTCGGCGATCGCCTTGGTCACCTGGATGCCGCGGGGGCAGGCCTCGGAGCAGTTGAAGGTCGTGCGGCAGCGCCACACGCCCTCCTTGTCGTTGAGGATGTCGAGACGAACGTCGCCCGCGTCGTCGCGCGAGTCGAAGATGAACCGGTGCGCGTTGACGATCGCCGCCGGGCCGAAGTACTGCCCGTCGGTCCAGAACACGGGGCACGAGGACGTGCACGCGGCGCACAGGATGCACTTGGTGGTGTCATCGAAGATCTCGCGGTTGGCGATCGACTGCACGCGCTCCTTGCCGGGCTCCGGCGCGGAGTTGGAGATGAGGAACGGCTGCACCTCGCGGTAGGAGGCGAAGAACGGCTCCATGTCGACGATCAGGTCCTTCTCCAGCGGCAGGCCCTTGATCGCCTCGACATAGATGGGCTGCGAGATGTCGAGGTCCTTGATGAGCGTCTTGCACGCCAGGCGGTTGCGGCCGTTGATGCGCATCGCGTCGGACCCGCAGATACCGTGGGCGCACGAGCGGCGGAATGACAGCGACCCGTCGACCTCCCACTTGATCTTGTGCAGCGCGTCGAGCACTCGATCGGTGGAGTACATCTCGACGTCGTAGTCGACCCAGCGCGGCTCCTCGTCGACCTCGGGGTCGAAGCGGCGCACGATGAAGGTGACGAGGAACGACTGGATGCCGGTGTCGGCCGTGACCTCGGGCTCGGCCGGTGCCTCAGCGGAGTCGACGATCGCCTGGGACATCAGTACTTCCTCTCCAACGGCGGGTAACGCAACTCGCCGGCTTCGTTCTTCGTGAAGACGACGGGCTTCCAGTCCAGCCGGATGTGGTCGTCCGCCTTCGACGAGTGCGGGTCGCCGCTCAGGTAGGCCATCGTGTGCTTCATGTAGCCCTCGTCGTCGCGCGCCGGGAAGTCGTCGCGCATGTGCCCGCCGCGGCTCTCCTTGCGGTTGCGGGCGGTGACGACGACGACCTCGGCGATGTCGAGGAGGAAGCCGAGCTCGACGGCCTCGAGCAGGTCGGTGTTGAACCGCTTGCCCTTGTCGTCGACGTGGATGTTCCGGTAGCGCTCGCGCAGCTCCTCGATGACGCCGAGCACGTGCGTGAGCGACTCCTCGGTGCGGAACACCTGGGCGCCCTTGTCCATCTCGTCCTGCAGCTTCTTGCGCAGCACGGCGATGCGCTCGGTGCCGGTGCCGGCGCGCAGGCCCTCGATCATGTCGTGCACGGCGCCCGCGGGGTTCTCGGGCAGCGGCACGAAGTCGGCCGTCTTGACGTATTCGACCGCGTTGCGGCCGGCGCGCTTGCCGAAGACGTTGATGTCGAGCAGCGAGTTGGTGCCGAGGCGGTTCGATCCGTGCACCGACACGCACGCGCACTCGCCGGCCGCATACAGCCCCGGGACGACGGTCTCGTTGTCGGCGAGCACCTCGGCGGCGACGTTGGTGGGGATGCCACCCATCGCGTAGTGCGCGGTGGGCATGACGGGAACGGGCTCGACGACGGGGTCGACCCCCAGGTAGGTGCGGGCGAACTCCGTGATGTCGGGGAGCTTCGTCTCGAGCACCTCGGCGCCCAGGTGCGTGCAGTCCAGCAGCACGTAGTCGCGGTGCGGGCCGGCGCCGCGGCCTTCGGCGACCTCCTGCTGCATGCATCGGCTGACGATGTCGCGGGGCGCGAGGTCCTTGATGGTGGGGGCGTAACGCTCCATGAAGCGCTCGCCCGAGACGTTGCGCAGGATCGCGCCCTCGCCGCGGGCGCCCTCGGTGAGCAGGATGCCGAGGCCCGCGAGCCCGGTGGGGTGGAACTGGAAGAACTCCATGTCCTCGAGCGGCAGGCCCTTGCGCCACACGATGCCGACGCCGTCGCCGGTGAGCGTGTGGGCGTTCGAGGTCGTCTTGTAGATCTTGCCGAAGCCGCCCGTGGCGAAGATCACGGCCTTGGAGTGGAAGACGTGCAGCTCGCCGGACGCGAGATCGTAGGCGACGACGCCGGCGACCTGCGTCTTGCCCGCGGCATCCTTCGTCGTGATGAGGTCGAGGACGTAGAACTCGTTGAAGAAGTTGATGCCGAGCTTGACGCAGTTCTGGAACAGCGTCTGCAGGATCATGTGGCCGGTGCGGTCGGCGGCGTAGCACGCGCGGCGCACGGGCGACTTCCCGTGGTCGGCGGTGTGGCCGCCGAAGCGGCGCTGGTCGATCTTGCCCTCGGGGGTGCGGTTGAAGGGCAGGCCCATGTTCTCGAGGTCGATGACCGCGTCGATGGCCTCCTTCGCGAGGATCTCGGCCGCGTCCTGGTCGACGAGGTAGTCGCCGCCCTTGACGGTGTCGAAGGTGTGCCACTCCCACGAGTCCTCTTCGACGTTCGCCAGGGCCGCCGCCATTCCGCCCTGCGCCGCGCCGGTGTGGGAGCGCGTGGGGTACAGCTTGGAGATCACCGCGGTCTTCGCGTGCGGGCCCGCCTCGATCGCGGCGCGCATGCCGGCGCCGCCGGCGCCGACGATGACGATGTCGAACTGGTGGTGGTGCACGCCGGTCGGCGCGGTCCCGGTCGGGGCTGGGGTCGTCACGGTCTTGATTGCCTCTTCGTTGATCGTCGGGCGGTCGGTGTCAGGCTGCGGCCCGGCACTGCTCCCACAGGGTGCTGTCGGGGGTCACGCCGATGCAGGGGTCGAAGGTGAAGACGACCAGCGTGCCGAGGATGATGAGGAACGCCGCGGAGAGCCCGATCGCCCAGACGAGGACCTTCCGCGCGGTCGGGTTGGTGACGTAGTCGTTCGTGATCGTCCGCATGCCGTTGGCGCCGTGGATGAGGGCGAGCCAGAGCATCAGCACGTCCCACCACTGCCAGAACGGATTGGCGAGCTTTCCGGCCACGAAGCCGAAGTCGATGCCGCTGATGCCCTCGCCGAGCATGAGGTTCACGAAGAGGTGCCCGAAGATCAGCACGATCAGCACGACGCCCGAGGCGCGCATGTAGATCCAGCCCCACTTCTCCAGGTTGACGCCGCGGCGGCGCGGGGCGACGGGGCGGGGGGAGCGGGGCGCGGCGAGCGCGTCGGCGGTGGTCATCAGTGGCCCTCTCCCGTGAAGACGTTGATGAGGTGGCGCGGTGTGAAGGCCGCCATGGTCACGGCCCAGACCCCGAGCACGCCCCAGAACAGCTGACGCTGATACTTCGCGCCCTTCGACCAGAAGTCGACGAGGATGATCCGCAGGCCGTTGAAGGCGTGGTAGGCGATCGCCCCGACGAGGACGACCTCGCCGAGCCCCATGATCGGGTTCTTGTAGCTGCTCATGACCGCGTCGTAGGCCTCGGGGGAGACGCGGATGAGCGCGGTGTCGAGCACGTGCACGAGAAGGAAGAAGAAGATCGCCACACCGGTGATGCGGTGCAGCACCCACGACCACATTCCCTCACGACCGCGGTACAGAGTGCCCGCGGGTCGTTTGGACGTGGTCTCCGATACCGTCGGTGCCAAGCGGGTGGCTGAAGACACGATCGTCCTCCCTGATCGATGCGAGGTGCCACGCGCGAGCGCCGGACGGCGCGGGCGCCCCGCCATCCTATGTCGGCGGGCCCGCCGGATGGCGATTAGGCCCGCCTAACTCTCTCGACATCGAGATACCTTCGCCCACTGTGGGTGCCGCCCCCGATCGCTACGCTGGCTGCATGGCTCACCCACTCGACGACTTCTATGCCGTGATCCCCGCGGGGGGAGTGGGCAGCAGGCTCTGGCCCCTCTCGCGCGCCGACGCCCCCAAGTTCCTCCACGACCTGACGGGCTCCGGTCAGACCCTTCTGCGCGACACATGGGATCGCCTCGCGCCGCTGTCGGGCGAGCACCGCATCGCCGTCGTCACGGGGCGTGCGCACCGCGCCGCCGTCGAGCGGGAGCTGCCGGACATCGCCGACAGGAACGTCTTCCTCGAGTCCGAACCGCGCGACTCCGCCGCCGCCATCGGGCTCGCCGCCGCGATCCTCGTCGCCCGCGAGCCCGACGTCATCATCGGCTCGTTCGCCGCCGACCACGTGATCCGCGGCACCCGCACGTTCGAGTTCGCCGTCCAGCAGGCCGTCGAGGTCGCACGCGCCGGCTACATCTGCACGATCGGCATCCAGCCGACCGAGGCATCCGTGGGCTTCGGCTACATCAAGAAGTCGGGTGAGCTCGATGTCGACGGCGCCCCCGAGGCGGCGACCGTCGAGCGATTCGTGGAGAAGCCCGACCTGGAGACCGCGCGCTCCTACTTCGCGGACCGTTCCTACCTGTGGAACGCGGGCATGTTCATCTCCCGCGCCGACGTGCTGCTCGACGAGCTCGCGCGCAACCAGCCGGAGCTGCACGCGGGGCTCATCGAGCTGGCCGAGGCGTGGGACGACCGCGAGCGCCGCGGGCCCGTGGTCGACCGCGTCTGGCCGCGGCTGACGAAGATCGCGATCGACTACGCCGTCGCGGAGCCGGCCGCCGAGCGCGGTCGCCTCGCCGTCATCCCGGGCCACTTCGACTGGGACGACGTCGGCGACTTCGCGAGCCTCGCCAAGCTCAACTCCCACGGGCGCAACGAGCTGGCGATCCTCGGCCAGAACGCCCGCGTGCTCTCGGACGCCTCCAGCGGCATCCTCGTCTCGCAGACTTCGCGCGTCATCAGCCTGATCGGCGTGCAGGACATCGTCGTGGTCGACACGGAGGACGCGCTCCTGGTCACCACGAGCGAGCACGCGCAGCGCGTGAAGGGCGTCGTGGACGCGCTCAAGCTGACCGGGCGGGGCGACGTGCTCTGAGCGCCCTCGATCGCGCCTCCGTCGCCGCGGACCGGCGATACTGCGTCCTGCGTGGCGCGGAATCGCGTCTTTTATAACCATTGGGTTTCGCGGGGCCGATCCGGCGGGAACGAAGCGCAACATTGGGTAACGTTTCGTCGGCAGATCCCGGATCGGTCGGGGTCTCACGAGTCTTTATGGAGGACACAGTGAGGATCACCAAGAAGGCCGCGTTCAGCGGTCTGGCACTGGTTTCCGCCGCCGCGCTGCTCGCCGGCTGTGGTTCGGCGCCGGAGGAGACCGGCGACGGCGACGGCGGCGAGGCGCTGGACTACCTGCCCTGCATGGTGTCGGACTTCGGCGGCTTCGACGACAAGTCCTTCAACCAGCTCGGCTTCGAGGGCATGGTCGCGGCGGCCGAGGAGCTCGGCGTCGAGTACACGGAGGTCGAGTCGCAGGCCGAGACCGACTACAACGCGAACCTGCAGAACCTCGTCGACCAGGGCTGCAACACGATCGTGACGGTCGGGTTCGCGCTCGCGCCCGCCGCGCTCGAGTCCGCGCTGGCGAACCCCGATGTCGAGTACGTCTCGATCGACGACACGGTCGACCAGGACTTCGACGGCACAACCGACGCCGAGAACATCAAGCCGCTCATCTTCGACACCGCCCAGGCCGCGTTCCTCGCGGGCTACCTGTCGGCGGGTGTGTCGCAGACGGGCGTGGTGGGCACCTTCGGCGGCCAGAACTTCCCGACCGTCTCGGTGTTCATGGACGGCTTCGCGCAGGGCGTGGACTACTACAACGAGGAGATGGGCGCCGACGTCCAGGTCGTCGGCTGGGACCGCGAGGCGCAGGACGGCTCGTTCACCGGCGGGTTCGAGGCCAACGACACCGCGCGCCAGATCGCGCAGGGCCTGATCGACCAGAACGCCGACATCATCCTCCCCGTCGGCGGACCGATCTACCAGTCGGCCGCCGCCGCCATCCGCGACTCGGGTCGTGAGATCGCCCTCATCGGCGTCGACGCCGACGTGTACGAGACCGACCCCTCGGTCGGCGACCTGCTGCTGACCTCGGTGCTCAAGGGCATCGACGTCGCGGTGCACGAGGCGATCGTGGAGGCCGGCAACGGCAACTTCGACCCGGCCCCGTTCGTCGGCACGCTCGAGAACGAGGGCGTGGGAATCGCCTCGTTCCACGACTGGGAGGACCGGGTTCCCGCGGAGCTCGCCACCAAGATCGAGGAGCTGCAGGCCGCGATCATCGCCGGCGAGATCGCCGTCGAGTCGTACCTGGCCGAGTAAGCACGGCACCTTCGAGGGGAGGTCGGCGCGAGCCGGCCTCCCCTTCTTCTTGGACCGGATCCCTCGCCGGATCCACCCCACCCACAACTAGGATCGGGAGCATGAAGCTCGAACTTCGCGGGATTACGAAGACGTTCGGGTCTCTGGTGGCGAACGACCACATCGACCTCACCGTCGGGGCCGGTGAGATCCACTGCCTCCTCGGCGAGAACGGGGCGGGCAAGTCGACGCTGATGAACGTCCTCTACGGGCTGTATCAGGCGGATGCCGGAGAGATCCTCCTCGACGACGAGGTGCAGCACTTCGCGGGCCCCGGCGACGCGATGCGCGCGGGCATCGGCATGGTCCACCAGCACTTCATGCTGATCCCCGTCTTCACGGTCGCCGAGAACGTCATGCTCGGCCACGAGCAGACCCGGTTCGGCGGACGACTCGACCTCGCCGCCGCCCGCGCGAAGGTGCGCGAGATCTCCGATCGCTTCGGATTCGACGTCGACCCCGACGCCCTCGTCGACGATCTCCCCGTCGGCGTCCAGCAGCGGGTCGAGATCATCAAGGCGCTCTCGCGCGACGCGCGGGTTCTCGTCTTCGACGAGCCGACCGCGGTGCTCACGCCCCAGGAGACCGACGAGCTCATGGCGATCATGCGCCAGCTGAAGCAGTCCGGCACCTCCATCGTCTTCATCACGCACAAGCTCCGCGAGGTGCGGGAGGTGGCGGACCGCATCACCGTCATCCGCCTCGGCAAGGTCGTGGGGGAGGCATCCCCCACCGCGTCCAACGCCGAGCTGGCCTCGCTGATGGTCGGGCGCGCCGTCGAGCTCACCGTGCACAAGGACGCCCCCCGGCTCGGCGAGCCCGCGCTCGCCGTCGAGGACCTCTCCGTGATCGACCCGACCGGGCACGTCGTGGTCAACCGCGTCAGCTTCCAGGTGCGCGCCGGCGAGATCCTCGCCGTGGCGGGCGTGCAGGGCAACGGCCAGACCGAGCTCACGGAGGCCCTCGTCGGCCTGCAGCCCCACGTGCGGGGCTCCGTCGTCCTCGACGGCAAGCAGCTGGTCGGTGCGAGCGTGCGCCGCGTGCTCGACGCCGGCGTCGGCTTCGTCCCCGAGGACCGCAAGGAGGACGGCCTCGTGGGGGAGTTCTCCGTCACCGAGAACCTCATGCTCGACCGCTCCGACGGCGAGCCGTTCGTGAAGGCGGGAGTGCTCCAGCTTTCCGTGCTGTCGGAGTTCGCCCGCGAGAAGGTCGAGGAGTTCGACGTGCGGACGCCCTCCATCGACACCAAGGTGGGTCGCCTCTCCGGCGGCAACCAGCAGAAGGTCGTCCTGGCCCGCGAGCTCAGCCGCGAGCTGCGGCTGCTCGTCGCCGCCCAGCCGACCCGCGGCGTCGACGTCGGCTCGATCGAGTTCATCCACAAGCGCATCGTGGCGACGCGGGATGCCGGGGTTCCCGTCGTCGTCGTCTCGACCGAGCTCGACGAGGTGACGGCGCTCGCCGACCGGATCATGGTCATGTACCGGGGCCGTGTCGTGGGCATCGTCCCGGGCGACACGCCCCGCGACGTGCTGGGACTGATGATGGCGGGCGAAGCCCCGAATCTCGAGGGAGCCGCGGCATGAGCCAGACCGTCACCCCGCCGGCGCAGACGCCGCCGGCGGAGGAGCCCTCGCGCTGGCATCGCGCGCTGCAGGAGATCACGACCGGCAACGCCATCATCTCGGTGCTCGCCGTCGTGATGGCCCTCGTCGTCGGCGCGGTCATGATCGCCTTCACCGACGAGGGCGTGCAGCAGGCGGCGGGGTACTTCTTCGCTCGGCCGGGTGACACGCTCGTGGCGGTCTGGGAGGCCGTGGCCGGAGCCTACTCCGCCTTCTTCCAGGGCGCGGTGTACAACTTCCGCCGCCCCGAGTTCGCCGCCGGCATCCGGCCGCTCACCGAGACGCTCACCTTCGCGACGCCGCTCATCGCGGCCGGGCTCGGTGTCGCCCTCGCCTTCCGTGTCGGCATGTTCAACATCGGCGGACGCGGGCAGATGCTCATGGCCGCCGCGGCCGCCGGATACGTCGGCTTCGCGTTCGAGCTGCCCTTCGGCATCCACATGCTGGTCGCGCTGCTGGCAGGCGTCGCCGCCGGTGCGCTGTGGGCGGGGATCGCCGGTCTGCTGAAGGCACGCACCGGCGCGCACGAGGTGATCGTGACGATCATGCTCAACTACGTCGCGCTGTACCTCATCACGTGGATGCTGCGCACCCCGGGCCTGCTGCAGGCCCCGGGGACGAACAACCCCACGACGCCGGCGATGCGCGACACCGCCGTCTTCCCGGAACTGCTCGGACCGCAGTACAACCTGCACCTCGGGTTCCTCTTCGCGATCGCCTCGGTCGTGCTGGTGTGGTGGATCCTCGATCGCTCGGCCCTGGGCTTCCGCTTCCGCGCCGTGGGGGAGAACCCCAGCGCCGCGCGGGTGGCGGGCATCAACGTCAAGGCGATGTACGTCTACGCGATGCTCATCTCCGGCGCCCTCGTCGGGCTGGCCGGCACGAGCCAGGTGCTCGGCACCGTCACGACGGGCTTCTCGAGCGGCATCGACGCCGGCATCGGCTTCGACGCGATCACCGTCGCGCTCCTCGGGCGCTCGAGCCCGTGGGGAGTGCTGGCCGCCGGCATCCTCTTCGGCGCGTTCAAGGCGGGAGGCTTCTCGATGCAGGCTGCGGAGGGCGTTCCCATCGACATCGTGCTCGTGGTGCAGTCGCTCATCGTCCTCTTCATCGCCGCGCCGCCGCTCGTGCGCGCGGTCTTCCGCCTGCCCGCACCCGGCAGCGCTCCGCGCCGGCAACGTCCGATCGTCAGCAAGAAGGGGGTGGCCCAGTGAGCACCGTCGCCGAGCGTCCCGATGGCGCACTCGCTCCCGCCCGGCTCGACACGACCGTCGTCGTCAGCTGGAAGGCGCCCATCGCCTTCGCGGCGATCACGGTCCTCGCCGCGCTGCTGTTCGTGCTCGCGCCGCACGACGGCGAAGCGATCTTCCGCATCTCGGCGGCGGGCGACGCCGTGCAGCTGCCCGAGGTCGTCCTGGCATCGGGCATCACGACGGCGGTCTGCCTCGTGCTGCTGGTGTCGGTGACGATCGCGTCGGCGCTTCTCGTGCGTGCACGGCGCCGCGTGCCGATCTGGTTCGCGATCGTCTTCGCGGTGGTGTTCATGACGGCCTTCCTCACGTGGGCGGCCGCCGGGGCATCCATCCACGTCATCCCCCTCGCGGGCCTGCTCGCGGGGGCCCTGAGCCTGTCGGTGCCGCTCATCTTCGGCGCCCTGTGCGGCGTCATCAGCGAGCGCGTCGGCGTCGTGAACATCGCGATCGAGGGTCAGCTGCTGGCGGGGGCGTTCACGTCGGCGGTCGTCGCGACCGCGACGGGCCAGCCCCTGCTCGGGCTCGCCGCCGCCGCGGTGGCGGGCGTGCTCGTGAGCTTCGTGCTCGCGGCCTTCTCCATCGTGTACTTCGTCGACCAGGTGATCGTCGGCGTCGTGCTCAACGTGCTCGTCGTCGGGCTGACGAGCTTCTTCTTCTCTCAGCTGCTCGCGCCCAACGCCGCGACGCTGAACTCGCCGCCGCGCTTCGAGCGCATCAACATCCCGTTCCTGGCGGACATCCCCCTGATCGGGCCCATGTTCTTCCGGCAGACGATCATCGTGTACCTCATGTACGCGGCCGTCGTGCTGGTATACATCGGCCTGTTCCACACCAAGTGGGGCCTGCGTCTGCGGTCGGTGGGCGAGCACCCGCAGGCGGCGGACACGGTCGGCATCAACGTCGCGCGTACCCGGTTCTGGAACGTCTCGCTCGGCGGCGCGATCGCGGGCCTGGGCGGCGCCTTCTTCACGCTCGGCTCGGTCGGCGCGTTCAACAAGGAGATGACCGCCGGCGCGGGGTTCATCGCGCTCGCCGCCGTGATCTTCGGGCAGTGGGACCCGATCAAGGCGACGCTCGCGGCGCTGCTGTTCGGCTTCGCCTCCAACCTGCAGAACACGCTCGGCGTGATCGGCTCGCCCGTGCCGAGCGAGTTCATGCTCATGCTGCCGTACGTCGTGACGATCTTCGCCGTCGCGGGCCTCGTGGGTCGCGCCCGCGGACCCGCCGCAGCGGGCAGGCCGTATATCAAGGGATGACATGACCGATATCGATTGGGACGAGCTGCGCCACGTCGCCACCGAGGCGATGCGCCGGGCGTACGTGCCGTACTCGCGCTTCCCCGTGGGCGCCGCCGCGCTCGTGACCGATGGCCGCATCGTGGCCGGCTGCAACGTCGAGAACGCTTCCTACGGCGTCACGCTCTGCGCCGAGTGCGGCCTCGTGTCGGAGCTGGCGATGTCGGGCGGGGGGCAGCTCGTCGCCTTCGTGTGCGTGGACGGCGACGGCCGGACCCTCATGCCGTGCGGGCGGTGCCGCCAGCTGCTCTACGAACACGCGCTTCCCGGCATGCTCCTGGAGACCGTCTCCGGCATCCGCACGATCGACGAGGTCCTCCCCGACGCCTTCGGCCCGCGCAACCTCGACGAGGCGGGCCGGCCGTGAGCGGGGCGGATGCCGCGGCATCCGGCATAGAGCCCTTCGACGCCGTCGACGTCATCCGCCGCAAGCGCGACGGCGGCGCGGTCGCGGACGACGCGCTGCGCTGGATGGTCGACGCGTTCACGCGCGGCTACGTCTCGGACGCCCAGATGGCCGCGTTCGCGATGGCCGTGCTGCTGAACGGGATGACGCGGGAGGAGATCCGGGTCATGACGGACGCGATGATCGCCTCCGGCGAGCGGATGAGCTTCGCGCGGCTCGGCAAGCGCACGGTCGACAAGCACTCGACGGGCGGGGTGGGCGACAAGATCACCCTGCCGCTGGCGCCGCTGGTGGCCTCGTTCGGAGTTGCGGTCCCCCAGCTCTCGGGCCGCGGTCTCGGTCACACGGGCGGCACGCTGGACAAGCTCGAGGCGATCCCGGGATGGCGCGCGGCGCTGTCGAACGTCGAGATGTTCGAGCAGCTGCAGGGCGTCGGCGCCGTCATCTGCGCGGCCGGCTCCGGGCTCGCCCCCGCAGACAAGCGCCTCTACGCGCTGCGCGACGTGACCGGCACCGTCGAGGCGATCCCGCTCATCGCGTCGAGCATCATGTCGAAGAAGATCGCGGAGGGGACCGACGCGCTCGTGCTCGACGTGAAGTTCGGCTCCGGCGCCTTCATGAAGGACATCGGTCGGGCGCGCGAGCTCGCACGGACGATGGTCGCCCTGGGGACCGACTCGGGGGTTGCGACCACCGCGCTGCTGACCGACATGAACACGCCCCTCGGGCGGGCGATCGGCAACGCCAATGAGGTGCGCGAGTCGGTGGAGGTGCTCGCAGGGGGAGGACCGGCCGATGTCGTCGAGCTCACCGTCGCCCTCGCGCGCGAGATGCTCGCGCTCGCGGGTCGCCCGGACGCCGACGTCGAGGCCGCCCTCGCCGACGGGCGCGCCATGGACGCGTGGCGCGGGATGATCGCGGCGCAGGGCGGCGACCCGGATGCGGCGCTCCCCGCGCCGCGCGAGACGCACGTCGTCAGGGCGGCCGCCGACGGGATCGTCGACCGGATGGAGGCGCTGCCGTTCGGGATCGCCGCGTGGCGCCTGGGCGCCGGACGTGCGCGCGCGGAGGACGCCGTGGTGCACGCCGCCGGGATCGACCTGCACAAGAAACCCGGCGACGCGGTGCGCGCCGGCGAGCCCGTCTTCACGCTCTCCGCCGACGACCCGGCGCGGTTCGCGCGGGCGCTGGACGCGCTGGACGGAGCGTGGAGCGTCGGCGAGACGGCCCCGGCATCCGCCCCGCTCGTCGTCGAGCGCATCACGGCCTGACCCCCCACGACCCCTCCAGAAGGCGAGACCCCCATGATCCTCGACGCCCACGGCGACTACACCATCGACGGCGTCTCGGTGCGCTCGCTGCCGAAGGTGAGCCTGCACGACCACCTCGACGGGGCGCTGCGTCCCGCGACCGTCATCGAGCTGGCCGATGAGGCGGGTATCGACCTGCCCGAGACGGATGCCGCGTCCCTCGCCGACTGGTTCGCCGAGCGCAGCGATTCGGGCTCGCTCGTCGAGTACCTGAAGACCTTCGACATCACGACCTCCGTGATGCAGACCGCGGAAGGGCTCCGCCGCGTCGCGCGCGAGTTCGTGGAGGATCTCGCCGCGGACGGCGTCGTGTACGGCGAGGTGCGGTGGGCGCCCGAGCAGCACCTCGCGGGCGGGCTGACGCTCGACGAGGCCGTCGAGGCCGTGCAGGCGGGGATCGAGGATGGCGAGGACTCGATCGACGCCGACGGCGGCAGCATCCGCGTGGGTCAGCTGATCACGGCGATGCGCCACACCGACCGCTCGCTGGAGATCGCCGAGCTCGCCGTGCGCCACCGCGACGGCGGTGCCGTCGGGTTCGACATCGCGGGCCCCGAGGACGGCTTCCCCCCGTCGCGCCACCGCGCCGCCTTCAACTACCTCGCGACGCAGTTCTTCCCCGTGACGGTGCACGCCGGGGAGGCGGCGGGCCTGGACTCGATCCGATCGGCGCTCATCGACGGTCGTGCCCTGCGCCTCGGGCACGGCGTGCGCCTCGCGTCCGACCTCGATGTCGTCTCGCGCTCGGGCGATGAGGTGCTGGTGACCTTCGGCGACCTCTCCCGCTGGGTGCGCGACCGGGAGATCACCCTCGAGCTCTCGCCCTCCTCCAACCTGCAGACCGGGGCGATCGAGGCGTGGGGCGAGGAGCTCGCCGACCACCCGTTCGACCTGCTGTACCAACTCGGCTTCTCCGTGACGGTCAACGTCGACAACCGTCTGCAGAGCGGCACGTCCTTGACGAAGGAGCTCGCCCTGCTCGCCCGCGCCTTCGACTACGACCTGGAGGACCTGCAGGCGTTCCAGCTCAATGCGGCGGCGGGGGCGTTCCTCACGGTGGAGGAGCGGGAGGAGCTCATCGAGCTGATCGCCGAGGGCTTCGACCTGTAGCGTCTCGCGCGCCGAGCGCACCGCGAGACACCATACGTGCGCCGAGACACCGGCCGTCGGGTGGTGTCTCGGCGCGGATGTGGTGTCTCGCTGAGAGGGGGCGCGGCAAGGGGCGGGGGCGTCAGCTGTGGTGGCGACCGCGGGGCAGCACGAGCGGGGCGCCCGAGACCGGGTCGGGGATGACGGTGCAGTCGAGGTCGAGCACTTCGCGCACGATCTTCGGCGAGATGACCTCGGCGGGGCTTCCCGACGCGTGGATGCGGCCCTCGTGCACGGCGATGAGATGGTCCGCGTAGCGGGCGGCGAGGTTGAGGTCGTGCAGGACCATGACGATCGTCGTGCCGCGGGTGCGGTTGAGGTCGGTGAGCAGGTCGAGCACCTCGATCTGGTGCGTCACGTCGAGGAAGGTGGTCGGCTCGTCCAGCAGCAGGATATCGGTCTGCTGCGCGAGCGCCATCGCGATCCAGACCCGCTGACGCTGCCCGCCCGAGAGCTCGTCGACCGCGCGGTCGGCGAGATCGGCGATGCCCGTGGCATCCAGCGCCTCGGCCACGGCCGCGTAGTCGTCGGCGCTCCAACGCGCGAGGAAGCGCTGATGCGGATGCCGGCCGCGGCCGACGAGGTCGGTCACGACGATGCCCTCGGGGGCGGTGGGGCTCTGGGGGAGCAGCCCCAGGCGTCGCGCGACCTCGCGGGAGGAGAGGCGGTGGATCTCCTCCCCGTCGAGCATGACGGCGCCCTCCCGCGGGCGGATCAGGCGCGCGAGCGCCCGCAGCACCGTGGACTTCCCGCATCCGTTCGCGCCGACGATCGCGGTGATGCGGCCCTCGGGGACCGTGAGATCCATGTTCCGCACGACCTCGCGATCGCCGTAGGCGAGGGTGAGCCCCTCGGCGGCAAGGCGGTGGTGTTCGATCACAGGGAGCCTCCCGCGCGATTGGTGCGAATGAGCAGGTAGATGAGGAAGGGCGCGCCGAGCACGCCCGTGATGACCCCGACGGGGTAGCGGGTGCCGAAGGCGAACTGCCCGACGAGGTCTGCCAGCAGCACCAGGAGCGCGCCGACGAGCGCCGAGGGCAGCAGCAGCGAGCCGCCCGGGCCGACCAGGCGGGCGGCGATGGGGCCGGCCATGAACGCGACGAACGCGATCGGGCCGCTCGCCGCGGTGGCGAAGGCCAGCAGGATGACGGCGGCCAGGATCATGAGCAGGCGGGTGCGGTCGGTGCGCACGCCGAGGGATGCAGCCGAGTCGTCGCCGAGGTGGAGGGCGCCGAAGGAGCGCCCCGCGCCGGTCAGGAGCGATCCGAACACCACGACGACGAGGATGAGCGGGAGGATGCGCTCCCACGTCGCCCCGTTGAGGCTTCCCGTGAGCCACTGCATGGCCGTCTGGAGGTCCCACGCCGCGGCGCGGGAGAGCAGGTAGGTCACGACGCTGTCGAGCATCGCGCCGACGCCGATGCCGATGAGTATCAGTCGCGTCCCCGCGAAGCCCGCCTTGTACGAGAGCAGGTAGATGGCGCCTGCGGTGGCGAGTGCGGCGACGAGCGCGAAGGCCGACACCCCGGTGTCGCCGAGCCCCAGGGTTACCCCCGCGAAGACGGCGGCCGCGCTCGCTCCCGCGCTGATGCCGATGACATCCGGCGAGGCGAGCGGATTGCGCAGCAGTGTCTGGAACGTCACGCCCGCGAGGCCGAAGGCCGCGCCCGCGAAGAGCCCGAGCGTGGCGCGCGGAAGCCGCAGCGTGCCGACGGTGAACGAGGCACCCGGCACCTGCTGCCCGAGGATGACGGCGATGACCTCGCCCGGCGAGTAGAACGTTTGCCCGATCATGAGCGTCGCGGCGTAGGCGGCGAGCACGGCGACCGCGAGGCATCCGATCACGACGGCGCGTCGACGGGCCCGGTGGCGGCGTCCGGCCACGACGGCGCCGACGGTCGTCGTGGCGGTGGGGGCGGTGTCGACGGTCATAGCTCGCGCACCCTCTGCCGGCGGACGATCCAGATGAAGACGGGGGCGCCGATGAGGGCCGTGACGATCCCGACCTCGATCTCCTCGGGGCGCGTGATGAGGCGACCGACGATGTCGGCGAAGGTGAGCAACGCCGCGCCCGCGATCGCCGAGAACGGTAGCAGCCAGCGGTGGTCGCCTCCCACGAGCAGGCGGCACAGGTGGGGGATGACGAGGCCTACGAAGCCGATCGGCCCCGCGATCGCGGTGGCGGCGCCGGCGAGGATGACGGCGCCGACGGCGGCGAGCAGCCGTGCCCGGCCCACCCGTACGCCGAGACCGGCGGCCATGTCGTCGCCGAGCGCGAGGGAGTTCATGCTCCGGGCGCTGACGAGGCAGATGAACGCGCCGAACGCGAGGAACGGGGCGACGATCGCGATGCGGTCCCAGCTGGCGCCCCCCACCCCGCCGATCTGCCAGAAGCGGAACGTCTCGAGGATGTCGACGCGGGGCAGCAGGATGGCGCTCACGAGCGACGTGAACGCCGCCGCGGACGCCGCCCCCGCGAGGGCGAGCTTGAGGGGAGTGGCGCCCCCGCGCCCCGCCGAGCCGACCGCATAGACGAACACGGCGGCGAGGGCTGCTCCGATCGTCGCGACGCCGATGTAGGAGTAGGGGTTGCTGAGGCCGAAGAACGCGATGCCGATGACGACCGCCAGCGCGGCGCCGGGGCTGATGCCGAGGATGCCGGGGTCTGCGAGCGGATTGCGCGTGACGGCCTGCATCGCCGCGCCCGAGAGCGCGAGCGCGGCGCCGACGAGCATCGCGAGCACCGTGCGGGGGACGCGGAGCACGACGGCGGCCTCGCCGATGCCCCCGGCATCCCCGCGCATCGCCGCGAGGATCTCGGTCAGCGACACATCCCGCACGCCGAAGGCGACCGATGCGACGAAGAGCACCGCGAGGAGCGCGACGCCGGCGCCGAGCCACGCCAGACGGACGGCCGCCGGTCGCCGCAGTGCGGCGGTGCCAGGCGGCCGTCCGGGTGCCGTGGTGGCGGTGCTCACCCGTTCTGCGAGAGGGGAGCGGCGAGCAGCGCGAAGTAGTCGCCGATGCCCCAGCCGATCGAGAGCGGGGAGGGGTTCGCCGAGGCGGCCAGCGGCGTCGAGTTCTCCAGCACGGCGATCTGCCCGTTCGCGATCGCGGGGATCTGCGACAGCAGCGGGTCGGCCTTGATCGCCTCGACGAGCGCGCCGTCGGCCTCGCCGTAGGTGACGAAGAGGTCCACGTCCGCGAAGCGGTCGGCCTCCTCCGCGCTGACCATCAGGTAGAACTCCTCCGTGCCGGCGGACTCCTCCGCGACGATCTCCGGCGTGGGCAGCCCGATCGACTCGAGGAATCCGGGGCGCGTGTCGTGGCTCGTGTAGAACCCGATCTGGCTGAGGTCGGTCGGGTCGATGTAGGAGAAGAGCACCTTCTTGCCCTCGAGTGCCGGGTTGGCCGCGAGGGCGTCGGAGACCTCCGCCTGCAGATCGGCGATGAGCTGCTCGCCCTCCTCGGCGAGTCCGATGGCCTCGGAGTTCATGCGGATCATGTCCTCGACCGAGGTGCCCCACGGGACGTCGGGGTAGGCCACGACGGGAGCGATCTGCGACAGCGTGTCGTATTCCTCCTGCGTCAGGCCGGAGTAGGAGGCCAGGATCACGTCGGGCTGCGTGTCGGCCACGGCCTCGAAGTCGATGCCGTCCGTCTCGTCGAAGAGCACCGGCGTCTCGGCGCCCAGCTCGTCGAGCGCATCCTCGACCCAGGGCAGCACGCCGTCGTTGTCGTCGTCGCCCCACGTCGCCTCGCTCATGCCGACCGGCACGACGCCCAGGGCGAGGGGGACCTCGTGGTTGGCCCATGCGACCGTGGCGACCCGCTCGGGCTTGTCCTCGATGACGGTCTCGCCGTAGGCGTGCTCGATCGTGACGGGGAAGCCGGACCCGGACTCGGTCGACTCGGCGGCCGAGTCGGAGGCGGGGGTGGAGCAGGCGGTGAGGGCGAGTGCGGCGACGGCGGCCAGCGCGACGGGCGCGACGCGACGGGAGAGGGTCATCGGGATTCCTTCAGGGGCTGTGCTGCCAGGCGTGTGCTTAGGCAAGCCTAACCATACCTCAACGGTCCGCGTGTGGCGATCCCGTCAGGACATCTCGGGCCGGCCGGCGCGCCAGTACCCCATGAAGGCCACGGCGTGCCGATCGACGCCGCGCTCGGACACGAGGTGACGGCGGAGCTCCTTGATGGGGGATGCCTCGCCGGCGAGCCAGGCGAAGAACGGCGCGTGCCCCAGCGGCTCGCCCTTGGCGTCGTGGGGGACCTCCCACAGCATCACGCTGTCGATGTCGACGTCCTCGAGCTCCGCGACGGGCGTGCGCGTGCCGTCGAGCACGCGCTCGGCGGCCGCACGCACGGCGGGGACGAGCTCCGACCCGACGGGACGATCGCCTCGGGCGACGACGACGACCTCGACGCCGGCGGGTGCGGGGCTGAGCGCCGCCGCGTCGTCCGGGTGGGGCACCTCGATGACGGCCGTCCCCTGCACGAGGGGGTCGAGGCGCTCGAAGATGCCGGAGACGGCCGGCAGCGCGGTCTCGTCGGCGGCGATGAGCACGCGACGCGCCTCGGTCGGCGGTCGCCAGTCCACGCCGCCGTGGAAGTCGCCCTCGAATCCGCGGTGCGGAACGCAGACGATCAGTTCGTCGCCTGGCTTGGCGTCGAGGGCCCATGCGGAGGCGGGTCCGATGCGGCCGTGCAGGGCGATGTCGACGTCGAACTCGGATGCCTCGGGGCGCACCTCGCGCACGGTGTAGGTGCGCATGATCGGTCGCACGGCGTTGTCCAGCTGCCGCCACGCGAGATACCAGTCGTCGCCGGGGGGCATCGCATCGAGCCCGACTCCCGGGACGGGGAAGAGAATCTTGAACCGCTGGTCGAGCCGGTTGTCGGCGACCGAGGCCAGTTCGGGGCCGGTCAGGGTGAAGCGCCGGAACGTCGGGCTCAGCGCCTCGATGCGAGCGACCGAGGCTCGCATCGGCACGTGGGCGATGTGGGGGGAGCGGGTCAGCGTGTTCACTTAGGGCAGGCTAACCGAACTGGCGCGGATCTGCCAGTTCGGTTTCCACCGTCAGCGCAGCTCGGACTGTCGCCGTGCCACGATCCGCTCGACGCGGGGGAACAGCGGGTGATCCGTCGGGAGACCCGTGATGGCGGTCGTCGCGGCCGCGGCATCCTGATCGCGCAGCAGCTGCTGGAGCTGCGCGACCTGCTCGTCTGCGGGGTCGTCGAACGCCAGGGCGGCGCCCATCGCATCGACGAGGGCGTCCACCGGCAGTCCGCGCTCGGCGGCCTCGGCGGCGGGACCCACGAAACGCTCGTGTCGCGAGAGCTTGCGCAGCGGCTGCCGGCCCACCCGGCCCACCGTGTCGGGGAGTGCGGGGTTGCGGAAGCGTCCCAGGATCGTCGCGCGGTACTCCGACAGGTGGGCGGGGTCGAGCTCGTGCTTGGCGGCCAGGAGCGCCGAGGTCTCCTCGAGCACGGCCGACACGCGCTCGGCGATCGCGGGGTCCGCGAGCGCGTCGGAGATCTTCTCCGCGCCCGCGAGCGCACCGTAGTACGCGGTCGTGGCGTGCCCGGTGTTGACCGTGAAGAGCTTGCGCTCGATGTACGGGGTGAGGTCGTCGACGAAGTGCGCGCCGGGTATCGCCGGCGGGTTCGACCCGAACGGGCCCCGCTCGATCGCCCATTCGTAGAAGGGCTCGACCGTGACATCCACCCCGGGGTTGTCCTGCGGGGCCGGAACGATGCGGTCGACGGCCGTGTTGGCGAACACGGCCCGCGCGGAGATCGCGTCCCAGGCCTCCGCCGCCTGGTCCCGGATGTGGTCCCGCAGGGTGTCGGTCGCGCCGATGGCGTTCTCGCACGCCATGATCTGCAGCGGGGGCGACGACGGGTCGCGCAGTGCGAGACCCGCGAGGATGAGCGGGGCGACGAAGCGGAGCACGGTCGGGCCGACCGCGGTGGTCACGACGTTCGCGCCCGCGATCTCGTCGATGACGGCCTGGGGGTCTTCGGCGCTGTTGATCGCGCGGAAGCCCGTCACCGTCTTGTCGGTGCCGCCCTCGCCGACCTCGTGCACCGTGTACGAGTCGTGGGCGTTGATGGCGTCGACGAGATCCGCCGCGACGTCGGAGAAGACGAGTTCGTACCCGCCCTCGTGCAGGAGCAGCCCGACGAAGCCGCGGCCGATGTTGCCGGCGCCGAAGTGAACCGCCTTCACGACTCGTTCACCGCCGAGAGGAGCGAGAAGAGCTCATCGGGGGAGGAAGCGGCCTTCAGCTTCGCGACCTCGTCCTCGTCGGAGAAGAGGATGGCGATCTGCGACAGGATCTCCAGGTGCTCGTCGCCCTTGCCGGCGATCCCGATCACGAACGTGACGTGCTCGCCGCCCCAATCGATCCCGCCGTCGTAGCGGACCACCGAGAGGCCGGACTCGAGGATCGCGTCCTTCGTCTCGTTCGTGCCGTGCGGGATCGCGAGCTCGTTGCCCATGTACGTCGAGACGGTCTGCTCGCGCAGCTGCATCGCGTCGAAGTAGGCGGTCGTGACGCACCCGGCCGCTTCGAGGATGTCGGCGGCCTCCTTCATCGCCTCTTCGCGCGTTGCGGATCCTGCGTGGATGCGAACCTGACCCAGGGAGAGGACGTCACGTGCCATGTCATTGCCTTTCGTTGAAGAGCTGTCGCATCCCCGTCGTGACGGCCGCAGGTGACGCGGCGGGCACCGCGGGGAAGCGGATGCCGAGACAGAAGCAGTGGGGTCGGGGGCGTCACGCCGCCCGACCCCACCGCGTTCAGTGCCTACGCACCATCCTGGTGCTGATCGCGCACGAGATCCACGACCTCGTCGTACTTCGGCGAGTTCATGAAATTGTCGACCGACACGTGGATCGCGTCGGGCGTCTGGTGCCGGGCGCGGTCGGTGAGCTGGTTCTGCGTGATCACGAGATCGGCGGAGGCATCCAGGTTCGCGATCGCCTTGTTGGTCACCGTGACGTCCTCGATGCCCGCCTTCTTGATCTTGTTGCGCAGCACGCTCGCGCCCATGGCGGAGGAGCCCATGCCGGCGTCGCACGCGAAGACGATCGTCCTCACCTGCCTCGTCGTGACGGCTCCGCCGTCCAGGCGGCCGCCGGTGTCGGCCTCGCTTTCGAGGCGGTCCACCGCCTCGCCGGCCTCGCGCACGGCTTCGCGGTCACGGCCGTCGGACGCCCGCAGGGCGTCGAGGGCTGCCGAGGACTTGCCCTTGTTGGCCGCGGTCTGCGAAACCGCCGCGGCGAACTCGTCGCCCTCCGCGAGCAGGTCGCGCTTGCGCGTCGCGCGCAGGATGACCGACGCGATCACGAAGCTCACCGCCGCCGAGAGGATGACCGAGAGGATCACGCCGACGTAGCTGTCGCTGGCCGTCTGGGCGATCACCGCGAAGATGCTGCCCGGAGCGGCCGGCGCACGCAGGCCCGCGTCGAAGATCATGTTCGTGGTGACGCCCGTCATGCCGCCGGCGATCAGCGCGACGATCAGTACCGGCTTCATCAGTGCGAAGGGGAAGTACACCTCGTGGATGCCGCCGAAGAACTGGATCACCGCGGCACCGGGAGCCGAGGCGCGGGCCGCGCCGATCCCGAAGATCGTGAACGCGAGCAGCAGGCCGACGCCGGGACCGGGGTTGGCCTCGAGGAGGAACAGGATCGACTTGCCGTCCTCCGCCGCCTGGCTGATGCCGAGCGGCGTGAGCACGCCGTGGTTGATGGCGTTGTTCAGGAAGAAGACCTTCGCGGGCTCGATGATGATACTGGTCAGCGGGAGCAGATTCGTCTCGACGAGCCAGTTCACCGCCGTGCTCAGCACGTTCATGATGCCGTTGACCAGCCAGGCGACGGGGAAGAAGCCCACGATGGCCATCACGAAGCCCCAGATGCCGGCCGAGAACATGTTGACCAGCATCTCGAAGCCGGCCTTGATCTTGCCGTCCCAGAGGCTGTCGAGCCAGCGCATCGTGTAGGCCGCGAGCGGTCCCATGATCATCGCGCCGATGAACATGTGGATCTGGCCGAGCGGGGCCTCGCCCTCGGGGAGCGTGGCGTTGAAGTTGGCGATGAGCAGGTCGGAGCCCGCGATCGCACCCATCACCGCGATGGAGGCGACGACGCCTCCGCGGATCTTGTAGACCATGTAGCCGGCCGTGTAGGCGATGAGGATCGGCAGCAGGTAGTGGATGATCGGGCCGACCATCGTGGAGAGGTCGGCGTTGGGGGTCCAGCCGACCGGGATGAAGAACGCCGTGATGATGCCCCACGCGATCAGCGCGGGGATGTTCGGCATGATCATGCCGGAGAGGAACGTGCCGAATCGCTGGACCGCGACCCGGGCACCGCCCCTCTGCGCGGCAGGTGACGTCGTCGTCATGACTGTGTCTCTTTCTCTCAGTGAGCGGCGGGGGCCGCGTGTGGGGTGGCGGCCTGCTGGGCCGCCTGTCGGGCTGCGGCCGCGTCGTCCGCGGCCAGGGCGGCCTCGGCGATGCGGCGGGCATCGTCGAGGGAGTGGGTGAGCAGAGTCGCGCGCACGTCGGCCAGCGCGGTCGGGGCCATCGACAGGCTCGTGGCGCCGAGGCCGACCAGGACCACCGCGAGCAGCGGGTCGGCCGCGGCCTCACCGCAGATTCCGACGGGCTTGCCGGCGGCGCCGCCCGCGGCACCGACCTCGCGGATCAGCCGCAGCACGGCGGGGTGCCACGGGTCCTGGAAGGAGGCGACCGACCCCAGCAGCCGGTCGGCCGCGAGGGTGTACTGCGTCAGGTCGTTCGTGCCGATCGAGGCGAAGTCGGCGTGGGGGAGCACGCGGTCGGCGAGGAGGGCGCTGGAGGGCACCTCCACCATGACGCCGGCCGTCTTGACGCCGTACTCGCGCGCGAGCGAGACGAAGTACTCGGTCTCCTCGACGGTGGACACCATCGGCGCCATGACCCACAGGTCGGCGGATGTCGCGGCATCCGCCTCGGCCAGGGCGGTGAGCTGCTCGCGCAGGATGTCCTCGCTCGCGCGCAGCGCGCGCAGGCCGCGAAGCCCGAGCGCGGGGTTCTCCTCGTGGGCGTCGTTGAGGAACGGCAGGGGCTTGTCCGCCCCCGCATCGAGCACGCGCACGACGACCTTCTTGCCGGGGAACGCCTCCAGCAGCTGCGTGTACGCGGCCCTCTGCTGCGCGACGGTGGGTGCCTGGCTGTGGCTGAGGAAGAGGAACTCGGTGCGGAAGAGCCCCACGCCCTCGGCGCCCAGCTCGACCGCCTCGGCGGCGCCGGCGGGGGAGCCGAGGTTCGCCAGGAGCGGGATCGCCGTGCCGTCGGCGAGCGCGCCCGGTGTCACGGGCGCGTCGGCCGCGGCCGCGCGCTGAGCGGCACGGTTCTGCGCTCGCGAGAGCTCCTCGGCCGTCGGGTTCCGCACGACGACGTCCGCCGCGGCATCCACGATCACGTTCTCACCGTCGGCGAGGTCCTTCGCGCCAGCGACGCCGACGACCGCGACGATCGCCTTCTCCCGGGCCAGGATCGCCGTGTGGGAGGTCGGTCCGCCCTCGGTGGTCACGAGCGCGAGAACCTTGTCCAGGTCGAGCAGCGCCGTGTCCGCGGGGGCGAGGTCCTTCGCGACGAGGACGAACGGATGCCCCGGATCGGGCACCCCGGGCGCGGGAACCCCCCGCAGGCGCGCGATGACGCGCTGGGCGACGTCGTCGAGATCGGCCGCACGCTCGCCGAGATAGCCGCCGACGGCCTCCAGCTGCGTGCGGAAGGAGTGGAAGGCGTCGTACACGGCGAACTCCGCCGTCTTGCCGGCGGCGATGCGCGCGTCGAGCTCCTCCTCGAGGGTCGGGTCCTCGGCCATCATGGCCTGCGCCTCGAGAACCTCCTGCGCGGCTCCGCCCGCGGCCGCCCCGCGCTCCTCGAGTTCCCGTGCCACCGCGGCGACGGCATCGCGCACGCGCGCCGTCTCCTCCGCGGCGGTCAGCTCGCTCGCGACGTCGGCGGGCGCCGGCAGCGGCTCGGCCATGCGGGCCACCGGACCCTGGGCGACGCCCAGCCCGATGCCCACGCCTCTCAGCTCGGCCATGCTCACGCGGCGTCGTGGTCGGTCGTGAGCAGCTCGGCGAGCGCGTCGAGCGTCTTCTCGCCCGCGCTGTCGTCGTCGGTCTCGACCGCGAGGGTCACGTAGTCGCCCTGCTCCACGCCGAGCGAGATGACGCCCAGAATGCTGGCGGCGTTGACCGGCTTGCCCGAGTCCTTGGCGACCGTGACGGGCATGCCCGCCTCCTTCGCTGCTTGCGCGAAGAGCTTCGCGGGGCGCGCGTGGAGTCCATGGGACGAGCCGATGCGGACGGTGCGGGAGATTTCGGCCATGGTGGGGTTCCTTCCGGTCAGGCGTTCGGGTCGGTGGGTGCGCCGCTCAGGAGCGGCCGCACCAGGTCGAGGGTTCGGGTGCCGTCGAGGTCGGAGAAGACATCGTCGGGCAGGGCGAGCACCGGGACGCTCCGGTGAGCGCTCTGGGCGTGGACACGGGGCATCTCGTCCCGCAGGTGGGGCCCGAGCAGGAGGATGTCGGCCGAGTCGATGTCGATCGGGAGCGATTCGCGCGTTCCGGCGACCGCGTGCAGGGCGATGCCCTGCGACTGGGCGGCGCGGCGCAGCCGCATGGCGACGAACGTGCTGGACGCGCCCGCGCTGCACACAACGAGGATCCTCATCGATCCGGTCACCTCCTCCGTAGACCTATCCTGCGAGGATGCTGGGAGCGGGTAAAGGCATACCGTCTTCCGCTCCGGCGGAAACCGCCTCGCATACGCGTGATTGACTGGGGCCACGGGCGTGGGTGGTCGCGCCCGAGGAGAGGGACGGACAACGCAGTGACCAGGGCGCGTCAGGACCGCGTCGTCGCGCTGCTCGCCCGCGACCGCGGGTGGGTCACCGCGGCGACTCTCGCCGACGCGCTCGGCGTCACTCCCCGCAGCATCCGCACATATGTCACCGCGGTGAATGCGCGGGCGGGTGCCGCAGATGCGATCGAGTCCGGACCGCACGGCTACCGGATCGATCCCGCCGCGCTGCCGCGTCTGCGCGAGACGGGAGCCGAGACCGGCACGCCCCGCGACCGGCTCCACTCCCTCGTCCGCACCCTCGTCGACGCCGATGACGGGATCGACGTGCACGAGACCGCGGCTCGCCTCTACGTGAGCGACGCGACCTTCGACGGCGACCTGGCGCGCGTGCGCGGGCTCATCGCCGGCGGGGGGCTCGTGCTCGAGCGCCAGGGCACGCGGGTGAGGCTGAAGGGGCCGGAGGAGGCGCAGCGGCGCCTGCTGAGCCGTCTCGTGCACGACGAGATGGATGCCGGTGCCCTCGACATGCCCCTGCTGCGTCGCTCCCTCGGCGCCGAGTACGTCGATCCCGACGCGCTGCAGGCCTTCAAGTCGGCGCTCGTGGCGGAACTGCCCGCGCTCGGGTACTACGTCAACGAGTACGGCATCACCGACGTCCTGCTGCACGTGGCCATCGCCGTCGACCGCACGCGTCGGCGGCGCACGATCGAGGAGCCGGGCGCCGCCTCGCCGCCCGCGGACCGGATCGCCGAGGTCGTCGGCGCGCTCGCCGAGAGCCACTTCGACGTCAGCCTGGGCGCCGCCGACACGCAGCACCTGGCCACGCTTCTCCTGACGCGTGTCGTCGCCCCCGCAGCCGAGGGCGAGAACGATCCGCGTGAGCGGTTGGATCCGCAGGTCGAGGGCGCCGTGCGGGACGCGGTCGATCGCGCCGCCGCGGAGTTCGCCGTCGATCTCGGGCACGACGACTTCGTCCTGCGCCTCGCCCTGCACGTGCAGAACCTGCTGCACCGCGCGCGGGTGGGCGCATGGTCGCGCAATCCACTCACCCGCTCGATCAAGTCGAGCTATCCGATGATCTTCGAGGTCGCGGTCTTCATCGCCGTGCAGCTGCGGGAGAGCCTCGGGCTCGACCTGCAGGACGACGAGCTGGCATACATCGCCATGCACGTGGGAGGGCGTCTCGAGCGCAGCCGCCGCGCCGACGCGATCGTGACCGCCACCATCGTGTGCCCGGGCTACTACGAGCTCCACGAGCTGCTGCGCTCGAGCGTCGTGCGCTCCCTCGGGCAGGACATCGAGGTCGTCTCGGTCGAGACCCGGGCCGACCCCGACTGGGCCGCGCTCGGCACCGACGTCATCCTCACGACGATCGCCGCGCCCGCGGCATCCGACCGCGTCGTGCAGGTGCAGCCCTTCCTGACCGAGTCCGATGTGGAGCGCGTGCGGGGCGCGGCGGCCCGTGTGCGTCGCGGCCGGCGGCTCGCGCGACTGCGCGCCGAGCTGGAGCAGTACATGGATGCCGCGTCGTTCGTGCGCGGATTCGAGGGGATGGGCGACGAGGAGTCCGCGATCCGGAGGCTGGGCTCGCTGCTTGTGGCCCGCGGCGTGATCGACGACGACTACATCGAGCGCACGATCGAGCGGGAGCGGCTGTCGTCGACGGCCTTCACGGATGCCCTCGCGGTTCCTCACGCGCTGACGATGACGGCGACGCGCACGGCGATCGCCGTGGCGGTGTCGGAGCAGTCGACGGGGTGGGGCGAGAACCGCGTGCAGGTTGTCGCGCTCGTGGCGTTCAGCGAGAGCGACCGCGCGGCGTTCCAGACGATCTTCGAGCAGCTTGTCGAGGTGTTCTCCGAGCGCGACAGCGTGCAGCGCATCGTGCGCCGTGGCGTCGACTATGCCGGATTCATCGACGAGCTCGTCGCGGTCATCGACGGCTGAGCGCCGCCCCCGTACAGTGGGGGCGGCGCGATGCGAGGAGGACGATGGCGGAGCGGACGGTGATCGTGACCGCGGCCGAGGGGCTCCATGCGCGCCCCGCGGCGGAATTCGTCCGGCTCGCCCACGCCCACCCCGGCGCGGTCGTCGTGCGCGCGCCGGGTCGCGAGCCGGTCGACGGCGCGAGCATCCTGGGCGTCATGACCCTCGGGGTGGACCGGGGGGAATCCATCGTCGTCTCGGTCGAGGGCGCCGACGCGGAGGCGCTCCTGGACCGGCTGGAAGCGCTGCTCGACCCCGCCTGAGGGCGCGGTCAGCGCGCATGCGCGGCGAGGCGTGCGCGGAGGCCGGTGCGTACCGCGGGCCACTCGATGCGTGCCGCCCTTTGCTCTGGGGCAGGTCGTGTGCTGCGGGGCAGGTTGTGTCGTGCCCCACAGCACACAACTTGCCCCGGTTCGCGGCGCGGGGACGGGACCCGGGTTCACGCGCGGCGTGCGGGGACGATGGAGAACTGCGCGAGGCGGGCACCGAGGGTCTGCGCCGTGACGATGTGCGCCGAACCCCACCGCGCGTAGCGTCGCTGGGTGGTGCCCCGGATCCAGTCCTCGCGCCACTTCTCCTCGAGGAGGGCCTGTTCGCTCGTGCGGCCGTTGAGGTATCGCGGGTCGAGATACTTGCCCTCGCCGTCGAACTCGCCGAAGGCGTCGACGTCGTCGAGCCCGAAGTCGACGAAGTATCGGATGCCGCGCGGCCCGGGAACCTCTACCTGCAACCGCGGGGAGGCGAAGCCCAGCCGGAGGAGATAGAGGCGGCTGACGCTCTCGCCGGGCAGCTGCGCCCGCGGGTCGGCGAACTCGATGATGCGGGCGCTGCGCTTCCCACCGCGCGCGAGGGCCGCGGCATGGTCGAGCGCCCGCTGCCTCAGGACCACGACACGCGGGTGATCCGCGCTTCGCGATGCGGATCGGAGCGCGGCATCCGCGACGGTCACGGCGGTCTCCGCCGACTCGGAGCGCGCGACGTCCGCCATCGTGCGTGCGAGGTCGGTCAGTAACAGGCCCCTCACCCGCGTGACGCCCGCATCGAGCTCGCCGCGGTGACGGGCGACACCCGGCGTCTGACCCTTGCGCGACTCGCTGATGACGGTGTGCACCGTGTCGCTGCGTGTCCGGAACAGCGGCAGGCCGTGCACGGCCGCCGCGGTGGTGTGGGAGAAGAGCGGCTCGTCGCCGGCAACCGACGCCCATGCGCGTGCCCGAACGATCGCCCGGCCCTCGGGGCGCAATGCGCGCCACTCGTCCCCGCGCGCGAGCACCCCTCGGCGAACCCGCACGAAGACCCCGTCATCCACGAGCCGGCGTACCTGGCGCGTGGTCGTTCCGGCCCGGTGGAGGGTGCGTGAGGGTGTCAGCTCAGCCGTGAAGGGATCGATCATCCGATCACTGTGGGGCCTTCGGCGCGACGGCGGCTCCCGCGCGGCGTCTCCCCGGGATCGATCGACGAGGGAGGTACGGGGGAGGAGGGCCGCACCCGGTAGCTCTGGGGCAGATTGTGTGCCGTGGGGCAGGTTATGTCGTGCCCCACAGCACACAATCTGCCCCGCAGCGCGAGGGGCCCGGGCTCAGGACGCCAGGGCCCGGGCGGCCTCCTCGAGGCGGGCGAGGCGTCCCGCGGCGTCCTCTGCGGAATCCGCCCGGACGTCGAGGTAGATCTTGAGCTTGGGCTCCGTGCCGCTCGGGCGCACGATGACGCGCGACCCGTCGTCGAGCGTGTAGCGCAGCACGTCGCCCGGCACCGTCCCGTCGGTGGGGCGCAGCAGGTCGTCGGCGCGCAGGATGCCGACGCCGCCGAACTCCGACGGCGGCTGCGCACGCAGCCGCGCCATGACGTCGGCGATGATGCGCAGGTCGGTCACCCGCACCGAGACCTGGCCGCTGCGGAAATGACCGAAGCGCGACGCGAGCTCCTCGAGCATGCCGGCGAGCGAAGACCCCTCCGCCCGCGCCGCGGCGGCCAGGCCGAGGACGGCGACCGCGGCCGAGATGCCGTCCTTGTCGCGCACGGTCTCGGGGTTGACGAGGTACCCGAGCGCCTCCTCGAAGCCGAAGACGATGCCGGGGGCTCGCGAGATCCACTTGAAGCCCGTGAGCGTCTCGTGGAAGTCGAGCCCGTAGTGCCGGGCGATCTCCCCGAGTCCGGGCGACGAGACGAGCGAGCAGGCGAGGGATGCCCCGGCGGTCGCACCGGCGTCTCGTGCCGCGCGTGCCGCCCGCCAGCCCAGGAGCAGGCCGACCTCGTTGCCGGAGAGCACGCGATAGCCGCCCTCGGCGTCCACCGGAACGGCCACGGCGAGCCGGTCGGCGTCCGGGTCGTTCGCCAGCACGAGGTCGGCGCGGACCCGCCGCGCCTCCTCGAGGGCGAGGTCCATGGCGCCCGGCTCCTCCGGGTTGGGGAACGAGACCGTCGGGAACGAGGCGTCCGGGTGCAACTGGGCCTCGACGGGGTGCGGCGCGGGGTATCCGGCGCGCTCGACGATCCGCGAGAGCGTCTCCCACCCGACGCCGTGCATCGCCGTGTACACCCACCGCAGCGCGTCCGCCCCGGCGGGCGCGGGGGCGACGGCGGCCGTGGCGCGGGCGTAGGCGTCGACGACGGACTCGGGCGCCGTCTCGTATCCGGTGGATCGCGGGAGAAGCGGCACCCGCTCGGTGGTCGCGACCCGCTCGATGTGCGCCGCGATCTCGGCATCGGAGGGCGAGACGATCTGGGCGCCCCGGTCCGCGCCCCCGAGGTAGACCTTGTATCCGTTGTCCTCCGGGGGATTGTGGCTCGCGGTGACCATCACGCCGGCATCGGCGCTGAGGTGGCGCACCGCGAAGGCGAGCACCGGCGTCGGGAGCAGGCGGGGCAGGAGGATGGCGCGCAGCCCCGCGCCGGCGAAGATCTCCGCCGAGTCGCGGGCGAAGACGTCGGAGTTGCGTCGCCCGTCGTAGCCGATGACGACGGAGGGTGTCGCGCCGTCGTCGGCGCGCTCGCGCAGATAGGCGGCCAGCCCCGCGGCGGCCTGGGCGACGAGGACGCGGTTCATCCGGTTGCTGCCCGCCCCCAGCGCCCCCCGCAGGCCCGCCGTCCCGAACGCCAGACGCGCGCCGAACCGGTCGGCGAGGTCCGCGGATGCCGCGGCGTCACCCGCGTCGGCGGCGGCGATGAGCGCCTCCAGCTCCGCGCGGGTCTGCGGGTCGGGATCCTGCGCGAGCCAGGCGTGCGCGGCCGCGAGGGATGCCGCGGCATCCGCCCCGTTCACATCGCCCCGATCACGCGGGCCAGGAGGGACGAGATCACCGGCTCGGCCTCGCGGCCGGCCTCGATGACCTCCTGGTGGCTCAGGGGCGTGCTCTGGATGCCGGCGGCCATGTTCGTGATCAGCGAGAAGCCCAGCACCTCCATGTCCGACTGCCGTGCCGCGATCGCCTCGAGCGCCGTCGACATCCCCACGATGTGCCCGCCGATCGCCTTCGCCATACGCACCTCGGCCGGGGTCTCGTACTGGGGTCCGCGGAACTGGCAGTACACGCCTTCGTCGAGGGAGGGGTCGATCGTGCGCGCCAGGTCGCGCAGGCGCTGCGCGTAGAGGTCGGTCAGGTCGATGAACGTCGCACCCTCGAGCGGGGACGCCGCGGTGAGGTTGATGTGGTCGCTGATCAGCACGGGCTGTCCCGGCTTCCAGGCGCCCTTGATGCCTCCGGCGCCGTTGGTGAGCACCATGGTGCGCGCGCCGGTCGCCGCCGCCGCGCGCACGCTGTGCACGACGCGACGCACGCCGTGGCCCTCGTAGTAGTGGGTGCGCGCGCCGATCACGAGCACGCGCTTGCCGCGCGGGGTGACGACGCTTCGGAGCGTCCCCCCGTGCCCCTCCAGCGCGGGGCGCGAGAAGCCGGTCACCTCGGTGGCGGGGAACTGGGCCACGGTCTCGCCGATGAGCTCTGCGGCCTTCCCCCAGCCCGACCCGAGCGTGAGCGCGATGTCGTGCTGCTCCACGCCCGTCAGGCGCGCGATGTCGTCCGCCGCGCGTCCGGCGACCTCGAAGGGGTCGGCGGTCGGGTCATCCAGCGGATTGATGATGTGCTCTGGCATGGGTCCACTTTAGGAACAGCGGGAGCCACCGGCCAGCCACGCCGCACGGTGCCCCGTGTGTCGGATGACACAATGGGGTGCATGCCGGGTGAGTTCGAGACGACACAGCGGATCGCGATCATCGGTGGGGGGCCGGGCGGGTACGAAGCGGCGCTCGCCGGGGCGCAGCTGGGGGCGGAGGTGACGCTCATCGAGCGCGCGGGCGTCGGCGGGTCTGCCGTGATCACCGATGTCGTGCCGTCGAAGACCCTGATCGCGACGGCGGATGCCGCGTCGGCGATCAAGGAGGCGAGCGACCTCGGCGTGCAGTTCTACACGCGCGGCGGCGACGGGAAGGCGAGCCGGCCCGAGGTCGCCATCAATCTCTCCGCTATCAACAAGCGGCTCCTGGCGCTGGCTCGGCAGCAGTCCGAGGACATGCGTCAGAGCCTCGCTGACGCGGGCGTTCGCATCATCTCCGGCCACGGGCGTCTCGAGGGCCGCGATGCGGTCATCGTGTCCACCGGTCCGGGAGGCACCGACTTCGACCGCGTCGAGGCCGACACCTTCGTCGTGACGGTCGGGGCGTCGCCGCGCGAGCTCCCGAACGCCATGCCCGACGGGGAGCGCATCCTCACGTGGACCCAGCTGTATGACATGCCCTCGTTGCCCGAGCACCTCATCGTCGTGGGATCGGGTGTGACGGGAGCCGAATTCGCTTCCGCGTATATGAACCTGGGTGCGAAAGTCACGCTCGTCTCGAGTCGCGATCAGGTCCTCCCCGGGGAGGATGCGGATGCCGCAGCCGTGCTCGAGAACGTGTTCAAGCGCGGCGGGATGACGCTGCTGTCGAAGGCCCGCGCCGAGTCGGTGACCCGCGAGGGGGACGGCGTCGTCGTGGCGCTCGCCGACGGCCGCCGCATCGAGGGCAGCCACTGCCTCATGGCGGTCGGATCCATCCCCAACACGGCGGGGATCGGGCTGGAGCAGGCGGGGGTCCAGCTCACCGACTCCGGTCACATCCGCGTCAACCGCGTCGCGCGCACGTCGGTGCCGAACATCTACGCCGCCGGCGACTGCACGACGTTCGTGCCGCTCGCCTCGGTGGCCTCGATGCAGGGCCGCACGGCGGTCTTCCACGCGCTCGGGGATGTCGTCATCCCCGTCGAGCGCCGCCGCATCGCCGCGAACATCTTCACCGCCCCCGAGATCGCCACGGTCGGCTGGTCGGAGGCCGACATCGTCGAGGGCCGCATCGAGGGTGTCGTGCACAAGCTGCCGCTGTCGGCCAACCCGCGCGCGAAGATGATGGGCATCAAGGACGGGTTCGTGAAGATCATGGCCCGCAAGGGTTCGGGCACCGTCATCGGCGGCGTGATCATCGGCCCGAAGGCCTCCGAGCTGATCTACCCGATCGCCGTCGCCGTCGACCGGCGCCTGAGCGTCGATCAGCTCTCGCGCGCCTTCGCCGTCTATCCCTCCCTGACGGGCAGCATCACGGATGCCGCGCGGGCGATGCACATCGTCGACCGCGACCACGAGCAGTACTGACCCGCGGCATCCGCGGGCCTGGCGTCCGCTCGGGACGCCCGTGCGTCAGGAGATCGTCAGAAGCTGGTGGCCGGCCGACACGGTCGTGCCGGGGCTCGCGTCGATCGCGCCGATCGTGCCGTCCTTGTGGGCCTGGATCGGCTGCTCCATCTTCATGGCTTCGAGCACGACGACGAGGTCGCCCTTGACGACCTGCTGGCCCTCCGCGACGGCGATCTTGACGATCGTCGCCTGCATGGGGGAGCGCACGGCGTCGCCGGATGCCCCCGCCACGACGCTCGTCGCGTGGCTGCGCCGTGACGGCGGCACGGCGGCGGGCCGGCCGGCCGTCCCGACGGGCTGCGCGACCCGGTCGGGCAGGCTCACCTCGAGGCGCTTGCCGCCGACCTCGACGACGACGGTGTGGCGGCCCTGGTCGGGCGCCGTGTCGCCGAGCTCGCCGTCCCACGGCGGGATGTCGTTGTCGAACTCGGTCTCGATCCAGCGCGTGTACACGCCGAACCGGCCGTCCTCGGCGGTGAAGGCGGGGTCGCGCACGACCTTGCGGTGGAACGGCAGCACGGTGGGCATGCCGGCGACCTCGAACTCGTCGAGGGCGCGCCGCGCGCGGCTGAGCGCCTCGGCGCGGTCGCGGCCGGTCACGATGATCTTCGCCAGCAGCGAGTCGAAGGCCCCGCTGACGCTGTCGCCGGCCGTGACACCGGAGTCGAGCCGGATGCCGGGGCCGCCGAACGTCTTGAAGACGTGGATGGGGCCGGGCTGGGGCAGGAAGCCGCGGCCCGGGTCCTCCCCGTTGATGCGGAACTCGATGGAGTGGCCCGTCACCTCGGGGTCGTCGTAGTCCAGCAGCCCGCCCTCGGCGAGCCGGAACTGCTCGCGGACGAGGTCGAGCCCCGTGACCTCCTCCGAGACGGGGTGCTCGACCTGCAGGCGGGTGTTGACCTCGAGGAAGGAGATCGTGCCGTCGGCGCCGATGAGGAACTCGCAGGTCCCCGCCCCGACGTAGCCGACCTCGCGGAGGATCGCCTTCGACGCGTCGTAGAGCACGCGCGTCTGCTCCTCGGTGAGGAAGGGGGCGGGCGCCTCTTCGACGAGCTTCTGGTGGCGGCGCTGCAGCGAGCAGTCGCGGGTCGAGACGACGACCACGTTGCCCGCGGCATCCGCGAGGCACTGCGTCTCGACATGGCGCGGCTTGTCGAGGTACTTCTCGACGAAGCACTCGCCGCGCCCGAAGGCCGTGACCGCCTCGCGCGTCGCCGACTCGAACATCTCGGCGATCTCGTCGAACTCCCTCGCGACCTTGAGGCCGCGCCCGCCGCCGCCGTAGGCGGCCTTGATCGCGATCGGCAGGCCGTACTCGCGGGCGAAGGCGACGACCTCGTCGGCCGAGTCCACGGGGCCGGGGGTCCCGGGAGCGAGGGGGGCCCCCACCTTCTCGGCGACGTGGCGCGCGGTGACCTTGTCGCCCAGCGCGTCGATGGCGTCGGGCGAGGGGCCGATCCATGTCAGGCCCGCCTCGATCACGGCGCGCGCGAACGCGGCGTTCTCGGCGAGGAAGCCGTAGCCGGGGTGCACCGCATCGGCGCCGGAGCGTCTCGCGACGGAGAGGATCTTCTCGATCGAGAGGTACGTCTCGGCGCTGGTGGCACCCCCGAGGGCGTACGCCTCGTCGGCGAGCCGCGCGTGCAGCGCATCCCGATCCTGGTCGGCGTAGACGGCAACCGAGGCGATTCCGCTGTCGCGGGTGGCTCGGATGATACGGACGGCGATCTCGCCGCGGTTGGCGATGAGGACCTTGCCGATCTGAGGCATGAGTGTCAGCCTACCGACGCGCGGGGTCCCTCCTTTGCGCCACTCCCACAAAACACTCCCGGAGGCGTGGGGAGATCCCTACAAGTCCCGCCACAGGCGGGTCCAGTCCACTCCCAGCTCGCGCACCAGCCTCCGCAGCGTGGACAGCGACATCCCGACCACCGTGGAGGGGTCTCCCTCCACCCTCGTGATGAACGCGCTCCCGAGGCTGTCGACCGTGAACGCACCCGCGACGTTCAGGGGTTCACCGGTCGCGACATAGGCGGCGATCTCGTCGTCCGTGACGTCGTCGGCGAAGGTCACCGATGCCTCGGCGACGGCGTGCTCCTCGCGCGCGCCGGCGCCGGGGGAGATGCGGAACACGGAATGCCCCGAGTGCAGCACGCCGGTGCGTCCGCGCATGCCCTCCCAGCGGGCGCGGGCGTTCGCGGGGGTGTGCGGCTTTCCGAGCACCTCGCCGTCGAGCTCGAACATCGAGTCGCCTCCCACGACGAGGCCGTCGAAGGAGGGGTCCTCCTCGGCGAGGCGCGCCGCGACATCCGCCGCCTTGCGCCGTGCCAGCAGCAGGACGTGCTCGGCCGGCTCGAGGATGCGGGACTCGGCCGCCTCCACGGCGGCGATGACCGCCTCCTCGTCGACGTCGGGCGCCATCGTGAGGGGCTCGATGCCGGCCTGGCGCAGCAGCATGAGGCGTGCGGGCGAGGTGGAGGCGAGGCAGAGACGCATGGGGCTACCGTAGCCGGGCTGTGGAATGCTCGACGCGTGGAAGAGCCAGCCGTCCTCGAGCTCGAGATCACCGACGTCGCGCACGGAGGGATCGTCGTCGCGCGCCACGACGGGCGGGTGGTCTTCGTCTCCGACGCGATCCCCGGCGAGCGCGTGAGGGCGCGGGTGGCGGATGCCTCCAAGGCGTCGTTCTGGCGCGCCGACACGCTCGAGGTGCTCGAGGCTTCCCCCGACCGGCGGGCACGGCATGTGTGGCCGGAGGCTGATCTGGCCCGCGATCCTCGCGACCGTCCGGGCGGCGCGGATTTCGGGCACATCACGCTCGAGCGGCAGCGCGCGCTGAAGGCCGACGTGCTGCGCGATGCGCTCCGCAGGTTCGGCGGCGTCGGGTGGGATGTCGAGGTGGAGCCGGTGAGCGGCGAGGACGCCGAGGGGCGGGGGTGGCGGACGAGACTCAGCCTCCACGTCGACGCCGAGGGCGCCGTCGGCCCCGTCGCGGCGCGCAGCCACCGCGTCGTCCCCGTGGCGACCCATCCCCTCGCGACGCCCGAGATCTCCGCCGCGGCGGCCGCGCTTCCGCCTGCCGCGCCGGGCCGCGTGGACCTGGTGCAGCCCGGCGACGGCCGAGTCCGGATCGTCCCGCGACCCGACCGACCGGGCAGGTCGCGGCACTCCCCACGACGCGGCACGGATGACGCGGGGAGCGAGGTCGTCGTGGAGGAGGCGGCGGGCCGATCCTTCGCCCTCGACGCGGGCGGCTTCTGGCAGGTGCACCGCGGTGCGGCACGCACGCTCGCGGGCGCCGTGGCGGAGGCGTTGCGCGGCGCCTCCTTCGAGCCGCAGGCGGCCAACCTCGACCTGTACGGGGGAGTGGGGCTCTTCGCCGGCGTCATGGCGGATGTCGGGGGCCCAGGCACACGGGTCGTCACCGTCGAGTCGGCCCCGCGCGCCACCTCGCACGCCGTCCGCAACCTCGCCGACGCCGCCGGCGTCGAGGCCGTCACGGCGCGGGTGGATCGGTATCTGGCGGGCGCGGAACCCGCTCCACGGGCCGAGCGCCAAGCCGCGACGGTCCTCCTCGACCCGCCGCGGGCAGGCGCCGGCACGGCGGTCGTGGAGGCGATCGCCGCCCGGGAGCCGCGCACCGTCCTCTACGTGGCGTGCGACCCCGTCGCGCTCGCGCGCGATATGCGCACCTTCGGGCTGCACGGCTACGAGCCCACGAGCGTGAGGGCCTTCGACCTCTTCCCCAACTCACACCACGTCGAGGCGCTCGCGGTGCTGCAGCGGCGACGCTGACGGCCCGACCGTGGCGGGCCTCGCCCGGCCCGTTAGTCTGGTCGCATGACGAGGGTCGCGCTGATCGATGATCACGAATCCGTGCGCCTGGGACTGGAGGCCGCGCTGGAGCGCGTCGGCCACGACCTCGTCTTCTCCGGGGCCACCGTGGACGACTACCTGCAGTGGCGGTATCGCGAGCGCTCGGCTCCCGCCGATGTGGTCGTGCTGGATCTGAGCCTCGGCGACGGTTCCACCGTGACCCAGAACGTGACGCGCGTGGTCTCCGACGGGTCGAGCGTCATCATCCACTCCGTGGCCGACCGGCCGGCGGCCGTGCGCGAGGCCCTCATGGCCGGGGCGGCGGGGGTCGTGAGCAAGAGCTCGCCCACCGGCGGCGTGATGGATGCGATCGGCACGGTCGCGCGCGGCGAGAGTCTCGACAACGTCGAATGGGCGAGCGCCATCGAGGGCGATCGTGCGTTCGCCGACGCGCAGCTGTCGGCAAGGGAGCGGGAGGTGCTCCGCCTGTACGCCGCGGGGCTGCCGCTGAAGGTCGTCGCCGACCGGCTGGGGGTCGCCTACTCCACGGCCAAGGAGAACATCACCCGCGTGCGGGTCAAGTACGTCGAGGTCGGCCGCCCCGCCCCGACGAAGGTGGATCTGCTGCGCCGGGCGATGGAGGACGGACTCGTTCAGCCCTCGGAGGAGGGCTCCGGTGTCGATTGACGCCGGTGCTCCCCCGACGGACCGCGCCTGGGGGCACATCCCCCAGGGCCGCTTCGCGGCGGCATGGCAGGGGACCTTCACGCGGCGGCGGATCGAACGGATCACCGGGATCGCCGTGGCGGTCGCGAGCCTGGCCCTCGGCATCCAGTCGCTGATCCTCGCGATCTCGAACGACGGCGGGCTGCGACCGGGGTGGAAGATCCCCCTGCTGGTCATCACGTTCGGGTCGCTCGCGGTGATGGTCGTCGCGTGCATGTTCGAGCGCACCGCCCGGGTCGTCGCGGGCGCGTTCGCGATCCTCTTCGTCGGGCTCCTCGCGGTGTGGCCGATCGCGACCGCGGGGGTGCCCATCAGCCCCACCCCCGAACCGTGGCCGTGGTATCTCATCAACGTCGCGACGATCGCGGCGGTCATCGCCTTTCCGCCGGCGCTGCAGATCGGCTGGACGATCGCGACGCCCCTGCTCTACGGCGTGGTTCGCATCGTGCAGGGCGACTTCGCCCCCGATTTCTGGATAGCGCTGCTCTTCGAAGTGCCTTATTCGCTGATCCTCGGCGTGCTCCTGCTCACGCTCGTGACGATCTTCCGGCGCATGGCCTCCGGCGTGGACCGCGAGCGGGCGCGCACCGTCGAGGGCTACGCCAAGGCCGCCGCGGCGGAGGCGGCGCAGGAGGAGCGGGTCGCGGTGTCCGCCCTCATGCACGACAGCGTGCTCGCGGCGCTCATCGCCGCGGAGCGGGCCGACGGGCCGCGGGCGCGCTCCCTCGCCGTGTCGATGGCGAGAGAGGCGCTGGAGGGGCTCGCGGAAGTGGATTCCCCAGAGGCCGAAGCCGCCGCCCAGACCCAGAGCTTCGCAGGGCTGGCCCGCGGCATCCAGGTCTCCATGGCGGACATGGGGGTGCGGCTCGTGGTGCGCGTGGAGGGCGACGGCGACGAGCCGTCCATCCCCGGTGCGGTGGCCGCGGCCTTCGTCCGCGCGAGCGCGCAGGCCGCGGCGAACGCCGTTCAGCACGCCGAAGGGAAGGGGCTCACCGCGCTCGTGCGGCGGCCCGAGTCGCTCGCCCCCGAAATGCCGGGAGTGGAGATCGTCGTCTCCGACACGGGCGCAGGGTTCGACATCGACGCGGTCCCCGACGACCGGCTGGGGATCAGCGCCTCGATCCTCGCCCGTGTCGCAGCCGTGGGCGGCACCGCCCGTATCGAGTCCTCGCCGCGCGGGACCATCGTCACGCTGACGTGGCGGCAGGAGGCGTCGTGACCGTCCGCGCCGTGCTATCCGTCCTCGCCATAGCCTTCGCCGCCTACCAGGCGGCGAGGGGCATCATCTGGACGCCGGAGATGCCGGATCGTCCGTGGCTGCTGATCGCGGCCATCTCGCTGTATCTCGTCACCACTGCGGTCTGCGTCGCGGTCACTCCGCGCACGCCCCCTGGCGAGCCGCGCCGGGCGGAGCCCATGCCATGGTGGGCGGCGATCCTCGCGCTCGTGGTCGCCGGCGTGGTTCCCACGGCCACCGGGCTGGCCCTCGGCGACGGGGGCGCTCGCACGGCGACCTACGGCACGTGGTACGTCGGCGGGCTCGGGGCTCTCATGGTCGTCGTCATGGTGCGGCGGCGCACCGCGTCCGCGTGGATCGGCGCGGTCCTGCTCTCGGTCGGGGCGATGGTGTGGCTCGGACCGCTCGATGCCCTCGGGCAGGGGCTCGTCGGCTCCATCGTGTGGATCGGGGTCGCGCACCTCCTGGTCTTCCTCATCGATCGGGCGGAACGGGACGCCGACCAGCTCGCCGAGCTCCAGGCCGTCACGTCCTCGTGGGAGGCGGCGCAGGAGGGACGCGAGCGGGAGCGGCGCGTGCAGGTGCAGCGGGCGCTCGCGGTGGGCGGACCAATCCTCACACGGGTCATCGCGATGCACGGCGTCCTCTCCGACGACGAGAGGCGGGAAGCGGCGATCGCCGAGGCTCGACTGCGCGACGAACTGCGCGGTCCGCGGCTTCTCGACGACGCCGTGCGAGCCGAGATCGACGCGGCCCGGCGCCGCGGTGCCCAGGTGAGCGTGTTCGACGAGGGCGGCCTCGAGGGCGTCACGGACGACGCGCTCCGTGCGATCAGGCAGGAGCTCGCCGACACACTACGGGGCTCGACCTCGAGCCGCATCATCATCAGGACCTCGCCGGATGCGCAGATCGCGGTGACGGTCGTCGGCCGACTCCTCGTGGACGAGTCGGGTGACGACGCGGTCGACCTGTGGCGCGAGATCAGGCATCCGGGCCGGTAGGCGGACACCCCGAAGCGGCGCTCCGGCGGGGGGACGAACCGGAGCGACGCGTTCGGATGAAGAAGGAGAGGGGCGGCGAAGCCGCCCGCCCCTCTCCAGGTTGCGGACAGGTTACCCGAAAACCGTCCGCGAGGCCGCTGTCCCGAGAGTCGGGGGTCGCAACCCTACGCATGATCGCGTCACGCTCTACAAGTATGCGTCGGCCCCCCGGCGCCGTCTGTAGGTACTTTGGGGGACAGGCGGCATGGCGGTGCGTCGCGGCATCCGTTGTTTCGGCCGCCGACGACGCGGGGAGGCGTTCCGGCCGGTCTCAGCCGGCGAATCCGGCCCAGCCCGCACCGCGGTCCAGGGGGCGCCGCAGGCCCCGCGCGCTGCGTGCCCAGGCCGAGGGACGGGTCTCCTCCGGCGCCGTCGCAGAGCTGGCCTCGTCGGCGTAGGCCTCCGAGACCACCGCCATGAGGGCGGCGAGTTCGTCGACCGTGGGGGTGCCCCGACGCACCTCGATCGAGGGTGCGGGTCGGTCCTCCGGGGCGGCGTCGCCGCTCACAGCGGGATGTTCCCGTGCTTCTTGGGCGGCAGGCTCGCGCGCTTGTTCCGCAGGGCGCGGAACGCCTTCGCTATCGCGACCCGGGTCGCGGCGGGCTCGATGATCCCGTCGAGCTCACCGCGCTCTGCCGCGAGGAAGGGAGAGGCCACGTTGTACGTGTATTCGTTCGCCAGGCGCGTGCGCACGGCGGCGACGTCCTCGCCGGCGGCCTCGGCGCGCTTGATCTCGCCGCGGTACAGGATGTTGACGGCGCCCTGGCCTCCCATCACGGCGATCTCCGCCGTCGGCCACGCGAGGTTCACATCGGCGCCCAGCTGCTTCGAGCCCATCACGATGTAGGCGCCGCCGTAGGCCTTGCGCAGGATGACGGTGACGAGCGGAACGGTCGCCTCGGCATAGGCGTACAGGAGCTTGGCGCCGCGACGGATGACGCCGGTCCACTCCTGGTCGGTCCCCGGCAGGTAGCCCGGAACGTCGACGAGGGTGAGGATCGGGATCGAGAACGCATCGCAGAACCGCACGAAGCGGCTGGCCTTCTCGCCGGCGTCGATGTTGAGGGTGCCCGCCATCTGCGACGGCTGGTTCGCAATGATTCCGACCGAGCGACCCTCGACGCGGCCGAATCCGATCACGATGTTCGGCGCGAACAGCGGCTGCACCTCGAGGAATTCGCCGTCGTCGACGAGCCGCTCGATGACCTGGTGGATGTCGTAGGGCTGGTTCGGCGAGTCGGGGATCACGGCGTTCAGCGCGCGATCGGCATCCGTCGTCTCGAACTCGAACCCGGACTCGTAGGTCGGCAGTTCCGCCATGTTGTTGTCGGGCAGGAAGCCCAGGAGCGTCCGGACGTAGTCGATCGCGTCGTCCTCGTCGTCGGCGAGGTAGTGCGCGACGCCCGAGCGCGTGTTGTGGGTGTGGGCGCCGCCCAGCTCCTCCATGCCGACGTCCTCGCCGGTGACGGTCTTGATGACGTCGGGGCCGGTGACGAACATCTGGCTCGTCTTGTCGACCATGACGACGAAGTCGGTGAGGGCCGGGGAGTAGACCGCGCCGCCGGCGGCGGGCCCCATGATGATCGAGATCTGGGGGATGACGCCGGATGCCGCGGTGTTCAGGCGGAAGATCTCGCCGTACTTGCCGAGCGCGACCACGCCCTCCTGGATGCGTGCACCACCGGAGTCGAGGACTCCGACGACGGGCATGCCCCCGCGCAGGGCGAACTCCATGATCTTGATGATCTTGTCGCCGGCGACCTCGCCGAGCGAGCCGCCGAAGGTGGAGAAGTCCTGCGCGTAGACGGCGACGGTGCGGCCGTGGATCGTGCCGGTGCCCGTGACGACGGAGTCGCCGTACGGGCGCGCCTTGTCCATCCCGAACGCGGTCGTGCGATGCCGCACGTATTCGTCGAACTCGACGAAGCTGCCCTTGTCGACCAGCAGCTCGATGCGCTCGCGGGCCGTCAGCTTGTCCTTCGCGTGCTGCTTCTCGCGCGCCTTCTGCTCGGCGGCGACGACCGCTTCGTCGTAGCGGGCGCGCAGATCGGCGATCTTCCCTGCGGTGGTCAGGTCGGGCTGCTCAGTCACGGACTTCACTCTATCCGGGGGTGCCGCGCCCGATCGCTTGGAGGAGAGCGACAACGACAGGCGTGATGTGCTGTGCATCTGCTCAGGCGCCGTGACCCTCAGCGTGGTGAGGTGTCTGCGCCCGGAGGACCTTCCCCGGGGTGCGGTCCTCCTCCGGATGAAACGGCCTCGCGCGGGTAGGGTGGGCGGATGCCGCTGACCGCCGCAGATCTCCCGCGCACGGCCGCGCTCGTGCCCCGCCTCGAGTGCACACCGCGCACGGGGTCGACCAACGCGGACCTCGTGGCCGCGGCATCCGCGGACCCGGGGGAGTGGCCCCACCTGTCGATGCTCGTCACGGACGACCAGTCCGCCGGCCGGGGCAGGCTCGGTCGTGTCTGGACGGCGCCGCCCGGGACGGCCCTCGCGGCATCCATCGTCATCGACGCATCGGGCGTCCCGCCGAGCGCGCGCGGGTGGATCCCGCTCGCGGCGGGTGCGGCCCTGACCCGCGCCATCGCGCCGCAGCTGGCGGGCGTGCACACGGCTCGCCTGAAGTGGCCTAACGACGTTCTCGTCGACGGACGCAAGATCAGCGGCATCCTCGCCGAGGGGGTCGGCGGCACGCACCGCATCGTCGTGGGAGCCGGGATCAACACGCGAATGCCGGTCGAGGAGCTCCCCGTCGAGACGGCGACCTCGTTCGCCGCGCTCGGGGTCACGGCCGATGCCGATGCGCTGCTGGCCGATTACGTCGATGCCCTGCGGGAGCACATCGACGCGCTCGCGCGAGCCGCCGGCGACGCGGTCGTCGCCGGCATCCACGCCGAGATCGAGTCCCTCTGCGACACGGTCGGACGCGCCGTGCGCGTGATCCTCCCGGAAGCCCGCGAGCTGATCGGCGAAGCCGTCGGCATCGGCGCCGACGGCGGCCTGCTCGTACGGACCGCCGTGGGCACGACCTCGCTCGTCGCGGGAGACGTCGTCCACGTGCGCTGAGCGATCCGATGCCGGCCCGGAACGCGCCATGCCCCGTCATCCACGGTCACACGCCCCGCGTGGGATGAGCCGCTCCCCGCTGCCCACGGGCAGAATGGGCGCATGACACAGCCCACGACGCTCGGCAACCGCCTGGCGACGCCTCCGCCGGGTGTCGCCGCGCCGGAGCGGCTGGTCGTCAAGGTGCACGGCTCGGCCCGCAGGCTCACGTGGTCGGCGCTCGTGCTCATCGCTGTGGCGGGGGCGACGGGATGGTTCTACGACAACCTGCCCGCCCCCCTCGAGGACTGGATGCTGCTGGCCGTCGCCGGCATCGTGGTGCTGCTGCTCGTCGTGCTGCCGTGGCTCGTCTGGCTCAGTCGCAGCTACGTGATCACGACGCGTCGCGTCATCGTCCGTTCGGGGCTGCTCGCTCGACGGACGCGGGAGTTCGCCCACGCGCGGGGCTACACGATCTCGGTGCGACGGGGTCCGATCCAGCGCCTGTTCGGCGCCGGGACGGTGGTTCTCAGCAACGGCATCGACCAGCCGCTGCGGCTCGTGGACGTGCCCGACGCCGCCCTGCTGCACGAGACCCTCGCCGACCAGGTGGAGGTCAGCCAGATCCTCGCCCACCGCGACGCGCAGCCGGGCGCCGATGCCGTCATCCCGCCGCGGCCTCCCGACCCGCTGCTCTGACGCCGCGGTGTCGCGCGGCCGCGGATGCCATGATGGAGGCGGCGAAGGGAGTCGGATGTCTGTGCGCATCGGTGTCGTCGGCGGTGGGCAGCTGGCCCGCATGATGATCGCACCCGCGGTCGAGCTCGGGCTCGACCTGCGGGTTCTCGCCGAGCAGCCCGGCATGTCCGCGGCGCTGGCGGCGACCGCGGTGGGCGACTACCGCGACATCGACACGGTGCGCGCGTTCGCGCGCGACGTGGATGTCATCACCTTCGACCACGAGCACGTGCCGCAGCCGGTGCTGCGCGCGCTGGTCGATGCGGGGGTCGCGGTGCATCCGGGCCCCGATGCCCTCCAGTTCGCCCAGGACAAGCTGCTGATGCGCGCCCGGCTCGCCGAGCTCGGGATGCCGCAGCCCGACTGGGCCGCGGTGACCGACGCGGCCGGCCTGCAGGCCTTCCTCGACGCGCACGACGGCCGGGCGGTCGTGAAGACCCCGCGCGGCGGCTATGACGGTAAGGGGGTGCGCGTCGTCCGCTCCGCCGAGGAGGCGGAGGACTGGATCCGCGCGCTCGCCGAAGCCGGGGCGGGCGACGCACTGCTCGTGGAGGAGTTGGTCGCGTTCCGGCGGGAGCTCGCGCAGCAGGTGGCGCGCACCCCTGCGGGGGATGTGGCCTCGTACGCCGTCGTGGAGACCGTGCAGCGCGACGGGGTCTGCGCGGAGGTGATCGCTCCGGCGCCCCACACGGCCGCGCGCCTGGAGCTCGTCGCGCGCGAGATCGGCCTGGCGATCGCCCACGGTCTCGGGGTGACGGGCATGCTCGCGGTGGAGCTCTTCGAGACGGAGGACGAGCGCCTGCTCGTCAACGAGCTCGCCATGCGCCCGCACAACAGCGGTCACTGGTCACAGGACGGCGCGGTCACCGGCCAGTTCGAGCAGCACCTGCGTGCCGTTCTGGGCCTGCCGCTCGGAGATCCCTCGCCGCGACAGCCGTGGGCCGTGATGGTCAACATCCTCGGCGGGCCCACGGAGGGCACGATGGCCGACCGTCTCCCGGCAGCCCTGGCGGAGCACGCGGGCGCGAAGGTGCACACCTACGGCAAGGATCCGCGACCCGGACGCAAGGTCGGGCACGTCACCGCCGTCGGCTCCGACCTCGACGAGGTCTGCTACGACGCGCGAGCGGTGGCCGCGCAGTTCGACTGACCCCCATCGGGTTGACTCTCGGACGCGCGCCGCAACGGCGTTCTCGCAGCCGGAAGCCCTAGCCTGGACGGGTGACCCGGCCGCTGCATTCTTCCGAGGCGCCCGAGGTCGGCGTCGTCATGGGCTCCGACTCCGACTGGCGTGTGATGAGCGATGCATCGCAGGCGCTCACCGACTTCCTCATCCCCCACGAGGTCGAGGTCGTCTCGGCGCACCGCACACCCGAGAAGCTCATGGCGTACGGGCGCGAGGCGCGCGCTCGCGGCCTCAAGGTCATCATCGCCGGGGCCGGCGGCGCCGCGCATCTGCCGGGCATGCTCGCGTCCCTGACCGCGCTGCCCGTCATCGGCGTCCCCGTGCCCCTCGCCACCCTCGACGGCATGGACTCGCTGCTGAGCATCGTCCAGATGCCGGCCGGCATCCCCGTAGCCACCGTGTCGATCGGCGGCGCGAAGAACGCCGGTCTGCTCGCCGCGCGCATCCTCGGGGCATCCGACGCCGCCGTCGCCGACCGTGTCGAGGCCTACGCCCGTCAGCTGGAGGAGCAGGTGGGGGAGAAGAACCGCCGCCTCAAGGAGAGCCTGTGAGCGTCGCCGCGGCCGCACGCCCCGCGGCCGCGCGGATCGTGCCGCCGGCCGTCAACGAGAAGCCCCTCCGGTACCCGCAGAGCGGCGATCGTGACGCGATGCGCCGCCGCGCCTGGTGGCTCGTCGCCTGCAACCTCTTCATCCCGGGGTCCGCGCAGGTGCTCGCCGGAAGCCGCCGGCTCGGCCGGTTCGGTCTCGGGGCGACCCTCGCGCTGTGGGCGCTCGCCGTCGTGGGCGCCGTCGTCTTCCTGCTGTGGCCGTTCGCCATCTACGTCGTCACGACCAACTGGTTCGCCCTGCTGACCGTCCAGGCGATCCTCGTCTTCTACGCGATCCTCTGGATCGTGCTCACGTTCGACACCCTGCGCCTGGTGCGGCTGGTCAAGCTGCGTCCGGGGGCGCGCGTGGCGATCCCCGCCGCAGCCCTCGCCGCGCTGCTGGTGGTCTCGGGCGGCGCGGTGTACGCCGCCACCGCCGTCGGCACCGCGCGTGGCACGATCGGCTCGATCTTCGGTTCCGGCGGCGCCGCCGTGCCGCCCTCCGATGGCTACTACAACATCCTGCTCCTCGGCGCCGACAGCGGCGAGGGCCGGGACTCGATGCGTCCCGACAGCATCTCCGTGGTCTCCATCAACGCCGAGTCGGGCGCCGCGACCATCACGGGCATACCCCGCGACATGGTCAGCGTGCCGTTCTCCGAGGGGCCCATGCAAGACCTGTTCCCCGACGGCTACGGCGGGCCCGAGTGCGGCACCGCCCACTGCGCGGTGAACGAGATCTTCACCGAGGTCGGCGTCCTGCGCGACGGCGCGACGCTCTATCCCGGCGCCGCGGCGGTCAACTCCACTCCGGCGATCGAGGCGGTGAAGGATGCCGCGGCCGGAACGCTCGGCATCGAGATCCCCTATTACGTGTTCATCGACATGAACGGCTTCGCCTCGCTCATCGACGCCCTGGGCGGTGTGGAGATCACGGTCGACCAGCGCCTGCCGGAGGGCGGCGGCCCCTCATACCCCGGCCAGCCGGCGGACGACTGGGCGATCGGGTGGATCGAGCCCGGCACCCAGGTGATGGACGGCGACACCGCCCAGTGGTACGCGCGGTCCCGCTACACCACGAGCGACTGGGACCGCATGAAGCGGCAGCGTCAGCTGCAGGAGGCGATCCTGCGCCAGTTCACCCCGGCCAACGTGCTGCAGCGTTTCCAGGGGATCGCGGCGGCGGGAGAGGACATCGTCGAGACCGACATCCCCGAGACGATGCTGCCGTACTTCGTCGAGCTCGCGATGAAGACGAAGGATCTGCCGATGACGTCGATCGAGCTCACGCCGGAGGGCGGCGTCGATCCCGAGGAGCCGGACTTCGCATACATCCGCGAGCTCGTGCAGCAGGCGCTGCACCCGCCGTCGCCCTCGCCCAGCGAGTGAGCGGTCCGCGGGCCGCCGCCCGTACCCGTCGCCGAATACGCGAATGCCCGCCCGGGAGTGCTCCGGGCGGGCATTCGCGCCGCTGTGGCGCGTGAGTCAGGCGCGGCGGCGGCGAAGGATGCTCGCGACGAGGGCGACGACGCCGAGGCCGAGCGCTCCGAGGCCCACCCAGATCGCGACGGGTGAGACACCGCCGCCGGTGTTGGCCAGCGACGAGTCGCCGACGCTGACGTCGCTCGGAAGGGCGACGCCGAACGGGACGACGGTGATCACCGCGGTGTAGTCGCGGCTGCCGCTGAAGGAGACGTCGTAGGTTCCGTCGCCGTCGGCGGGTGCCGTGAACACGGCGACGAGGCTGCCGTCCGAGCTGGCGGCCTTGGAGGTCGTCAGCGTGGAGCGCGCCGCCGGAGCGATGGCGGCCAGCCCGGCCTCGGCCCCGCTCTCGCCGGTCACGTCGATGTCGACGATCTCTCCGGGCTCGAAGTAATCCTCGGAGAAGGTGATGGTCGACGTCTCGAGCGGGCGGATCACCGTCGGGAAGACCGTGACGCTGACATCGTCGGGATAGTCGCCCAGATCGGGCTGTGCGTTCGCGGCGCTCGCTCCTCCGAGAAGGAGAGCGGATGCGGCAAGGACGGCAAGGACAGACTTCTTAAGCATGCGATCTCCCCCAGAAAATCACGGTGTGTTCGCCGTCCCCACGACGGCGATGTTGCCCCAAGCAACGTTCTCACTATAGGGCCGGCCCGGCGCCACCGCGAGGGGCACGATCATTCGCATCCCGTCGTGGTCACCCGCACGTTCGGATCGCGGAGCAGCGGCGTCGAGACGAGGCCCAGCTGCGCCTCGTCCGCGGCGCCCGCGAAGTCGACGGACACGGTCGTCGACTCGCCCGGCGACAGGGTCATCTCGTACTGGATGACGGGTCGGTCCTGGTCGATGGTGGCCTGTCCGGGCGCGGCGGCGCCGTCGAGCGTGGAGCCGCTCGCGGTCCAGCCCTGCGGGCCGTAGACCGCGATGCGGGTGCGCACCTGCCCCGGGTCGACCTTCGACGAGCCGTTGCCCGTGACATAGTGCGGAAGCGACTCCGCCCGCGCGGGATCGAGCGTGTTGGCCCAGACGACGTCGACGCTCACGCGGCTCTCGTCGCCGCACGACGCGAACGTCCCGGTGATGTCGGCGGCGGTGTAGTAGTTCATCTTGCCGCCCGTGCTGTCGTTGAAGAACACTCCTGCGAAGACCTCCTCCGCGCCGTCGAGCGGCAGCGCGCCGGCCAGGGTCGTCTCGGCGAGGCGCTCCTGCTCCGACGGATCGGCGCTCCACATCCGGATCCGGCCGTCGTCGCCGGCGGCGGCGAGCGCTTCGACGAGAGCGGCAGGGCTCGCGCGCCCGTCGGTGACGGCCTCGAACACCGCGCTCGACGCTCCGGCGAAGAAGGCATCCAGCTGGATGGGGGAGGGCTCATCGGCGTACACCCGCGAGAGCAGGATGTCTACGGCGTCGTCCGGCGTGAGCTCGTACTCCCCCGCGGACACCGGGCCCGTGGCGCGAAGCAGGTCGGCGATCGTCACGGTGTCGACCGCGACCACGCCGTCGACCCGGCTTCCCATCGTCTGGGCCCAGAACTCCGCGGCCAGCGCCGCGGCCTTCGGGAAGTCCGGTATCTGCAGCGCGTGCTGCACGTACTGGCCGGGCTGGTCGTCGAAGAGCGCGACGGTCGCGGCATCCAGCTCGGCGATCGGCTCGTCGAACTTGCGGAAATCGGCGGTGGACGCCTGGCCGGTGAGGCTGATCGCGCCGTCCTCGGCGTGCAGGACCGCGAACGCGCCGGGGATGCCGCCGGAGGAGCGCACCTCGGCGTTGTTCTGCATGAGCAGGAGGTAGTCGCGCGGACCGTCGGCGCCGAGCATGCTCGGCAGGAGCGAGGCGGCGCGTGCGAGGCCGTCGACGGTGGACGCCGCCGGTTCGAGGGTCTGTCGCACCTCGTCGACCGCGTCGGTGATGATCGGGAGCGTCCAACCGGTGTCGATGGCTGCCGCACGCTCCGCGGCGGCGGAGAACACCCCGTCCGCCGACTCCAGCGCGGGTCGCGCCGCGTCGAGCGGAGCGAGGTCGACGGTGTTGCCGGTCACCCCGAGCGAGTCCAGATCCACGGCATCCGCCGCGTCGAGCAGCGCGGGGACTCCGTCTCGGGCGAGCTCGTCGGCGATCTCGCTGATGTCCCTCACCGCCCGCAGGTTCGCCCCGACCCACGGCAGGATCTCGGCCGCGCGCCACACGGGGTCGCCGGTTGCGCGGGCCGCGTCCGAGGCGTGGGCGGAGATGGACCGCGCACGGGCATCGAGGTCGTCATGCTCGCCCGCGAGGACGCTCTGCTGGAGCAGGGCGGCCTCATCGGCGGTCGCGGCCAGCGCATCCCGCGCCGCGAGGGCGCGGAATGCCAGCCACGCCGCCGCGGCGAGGAGCAGGACCACGACCACGACCACCGCGAGCGTGATCCAGAGCGCACGACGAGACCTTCGCGTGCTCCGGGCGTCGGTCGTCGCCGTCGATCGTCGGTGCGTCACCATCGCCGCGCGCGACCGGTCAGGAGCCGGCCGCACGACGCCGCGACGCCACGATGACGGCGCCGGAGCCGATCGCGACGAGACCCGCCCCGCCGGCGATGAGCCACGACTCGACACCTCCGCCGGTGCTTGCCAGGGCGACGCCGGGGTCGACCTCGCACAGAACCGGGTCGGTCACCGACACCGTCGCGGTGTAGTTGCCCGACGCGCCCGCGAAGGTGAGCTGGTAGACCCCGACGCCGTCGCTCGGCGGCGAGAAGGCGGCGACGAGGCTGCCGTCCTCGGCCGCGGTCACGGCGGGATCGAAGGTTGCCGCGCCGGCGCGGGCGCCCTGGGCCGTGACGGAGATCGGCTCTCCGGACCCCCAGTAGCGGGCGCCGAAGACCACGGTCGCCGTCTCGCACGGCTCGATGACCGGCGATTCGATCGTGACGCCGGACGGCTGAGCGTACTCACCGGTCTCGGCGTGCGCGGTGGTCGGCGCGAAGGCCAGGATGCCGGCGGCGATGCACACGGCAGTTGCTCTCTTGAGCATGGTTTCTCCCCCCAAAGAGATTCATGCGAAGCCGCGGATGCCGGCGACCCCCCGGTCGCAATGCTCCGCGTGAACGGTCCGCGCCCTCCCCAGGCGTACGGACCGACTTCCCCAATTGTGTCAACTACCCCAGCTGACTCGTGCAGTCTAGGGCACGATCCGCCGTTCGTGTCATGCCCCGCGCGTGAAGCTGTGAGGCGGCTGAGCCCCGCGGCGCTCGCGCCGTGCCGCCCTCGGTCGCAGAGGTGCGGCCGACTAGCCTGGAATCATGACCGCGACTCTGCGCGTCGTGCTCGATCACGCCGTACCTCCCTCCGATCCGGATGCCGCGAGCCTCGCTCTCGCGCGGGAGCTCGTGGTGGCCGCGCCGCGCGGCTGCGAGGTCGAGGCGATCGTGTCGGCCGACGGCGCGGAGGCCGCGGCATCCGTGCCGGGGATCGCCCGCGTGCACCGCCTCCCGCTCAAGCGCGCGCAGTTCGTGGCCGCGTGCGCGCTCGGGATGATCCCCGGAATCGGTGGGGGGATGATCCACTCGTCCTCCCTGCTCGCGCCCCTCGTGCGCCACGATCGGGTGCACGATAACGACCAGACCGTCGTGACCCTGTGGGACCTCGACGCGCTGACCGCCCCGCAGCGGCTGTCGAAGCAGGCGCTCGCGTGGCAGAAGACGATGATCAAGCGCGCGCAGCGCCACGCCGACGCCGTCGTGGTTCCCACGCATGCGATGGCCGCGGTTCTGGGGGAGCGGACGAAGCTGGGCGACCGCGTGCGCGTGATCGCCGGCGCGCCGACGGGGGCGGTGGCGGCTGAGCCGGCGCACGGGGTAGGGGACGGTCGCGCGATCCTCCTGGACGCCGAGCGGGCGTCGGCCGAGGAGCTCTCGCGCATGTTCGCCGCGCTCTCTGAAGTGGTCGACGCGGAGGTCGTCGCGCTCGTGCGCGGCGACGATGCGGCCGTTCGCGAGCTCGCCTCCGCGGCCGGCCTTCCGGAGCACCGGTTCCGGGAGATCGCCCCGGCGGACGAGGGCCCGCGGGCCGAGGCGCTCGCCGCGGCATCCGTCTTCGTCGACCCCGCGGCGGGCTACGCGTATCCGTGGCGGATGCTCGACGCTCTCCGGGCCGGTGTTCCCATCGTCGCGGCGCGGTCACCGCAGAACATCGAGGTGCTCGCCGACGCGGGCGTCGTCGTCGACGCCGACGACTCCGCAGCGGTGGTCGATGCGATCGCGTCGGTGAGGGAGGACGAGGCCTCGGCGCGGCGCTCGCGGGTGCTGTCGGGGGACCGAGCGCGGGCGTTCTCGTGGCGGGATTCCGCCGATCGGGTGTGGCAGCTCCACGCCGAACTGTGAGTGCGCCCTAGGCTCTCTCTTATGCCCCCGAAGGTGTCGGTCGTCGTCAGAACCAAAGATCGACCGTATTTTCTCCGCCGTGCGCTCGCGGATATCGCGCGGCAGCGACTCGACGATCTCGAGATCATCGTCGTCAACGACGGCGACTGTTCCATGGTCGATGTCGCTCTCTCGGACTCGGGAGTCAGTGCGGCGGTGATCGAGCCACCCGGCCGGGGCGGACGGTGCGCCGCCGCGAACGCCGGGATACGGGCGGCTGCCGGCGAGTACGTCGTTCTCCACGACGACGACGATCTCTGGCATCCGGACTTCCTGGCCAAGACGGCGGCCGTGCTCGACGCGTCTCCCGAGGACGCGGGAGTGATGGTCGCGACGGAGATCGTGTACGAGCGGCAGGACGGCGATGGCTGGACGGAGACCGGCCGTGCTCCCTTCTGGGAGGGAATGACGGGAGTCACCTTCACGAGCCTCCTCGAGGTCAACAGGGCGGTGCCGATCTCCTTCCTGTACCGCCGCAGCCTGCACGACGATGTCGGCTTCTACGACGAGACGCTCGACGCCGTGGAGGACTGGGAGTTCTACCTCAGGGTGGCGGCCCGATACCCGATCGCGTTCCTCGGCGGAACTCCGCTGGCCTATTGGACCCAGCGACCTGACGCGAAGGGGGCGGCCGGCAACAGCATGTTCGAGCTCGCCTCCGAACACGATCGCGACGACCTGGAGGTTCGGGATCGCGAACTGCGGCGCTGGGTCGGGGCCAACGGTCCCGGCCTGCCGCTGTATATCGCCCGACTCCACCGGGATGCGGAGCACCGGCTGATGGCGCGGTTCGACGCTTTGGGGGAGGAAATCGTGAGGGGCGTGCACGAATCGCATCCGATCTGGCGAAGGATCCGCCGCCTCGCGCGACGCCATCGCTGACGCCGCGAAATAACATGCGGCAAATCGGGTGCACTTCAGTAACAATGGACCCATGCGCCGACCTGCCCTTCCCCGTCCGCGCGGGTCCGTCGACGGGCTGAGGATCGTTCTCGCAGCCGTCGTCGCATTCGTCCTCACCGCCGGCGGGGTCGTGCCCGCCGCCGTCGCGGCGCCCTCCGGCGCGGATGCGCTCGCGGCGGCGAGCGCCGACACTCAGATCAAGCCGGCGACGCTCGCGGGCTTCAACCCCGAGAACCTCATCGATGACGCGCTCTTCTACGACGGCGCGGCGATGACGGCGGCAGAGATCCAGCGGTTCCTCGACGACAGGAACCGGTGCACCAACACCCGGTGCATCAACACGGGAACGGCGAGCATCTCCTCGCGAGCGGCGGTCGTCTCGCATCGCACGGGCAACGTCGTGTGCAACGCCATCGAGGGCGGAACGATGCGGATCTCTGAATTGATCTACCGGGTGCAGGTGGCGTGCGGGATCTCCGCCAAGGTGATCATCGTGACGCTGGAGAAGGAGCAGAGCCTCGTGACGGGCCGCACTCCGACGGAGCGCAATCTCAACTTCGCGATGGGCGCGAACTGCCCCGACACCGCACCGTGCGATCCCGCCTATTCCGGGATCGGGCCGCAGATCCTCGCCGGGACCACATCGCTCAAGAACTACTCGGCAGGTCGATTCGCGCGTCAGCCGGGAGTGCACTTCATCGGCTATCACCCGTCGACGTCGTGCGGCGGGACGAACCTCAACGTCTCGAATTACGCGACAGCAGCGCTCTACAACTACACGCCGTACCAGCCGAACCCCGCGGCTCTCGCAGCGGGGTACGGGATGGGCGATTCCTGTTCGAGCTACGGCAACCGCAACTTCGTCAACTTCTACACGGACTGGTTCGGCGCCTCGAGCCGCGAGGGCTGGCCTTTTGGCAATGTCGAAGTGGTGGAGCCCATCGCCGGCGGCTTCCGCGTAGTGGGCTGGGCCGCGGACCCCGACACGAAGGCATCGATTCAGGTGCACGTCTATGTCGGCAGCGCGGGGATCCCCTTCATCGCATCTCTCGACAGACCGGATGTGGCTGCAGCGTTTCCCGATGTGGGGGCGGCTCACGGGTTCGATGTGAGAGTGCCGGCGAATCCCGGCGAACAGGTCAACGTGTGCGTGTACGGCATCAACGTCGATGTGGGGCAGAACACCTTGTTGTCGTGCTCGATGAGTACCCCGGTCACCGGCCCTCCGCTGGGGTCGCTGGATGCCGTCGTGCCCGTGGAAGGCGGCGTGAGAGTTTCGGGCTGGTCCTTCGATCCGGACACGACGAACCCGGGCATCGTTCATCTTTATGTGGACGACTTGGGCTACAGCATGGTCGCAACCTCGCCCAGACGTGACCTGGCGACGCTCTTCCCGCGACACGGGGGCAACCGGGGCTTCGACATCGTGCTCGGCGCGACTCCCGGGCCGCACCGGGTGTGCGCATATGGCATCGATTCCGCTGGCGGAGCGAACACCAACCTGGGTTGCCGAGACGTCACGGTCCAGCCGCTGCCGGAGAAGGGGCGCGCGCCGTTCGGCGCGGTCGATGCGATCTCCGCCAAGGACGGGAAGCTGACTGTTTCCGGATGGGCTATCGATCCTGATACCGCCGACTCCATCAGTGTGCACGTATACGTCAACGGCGTGGGAACCGCGCTTCGCGCGGACCAGCGCCGACCGGACGTGGGACGCGTGTACGCGAGTTACGGGCAACCCCACGGCTACACGCTCGTCAGCGACATCCCGGACGGCGAGCATTCGGTCTGTGTCTATGCCATCGATTCGGTTGGTGGGATGAACACTGTCCTGGGCTGCAAGACCATCGTCTACGAACGCCCGACCTCCGCCGCACCGTTCGGCAACGTGGAGATGGTTGCTCTTCGGCCAGAGGGAATCCGCGTCTCAGGCTGGGTCATGGATCGAGACGCAGCGAAGACGACCCCAGTGCACGTATACGTCGACGATGCCGGTCAGGCGACCGACACCACTATCTGGCGTGCCGATGTCAATGCGGCGTTCGGGGGGCCGAGCCTGCCCCGAGGCTTCGACATCACGCTCCCCGCTGGGAGCTCCGGCACGAAGCGTGTCTGCGTGTACGGAATCAACGACGCGTGGGGCCCTAACGCCTTGATCTCGTGCACGAGCGTCGTCGTACCTTGATGGGCAGACGGGACAGCTCACGGCGCCGCGGTAGCCTTGGCGAGTGCCAAGATCGATCAATCGCTCGCGCCTCTTGAAGCTCTTGGTCCCGCCGGCGCTCTTGTTCGGCGTTATTCTCGCGTGGGCCCTATCGTCCCCGGTAGGGTCCAGTCCGGACGACGATTTCCATCTCGCTTCCATCTGGTGCGCGCAGGGCGAGCGGGAGGGCCTGTGCGAGGGCACGAACAGCGATGCCTCGCGAGAGGTGCCGTCGGCCATCTCGAGCGCGCGTTGTTACACCTACCTCGTGGACCAGAGCGGTGCATGCGTCGACCTCGGTGAAGGTCTTCAGCGTACGGAGCGGGTGGATGCGACCGGGGTCTATCCACCGGTCTTCTACGCGTTTTTCTCAGCTTTCTCCACTCCCGACGTGGCGACATCGGTGCTCGTGATGCGCGCGATCAATGGGTTGATCGCCGTCGCCTTAGTGACAACCACCTTCTGGTTGCTGCCACAACGGCTCAGGACGGCCTTCGCGGTTTCCCTCGCCGCCTCTTTGGTGCCCCTCGGGTTGTTTCTGCTCGGTTCAACCAATCCGTCTTCATGGGCGCTTCTGTCTGCCGCAACGTTGTGGGTGACCCTGACCGCGTCGTACGGATCCTCGCCGCGTCGGCGTTGGGCCCTCCTGGGGGTCAGCCTGGTCGCAGCGACGATGGGTGCTGGTGCGCGTGCGGATGCTGCGGCATTCGCTGTCTTTGCGGTCATGCTCGCGGCGATCCTTGGGTGGCGACGAGGCGTCCGCTGGCTCGCCCCTGCGGCGACGAGTCTCGTCATCGTGGTCATCTCACTGCTCTTCTACCTGGGAGCGGATCAGAGTGCATCCGTGGTAAATGGTCTTCAGAACGAGGATCCACCGCTGACGGCCGCGCAGCACGTGAGCAACCTGCTCGAGTTGCCGTCGCTCTGGGTCGGTGCCATCGGGGGCTGGGGGCTCGGGTGGTTGGACACACCCATGCCCTCTGTCGTCTGGGTCTCGACAACCGTCGTCATGGGCGCCGCTGTCTTCCTCGCCATCAGGGGGCTAAGGCTGCGCCGCGGACTTGCGACCGCATTCGCAGGCGCTGCCCTCGTGGTCGTTCCCTTCGTGCTGCTCGCTCAAACCAACGCCGTTGTCGGCCTGCAGGTGCAACCGCGGTACATTCTGCCCCTGCTGATCATCCTTCTCGGCGTCAGCGCCGCGACGGCGCGATCTTCCGAGTGGTGGGCCGGGGGGCGAGCATATCTCGCGGCGGCACTACTCACTGTCGCCACCGCCGTTTCCCTGCACATCAACATCCGCCGCTACACGACCGGTCTGGAGGACGCGGCAGTTGATCCCGGGGCGGACGCCGAGTGGTGGTGGTCGGGCGTTGCCTCGCCCCTCACCGTGTGGATAATCGGTTCGGTGTGCGCGGCCACCCTGCTCATCTTCCTGGCATGGCAGGTGGGTCGCGTCGGTGAAACCGCTACCAGAACGGTCAGCCTGCCGGAGGAGCGAACCCAGGGGGTCGAGCGGTGACCGCCGTTCCGCGGACGCTCGTCATCGTGCCCGCGTGGAACGAAGCGCAGAACGTCGGCAATACCGTGCGCGAGATCCTCGGGCACTCACCGGGGTATGACGTTCTTGTCGTCGACGACGGCTCGACGGATGACACGGCTGCCATCGCACGGGCCGCTGGTGCCCGCGTGCTGATCCTGCCGTTCAACATGGGTGTCGGCGGAGCGATGCGCACGGGATTCACCTTCGCGCAGCGTCACGGATACTCTCGGGCCATCCAGGTGGATGCAGACGGCCAGCACAACCCGCAGGACATCGATGCCGTGCTGGCGGGGCTCGACGTCGCGGACATCTCCATCGGCGCGCGGTTCGCAGAGGTCGGCGAGTACGTCGCCACGGGTCCGCGGAGGTGGGCCATGAAGCTTCTCGCGTCCGTCCTCTCCCGCATCGCCAAGACGCGCCTGACGGATGTGACGAGCGGGTTCCGTGCGGCCAACGCCCGAGCGATCGCTCAGTATGTCCACTATTACCCGGCCGAGTACCTGGGAGACACCGTTGATTCCCTCGTGAGCGCGTTGCATTCCGGGCTGACGGTGACGCAGGTTCCGGTCGCCATGAGACCGCGGGCCTTCGGAAGACCGAGCCAGAATCCCTTCGGTGCGGCGCTCTATCTTCTGCGGTCGACCTTCGCCCTAGGCCTGGCGCTCATGCGTGGCCGTCGCCGAGCGGAGGATTCGCCCGCATGATCGTCGCCGCAGGTATCAGTTTCGCCATCCTCGTCCTGGCGTTCATCGTCGTGCTATTGCTTCGACGCCAGCTCCGCGAGAAGTACGCCACACTCTGGTTGGTCATCGGGATCTCGTTGCTCGTGATCTCGCTCTTCCCCGGCCTGCTCGTGGGAATGACACGCCTCCTCGGCGTGCAGGTTCCCGCAAACCTCCTCTTCGCGATGGCGATCGTCCTTCTCGTGGGCGTCGCGCTCCACCTCTCCTGGGAGCTCTCACGGGCCGAGGATGAGATCCGGCGGTTGGCGGAGGAGACCGCCATTCTCCGCGCGGATCTCGATGCCGTGATCTCCCAGCTCCCGGCGGCATCCCATCGTCCGACGGATCAGGGCGATCAGGACGCCGAGGACGGGCGGAAGATCCAGTAGCGGTAGGCGAAGTAGTTCCACACCGTCGTCGATGCCACCGCGATCACCTTGGCGAACTCCCACGGCAGGCCCCACGCGGCGCCGGCGGTCACGATGAGCGTCGTCGCGACAGTGTTCGCCGCGACCAGCAAGCCGTATCGAACCGCACTGGACACCAGGCGACCGCCCGACTCGAAGGCGAACGCACGCTGCATCAGGAAGGTGATCGCGAAGCTCAGGAGGAACGCGACAGGGGTACTCACGGCCAACGGGATCCCCACGAGCTCGTAGAGCACGAAGAGGAGACCGATGTCGATGAGGAACGCGCCCACTCCGACGACCAGGTAACGGACGGGACCGAGCGACCAGAGGCCGAGCACGCGGCCGAGGCCGCGACGTCGTGCCGACGCAGACCCGTCATCGGGCGGAAGAGGGACGCTCACCGGTTGCGCAGGTAGGCGTGCAGGCTCTCGAGCGCGTCGGCGGGGACGAAACCCGTGGCCTCGATCTTGCTCGTGTCCAGCGTGCTGTTCGAGGGGCGGGGGGCCACAGGTGCCGTCGCCGAAGCGAAGTAGTCGGCGGTGCTGACGCCCGTGATGCGATCGGGGGAGTGGCCGGTCGCTGCGAAGACCTCGCGGGCGATGTCAGCCCAGCTCCGCACCGGTCCTGCGCCTGTCAGGTTGTACGTGCCGAACGGCGCACCCACCTCGAGCAGGTGCCGGATGCCGCGGGCGATCTCGGTGGTGAATGTCAGTCGTCCGAGCTGGTCGTCGACGACGCGCGGGTCGACACCCTTCTCCGCGAGCGACCGCATCGTCGAGACGAAGTTGCGGCCCGACCCGATCACCCACGAGGTGCGGACGATGTAGTGGCGTTCCGCGAGGCGGCAGGCGATGTCTCCGGCCGCCTTGCTCTGACCATAGACGCCGAGCGGGCTGAGCTGATCGTCCTCTCGGTAGGGTCGCGTCGACGAGCCGTCGAAGACGTAGTCGCTGGATACATGGACGAGCGTGATCGCGTGAGCCTGCGCGATGCGTGCCAGCTCAGCCACCGCCGAGGCGTTCGTCGCCCATGCCTGGGCGCGGCCGTCGGCGCTCTCCGCCGCGTCGACGGCCGTGTAGGCCGCGGCATTGACGATGGTGGAGTAGTCGTTCCATCGGCGAGCCGACCACAACGACGCCGCATCCAGTGGCAGCTCCTCCCGCTCGGCGAACTCGACCGTGTCGTCGCCCCGGTACGCCTCCCGCAGCGCTTGGCCCAGCTGCCCGCCCGCCCCGACGACGAGCATCCGCTTCGGCTGCACACTCAGGGCCGCATCGAGCGCTGGGTGATCGCGGTCCTTCTCGGAGAGGATCGCATCCGACAGCGGGATCGGCCACTCGATGGCGGCGGCGGGGTCGGCGACGTTTACGAACGCGTACGACGCGTCGGGAGACCAGTGGTCGTTCACGAGATAGCTGTACGCCGTGTTCGGCTCGAGCGTCTGGAAGCCGTTGGCGACACCGCGCGGTACGAAGACGGCGACCGACGGATCGATCTCGACCGTGAAGCTCGTGCCGAAACTCGGGCCCTCGCGGAGATCGACCCATGCGCCGAAGACACGACCGGTCGCGACGGATACCCACTTGTCCCACGGCTCGGCGTGCAGTCCTCGCGTCGTTCCCACGCTTTCGTTGAAGGACACGTTGTTCTGGACGGGAGCGAAATCCGGCAGCCCGGCGGCGACCATCTTCTCGCGCTGCCAGTTCTCCTTGAACCAGCCGCGGTTGTCGCCGTGGACCGGAATGTCCCAGACCGTGAGGCCGGGGATGGGGGTTTCCGTGCGCTGCAGCGGTTTCCCGTATTCGGCCACGTTCACTGACCCTTCGCCGTGTAGAAGGCCTCGGTGGCGTCCTTCGCGCCCGCCCACCACGGCTCGTTGTCGCGATACCAGTCGATCGTCGCGGCGAGCCCCTCCTCGAAGTCGCGATACTGGGGCTGCCACCCCAGCTCGTTGCGCAGCTTGCTCGAGTCGATGGCATACCGCAGATCGTGCCCGGCCCGGTCGGTCACGTGGTCGTACGCGTCCGTCGGCTCGCCCATGAGACCGAGGATCAGTTCGACCACGTCCTTGTTGTTCTTCTCTCCGTCCGCACCGATCAGGTAGGTGTCGCCGATCCTGCCCTTCTCGAGGATGGTCAACACGGCAGAGGAGTGATCGTCGGCGTGGATCCAGTCGCGAACGTTCTCACCCTTTCCGTAGAGCTTGGGGCGGATGCCGCGGATGACATTCGTGATCTGACGCGGGATGAACTTCTCGACGTGCTGGTAAGGACCGTAGTTGTTCGAGCAGTTCGAGATGGTGGCCCGTACGCCGAACGAGCGCACCCACGCGCGGACGAGGAGATCGCTCCCCGCCTTCGTCGACGAGTAAGGGGACGAGGGGTTGTACGGCGTCGTCTCGGTGAAGCGGGAGGGATCGTCGAGCTCGAGATCGCCGTACACCTCGTCCGTCGAGATGTGGTGGAAGCGAGTGCCATGACGGCGCGCAGCCTCGAGAAGGGTGTACGTGCCGATGATGTTGGTATCGAGGAAAGGTCGAGGGTCGTCCAGAGAGTTGTCGTTGTGGGACTCGGCGGCGTAGTGGACAACGGCATCCACCGATGCCATCAGGTCGTCGACGACCGCCGGTTCGGCGATGTCGCCCTGCACGAAGCGAACGCGCGACTGCGGAAGACCGGCGAGCGACTCGCGGTTGCCGGCGTAAGTCAGCTTGTCGAGGACCGTGACGTGGTGGTCGGTGTGGGATACCACGTGGTGCACGAAATTCGATCCGATGAATCCGGCACCGCCGGTCACGAGAAGCTTTGACATTGCTCCAGATTATCGGCCGTCGCCCGATCTCCCCTGCGAGCGTTTTGCCGGGGGCTGCGTATGGTCGAAACTTGTGGTCATGCGTGGCATCATCCTCGCCGGCGGCACGGGCTCCCGGCTTCACCCCATCACCCAGGGCATCTCCAAGCAGTTGGTGCCCGTTTATGACAAGCCCATGATCTACTACCCGCTCTCCACGCTGATACTGGCGGGAATTCAAGACATCCTGGTGATCACGACACCGCAGGATGCGGAGCAGTTCCAGCGGCTCCTGGGTGATGGATCGCGGTTCGGGGTATCCATCAGCTATGTGTCGCAGCCGTCTCCGGACGGGCTCGCGCAGGCGTTCATCCTGGGCGAGTCGCACATCGGCAACGACTCCGTCGCGCTCGTGCTGGGGGACAACATCTTCTACGGGCAGGGGATGGGCACCCGACTCCGCCAGTACAGCACGCTCGAGGGTGGTGTCGTCTTCGGGTACTGGGTCGATGACCCCACGGCGTACGGGGTCGTCGAGTTCGCCGACGACGGTCGCGTCGTCTCCCTCGAGGAGAAGCCCGCGCAGCCCAAGAGCAACTACGCGGTGCCGGGGCTTTACTTCTACGACAACGATGTCGTGGAGATCGCGAAGAACCTCCGACCGTCGCCGCGCGGCGAGCTCGAGATCACCGATGTGAACAAGGCGTACCTCGACCGCGGCACCCTCAAGGTCGAGATCCTTCCGCGGGGTACGGCATGGCTCGACACGGGCACATTCGACTCGCTGGCGGAAGCCACCGACTTCATCCGCACCGTCGAGAAGCGTCAGGGACTGTCGATCGGGTGTCCCGAAGAGGTCGCCTGGCGCCTCGGCTTCCTGACGGACGACGAACTTCGGGCCCGCGCGGCTGAACTAAGCAAGAGCGGCTATGGTGCCTACCTGCTGAAGGCGCTTCAGCAGGGCACGCGGTGACCGCGGGGTAGAGTTGAACGGCCGGTGAGGGCCGGACGACGTCGTGATCGGAGTTCGCAGGGAATGACAACGAGCCCCGTGAGTCGCCCCCACGAGCGCATCGTCGTGTACTCGGTCGAAGGGGTTCTGTCGCGGCTACCCCGATACGTCGTCACCGCTCTGCAGGCGTTGTCGTCGTCGGCGACAGTGTGGGTCTTCGTTGCGGATGAGACCCCCGGCGAGGTTCGAGAGGCGTTGGCCTCGTTGGCTGACTCCGTCGTGCAGCGGCCGTCGACGGAGTCGGCGGCCGATTATGGTGCGATGGTCGCACGAATCACGGATCTGTCGGGCTATGACGAAGTCGTGCTCACCGGCGATTCCTGGTTCGGCCCGGCGGGCGACCTCGGGGCGACGATCGATCGTATGACCGCGCGAGGGCACGACAGTTGGCAGATGGTGCGCATGGGATCCACGCCGCCGGAGGAGTTCGCGGACGAGGGCTTCCCCCGCCCCGACGCGCCGTGGCTCTGGACGAGTGTCCGTACGGATGTGGTGCGGTCGCCGCTGTGGGAGCGCTTTTGGGCAGCAGACGGCGTCCCCCCGACCGAGCGCGAGCGGGAGCTTTACGAACGTCTGTCCGAGTCGGGGCGGTCCGTGGGGATCGCGTTCGACATCGGGGACCGCATTCATGCCGATCCGAGTGTCTTCGTGCCGGACGCGCTCCTCGAGGCGGGCTGTCCTCTGCTGTCCCGGTTGCCCTTTCGCCTCTATCCGCCCTACCTCGATCGCTTCGCCGTCGTCGGCCGGGAGATCGTCGCCGCGGCCGAGGCCGCCGGTTATCCGAGCGACCTCATCTGGGACGGGCTCGTCGGCAGCGTCCCGCCAAAGGCGTTGAACACCGTCGGTGGGATGCTCGAGGTGCTCCCGGATTCAGCCGGGCAGAAGCAGTCGGAATCGGCGCTGCGGATCGTGGTCCTGGCTCATGTCTCAGACCTCCCCGGCGCGGAGGATCTGTTCGGGAAGGTGGACAATCTGCCCCCCGGCTACGACCTGGTGGTCACCACGGGGAACGGGCTCGATGCGGCGCGCCTCCAGCGGCTGATCGAAGCCAGGGAAAGCCCTCGGTTGCGCAGGCTCGAGGTGCGGGTGACGCCGAAGAGCCCGGGCCGGGACATGAGCGACCTGTTCGTGGGCTGCCGCGACATCGTGCTCGGAGGCGAGTACGACCTGCTCCTGAAGGTCCACGCCCGTGCCGCTCCCCACAAGACCATGAACGCGCTGAGGTACTTCCGCCGGTATCAGCTGGAGAATCTGCTCGAGACGGAGGGTTATGTGCGCAACGCGATCGACCTGTTCCGAGACGAGCCCCAGCTCGGTGCCGTGTTCCCCCCGATGATGCATATCGGCTACGGGACGATGGGCAAGGGGTGGGCGGGCCTGCGCGATCAGGCGGCGACCCTTGCAGCGAAGCTGGGCATCACCGTCCCGCTCGACCGAGTCTCTCCTCTTGCGCCGTACGGAGGCATGTGGATCGCGCGACCGGATGCGCTGCGCCGATTGGCCTCGCATACGTGGTCGCATCGAGATTACGACCGCCGTGGAATGGGAGAGCGACTCGGGCGTCTGCAGGAGCGGCTGTTGCCCCTCGCCGCCGCCCAGGACGGCTACCACATGCGCACGATCCTGACGTCTGAGCATGCCTCGATCTCATACTCGGCCCTGGAGTACAAGGCGGACCAGCTGCTCTCGACCACGCGTGGCTGGCCCGTCGAGCAGATTCAGCTCCTCCACCGGGCCGGGTGGACGGGGTACGGGGGAGTGGTCGCGCTGACGCGCATGTACCTACGCCTGAATCATCCTCGTATTGCGCGCCGAACGGCGCCGCTCTACCGAGTCGGGCTGCGCATCTTCCCGCTCGTCGCGATGGCCCGGCGGGGCGTCCGCGCGAGCGTGGTCCGTGCAAGACGAGTGAGGACCGAGAGCCGTGAAGACCGCTGAACTGGTCACTTCCCACCAGCGCTCGAGCCGGCCGTACCCGGCAGGGGGGCGCCGCGCCCTCGTGTATGTCGTGTACGACACGCGAGGCGACGTGGAGGCATACATCCCCTACGCGCTCGAAAAGCTTCGCGAACATTGCGACCACATCATCGTCGTCGTCAATGGGAACCTGACCGACCGGGGTCGTCGCACGCTCGAAACGGTCTCGGACATCCTCAGCGAACGGGAGAACGTCGGCTACGACATCTGGGGGTACAAGCACGGGCTCGATCTTCTCGGACCGAGGATCGCGGATTTCGACGAGGTCGTCCTCGCGAACGACACGTGGTTCGGCCCGGTGCGACCGTTCGGCCCCCTCTTCGAGCGGATGGACAAGAGACCGCTGCATTTCTGGGGGATGACGGACCACCTACGCGTGGAGCCCAACCCGTTCACAGACTCGGACCACCTCGCCTACCACCTGCAGTCCTATTGGATGGCCGTCCGCAAGGACATGTTCCTCTCTCCCGAATGGGAGCAGTACTGGCGTGAGCTTCCTCCGCTGACCACGTACTCCGACGCCGTAGCCAAGCATGAGGCGGTCTTCACGGAGCGGTTCGTCGAGCTCGGCTTCTCGGGCGAAGTGGCCTTCCCTACGCTCACCGACAAGATCGAGAACCACGCCGTCCTCTATGCCGAACAGCTTCTGGATGCCGGATGCCCGACGCTGAAGCGCCGTCCGTTCTTCCAATGGCCGCCGTTCATGGACCGCCTCGCCGTCGTAGGCAAGTGGACCCTGCAGGCGGCCGAGCGATACGGCTACCCCATGGAGTTGATCTACCAGGACCTCGCTCGGAACGTCGAGCCGCGGACGCTCAATGCCGACGCGGCTCTCTTCGATGTGCTCAGCGATGCCGATTCCACGTACGATCCAGAACGAGCCCTGCGTGTGGTGGTCCTCGCCCATGTCTTCTACGTCGACATGACCGAAGAGATCCTCGAGCGCGTCGGGTTCCTGCCGGGAAGCTACGACCTGGTCATCACGACGCCCGATGAGGAGCGCGCCACTGCGATCAGGCGAATCTTGACCGAGCGCTCGCTGCCAGGCGCCGCCGAGGTCCGAGTCGTGGAGTCGAACAACGGCAGGGATCAGGCGGCCTTCTACATCGGCTGTCGCGACATCCTGACGAGCGGCGACTACGACGTCGTTCTGAAGGTCCACAGCAAGAAGACCCCTCAGGACGGGTTCGCCGTCGGGCGGCACTTCAAGCGCCAGCAGTTCGAGAACCTGCTGCACAGCGCGAACTATGTCGCCAACGCGCTCGCACTGTTCCAGAGGGAGCCGGGACTCGGCCTGGCCTTCCCCCCGATGGTGCACCTCGGACATCCGACTCTGGGTCACGCGTGGTGGCAGAACCGGCCCGGCGTCGAGGAACTCGCCGCCGGGCTGGGGATCGCCGTGCCGCTCGACGAGGTGAGCCCGCTGGCTCCCTACGGATCGATGTTCTTCGCACGCCCCGAAGCGCTTGCATTGCTCGTCGACGCGGGGTGGACGTACGAGAAGTTCGGAGGAGCCGAGGCATACGTCGACGGTGGACTGGCCCATGTGCTGGAACGGCTCCCGGTCTACGCTGCGGGCGAACGGGGCTTCCATTCCCGCACGATCGCCTGTGCGGACTACGTCGCCGCGAGCTACACGGCCCTGGATTACAACGTCGACCAGATGTCGGCGACCATGCCCGAATCGACGATGCATCAGATCGAGTTCCTCAAGCGCGCGGGCGACTTCGAGTACGGAACGACCCGCGATTTCATCGGTATCTACGCGCGTCTCCACCGGCCGGACGAGGAAGTTCGCCTGTTGTCGATGTACGACCGTACGGAACGCGTGCGCAGCGCATTCTGGCGACTTCGCCACCCACGGACCTGGTTCCATCGGCGCTGAGGGCGCCTTCAGCGTTCGAGAACCCGGGAGAGCATCTCGGACGCCCGCGCGTCGAAGCTGTGGTCTCGACGGATGCTCTCGCTGATCGCGGCCAAGCGCTCCGCATTCGGGAAGACCGTGGAGAGATCCTCCCGCAGGATGCTCAGGAGCTCCGGTATCCGCTGATAGGTCACGACCGCGCCCCCGAAGAGGTCTGTGATTCCGGCGACCTCGTCGCTCACCGCTCGTCCGCCCGCCGCAACGACATCGAAGAGACGGTTCGATACGAATCCGGCACGCTTCATCGCCGGCCAGTGATCGTTCAGCACGACTCCGGCCGACTCGTATACGCGGGGCAGCAGATCGTTCGGGATGCTGCGAGACCGGACGTTGGCGGCGGGGATGTACCCGGTCCAGTCGGGCCCATAGACCGAGACGGGAATCCCGGCACGGATCGGCTCGACGACGGAGGGGCGGATTATTCCCCGCGCCGTTCCGACGAAGACGATCTCCGAGGTGCGCGCGATTCCCGACGGTGCGAACCGCCGCGGGTCCGTGCACTGGAGCAGCGGTTCGATCCGCCGACCGAAGCTGCGCGTCGCCGACTCCGCCCACGAATGCGATGCCGCGAAGACATGGTCGAAGGCCGCGACCTCCTGGTGGGTCACCTCGTCCGGGTGGCTGATGATCCACAGTATGGAGTGAGGTGCGCGGGGTGCGTCGAAGGGCTCCGGGCCGCGCAGGGCGAGTTCGACGTCGTCCAGGTACGCACTGCGCCGCGCCCGAGCGGCGTACGAGTCCACGACGACCTCCTGCCCCAGTCGTCTGAGCGCCGCGGCGATTCCTCTCGCGAAGTGAGTGTCTCCCCAGTACTCGGCGTTTCGCCCCGCCGGTGCGGCGGTCTTGATGGCCCAGCGCAAGCGCGGTACGACCGTCCCATCCGCCAGGGTGTGCTCAGACGAGGTTCGGACGAGCGCGGGGCCCGCTTGTCCTCGTCGGCCGAGGACGAAGGCGGGTGCGAGCAGCGAGCGAACATCCGGCCCCGTCGGGTGGCGGCCGGGTGGGGCTTCGGCGGGTGGCTGCCCGGCGGCGAACACCCGGACGCGTGTCAGCGTCGTGGGCGCTGACCCGACATGACCCGTGCGCGGCGCCCCGTAGGTGGTGCCGACGATCCGAGCGACCTCGGTCGACTCCGGTAGGACGGACGCATCCTCCGAAGGGTGCCCCGCGAGCAGGTGGACCCGCTCGCCGCCGTCGAAGACAACGCCCGCCGAGACGATGGTCCCATCGGGAGCGAGCCACAGGGGTGCGCATTCCCTGGTGCGGGCGGCGTCCGCGAGCGCGCCGAGATCAGCTGCCGTCACCTCCGCGCCCGCCCCGCGCACGACGACCGGGGCGTAGGTTCGAGCCTCGTCGACCACATCTGAATCCCATCGAACCACCTCGACACCGGGAAGCCAGAGCGCCAGCAGCGTCGTGTCCAGCCAGGCCGAGAACGAGGTGCCGCGGTGCGCGAAGATCACCCGGGCGCTTGTGTCGGCCACGAGAGTGACGACCTGATCGAGCATGTAAGCGAGGTCGTCTTCGCGGTCCCCGACCTCGAACACGAGGGTGAACGGTGCATCCCCGGCCGACTGCAACTGCACGAACCGGCGGCGGTCGGCCGCCGCGCGCGCCGCGAGGAGTATGTCGCTCCAGGGGATGTCCCTCCGGAGACCGTCCGTGCCGAGCGCCATCCGCCCGCCCGAACGCCCCTCGCGCCATGCCTCTTCCAGCGGCCGGGCAGGAGATGATCCCGGGTCCTCCTCCCGCACGCCGCGGTCGGGCGACCAGTTCACGCTGAGCCGGATTCGCGTGGCGTCGTTCACCAGGTACGCATAGAGTGCGGGAACGCGCCCGACGTCTGAGAACTGGCCCGCTACGAGCTCCTCGGACAGAAGGGGGTTGATGACCATGCCGCGGCGGAATCCGCCGCGTACGTAGGCTCGAACGGCGGCTCTTCGTGAGCGGTAGCCTCCCTGCATCCGCGCGACGTCGAGGTCGACGAGGTGCGAGCGTCGGATGGTCCGGGCCCACCAGAACCGGTCGAGTGCTTCGACGAGAGGACGTGTGAGTGCGTGATTGCGCGCTCTTCTCAGCGTCGATCGTGCCGCAACGACGGCATCTCGGAGCGTGTCGCGTCCCGTCACCGGGTCACCGCCGTCCGAGGACCGCCGACGACTCGCCCTGACAAGCCCTCGAGCCGGCCCGCGAACGCCGTGAACCCGTCTCCGAGCGCGTACTCGTCGCGTCGCAGGATGCCGATGACCAGTCCCGCCACGAGAAACCGAACCCGATGCCAGACGGGGAATGGGTGGATGCTGAACACCCGGCCGACGCCGCGGCCGTAGGCGCGCAGCTTTCGACGGCGTTCGGTGCCGGTGAGTCCGCGGGTCTCCTCGATTCCGCCGACATATGCACGCTCGGCGGGAATCCACACGAACGACCGTTCGAGCCCCGGATCCGATCGCAGCATGCGCATGAGGAGGTCGGTCACTTCTCCTGCCTGCCACGGCGTCACGGCGCCGGTACCGAGTTGCTCGTCGAAACCCCCGGCGTTCGCGAACACCGACAGGCGCACGATCAGGCCCATCTCGATCACCCGCCAGACGGATCGCGAGTCCAGGGGTGCCGAGGGTGAAGGGAGGGAGAAGCGGTCGCCGCCGGCAGTGCGTACCGTCACGGCGCCCGCCCCCGCGGTTCCCATCGCCTGCCGGATCGTCTCGACGGCGCCGTCCGGAAAGTGCGACGTGTCGTTCGGGAACATCAAGAGGCGGTCGCGGTCGGCATCAGCCATCGCGACGCCCACGTTCCGCCCTCGGGACGCACCCCGGGCGGACTCCCCGAGGATGATGTCACGGGGAAAGAGGTTGCGGCGGGATTCGACGAGCGCCTCGACATCGGGCAGGTGTGCCTGGGCAACGATGATCAACTGATCGTCGGGGCCCATCTGCGGTGCCAGGGAGAGCATCAGACGCTCGAGTGAGTCCACTCGGCCGAGGGTCGTGACGACGAATGAGATGGGCAAGCCCTGAGGCGGGGTCACGTCTTCTCCTGTCCTTCCTTCTCCGTGCGGCGTACGTGCACGGCCGTGGGGTACGCCAGCAGAGCCGTCGAGATGAGTTCTGTCAATGCGTAGCCGACCGCGGCGCCCAGGGGACCTACGGTCATGGTCAGGATGACCATCGCCGGCACACCGATGACCGTACCCACCAGCGTGGCTGTCATCACCGTACGCGCCCCGCCCGCGGGGAAGAGCACGTGGCGCGTCATCGAGGTACGCAGCGAGAACAGCGCGAAGGCGAAGCCCAGCACGACGACGACGTCGGTGGAGGCTGCCGCCTGCTCGCCGAAGAGGAGACCGCTCACGGCGGCCCCCGCCGCGCCGAGCACGATCCATCCGGCCAGCCCGAATGCCCCATGGGCCGACAGCGCGATCTTCAGGCGCCGGGCACGGGCGGGGCCGCTCACTTCGGCGCTCCAGCTCTGCAGAGCGTTCGCAAGCGTGTAGGGCAGGAACGTGCCGAGCTTGAGCAACTTGTCGGCGGAGGCGAAGCCGGCGGCGGCGACCCCCGGCGAGAGAACGTTCACCAGCGGAGTGGGGACCGCTGAATAGGCGCCGAGCGCGGCATCGTTGAGCGCCACGGGCGCGCCGGTGCGGAAGAGCGAGGGGATGCGCGAGGCAGCGGGCCACCGTCCGCGGTAGTCGCGGAGAATGCGTCGCGTATACAGGGCCGTCCCCGCGACGGTGACGACGATCCCCGCCACGGGGTAGAGCTCGACCGGCCCCTGCGCCGCGATCGCGATCGCTGCGATGATCGCGACGCCGAGACGCGGCAGCGCATCGAACCCGGCGATCGCTCCGGGCGAACCGATGCCGACGGCGAACCACGTGAACGAAAGTGCGATGAGGGCGCCTTGCAGACCCATCAGGACGGCCAGCAGCTCCCACCCCGGCGATGCGACCAGCACACAGACCACGGCCATGAGGGGAAGGACGACGAGGGCGGTCAGGAGGCGTACGACCAGCGCCTCTCGGTAGAGCGTGCCGCGAGCAGGGTCATCCGGCGCGATCGCGACAAGTGCGGGACCTATCGTGGTCCACCCGTAGGCGACGGCGATGGCCGCGAACGTTCCGACCGCCTCGCCGGCGATCGCGCTCGCCCACCCGTCGGGGCCGGCACTTCGTGAGACGGCGGGGAGAACCAGGAGGGGCGACACCGCGGCGATCGCCGGCAGCATTGTGAAGCCGGCAAGCCGTCGCCACAGGGGAGGGGGAGGGTTCATCGGCGCGCACTCGTGCACGTCTCGGTGAGGACCTCGGCCGTCTCCGCGGCGGCGCTGTCCCAGCTGAACGTCGCTGCGTGCGCCGCTGCGCGGCTCCTCTCCGCGACGGACGGTGGGGTGCCGGTCGCGCCGAGGATCGCTTCGGCCAGCGCGGAGGGCCGTCGGGCATCCGCGTACGTCGCGACGTCCCCGCCGACTTCGCGCAGAACAGGGATGTCATGAGCCACGACGCGGCAGCCCCGTGCCATCGCATCGATGATCGGGAGTCCGAAGCCTTCCGCCAGGGACGGGCAGACGTATACGTCCGCCACGGCATACAGGGCCTCCAGCTCCGCGTCCGACACCCAGCCGGGCAGGAGCACATCGGCCTGCAGGCCGAGAGTCTCGATCAGCGGGCGAAGGGGGTCGCTGCTCGGGTCCGCGCCGGGGATCACCGTGTACGGGCGCCGCGAAGGGTCGATCGCGGCGATGGCTCGGAGCAGACCGTCGAAGTTCTTGTGGGGCATGCGGTTTCCGACGCTCAGCACGACCGAGCGGCGGCCCGGGATCTCCCACGCGCTCGGCGCGTCGGGGCCGGGTTGCAGCGGGGGCGCGCTGGCGCCGTTGTGCACGACCCGGATCCGGCTCGGGTCGACCTTCAGACGCTCGATGATCGACCGGCGTGCGGCCTGCGAGATGGTGATGACCGCGTCGGCGGTGCGGGCCGATCTTCCCATGAGCCATGACGTGACCCCGCGGGAGATCCGCTCCGCGGCGGCGCCGCGCACCTCGTCGTAGATGACATCGTGGATGGTGGCGACGCGGGGCATCCCCCGCACGACGGGTCCGAAGTTCTGAGGGGTCCACAGCAGGTCGCCTCCGACCCGCCGCGCCGTGCGTTCCGCCAGGAAGACCTCGCCGGCCGCCCAGCCGACCTTTCCGTCCCTCACAGACCGTGAGACACGCACGGTCCCGGGGAAGAAGGCCTCCACGCGTTCCGCCCCGACGTCATTGGCGAGCGCAACCCAATCGGCCTCGGGAACGCGATCGGGCAGGCGGCGCAGAAGCTCGCGGGCGTAGGTCTCCGTCCCCCCTCGCCCGCCCGTGTAACCGAGAAGGTCTACGACGATCCGCACGGGCTCAGGACTCGATGATGGCTTCGGGCGGCGACTCGCGTCGCGGGATCGTCAGCACACCGGCGAAGAAGCTCATCATGATCGTCTGGAACCCGAGCATGAGTCCGAGTGCGCTGGGGAGCGCGATCCGTACGACTTCGGCGGCGTCCTGCGCCCCGAAGTCCAGGCCGCCCCAGCGGATGACCTGCACGATCCCGACGAGGATGCCCGCGACGAAGAGCGCGAGACCGACCAACAGGCCGCGCTCCGACGACCACCTCGAGATGATCGACCGGTAGCGGGGGCTCGCGGGTAGGAAGGCCTCCTGCGTGGCGTAGAGCTTGGTCAACCAGGCGAACAGCAGCGATTGATATCCGATGACGCACAGCGCCGTCGCGTAGACCATCGTCGTCACGTCGAAGCCGATGTCGCCGATCCGCACCGGGCCGACCGCCAGGATGCCGACGGCCAGGGCTCCGAGGAGGAAGGCGACGAGACCGGGGTAGATGAAGAGCCAGCGCGGCGAGAAGAGCAGGAGGAAACGGAGGTGTCGCCATCCGTCGTGCCAGCTGCGCAGATGCGGGGGTCGAGAGCGTCCGTCCTTCTTCAGCGTCGTCGGCACTTCCTCGATGCGGTAGCGGGAGAGCGAGGCCTTGACGACCATCTCGGAGGCGAACTCCATGCCGGTCGTCTGCAGGTCGAGCGCCGCGATGCGGTCGCGATTGAACCCGCGCAGGCCGCAGTGGAAGTCGCCGATGTTCGGACGGAAGAAGAGCTGGCCGATTCCCGAGAGCACGGGATTTCCGAGGTACTTGTGAAGGGGAGGCATGGCTCCGTCTGCGATGCCGCCCCGGAAGCGGTTGCCCATCACGAGGTCGGCGCCGCCGCGGAGCCGGTCGACGAACGGCTCGAGGGAGGTGAAGTCGTAGCTGTCGTCGGCGTCGCCCATGATGATGTAGCGGCCGCGGGCCTGCTCGACGCCCTCGATGAGCGCGGCGCCGTACCCGCGACGGCTGGCTGGTACGACACGGGCGCCCAGACGACGCGCGATGTGCTGCGAGCCGTCGGTGCTGCCGTTGTCGGAGACGAGGACCTCACCGGCGATGCCTGTGCGCTCCAGGAATCCCTGTGCCTTCCGGATGCACACCTCGAGGGTCTCCGCCTCGTTGAGGCACGGCATCAGGATGGTCAGTTCGAGAGAATTCCGTTCAGGAAGACCGTCCATCGGGGTCCTTTCCTGCGCGGCGCGCGCGCCGGCGTGATGTATGGGGTCGTTGTATCGCGTCGAGGATCGCGTCGACCGTGCGCGCGATCGTTCGGTCTTCCACGGCCTCTTCGTACCAGGCGCGGGTGGTGCGCCGGAGCTCGTCGCCCTGCCGCACGGCGCGGACGATCGCCTCCCCGAGGGTACCCGGTTCGACCGATGCCGCGATGTAGCCGTTCACCCCGGGTTCGATGAGCTCCGTGGCGGCATTGCCCTCGTCCGCCACGAGGACGGACGGCGTGCCGTGGGCGGCGGCCTCGACGACGACGAGGCCGTAGCCTTCCCGGCGGGACGGATGCACGAGACATGCTGCGCGGGCGAGGAGGTCGTGGAGTTCCCGCTCCGATACGAATCCCGGCATGTCCGTCCATTCCTCGGACGCTGCGGAATCGATAGCGCGACGGACGGCGGGGGTGGACGACCCCTCACCGAGGATCACGAGGTGAAGACCGGGAACGCTCTGTCGCGCCGCTGCCACGGCGGCGGGGATGTGCTCGACACGCTTGTCGGGAATGTGGCGGCCGACGTAGAGGGCGAAGGGCGGGTCGGTCCGTTCGAGTCGCGGGGTCACCTCGAGCGCCCTGTCGATGAGCCCGGGGCTGACGAGCAGCTCCCCACGCAGGCGTTCGGCGCGCAGTCGCCGCGCGGAGAGCTGCGAGTGACACGTGGCGACGGGTGTGAGTGCGATCGCGGTCCGCTGGAGGACCCACCCGACGGTTCCGGTCAGCGGGCCCGCGTACTCCTGCCACTGAGCGCGACCCCAGACCTCCAGGTAGTCGATGAGGACCCGGGTGGTGGATCCGCGCAGAGCCATCCGGGCGGCGAACACGTTGAAGACGGGCAGCCCGCTCACGATGACCGCGTCGAAGCGGTCACGGTCGCGCCTCAGCCTGCGGTAGAGCCCGAAGGCGTACGAGAGGGCGGCGGCAGTGCGGCGCACGCCGCGCTCATCGTAGAGACGAAGTCGTCCGCACACCTTCTCCACGTCGAAGGAAGCATCGTCGGCCGCGGACCCCCAATCGGCAGTGAGGTAGGTGACACGATGACCGCGGCGGACGAGGTCCTCGGCGAACGCACGGTACTGCCGCTCCCCGCCTCCGGTGGTGGCGGGGAAGAGGCAGTCGTACGCGATGGCGATGCTCAAGGGGGACACCGTCAGCATCCTCGGATCCGGAAGACACGAGCGTCGGGTCCCTCTGCATCGACCAGTGTGAGGTGCTGCCCCTCGTCGAGGTTCACAATGCCCCCGTGACCGGCCGGGTCGGTCGTGCCCATGACATCCCGGCTTCCGAAGTCCACGACATAGTCCACGCCGACGCGGCTCACGGCTGCGCAGACGGCCGGATCGGCGTCGATGCGCGAGAGGTTCTGCGCGAGGAAGGTCTCGTCCCCGTCCGGGAGGCCGAAGATGTGCGGCTCCGTGACGGGTATGCCGGTGAAGGCGTAGGCGAGGTTCGCTCCGGTGCGCGGGCTGGCGATGATGAGGGATTCCGGTTCGGCGTATGTGCTGAGACGCTCGAGCACGGCGCGTTCCTCGGCCGTGAGGAGGAGGGCGTCGTCCCGGTACTGATGAGCCTCGTGCACTTGTGCCAGGGCCATCGACACGTTGGGGCCGAGAGCGGCGCTCGCCAGCACGGCGCCGGCCGCCACGAGGCCTGCGTTGGCCCACGCCGTCGGCCTGCGAGAGGCCTGCGCGCTCACCCACCACGTCCGGGTCCACCGGGGGATGGCCGAGGCCAGATCCGTGATGCCGAGCGTGGCGATCGGGATGGCCGCTATGGGGAGGAGTGCCGCGAGCCTGTTCGGGTCGCTGTACCACGGGTCGGTGAGGACCGCGCGCAGCGGGTTGTCGACCGACGTTCCCGCTGCCAACACGTAAAGCAGGGTCGCGACGGCGAACGGCATGGCAAGCGGGATCCGCTGTGGGCGCCGTACGAGGGCGACGAACCCCAGGAGGAGGCTCACGGCGATGACGGCCGTCGGCACGTACCCGCGTGGGGTCACCGTTAGGGCGTGGTAGAGGGCCGAGGACGTGCTCTCCCACGGCGTCCACCCCCATACCGCGGCGTTGGTGGTGGCGACGCGCCACAGTGCGGCGCCCGCGGCGAGCAGGATGACGGGGGCGGCCGCGGCGAGCGCGATCGCGAGCCGGGTGCGGCGGCGGACGGCCACGACGACGAGATCGGCGACGAGATACGCGCCGGCGAAGGCGAAGGTGGCGACGAAGGCGTTGGGGTGTGCGAGGAAGACACCGACCATCATGGCCGCCAGCAACAGCGCCGCCAGGACACGCTGCCGGCCACCTGAGACGTGGCGGAGGAGGACCAGCGACGCGAGGGCTGCGGGGATCAGGGCGTAGCCGAGGGCGTTCGGGTAGAGCACCCCCCAGTTGTAGAAAAGCGCGGGAAAGGCTCCGAAACCGGTGGCGAGCATTCCCGCGGCGACGAGCGCGATCCGCCGTCCGGGGAAGAGCTGCGCGGCGAGGGCGAGATTGCCCGTGGGCCACAGGACGGCCACGATCGCCAGGTTCACCGCGTTCACAACGATCGGGACGGAGGCCCCGGACAGAGCCGCGGTCAGTGCGGCCGGCGCGTGCCAACCGCTCGGGTAGAACGGGATGTCGGAGGTCGCGCCGATGGAGAAGGGGGAAGCGTTCGCGGTCTCGATCGCGTACCGCACGGTATTCAAGTGAACGATGTTGTCGAAACGCTGAGCAATCGTATCGGGCGCGCCGAAGGCGGTGGCGAACTGGATGCCGATGACGGCGCAGGCGACCAGGGCGACGATCGCCGCCGTGACGCGCAGGGCGGTCCGGTCGGCTGAGGGCCTCTGGGGTTCGCGGATGAGTCGGATGGCCCCCGCGATCCCGACGGCGACCGCTGCCACCACCGCGACGGGCAGCAGTCCCCAGCGAAGGCCCACCAACGGGGCGAGCACCGCGGACACGCCGACGATCGACACGGACAGGGCGGGGGCGAACAGGAGCGGACCGACGCGTCGAACGCCCCAGCCCGCCGCCACGACGGCTGCACCGGGGACGACGAGGATGCCCACCGCGATGAGGAAAGCGGGCACAGCATCCCACCATGCCCCGACCATGTGCGTCCCGTCCGTCGTCCTCAGTAGCAATCTGACATCGTATCCGAGCCCCGCTGAGAAGCCCGCAACGCGCGCTCGGTAGGGTGAGGGGGGCGTTCGTGAACGGCGCCGCGTCCCACGTCTCGTGAATTCAAGGAGCGACACCGCTATGGATCTGCTCATCGTCGGCTCCGGATTCTTCGGCCTCACCATCGCCGAACGGGCTGCGGCATCCGGCCGGAAGGTCACGGTCATCGACCGTCGCCACCACATCGGCGGGAACGCCTACAGCGAGGACGAAGAGCAGACCGGGATCGAGGTGCATCGCTACGGCGCCCATCTCTTCCACACGTCGAACCCCACGGTGTGGGAGTACGTCAACCGCTTCACGACCTTCACCGATTACGTGCACCGCGTGTACACGAACCACAACGGCGTCGTGTATCCGCTCCCGATCAACCTCGGCACGATCAACCAGTTCTTCCAGGCGGCGTACTCGCCGACCGAGGCGCGCGCCCTCGTTCACGAGCTGGCCGGGGAGTTCGACGCGAAGGATGCCGCGAACCTCGAGGAGAAGGCGATCGCGCTGATCGGCCGCCCCCTCTACGAGGCGTTCATCCGCGACTACACCGCCAAGCAGTGGCAGACCGACCCGAAGGACCTGCCGGCCGAGGTGATCAGCCGACTGCCCGTGCGCTACACGTATGACAACCGCTACTTCAACGACACGTGGGAGGGTCTGCCCACGGACGGATACACCGCATGGCTGGAGCGGATGGCCGACCACCCGAACATCGACGTGAAGCTCGACACCGACTTCTTCGACACCGCGCAGCCGCTCAACAAGGCGGCCACGGTCGGGCAGCTGCCGGTCGTCTACACCGGACCCGTGGATCGTTACTTCGACTACGCCGAGGGCGCTCTGTCGTGGCGCACCCTCGACTTCGAGGAAGAGGTGCTCGACGTCGGCGACTACCAGGGCACGAGCGTCATGAACTACGCGGATGCCGGCGTGCCGTACACGCGCATCCATGAGTTCAAGCACTTCCATCCCGAGCGCGCCGATCGCTATCCCGCCGACCGGACCGTCATCATGCGTGAATACTCCCGCTTCGCCACGCGAGACGACGAACCGTACTACCCCGTCAACACTCCGCAGGACCGCGCGGGCCTGCTGGCCTACCGCGACCTGGCGAAGGGGGAGAAGGACGTGCAGTTCGGCGGACGCCTCGGCACCTACCAGTACCTCGACATGCACATGGCGATCGGTGCCGCGCTGTCGATGTGGAACAACCAGCTCGCCTGAGCGCGCGCCTCGGCGGACGCCCAGGTGCGCGCCGGTAGGTTGTTCTCTGCTTCTCCTGGCAATGACGGAATGGACCCCGCAGCGTGAATGACAGCGCCCGACTGCGCCTCGCGCGACTGGCTCAAGAGCCGTTGACTCAAGTGGCGTCCGCCGCTCGGTTCTGGCCGTCGGTGCGCGCCATCGTCGGGCATCGTCACCTACTCGGTCTGCTTGTCCGTCGCGACATCAAGGCGCGCTACAAGGACAGCGTCCTCGGCCTGCTGTGGACGCTCATCAACCCGATCGTCCAGCTCACGGTGTACTACGTCGTGATGGGACAGTTCCTGGGTGCGGCACGCGGCATCCCCGACTTCGCCATCTACATTTTCTCCGGGCTCACCATCTACGCGCTCTTCAGCGAGGCGCTCACAGGGTCCACGGGCTCCATCGTGGCCAACGCGGGGCTGGTGAAGAAGGTCTACGTCCCGCGCGAGATCTTCCCGCTCTCCGCTCTCGGAGCCGCGATGTTCACCTTCACCGTGCAGCTGGGCGTCCTCATCCTTGCCTGCATCATCCTGGGGGCCGCGCCGATCAGCCTCGGCCTCGTCTACTTCGTGCCGTCCGTCCTCTTGATCATCGTGTACGGCGCGGCGATCGGCCTCGCGCTCTCTGCGCTGAACGTGTATCTGCGCGACGTGCAGTACCTCACGCAGGTGCTTCTCATGCTCGCGATGTGGTCTTCGCCGATCGTCTACGGGTGGACCATGGTGAACACGGTCTTCGACCAGTTCGGACTCCCGGCCTGGCTCCTAGAGGTGTACACCAACAGCCCGCTCACGCTCGCCGTCCTCGGATTCCACAAAGCGTTCTGGATCGCCGGAACCCCCGCCGACTACCCACCGGACCTCGCGATGCGGATGGGGATCGCGCTGCTGGTCGGGATTCTTCTTCTGTGGCTCGGACAGAGACTGTTTTCGAGGCTGCAGGGAAACTTCGCGCAGGAGCTTTGAGATGAACGATTCGTCCGATTTCGCCGACGCACCCGATGTGGTGGTGGTCGATCGCGTGCACAAGAAGTTCGTGATCCGGCGCGACAATTCCTTGAAGGAGCGCATGGTCACCATGGGGCGCCGCGGGAGGGCGCATCGTGAGGAGTTCGAGTCCCTCAAGGATGTCTCCCTCCGCATCCCCGCCGGGTCGTCGATCGGCCTCCTCGGCCCGAACGGCTCGGGCAAGAGCACCTTGCTCAAGGTGATCGGCGGGATCATCGACGCCACCTCCGGTACCGTCCAGCGAAGAGGTCGCATGGCGGCGCTACTCGAGCTCGGGGCCGGGTTCCACCCCGATCTCTCCGGGCGGGACAACGTCTATCTCAACGCGTCGATCCTGGGCCTGTCCAAGGAGGAGACGGACGCGCGATTCGACGACATCGTCGCGTTCGCCGAGATCGGCGACTTCATCGACACGCAGGTGAAGTTCTACTCGTCCGGCATGTACGTGCGGCTCGCTTTCGCCGTGGCGGTTCACACCGACCCGGACCTACTTCTCGTCGACGAGGTGCTGGCGGTCGGAGATGAGGCCTTCCAGCGCAAGTGCATGGACAAGATCCGCCAGTTCCAGGCGGAGGGTCGAACGATCATCCTCGTCTCTCACTCCGCGGCGCAGGTCATGGAGGTGTGCGATCGCGGGGTCGTGCTCAGCAACGGTGCCCTCGTCTACGAGGGGTCGGCGGCCGAGGCGACGAAGGTCCACCGTGAGATCCTCGAGGGCAAGCGGAAGCGTGCGGAGGAGGACGCGCACCACGACGAGCCCCTTGCCGCAGAATCCTCGCTCGTGGGGATCGAACTCCTGGATGGTGAAGGCAAGGCTGTCCGCACCATCAGCCCCGGCGACAGGGTGACCGTGCGCTTGCGGCTCGAGCACGTGCGTCCTCTGGACTCCTGGAACACCAGCATCAGCATCGATACACCTCAAGGCCAGCAGGTGTTCGGCACCGGAACCCGCCGTCAGGAGCACGCGCACGGGCATGCAGCAAGCGGTCCGCATGTCGTCGACTACGAGATCCCCGATCTGAGGCTGGCGGGCGGTCAGTACTTCATCAACGCAGAGGTGAGTGACGCCGAAGGTGCTCCTTTGGACGTCATGTGGCAGGGAGCGACCTTCTTCGTGCCCCTCGATTTCGCTCAGACCGGGACCGTGCACGCCGCCGTCAACATCCGTGTCGACGGCTGACGACACGGACTCACACGGCGGCGAGGGATCCGTTCGATACCGCCTCGCGGACCCAGGCAAGCTGCGCTGCCAGGCCGTCCTCGAGGGAGACCCTCGGTCTCCAGCCGAGCAGTTCCGTGATTGACCGGGTATCCGCTCCCGTGCGCATCACATCCCCGTCCGCCCGTGCCCTTCGGTCGACGGGGACGTTCGTGCCGACCAGACGCTCGATGACGTCGAGAACCTCGTTGACGGAGTGGCTCCCGCCGCCCGAGACATTCAGAACGCTTCCCGCGGGGACATCTGCCTCGCCCGCGGCGGCGATTGCACGGACGATGTCTCCGACATAGGTGAAGTCGCGCACCTGCTCGCCGCTGCCGTAGAGGGGGACGGGTTCCCGGGTCAACGCGGCGCGGAGGAAGCGCGTGAAGGCCATGTCGGGCCGCTGTCGTGGACCATACACGGTGAAGAACCTCAGAGCCACGGTGGGAACGCCGAAGTTTGCCGCGTACAGCGAGCACAGGTGTTCCCCCGCCAGTTTCGTCACCCCGTATGGGCTGCGCGGGCTCGGGCGAGCCGTCTCGTGGGTCGGGTAGATCTCGGCGTCGCCGTACACGGAGGATGAGGATGCGTAGACGATACGGGGTGGGCGTGCCGATGCGGTCGCGTACTCGAGGAGCCGCTGTGTCGCCGTGATGTTCGCTGCCGTGTAGAAGTCGAAGTCCCGCCCCCAGGATCCTCGCACCCCGGGTCGCCCGGCCAGATGGTAGATGACGCTCACCCCCTCCAGCACGTCCTCCAGAGGGTCCTTGCTCAGATCGGCTCGCACCAGCGTGAAGTCGGGGTGCGCGAGCGAAGCCGCGTTCCGCTCCTTGAGGCTCGGGTCGTAGTAGCTGTCGAAGTTGTCGACCCCTCTTACCGTGATGCCTCGGCTCGTCAGCGACCGGACCAGCGTGCTACCGATGAAGCCGGCCGCGCCGGTGACGAGAGCTGTCATGCGTTCCCTTCTGGACCGGAAAAGCCTACCCCTCGTGTTGCGTCGTCGCCGCGGGCAAGGGTCCGCGGATAGTGTGGAGGACGACTCCGTGGCGCCCGACCTCGGAGAGGGACGGGAACGTCATGAAGGTGTGCGTCTACACAACACTCCTCGGGGGGTACGATGACCTGCTCGAGCAGGACGTCGCCGCCGGTAGCGAGGCGGATTTCATCTGCTTCACCGACGACGCGGACGTTCGGTCGGAGACGTGGCGCACCCACCTCGTCTCTCCGCGGTACCCGCAGGATATCCACCGCAGTTCCCGGGTCTACAAGATCCTGGGGCACGAGCTCTTGCGCGAATACGATGCGACCCTCTGCATAGACGCCTCCGTAAAGCTCCGGGCAACGCCCGAGAAGATCATCGAGGACTGGCTCGAGGACGGCGTCGACGTGGCGATGGCGGCTCACAGCTTCCGCGAATCGGTGCTGGCGGAGTTCGACGAGGTCATCCGGCTCAACTACGACGACCGCTTCCGGGTCTACGAACAGCTCAACGACTACGCCGTCTCATACCCCGATGTCCTGGCGATGAGGCCCCGCTGGGGAGGGATGATCGTCCGCCGTCGGTCGGAGTCCGTGGACAGAGCCATGCGTACGTGGTTCGACCACGTTCTTCGATACTCCCGACGCGACCAGCTGTCGCTGCTCGTCGGCCTCCTGGAGGAGGACGTCGCGCTTCGCACGCTCGAGGTCGACAACTTCGACTCCGTGTATCACGAATGGCCGGTCGTCGCGGGGAGAAAGGTCGAGCGGGGTAAAGCACCCGCGCTGCCGAGTGGTCCGCTCATCGCCGACCTCAGAAGAGCGCGCGCGCGGATCGAGGAGCTCGAGCTCGCGCTGGAGGAGCTCGATGCCGACACGGTGAACACCCTTCGTCACCGGGTCGAGCAGCTCACCAACGAGATCTCTGAGGGAGTCGCGGAGCGCTCGAGACTCGAAGCTCAGGTCGACGCGCTGCGGCGTCAGGTCTGGGAGAGGGAGGTTGAGCTGGCGCGTTCGACGGGCATCTCCTCCTCCGCGCGAGCGCTTGTCCGGGCGGTCGGGATGCGCCTGCAGCGGGGTACCCGGAAACGACCTAGCTGAAGAGCGCTTCGAGTTCCGACCCGATGGCCGCGGGGGAGGTGCGGGAGGCGATCGACCGCATCGCGTCGAGGCCGGCGCGCCATTCGGGACCCCCACGCGACGCCTCGGCCTGCTCGATGGCTCGCAGGATCGCCGCCTCGTCCGGATCGGTCTCGACCCAGAACGGATATTCGGGTGGGAGCCATCGGGCCGCCTCGGGTTGGCCGCGCTGGATGAGGATGTTGGCGCCGCAGGCCGCAGCGGTGAATCCCTTCAGGAAGGGCTTGTGGTGGTCGAGCGCGCGAGGCCTGCGTATCGCGTAGTGCATGTCGAAGGCCGCGATCGATTCCAACCACCCGGTGTCCTGCCGAGCGGTGCTCACGGGAACGAAGGTCACGTGATCCGCGATTCGATCTGTGCGGACGGTGTTGACGGGTTCCCCGAAGTAGCCGATGCCCGTCTGCCGTGGCTTGTCGCTGTGGCGCTGAAGCGCCTCCGCGACGCGCGGATCTACATGGTGATTCAGAAGCCGGATGTCTGCTCGGGGAAACTCGGTGCGATAGGCGTCGTAGGCGCTCATCGACGCGGCCACGACGACGTCGACTGCGTCTATGAGCGCGTCATTGATCCCCTCGTCGACCGGGTCGAGGAAGAGCCTGTTGCCTTGTCGTCGCCAGCGCTTCCAAAGGTCGAGGTCACCCGTCTTCATCACACCCTTCGTGAGGAAGATGTCACTGCGCCTGATGCTCGGGTCGACCGGCGCACAGGAGATCGTCCGGGACGACAGACCCGACGACTGTGCGATCTCGGAAAGTTGCTGCCCGCGCATGACGGATGTCCCCGATTCCGCGAAGCGCGGTTCGACGACGAAGACGACGGAGCGGCGCGATGGCCGTCGGAACAGGAGCACGGAACGATTCAACCCCACGCAGGCGTACGGTTACCGCCAGAAGCCGCGATGAGGGGCCGCGGCCTCGTCTTCGAGGACCGGACCGACCACGGCGATCTCGCGCTGTCCCCGGGCGAACACCTCGCGGCAGGGGAGCGAGAACGTGGGGTTCTCGGGATGCGCGCCGGTGAGCTCGAGCAGTCGCCGTTCCGAGAGGGCGTAGACGACGCGGTCGATGCCGCTCCAGTACGCGGCGCCGGCGCACATGACGCAGGGTTCGGCGCTGGTGAAGAGCGTGGAGCCCGCCATGGCCTCGGTACCGAGCGTCCGTGACGCCGCGGCAACCGCGCGCATCTCTGCGTGCTGAGTCGGATCGCCCTCCGGCGGGAGGGAGTTGTTGCCGAACGATGCGACGGTGCGTCTGCCGGCGTCGACGACGATCGCGCCGAAGGGATGTGCTCCGTCCTCGCGTGACTGCTCGGCGATATGGATCGCGGCGCGCAGATGCGCTCTGTCACTGGCTGTGAGGTCGTCCGTCATCCTGCTGTGCCCTTTCGCGGCGGTGGGGAAGCTTCATCGTACGAGCGGTCGCACACGGACGTCCCCGGGCGGCGGGCGTGGTGAGCGCGCGGACGCGATCTGCCGACGTAAGGTGTCGCTGTGTCCCGACGTATCTTTCCCCTCGCTGCCGTCGTGCTCGTCGTCGTCCTCGCGTCGTGCGCTCCCGACCAGGCCGCCTCGCCGGGCGCGACGGGGTCTCCGTCGGACTCGGCGGCGCCGTCTCAGCCGGGTGCACCGGCCACCCCGTCGGGGTCCGCTTCGCCGACGCCGACGGCTTCTCCCACCCCCGACAGCGAGATCGAGCGGATCGTCGCCACGCTCGGACTGACGGACTTCCGCTTCGAGGGCGACGCCGAATACATCGCCCAGTGGGGTGTGGGACTTCTCGAGGGCAGCGAAGTCCGCGTGTACGAGTTCGCCTCTGAGGACGACTTCCTCACGTATCTGGACTCGGTGGCGCCCTACGGGATCACGATCGATGACTTCGTCCGTGTGGGTCTCTACGCCGTCGCGCCCACCGATCGCGGGCAGATCGATCGGATCCGAGCCGCACTGGCGTGAGGCTCATAGGGGTCGCGGGCGGCCATAGACTCATCCGGTGACCACCGCCGTCGGAGCCCCGGGATCGCCGCGGCGCTACCTCCACGCGCTGTGGCTGCTCTCCGCGCGCGATCTGAAGGTGCGATACGCCACGAGTGCGCTGGGGTATCTCTGGTCGATCCTCGACCCGCTCGTCATGAGCGCGATCTACTGGTTCGTCTTCACCCAGGTGTTCCAGCGCTCCGTCGGCGAGGACCCGTACATCGTCTTCCTCATCACCGCGCTGCTGCCCTGGGTATGGTTCAACGCCGCCGTCGGCGACTTCACGCGGGCGTTCAACAAGGACGCAAAGCTCGTGCGCTCGACAGCGATCCCGCGATCGATCTGGGTCGGCCGCATCGTGTTGAGCAAGGGCATCGAGTTCCTCTTCTCGCTGCCGGTGCTCGCGATCTTCGCGATCGTGTCCGGCGCCGCGGTCGGGTGGGGCATCCTGCTCTTCCCCCTCGCGGTCGCCCTGCAGGTCTCGCTGCTCGTCGGGCTCGGGCTGATCGTGGCGCCGCTCTGCGTGCTCTATTCCGACCTGGAGCGCACGACGAAGCTGATCCTCCGCGCGCTCTTCTACGCGTCACCCATCATCTATAGCGTCGGGGACCTGCCGGGCATCTTCCCCCAGCTGGCAGCCTTCAATCCGCTCTCCGGGATCTTCATCCTCTACCGCGCCGCGTTCTTCCCCGACCAGTGGGACACGTTCGCCGTCGCGGTCGGCGCGGCGATGAGCATCTTGTTCCTCCTCCTCGGGCTCGTGGTCTTCCGGGCGCTCGAGCGACCCGTGCTGAAGGAGCTGTGATGGCACCCCCCGCGATCGAGGTCCGCGACCTCGGCGTCCGCTTCCGACGCAACAGGCGCGGGCGGCGCAGCTTCAAGGACCTCTTTTCCGACTCGTCGAGGCGAGCGCGCCCAGGAGAGTTCTGGGCACTCCGCGACGTCTCCTTCGACGTGCAACCCGGGGAATCGATCGGCGTCGTGGGGCGCAACGGCCAGGGCAAGTCCACTCTTCTCAAACTCGTCGCGGGGGTGATGCTCCCCGACGAGGGCCATGTGCGGGTCAATGGGGGAGTGGCCCCGCTCATCGAGATCACCGGTGGGTTCGTCGGCGACCTGACGGTACGGGAGAACGTGAAGCTCACGGCGGGACTCCACGGGATGAATCGCGCCGAGGTGGATCGCCGCTTCGACGGGATGATCGACTTCGCGGAGCTCGAGGACTTCGTGGACACTCCGTACAAGCACCTGTCCAACGGGATGAAGGTGCGGCTCGCATTCAGCGTCGTCTCACAGCTCGAGGAGCCGATCCTCCTCGTCGATGAGGTGCTCGCCGTGGGGGACAAGGCCTTCCGCGAGAAGTGCTACACGCGCATCGACGAGCTGCTGGCCGACGGGCGCACGCTCTTCTTCGTCTCTCACAACGAGCGCGACCTGCGGCGCTTCTGCACCCGTGGTCTGTACCTCAGCAAGCATCACCTCGCGATGGACGCGCCGATCGACGAGGTGCTGGCGCGGTACAACTCCGACCACAGCAGTCCCTAGCTGCGATCGGCCCGCCGACGAGGTCGGCAGCGGTGTCTGGGCGCGACGGGGTGGGGCCTCTTGCGGGATTCGCTCCGGCGATGCAGGGCACGCAGAGATCCGATTCGGTGCTCGAGAGGCGTTGCCGTAATATCCGTTGCGCTGGGGAGCGGCGGGGTATTCAAGTGAGGTTCTCGTGCTCCGTGGCAGGCACTCCACTCTCGGCGTGATGGTCTTCTTGATCTGTGCGATCAGTCTTCCGCACCAGGCCCACGCTTCCCCCTCCGTCTCCACCGCGGGCCCGGCGGTCGCGCGGGCGCAAGTCGTCTTAGGCGAGGAAGCGGCGCGCCGGTACATTCTCGCGGAGACCAACGAAGCGCGATCCGCGGCGGGGTTGGCTCCGGTGTCGGCTCATGAGGTGCTGAACGAGGTGGCGCAGTCGTGTTCGCAGAAGCAGGCTGCGAACGACGCCATGGCTCACTGCACGGGCTATCAGTCGCGGTACCCGGTCGGATGGACTGCAGCCTCCGAGAATGTCGCGATGGGATATTCGGACGAGTCCGTCGTCGATGGATGGATGAATTCCGAGGGACATCGGGCGAACATCCTGCGTGCAGATGCGACGCATCTCGGCATCGGCTATGCGGTCTCTTCGAGCGGACGCCCGTACTACACGCAGAACTTCGCCAGCTACCCGCGAGCGGTCGGTGTGGCCGCCGAGGTGCCGATCTTCCGCTTCTACAGCCCCGCGTATCGCGGCCACTTCTACACAGCCAGCGCAGCCGAGCGCGACATGATCCGGGAGCGGTGGGCCGATGTCTGGAACTACGAGGGTTCTGCCTATACAGCGTTCACGACTCAGGTGCCCGGGACCGTTCCTCTCTTCCGGTTCTGGAGCGCGGAGTACGCCGGCCATTTCTACACGGCTCATGCGGGCGAGCGAGACGAAGTGATCCGGAGGTGGCCGGACGTCTGGTCGTACGAGGGTGTGGCCTATTACGTCTATCCGTCCGAATCGACTGTGCCGCAGACCGTGCCCGTCGCACGCTTCTGGGGCCCGACCGTTCGGCATCACTTCTACACCGCGAGCCCCGGCGAAAGCGACTACGTTCGCCAGAACTGGTCGTCGACCTGGGTCTACGAATCGACCGCTTTTCGGGTTCCTGCTGCCGGCGCCCCGCCGCGCTGAACCCCACGGTCACTCGCCGCGGGGGACTCCGTCCGTCTCGCGGGCAGGAAGAGGGCGCGGCGCTGGCGCTCAGCCTCGAGGCGTGAGCGGCGGCATCGGCGACCACGAGCGGTCACGCGCGAGGCGGAGCCCGTCGCGCATCCCTCGGAAGAGGTTGCTCGTGCCGCGCACCGTGCGCTCGACGAAGAACAGCCGGATGAGCTCCTTCGCGAAGGTCAGAGCAGTCCCTGCCGCGAACCTGACCGGCCGGTACGCGCCGTGGGTCTGGAAGTAGTGCTTCATGTGCCCGCGGTTGCGCATGATGTAGTACCGGTACGCGTTGCTCGAGGCGTTGAGATGACGGATGCCCATATCCCACTGCTTGATCTCGCGCGTGCGCTTGAGGACGAACTCGTTCACGATCACCGAGGTGGTGTGCTGCGAGGCGAGCCAGCCGTACACCGAGTCGTCCCAGTAGATGAAGAAGCGAGGGTCCGGCAGGCCGATCTTCTCGACGATGTCGCGGTGGATGAACATGCCCTCGAAGCATCCCGAGTTCATCTCGCGGTACCCGCGCTCGTCGAAATCCGCGGGGGCGAAGGGGATCGGGATGCCGAGAGGGATCGACAGGCGGTACTGCCAGTAGAACTCGCTGCCGTCGTAGTCGTAACGGCGCCCCTGGACGCTCTTGAAGCGCGGCGCCCAGGCTCCCATCCGCGCGAGACCGTCGGGGATGACCTCGACGTCGTCGTCCATGAGCCAGATCCACGTGGACCCCAGGTCGTACGCCGTGCGCATGCCCTCGCTGAACCCGCCCGATCCGCCGGTGTTGGTGTCGAGGCGGCGGTAGACGAGCTCCGTTCCGAGCCGGTCGCGGAAGGACTCGACGACGTCCGTCGTGTCATCCACCGATGCGTTGTCGATCACGACGACGTGGCCGGGCTGCGGGTCCATCGAGGCGATTGACTCGAGGAGCCGGGAGAGCAGGCCCGAGCGGTTGTACGTGACGATCGCGATGGTCGCCGAGGCCGGATCGAACGCGGAGCCGGTGCGGCTCTGGGGTGTGGTCTCCGGCGATGTCACGCGGCCTCCTCGAAACGGCGGCGCCAGGCCTCGGTCGAGACGAGGTCGGGCAGGGCCGCGCGGTACTCGCGCTGAAGCTGGGGCCAGCGTCGCACGAGCGAGCGGTGTAGTCGGACCGAATCCGTCAGCATCCGGCGATACTTCGCGCGGTCGCGCGTGTAGATGTTCTTCCCGGACCCGTCGGCAGCGCTCACGATCGCGCTGTCGTAACGCGGGATACGCCACCAGTGCGCATCGAGCTTTCCGAACTCGGCCTCCGGCTGCGCGAGGTTCTCGGGCTTGGGGTCGTGGAACCAGTGCGCGACGAGGGTCCGGGCGGTGAACAAGCGGAGCCGGATGCCGGTCGGGTTGTCGTAGACGTTGAACCGGAGCTTCTTGAACACCTGCCGCCCGCGCCGCGAACGCATCGGCACACCCGTGTCGCGGTGCACGACCGTCTCCGGGAATTCGGCCGCGAGCTCCCGTGCCGCGGGCATCGCGGTCGCCAGCGTGCGCCACATGTGCGCGGGGCCCTGCATCAGGTCTCGCAGGGCACGGTGCCGCAGCGCGACCGGGTAGTACTGCATCATCATGAGGTGCTTGAGGTCGACCCTGCGGCTGTGGCGGGGGAGCGTGCCGCCCGCGGGTGCGTTCGAGTGCAGGAGCGCCGCGACGATGCGGTTGCGGGCGTGGAAGTAGGCCTGCCAGTCGATCGAGTCGTCCTTGCCGACCCACGACACGTGCCACAGCGCGACGCCGGGCAGCGACACCGTCGGGTAGCCGGCCTCGCGCGCACGCAGGCAGTACTCCGCGTCGTCCCACTTGATGAAGGCGGGAAGCGACAGCCCCACCTCGCGCAGGATCTGCGTGGGGATGAGGCACATCCACCAGCCGTTGTAGTCGGCGTCGAGGCGCATGTGCAGGAGAGGCGACTGGCGCAGGTTCGCGACGGAGAAGTCGTGCGGCATCTTCTCCTGGAAGAGGTTGCGCCACATGAAGGGCGTCTCGTCGACGACCTCCGCCCAGGCGTGGAGGCGCGGCCGGTCGAGCAGATCGAACATGTGCGCGCCGACGATCGTCGGGATGCTCGTGTAGCGACCGAAGGTCACCGACCGCCGGATCGACTCCGGCTCGATGCGCACGTCGTCGTCGAGCAGCTGCACGAAGTCGCTCTCTCCGGCGTCGAGGGTCTCGAGCATCGCGCGCGCGAACCCGCCCGATCCGCCGAGGTTCGGCTGGCGGATGACCCGGAGCCGCTCGCCCAGGCGTTCGGCGACCTCCGTGAAGCCCGGCTCGTCGGCGACGAGATGCGTGCCCTGGTCGATGAGGTAGATGCGGTCGATCACCTCGAGGGCCCCGGGCGCGTCGGCCAGATCCGCGAGAGTGGACACGCAGTAATCGGGCTTGTTGAAGGTCGTGATGCCGAGGGAGGCGCGCCCCGAGCGCACGGGCTCCTGCTCGGTGGTCCACTCCGCGCCCTGGAAGGTCACCGCCGCCTCGTCGGCGACGATGTCGAACCAGATCCAGCCGCCGTCGCTGTACTGCGTCAGAGCGACGTCGACCGAGGTCTCGGCGCTGCCGGTGACCTCACGCGTCTCGAGCCGCTGCTTGGTGCCGCCGCCGTTCGAGCGGTAGACGAGGATCGTCGCGGGCCCGTCGGTGCGCACCGTGAGCCGCACCTCGCGCACACCCGTCCAGTGCTGCCAGTACGACGCCGGGAAGGCGTTGAAGTACGTGCCGAACGACACGCGGCGGCCGGCGACGATGCGGGCGCTCGATCGCCCCAGCACGTTGCCGAGGTGAGCGACGCTGGACACGCGGACGGGCTCCTCGTCGATGACCGACCAGGTCTCGGGGTCGGCGTAGAGGGGGAGCAGGTCGGGGTCGCGTTCGAGGGGGAAGACGACATTCTGGAGGACGTGTGTCACAGGGGCATCTCCGAAGGGGGTCGGCGGGCGCGAGGCGTCGAGCCGAGAAGGAAGCCTACCCCGGAGAGCGTGGCGACTCCTGGGGAAGCGCCGGGCCCGCCGGATCCGCCGCGCGGATCACCCACGCGCGTCGTGCGGAAGCTCTCCCGAGCCCTCCGCCTCTTCGGCGCTGCGCATGCGCTCGCGCCACGAGCGCGAGAGCCCCGCGCGCACGAGGCACACGGTCAGCAGCATCCACCCGAACCCGGAGAGCGTGAAGCTCTCGAAGGCGGAGTCGACCAGCAGCGTGACCAGCACGAGCGGGGTCCAGGCGTACACGACGGAGCGGCGGGCGCTCGCGACGAGCCACGAACGCACGAGCGCGATCCCGCACATCACGAGGAACAGCAGAAGCCCCACCCAGCCGGCCTGCAGGAGGACGTCGAAGTAGGCGTTGAGGGCCGACGCGTGGCGATCGGTCGTGATGATGTTGATCGAGACGAAGGGGAACTCCTGCACCGGCCAGGGGCCGAACCAGCCCCAGCCCTGGACCGGGCGCACGCGCACGTAGACGAGGATCGTGTCCCACAGCTCGGCGCGGGTCGCGAAGTCGGAACCCGCGTTGAGCAGGCCGATGATCAGGTGCCGGAACGCGTAGGCGATCGTGAGGCCGACCACCACGACTCCCGCGAGGGCGGCCTGGAGGGGACGACGACGGGGCTCCGGGGTGCGGCGGATGAGGTCGAGCGCACCGGTCGCGGCCGCGACCGCGAGCGCGAGCACGAACACCGTGGGGGAGGCCGAGAGAAGTGCCATGAGCGCCGCGAGGGAGATGGAGAAGATCGCCACGCCGCGCCGTACGGACGTCGTGCGCCACTCGACGACGAAGGTGATGAGGGCTATCACGGCGATGAAGCCGAGCATGTTGCGCGTGCCGAAGACTCCCTGCACGGGTCCGCCGAGTGCGATGTTGCCCGCGACCCCGAGGAACCGGAACGGCATGTCGAGCAGGATGCCGGAGAGCACCTCCACCCCGAGCGAGATCGCCAGCATCACCCGCAGCACGTCGCCGAGCGCGCGTGCGGTCTGCAGAGTGTCCCGGACGTGACCGACGACGATCCCGAGGAACGCGAGCGCCGCGGTGTGACCCCATCCCGAGAGCGTCTCCCCGCGGTCGGAGCTCCACACGGTGGTGACGAGCAGCCACGCGACGAAGAGCACGAGCGTCGACGGAAGCAGCCGGACGAGGTTCACCTCGCGGCGGCGACGCACGAGGATCGCGGCGCCGACCAGGCACAGCCCCGCGACGATCGTGGCGTAGACGACGCCGCCCGACAGGCGCTGGATCGCGAAGGAGGAGAGCACCGCGCCGAAGGCGGCGAGCGTGAACGCGCGGGCGAACACCGCGGAGTCGAGCGTCTCGCTCACCCAGGTCCGCAGCGGGTGCGAGCCGTAGCCCGCGGCATCCGTCATCGCGGCATCCGCCGCAGGGCTTCGCCGCGCTCGATCGCGAGGCTCTGCTCGGCGGGCCCCTCGCCGACGTGCGGGGACTGCGCGAGCTTGTGCGCGAAGAGGACGAGGAACAGCCACCCCCATTCGCCCAGCGGGCGGGACTCGGCGAGCCCCTGGACGAGCAGCACCGTCATGACGAGGGTCGGCAGCAGGGTGAGGGCCTGGTACGGGCGATCGGCGCGGAGATCCCAGCGCGGCCGGTCGATCGCGAAGAACCAGGCGCGCCAGATGACGGCCAGGTACGACAGGCCGAGGAGGGCGACGCCGACGATGCCCAGCTGCATCCAGGCATCCAGCCACACGTTGTGCGCGTGGAAAACCGTGAGGTCGTTGACGATGATCCACCCGTCGAACTCGGGCACCCACGGAAGCCACGGCGTCGAGAACCCCCAGCCGAGCCACGGGTGCTCCGCGGCGCGCTCCGCCACCGCCTGCCAGATCCCCCCTCGGCCGGTGAGGTCGCTCGACTTGCCCAGGAACTCCAGTAGATCGTCGCGCCAGAGCCACAGGACGATCCCCCCGAGGATGCCGAGGCCGGCGTAGGCGACGTAGTACTTCGTGCGCTCGCCGGGCGCCCGTGTCGTGCGCATGAGCAGCATCGTCGCCAGCACGACCGCCACGGCCGCCAGCGCGAGCCATACGGTGCCCGAGCTCGAGCGCCAGAGCAGGAACGCCGATACCACGCTCCACCCGATGAACCAGGCTCGGCGCTGTGGGCTGCTCGCGATGCGGATGGCGTACACGATGAGAGCCAGCAGGCAGGCGATCGCAAGCAGATGCGCGTTGCCCACGATGCCCTGGATCCGACCCCCGTCGAAGAGATTGTCGCGCGACCAGTACAGCTCGGTGACCAGCTCGCCGTCCCAGAGCAGGAAGTTCGGAAGCACGGGCCCGTGCACGACGAGCGACACCCAGAGCTCGAACGCGAGGGAGAGCCCCACGATCCACGTCAGCGCGGAGGAGATCGCGGCGACCAGCTCCCGCCACGTCAGCACGCTGGCGAGGAACAGCGCCTGCACGGTCGTCGCGGCGAGGAGGGCCCACGTGAGGGCGGTCGCGTCGGGCCACGCCGACCACAGCACGGATGCCGCGGCCCACACGACGTAGGTGAGCGGGAGCCAGGGGAGCAGGCGCCACACGATGGGCGGACGCAGCACGATCCAGAGCGCGATGCTGACGATCGTCGTGACGCCGACGAGCACGCCGAGCCCCGCGGCGCCCAGGAGGTTGAACCAGAAGCTCGTCGCGAGAGCGATGAACAGCAGCAGCACGGCGTAGCCGCGCAGCAGGAGGTGGCCGGTCGACTCGCGCGACGGCGCCGAGGGGGGAGCCCCGGCGGGGTGTCGCGTGTGCACGGCCATGGTGACTTCAGGGTACCCGTGCCGGGGCGGGACGACCGGGATGCCGGACCCGCCGCCCGTAGGCTGGAGGCATGCTGGTGCCGCTGTCGAACACGCCCCGCGCCTACGCCTGGGGCTCCGCCGATGCGATCGCCGCTCTCGAGGGTCGGGAGCCCTCCGGCGCTCCCGAGGCCGAGGTGTGGTTCGGCGACCACGCGGGCGATCCCGCGGAGCTCGAGGACGGGTCGACGCTCGATGCGTGGATCGCCGCGCACGGCGCGGAGCACGGCGTGGACGGGCCGCTGCCCTACCTGCTGAAGCTCCTGGCGGCCGGCTCGCCGCTGTCGATCCAGGCGCACCCGTCGCTCGAGCAGGCGCGGAGGGGCTTCGCGAGGGAGGAGGCGACGGGCATCCCGCGCGATGCCGCGCACCGCAACTACCGCGACGCCAACCACAAGCCGGAGGTCATCGTCGCGCTCAGCGACACCTTCGAGGCGCTCGCGGGATTCCGTTCCGTCGCCGATCTGGACTCGCTCCTGTCGTCGCTGGCCGGGGTCGCTTCGGAGATCGCGAGCCTGCGCTCCCGCCTCCTCACGGGGGACCCCGCCGCGACGCTCCGCGAGGCCGTGCGCGACCTCCTGTCGGGCGATGCCTCCGAGCTCGCCGCCGAGGTCTCGCGCGCCGTCGCGGAGACCGACGGGGGGCCCTTCGCCGACGACGTCGCCGCGCTGGCGCGCCTCGAGCAGGCCTACCCGGGCGATCCGGGGGTCGGCGTCGCCTTGCTGCTCAACCGCGTCGTGCTCTCCCGCGGCGAGGCGATCTTCGTCCCCGCCGGGGTGCCCCACGCGTATCTCTCGGGCCTCGGCGTCGAGCTGATGGCCGCGAGCGACAACGTCCTGCGCGGCGGGCTGACGCCCAAGCACATCGACGTGCCGGAGCTCGTGGAGATCCTCGACGCCTCCCCGGCGCCCGCACCGCTGCTCGTTGCGCAGGCTCGTGCCGCGGGAGTCGACGTGTTCGAGGCGCCGGTGTCCGACTTCTCCCTCACCCGGGTGCGGGCGACGGCCGGGGCGGATGCGCGCATCGCGCTCGCGGGCCCCGCCATCGCCCTCGCGACCGCGGGAGCGCCGCGGGTCGGCGGCGCCGCCACCGGGACGGAGCACGCGCGCACCCTCGCGCCCGGGAGGGCGCTCTTCGTCACGCCCGACGAGGGAAGCGTGCTCGTGGGTGGGGCGGGAGAGGTCTTCCTGGCGCAGCCGGGAGCCCTCATCGGATCGTGATCTTCGTCCGGCGCGTCGCGAAGGTTCATCCCTCGATTGAGGGTTTACGATTCCGCGCTTGACCTGAAGGGAATTACACGGGTGTAATTGGTGCACTGCGCGAGCGCGCGGGGGGCTATAGGTGGGAGACGATATGGCGGGCTCGGAATTCCGTTCCGGTGTACCCGACAATTGGTTCGTCGACCCGGTGAAGCTGGGGGTCCCGGGGGTTCGACGACCGGTTGACGGCGAAGATCCTTTGTCATGGCAGACGGATGCGCTGTGTGCGCAGACGGATCCGGAAGCATTCTTTCCGGAGAAGGGCGGCTCGACGCGCGACGCCAAGCGCATCTGCACGTCGTGCGAGGTGCGGGGGAAGTGCCTCGACTACGCGCTGCAGAACGACGAGCGATTCGGTATCTGGGGGGGACTGTCGGAGCGCGAACGTCGCAAGCTGAAGCGACGCGCGGTCTGAGGTTGCTCGGCGCGTGCGCCCGCGGCGCGGGCGCGACGCGCCTAGGCTGACGACGTCATGCCAGCCCGTGTTCATGCTCTTCTCGTCGCGCGTTCCGACGGAGCCGGTGATCGGGCGATGGCCCACCTCGAACGGACGATCGAGGCGCTCGCCGCCCAATCGCGGCGCGTCGACGCCCTGACGGTCGTCGTCATAGGTCAAGCGCGCCCGCGCCTGCACGAGCTCGTCGCGCGCGCCGGAGCCGAGGCGGTCATCGAGGCGCCCCGCAGCACCGGCTACGCCGCGGCGCTGCGCATGGGCAGCGTGCGGCTGGGACGCGCCGACGCCGTCTGGCTCCTCGCGCAGGACACCGCGCCCGACCCCGCGGCGCTTCGCCGCCTGGCGGGTGCGCTCGAGCTCGCCCCGTCGGTGTCGATGGTCGCCCCGAAGCTCGTCGCATGGGATGAGAGCGACCGCATCGTCTCGCTCGGCGTGTCGATGACGCGGCTCGGCCGATCGGTGGGGCTCGTCGACGGCCAGCTCGACCAGGGCCAGCACGACATCCGCGAGGATGCGCTCGGGGCCGACGTGCGGGGCCTCCTCGTGCGCCGGGAGGCGTGGGATCTGCTGCGGGGGCTCGACCCCGCCCTGTGGGGCGCCGACGAGGGACTCGATCTCGGTGTGCGCTCCCGGCTCGTGGGCGGTCGTGTTGGTCTCGTCCCGGGCGCGCGGATCGCGGTCGCGGGCGACGGCGTAGCCGCGCTTCCCGACCCGCGCGACGTCCGTCGCCGCGGTCGACGCGCGGCGCCCCTCCGTGTCGCGCAGCTGCACCGCCGGCTGGCGTACGCGCGCTCCTTCCTCGTCCCCCTGATCTGGCTCTCCCTGCTGCCCCTCGCGTTCGGACGCACGGTCATGCATCTGCTGCGCAAGCAGCCGGGCCTCGTGGGTGCCGAATGGCGCGCGACGATGGTCGTGCTCGTGCGTCTCGGCGCGATCGCCCGATCGCGGCGCCGGATCACGGATGCCGGCCGTGCCGGCGGCATCCGGGTGCCGTGGAGCCAGCTCGCGCCCCTGCGGGTGCGGCGCGCCGAGCTGGTCCGGCGATTCGACGACAGCGACGAGCAGGGCGATGACGTCGACCGACGGGGCGAGCTGCACTTCTTCACCGGCGGGGGCGCCTGGGTCGTGCTGGCCGCCTTCGCCGTCGGCATCGGCGCGTTCTTCTCGCTCCTGGCGTGGTCGACCCTCGGCGGCGGCGGGCTGCTTCCGCTGCACGACCGCCTCGACGGTCTGTGGATGGATGCCGCGTACGGCCGCCGCGGTCTCGGCCTCGACACGACGGGGGCCGCCGACCCCTTCTCCGCCGTCCTCGCGCTGCTGGGATCGCTCACCCCGTGGCGCCCCTCGCAGGCGCTCGTCATCCTGTGGGTGCTCGCGATTCCGGCGGCGGCGCTCGGCGGGTGGTTCGCCGCGACCCGCCTCTCGCCGCGCGCCGGTGTGCGCATCGTCGGCGCGAGCCTGTGGGCGCTCGCGCCGCCGTTCCTCGTCGCGCTCACCGACGGGCGCCCGGCGCCCGTCCTGGCGCACCTGCTCCTGCCCTGGCTGTTCTACGCCGGCTCGGTCGCCAAGCGCTCGTGGGGATCCACGGGTGCGGCTTCGCTCCTGCTCGCCGCGGTGCTCGCGTGCGCGCCGTCGCTCGCCCCCGCGCTCGCGGTGCTGTGGCTCGCGGCGATCGCGACCGGCGGGCGCGGGGCGCTGCGGGTCGTCTGGACGCCCCTGCCGGCGATCGCGCTCTTCGGGCCCCTGATCTGGGAGCGCGGCATCCGCGGCGGCGACTGGTGGGGTCTGCTCGCCGACCCCGGCCTGGTCACCTCCTCGTCGATGGGCGCGGATGCGGCATCCCGAGCCCTGCTCGCGCTCGGCGTCCCCGCGCCCGATCTCGCGGGCTGGGCGAGCCTGGCACCCGGCTCCACCCCGTGGATCGCCCTGCTGCTTGCGCCCCTCGCCCTGGTCGCGCTCGCCGCGCTGCTCACGCCGAGATGGGCGGCCGCTCTGTCCCTGCTGGGGACGGCAGTGCTGGGGCTCGCGACCGCGTTCGCCGTCGTCGGCATCGCGGTGCAGACCTCCGCGGGCGAGCCGATCGCCCTGTGGCCCGGGCCAGCGCTCAGCCTGCTGTGGCTCGGGGTGGGCGGGGCCGCGCTGCTGACCCTGGACACCCCGCTTCCCGTGCCTGTGCGGGCCCTGCGGCCCTGGGCGGCCGCGGCCGTGCTGCTCGGCATCATCGCCTTCGCGGTTCCCCAAGTGACGGCGCCGGTCCGGGGTGAGACCGAGCTGACCAACGGTCCCGCGAGCACGCTCCCCGCCTACGTCGCCGCCGTCGGCCGTGACGACCCGGACATCGCGACCATCGTGCTGACGCCCCTCGACGACGGCTCGGTCGCCTCGCGCGTGGTCTGGGGCGCGGGCGAGACGCTCACGGCGCAGACCACCGCGCTGGGGGTGCGCACGCAGCCGACGGCCTCCGATCGCGACACCGCCGCCCTCGTGGCCGACCTGGTGTCGCCGAGCTCGGCGGATCTGGGAGCGTCGCTCCGCGAGCGGGCCATCGGCTTCGTGCTGCTGACGCCCGGCGAGCAGTCGGAGGCGGCGACGGCGCTGCGACTGCAGGCCGTGGCATCGCTCGACGCGCGCGCCGGGCTCGAGTCCGTCGGCGACACCACCCGCGGCCAGCTGTGGCGGGTGACGGGGGATCCCGAACCCAGGGCAGGCCTCGCGGCCGGTGAGCTCGCGCTGCAGCGCGGCATCACTCTCGCCCAGCTCGGAATCGTCGCGATCGCCGTGCTGTTGGCCTTCCCCACCGTGGCGTCCCGGCGCGCGGCGCGCAGCAGGTCGCGGCTCGTGGGGGTGCCGGGGGAGCGCCGCCGTCGCGCGGAGCGTTCGCGTCGGCGCCGGGGCGAGCCGCGCCGGCGTGAGGTCGCGCCCGCCGCCGGGGGAGCGGCGTCCACCTCGGCGGAGATCCCGCCCCCCGGGGACGCCCCCGCGGAGGCCGAGGCCGAGGCCGAGGCCGAGACGAGCCCGGAAATCGAGGCGAACCCGGGAGCCGAAACCGGATCCGAGGCCGAGGCGACCCCGGAAGCCGGAACCGGATCCGAGCCTGAGGCGACCCCGGAAGCCGAAAGCGGATCCGAGCCTGAGGCGACCCCGGAAGCCGAAAGTGGATCCGAGACGGTCGCGGATCAGGATCTCGAGGCCGGTCAGGATCTCGAGGCCGATGAGGATCTCACCGCCGATCCGGATCCCGAGGCCGCTCCGGGCCCTGGGGCGCACCAGGCGGTCGGGTCGGCCGGGGAACGCGACCGCGACGAGCCCGCACGCGACCGCGACGAGGAGGCACGATGAACCCCGCACGCGCCCTTCGGGCCCTCGGTACCGGCACGCGCCTCATCGTGGGCGCCGCCGTCGCCGTAGCCCTCGTGGTGGCCGTCGTCCTGGCGATCCCCGCGCCCATCCCGACAATGCAACGCGATGCCGTCGCGCTCGTGCAGACCCCGACCCCCTCCGACACCGTCGCGGTCTGCCCCGGTCCGCTCCTGGCGGCGGGGCGGGTGATCGGTCAGGCGGGGCAGCTCTCCGTCGCGGCGGGTGCGCAGGTCACGCGTGGCGGCGTCGAGGCCCGGTCCGAGAGCCTCCGGTCGTCGGCGACAGGCGAGGATGTCGCGGACACGCTCCTGCGCGCAGCCCCCGTCGAAGGGCGGGCGGCCGAGTTCGCCGCGGCGCAGTCGACAGCCACCGCGGCGGACGACCTGTCGGGCTTCGCGGCATCCGCCTGCACCTCCCCGCGCTTCGACGGCTGGCTCGCCGCCGGTGCCACGTCCACCGGCGCCGCCGATCTCGTGAGCATCGCCAACCCGGGGGACGTCACGGCGACCGTCGACATCACGGTGTTCGGGCAGTCCGGTCCGGTGGTCCCGCCGGGCGGCGAGGGCGTCGTCGTCGCCGCGCGAACGCAGGTGACCCTGCCCCTCGCGGGTCTCGCGCTCGGCGAGCTCGCCCCCGTGCTGCGGATCCAGGCGATCGGCGCACCCGTCGTGGTCTCGCTGCAGTCCAGCCGCACGGTCACGCTCGAGCCGGTGGGGCTCGACGTGTCCGGCCCCGCCGCGCCGCCCGCCCTGAGCCAGACCATACCCGGCGTCGTGACCACGACCGCCTCCGACCCCGCTGTCGCGGGCTCCGTCACGGCCCGCGTCCGCCTGCTGTCGGCGAGCGAGGCGACGACGGCCACGGTGACGGTGTTCGCCGAGGGATCCGACACTCCCGCGATCGCACCGGCGCCCGCGCAGCTGCAGGCCGGGATCCCGATCGAGCTCGAGCTTCCGGGCCTCGCCGCCGGCGCCTACACGGTGCGGGTGGATGCGCCGGCACCGGTGGTGGCGTCCGCGTGGACCACGTCCGCGCTCGGTGGCCAGCGCGACTTCTCTTGGCTGCCCGCGCCCGAGCAGATCGACGGTGCGACGCTCGTCGCCGTCGCGGAAGCGCCCGACCGAGTGCCCGTGCGGATTCACATCGCGACACTCCAGACGGCGGCCGATGTGACCCTCACGCCCGTCGTCGGCGGCGATCCTCAGACCCTCGCGCTGGGGCCCGGCGACGCCGGCGCGCTGTCGGTGCCGGCGGGCACCACGTGGCGGATCGAGACGACCGCTCCCATCGTGGCGGCGGTGTCGTACGCCGCCACGACGGCGCTCGCCGGCTACGGCGTGCAGCCGGCACCGTCCGCGGCATCCGCCGTTCGCGTCGTTCCCTGACCTCCAGGGGCGCCACGACCGATGCGCCGCCGCGCGTAGGATCGTCTCATGGTGTCTCGGCGCGGCAGGGTTCCCCGTCACGCGACGCCCGGTGCTCGTCGCCCGAACCGGCACGATCGGCACGGCCGGGTCGGTCGCAGCGCCGTCGTCCGGCCGCCGATAGGTCCGCTCGAGACGCGATTCGACCGGTTCGACATCGCCGTCGGGGCCGCGGCGGAGTTCCTGCGGTCGGCATGGACGGATCTGCGCGACGTGTCGTTCGAGATCGCGTCGATGCCGCCCGAGAGCGACGCGGACGGCATCCCGCGATGGCACATCGACCGGGACGCGCGCCGGATCGTGCTCTACCGGATCCCCGTCGAGCGGCTCGGTCACCTGCACCGCGACGACGACCTCCACCGGCGCATGGCCGTCGAGGGCACCGTGTTCCGTGCCGCGGCCGAGTACCTCGATCGCGACCCGTGGGATCTCGGCCCCGAGCGGTTCCGCTACTTCTGACCAGCGCGCCGTGGGCGCGGCGCGGCGCCTCGGGGACGCCCGCCGGATAGGCTGGCCCGCGATGTACGGAAGACTCTGCTCCAAGGTGGCCTGCGCCCGCGAGGCGGTCGCGACGCTGACGTACGACTACGGCGACCAGATGGCCGCGCTCGGCCCGCTCGGCGCGCCGGGCGACCCGCACGCGCACGACTTGTGCGCGATCCACACGGAGCGGATGTCGGTGCCCAGGGGATGGGTCGTCGTGCGCCACGAGACGATGCGGGCCTGACCCCGCCGGCTGCGCGCCGCGCCGAAGGCGCGTGGGACAATGGCGGGATGCCGACGCAGACCGCCGCCCCTGCCGCCGTACCCACCTCCGTACTCGACTTCGACGTGCGCGATCTCTCGCTCGCCGAAGCGGGTCGTCATCAGATCCGGCTCGCCGAGAACGAGATGCCGGGCCTCATGGCGCTGCGCGAGGAGTTCGGTCCGGCCCAGCCCCTCCGCGGGGCCCGGATCGCCGGCTCGCTGCACATGACGGTGCAGACGGCCGTGCTGATCGAGACGCTCGTCGCGCTCGGCGCCCGCGTTCGGTGGGCCAGCTGCAACATCTTCTCCACCCAGGACGAGGCCGCCGCCGCCGTCGTGGTCGGACCGACGGGAACCCCCGACGACCCCCGGGGCGTGCCCGTCTTCGCCTGGAAGGGCGAGACGCTCGAGGAGTACTGGGCCTGCACCGACCGCATCTTCGACTGGTCGCGCGAGGGCTTCGACGGACCCGACCTGATCCTCGACGACGGCGGAGACGCCACGCTGCTCGTCCACAAGGGCGTCGAGTTCGAGAAGGACGGCCGGGTCCCGGATGCCGCGGCATCCGACCCGCACGAGTATCACGTCATCCTCGACACGCTGCGCGCGAGCCTCGCGGCCGACCCGCAGCGCTGGACACGTCTCGCGCACGGGTTGCTCGGGGTCACCGAGGAGACCACCACGGGCGTCCACCGGCTCTACGAGCTCGCCGCCGCGGGAGAGCTGCTGTTCCCGGCGATCAACGTCAACGACTCGGTCACCAAGAGCAAGTTCGACAACAAGTACGGCATCCGCCATTCGCTTCCCGACGGCCTCAACCGGGCCACCGACGTGCTGATGGGCGGGAAGACGGCGTTCGTCGCCGGGTACGGGGATGTGGGGAAGGGCGCCGCCGAGGCGCTGCGCGGCCAGGGCGCCCGAGTGATCGTCGGCGAGGTCGACCCGATCTGCGCCCTGCAGGCCGCCATGGACGGATACCAGGTGGCGCGCCTGGAGACCGTCGCGCCGCAGGTGGACATCCTCGTGACGGGCACCGGCAACGCCGACGTCGTGCGCACCGAGCACCTGCTCGCCCTCAAGCACCTCGCGATCGTCGCCAACGTCGGTCACTTCGACAACGAGATCGACATGGCGGGCCTCGCGGCGATCGAGGGCGTCGAGAAGGTCGAGATCAAGCCGCAGGTGCACGAATGGCGCCTTCCGAACGGCCGCAGCGTGCTCGTGCTCAGCGAGGGCCGGCTCATGAACCTCGGGAACGCGACCGGGCACCCCTCCTTCGTCATGAGCGCGTCGTTCACCAACCAGGTTCTCGCCCAGATGGAGCTCTATACGCGCACCGCGCAGTACCCCACCGGCGTGTACACGCTTCCCAAGCTGCTCGACGAGAAGGTCGCGCGCCTGCACCTCGACGCGCTGGGCGTCGAGCTGACCACGCTGACGCCCTCGCAGGCCGCCTACATCGGCGTCCCCGTGGAGGGGCCGTACAAGCTCGAGCACTACCGATACTGAGCCGATCCGACCGGTGCGGATGCCGCGGCATCCGCTCTACCGGTCGGGGAAGCCGTGCGGGAGGTGGGTGAGCGAGGGGGCCATGGCCTCGACGCGCCGACGGCGCGTCTCGAGCGCCCGCAGCTCCCGGTCGCGCCGAAGTGCCGAGAGCGCGAACAGGGCCGACACGGCGTCGGCGGGCGGAGGCGGCGAGACGAAGGCGGATGCCTCGGCCAGCAGCTCGCCCGCGATGCGCTCCCGCGCGGCGGGTGCGAGCTTGTCGACCTGGCGGAGGAACTGAGCGAGCCTGCGGGCGAGACGATCGGGCAGCCGCACCACGTCGGCGACGAGGGCCCACTGCTCGAGCGCGGGCGGCACGGGGGGAAGGGCGGAGGGCAGGGCGGGGACCCGCGTGCGCTGGGAGTAGGTGCCGGCGAGCAGATCTCCCAGTCGCTGCGCGCGGGGAGTGAAGGCGCCCGTCACGACCGCGACGACGCCGACGGTGAGATACACCTCGAAGACGCCCACGAGCGCCCGGATGAACGCCTGACGGAACCCCGACGCACCGCCGTCCTCGCGGACGATGCGCGCGCCGACGGCGAGGCGCCCGAGACTGCGCCCCCGAGATGCCGTTTCGACGGTCGTCGGCAGGATGATCGTGATCGCCACGACCGATGCGATGACGACGATGCCCATCGCGTCGGGAGGGACGACCTGGGCGAGGGGCCCGTACCCGAGCACGAGCACGACGATGAGGAGGATGATGCCCAGGAGCAGGTCGATGACGGCCCCCAGGGCCCGCATGAACAGGCCCGCGGGCTGGACATCGAGGGCGACGGCCTCTCCCGTGAGCACCTCGTCCTGGTGGACGCGCGTGAGCTGGGGCGTCGCGGAGCCTGCCATGCGGGTAGTTTAGGCGCGTGGACCTCGACGCGCTGACCACCGCCCGGCGCCACGAGTGGGAACGGCTGCGGGAGCTCGAGCGCCGCCGTCGCCTGAGCGGCCGGGAGGCGGACGAACTGGTGGAGCGCTACCAGGCGGCATCCGCCGATCTCGCCGAGGCGAAGACCGCGGCGGGCCGCACGCCCCAGGCGGATGTGATCTCCACCCTCATCGCGGGCGCCCGCCTGCGGCTCACGCGCGGGGCCGAGAACCCGCTGCGTGCCGTTCCCCGCTTCTTCGTCCTCCAGCTGCCGGCCGCGCTGTACCGGCTGCGCTGGACGACGCTGGTCATCGCCGCCGCGTTCGTGGCCATCGTCGCCCTCGTGGCCGCCTGGATCTCGGGCGATCCCGTGCTCGTCGCGACGCTCGGGGACGAGGCCGGGCTGGAGCGCTACGCGGAGAACGAGTTCGTCGAGTACTACAACCCCGCGGCATCCTTCGCCGGCACGGTGTGGACGAACAACGCCTGGATCGCCGCGCAGTGCGTGCTCTTCGGGATCACCGGCATCTGGCCCGTCATGATGCTGATGCAGAACGCGATCGGGGTGGGGACCGCGGCAGCGGTGCTCTTCTCCTTCGACCGCGGCGACGTGTTCGTCCTCTACATCCTGCCGCACGGGATGCTCGAGCTGACGTGCATCTTCGTCGCGGGCGCCGCGGGCCTGCACATCTTCTGGGCGTGGATCGTGCCCGGAGCGAGGACGCGCGGCCAGGCACTGGCCCACGCGGGGCGCTCGCTCGCGACCGTGGCGATGGGGCTCGTGCTCGTGCTGCTGGTCTCGGCGCTCATCGAGGGCTTCGTCACGGGCCAGCCGTGGCCCTGGCCGATCAAGATCGGCATCGGAGCGGCGGCCCTGGGCGCGTTCCTCTTCTACATGATCCGGGTGGGCGGCCGGGCGGCCCGTGCGGGCGAGACCGGCGACCTCGCCGAGGCCGATCGCGGCGCCACGACTCTCGTGGCGGGCTGACCTCCGACGCGCTACGCCCTCGGCTTCTGCGCGCCGTCGAACAGCGCGCGGTAGGACCACCCGGCCAGCAGCGCGCCCGCGATCGGGAACACGATGAAGACCCACAGCTGTGCGAGCGCGTCGGCGCCGCCGTAGATCGCCGTCGCGAGCGAACGCGCGGGGTTCACCGACGTGTTGTCGACGGGGATGCTCACGAGGTGGATCAGGGTGAGGGAGAGGCCGATCGCCACTCCCGCGAAGGCCGTGCCCCGCGTCGAGTGCGTCACGCCCAGGATGACGAGGAGGAAGAGGAAGGTCAGGATGACCTCGATCACCATGGCGGCGGCCATGCCGAAGCCGCCGGGCGAGAGCACGCCCCAGCCGTTGCTCGCGAAGCCGCCGTCCTGGGCGGCGGCGAGCCACCCCTCCGGGCCGAACAGGCCCACGAGCACGATGGCGGTCGTGGCGGCCGCGCCGCCGACCGCCTGCGCCGCGATGTAGCCGCCGGTCTCCCGCCACGGGAAGCGGCCCGCGGCGGCCAGGCCGAGCGTGACCGCCGGGTTGAAGTGGCCGCCCGAGATGGGCCCGAACGCGTAGGCGCCCATGACGACGGCGAGCCCGACGGCGACGGATGCCGCAACGTAGACGATCCCCGGGGCGAACGCGCCCGACTCGTTCGCGAGATGCGAGCCGAAGAGCGCGGTGCCGATCAGGCCGAAGACGAGGAGGAAGGTGCCGAAGCCCTCGGCGGCCAGCTTCGCGCCGGTCGAGGGACCCTCCGGCTCCACCTCCGGCGTGTGCGCCAGCTCGGTCGGGTCGATCGGGGTGTCGGGATACGGGTCGTCGTTGCGCGCAGGGGACATCGCCCTCTCCTTACGTCCGGCCGGCCCGGCTTCGGCCCGCCTCCCGAATCATCGCAGGAGAGGGTGGGGCCACGGAAGCGGAAACGCCGAAGGGCGGTCGGGATGAGAACACCCCGACCGCCCCTCGCGACGTCGATCGACGTCAGGCGTTCACGGGCTCCGCCTCGGGCTCCTTGCTGTAGGGGGCGCCGGGGGAGTCGGCGGAGGCGTTGGCCTCGACCTGTGCGCGGACCTTGTCGGCCGTCGCCTGGTCGACCTGACCCCAGTACCAGAGGAAGCGCTCCTTCACCTCGGGGCGGGTGAGCGACTCGTACTGACCGACGAGGGTCTCGACGAAGCGCGCCTTCTGCTCGTCGTCGAAGACCTCACGCACCAGCGTGCTGGCCTGGCCGAAGTCGTCGTCCTCGGCGCGCAGCGTGTAGGCCGTGCGCACGAGGTCGCCGTCGTTCTGCCAGCCGCCTTCGCCCGCTCGCACGGCGTCGGCGCGCGGTCCTCCGAGGGAGTTCGGCGCGTACACCGGACGCTCGCCGCCGGAGTAGAAGTGGCGCATCGCGCCCTCCTTGGCGTACGAGTGCACCTCGGCGTGAGGGCGGTTGACCGGCAGCTCGTTGTAGTTCGTGCCGATGCGGTAGCGGTGGGCGTCGGCGTAGGAGAAGATGCGCGCGAGCAGCATCTTGTCGGGGCTGGCGTCGATGCCCGGCACGAAGTTCGACGGCGCGAAGGCCGCCTGCTCGATCTCGGCGAAGTAGTTCACCGGGTTGCGGTTCAGCTCGAACTCGCCGATCTTGCGCAGCGGGAAGTCCTTGTGCGGCCAGATCTTCGTCAGGTCGAACGGGTTGAAGCGATAGGTCTTCGCCTCCTCGTTCGTCATGATCTGCACCGCGACGTCCCACTTGGGGTACTCGCCCCGCTCGATGGCGTCGTAGAGGTCGCGCAGGTAGTAGTCGGTGTCCTCGCCGACGATCTGCTGCGCCTGCTCTGCGGTGATGTTGTGCACGCCCTGCTGGGAGTGGAAGTGATACTTCACCCAGAACGTCTCACCCGCGGCGTTGATCCATTGGAAGGTGTGCGAGCCGTACCCGTTGACGTGGCGCCACGAGGTGGGAAGTCCGCGGTCGCCCATCAGGTAGGTGACCTGGTGCGCCGACTCGGGGGAGAGCGTCCAGAAGTCCCACTGCATGTCCGCATCGCGCAGGTGCGTGTGGGGCAGTCGCTTCTGCGAGCGGATGAAGTCCGGGAACTTGATGCCGTCGCGGATGAAGAAGATCGGCGTGTTGTTGCCGACGAGGTCGTAGTTGCCCTCGGAGGTGTAGAACTTCAGCGCGAATCCGCGCACGTCCCGCCACGTGTCGGGCGAGCCGAGCTCGCCGGCGACCGACGAGAAGCGCAGCAGCAGGGGCGTCTGCGCGCCGGGCTGGAAGAGCGCGGCGCGGGTGAACTCCGAGACATCCTCGGTGATCGTCATGGTGCCGAAGGCACCGCCGCCCTTGGCGTGGACGACCCGCTCGGGCACGCGCTCGCGGTTGAACTGAGCGAGCTTCTCGACGAGGTAGTGGTCGTGCAGGACGGTGGGTCCGTCGGACCCCACGGTGCGCGAGAACTCATCGGACGCGACGGGGGCGCCGTTGTCCTTCGTGGTGTAGTTCGGATCGGTCATTGCTGATTCCTTTCGCACTCGGCACAGATGGCTCGGAACGTCACGTTCGCCTCGAGGACGCGCATGCCGTGGTCATGGGAGGGGTGAAGGCAGGGGGCGGCGCCGACGGCGCACTCGACGTCCTCGACGCGCCCGCAGGAGATGCACTGCACGTGGTGGTGGTTGTCGTCGGCGCGGTGCAGCTCGTACAGGGCGCTCGGCGCGCCGGGCAGGCTCACGCGCCGGATGAGGCCGGCATCGGTCAGGTCGTTGACCACGCCGTGCACGGTCTGCAGGGCGATGCCGGGGACCCGCTCTCGCACGGCTGCGTGCAGCAGATCGACCGCGGCGTGCGGGGAGGCGTGCAGGGCCTCGAGCACCGCGGCGCGCTGGGCCGTGACGCGCAGCCCCGCGGCCCGGAGCTCGGGCGCGGCCTCGAACGCCGCGGGCATGCCCGCGGCGTCGTCGAGGGGTGTCATGGTCACCCCGTCAGTCTAGCTACATCTGAATGATTCGCAACAAGGAGCGGGTCGCCGCGGCGACTCAGAGCCGGCCGGCGGCCTTCAGCTCGAGATAGCGATCAGCGATCGCGGGCGGCAGGCGGTCGGGGCCCCCGGCGATGGCGTCCGCGCCGAGCCGGGCGAAGGCGTCCGCGATCCGTCGCGCATCGAGCAGGGTCCGCTCCGCGGCGGCCGCACGCCACACCGACTCGCTGGAAGAGCGGTCCCGGGCGACGTCGGCGAGGCTCTCGTCCGTCACCGACCCGATCATCACACGGGTGCGTCCCGTCCATGACGGCACGGCGCCCAGCAGCGAGCGAGCGGATGCCGGGGCGTCCGCGGCGGTGAGCAGCACGACGAGCGAGGGCCGGTTCGTCAGCCGGGCCGCCTGCACGAGTACCTGGTCCCAATCGGTGTCGATCAGCTGCGGCTCCACGGCGGACATCGCGTCGACGAGCGCGGGCAGCAGGGCCGCGCCGCGGCTGCCGGTCACCCGCCCGCGCACGACCCGGTCGAACATCAGGACGTGCACGTGGTCTCCGGCGCGATCGGCCAGGGCGGAGAGGAGGAGCGTCGCCTCCATCGCGGCATCCAGGCGTGTCCCGTCGCCGACCCGGGCGGCGGAGGTGCGCCCGGTGTCGATGACGATGACGATGTGGCGGTCCCTCTCCGGGCGCCACGTGCGGAGCATCGTGGTGCGCGCGCGTGCGCTCGCCCGCCAGTCGATCGAGCGCACGTCGTCGCCGCGCACGTACTCGCGCAGCGAGTCGAACTCCGTGCCACGACCGCGCACCTGAACGCTCGTGCTCCCATCGAGCTCCCGGAGGCGCGCCAGCCGGGAGGGGAGGTGGCGGCGGGAATGGAAAGGTGGAAGAACCCTGATGCGGGCGGGGGCGGGCAGCACGCGCTGCCGCCCCGCGAGCCCGAGCGGGCCGAGCGTGCGGAGGGCGACGAAGTCGCTGCGACGCTCGCCGCGGCGCCGCGGGATGAGCGTGATCGCGACGCGCCGCGACTCCCCGGCGGGCACTTCGACGCTCGCGCGCGACGGCTGCGCGCCCGCGGTCGGCTCCCAGGCGTCGCGGAGCGCCCCCCGCAGGGGTCGCGTGCCGCGGTTGCGCAGGCGGAGCGTCGTCGGGACCGCCTCGCCCAGGCGGGCGCGCGCGGGCACGTCCCGCTCGACGTCGACGCGCCGCGGGTCGGCGGCGGCGACGCGGTCGACGACCGCCAGCACCGCGCACAGCCCGAGCCATCCGGCGCCCGTCGCCCAGGCCACCGGCGCCGAGCCGCCGGCAGCACTCGAGAGCAGCACGATCGGGACGACGCCGAGCGCCGTCAGCATCGCGAGCCTGCCCGTGATCACCATGATCTTCGCCGCGTCAGATCGGAACGCGCGTCTGCGCGAGCACGGACCGCAGCACGGCATCCGCCGAGACGCCCTCGATCTCCGCCTCCGGTCGCAGGCGCAAGCGATGACGCCACACCGGCACGAGCATCGTCTGGACGTGGTCGGGCGTGATCGCGCGGTACCCGCCGAGCCACGCCCACGCCTTCGCGGCGGCGAGCAGAGCCGTCGACGCCCGCGGGCTCACGCCGAGCTGGACCGAGGGTGCGGAGCGCGTCGCGCGGGCGAGGTCGACCACGTAGGCGAGCAGGTCGTCCGACACGTCCACGGATGCCGCGGCACGCTGAGCGGCGTGGATCTCCTCGACCCCCACGGCGGACGCGAGGCCCGCCCCGGCGAGATCGCGCGGCGAGAAGCCGCCGGCGTGGCGGCGGAGCACGTCGACCTCGGCATCGCGGCCGGGCACGTCGATGACGAGCTTGAGGAGGAAGCGGTCCAGCTGCGCCTCGGGAAGGGAATAGGTGCCCTCGTGCTCGATCGGGTTCTGCGTCGCGGCCACGAGAAAGGGGTCCGGAAGCGGTCGCGTGACGCCGTCCGCCGAGACCTGCCGCTCCTCCATCGCCTCGAGGAGTGCGGACTGCGTCTTCGGGGGAGTCCGGTTGATCTCGTCGGCCAGCAGCACCTGAGTGAAGACCGGTCCCTCCCGGAACTCGAACTCGCCGGAGCGCGCGTCGTACACGAGAGAGCCGGACACGTCGCCGGGCATCAGGTCGGGCGTGAACTGGATGCGCGCCGTCCGAAGGCCCAGGGCCTGGCTGAACGAGCGCACGAGCAGGGTCTTGGCGACACCGGGGACGCCCTCCAGCAGCACGTGCCCCCGGGCCAGCAGGGCGATCAGCAGGCCCGTCACGGCGCCGTCCTGGCCCACGACTGCCTTGCCGACCTCGCCGCGAACCCGGTTCATCGCCTCGCGAAGCGCGTCATCCGTCATCCCGTTCTCCTTCTCCTGCCCGGTGCGGGCGCTCGTCATGTGTCGTGTCCGTTGCTGCGGGTGGCCGCCTCCAGCGCCGACTCGATGTCGCGCAGCGCGTCGCTGATTTGCATGAGCTCGGCATCCGTCTGCGGGGTGCGGTCCACGAGGACGCCGCGGACGCCCTCCCGCGGCAACCCGAGGATGCCGGCGACCGCGTCCGCGACGTCGTGCGCGCCCGCCGCCGTGCCCAGGCCGAGCAGCTGCGCCCATCGTGTCGTCGCGCCCATGCGCAGGGCATCGGCGGCGTGGCCGTGGTCGCGTCCCCGCGCGTAGAGGCGCGCGCGGCCCTCCATGGTCTCGGTGAGCCGGACCGTGACCGGCAGCCGCTCGACGACGAGGGGGCCCAGCCGCCGGCGGGCGAGGGCCGCGGCCGCCGCCGTCAGGGCGAGCAGCGCGAGGACGGGTGTCACCCATCCCGGGGTCAGTTCACCGAGCGTCGCATCGGGGGAGAAGTCCGCGTCGCCGTCGCCCGGCACGTACCAGACGACGTGCGGGAGACGCCCGAGCAGATTCATGCCGAGCGCTGCATTGCCGTCCTCGGTGAGGACCTCGTTCGTGAGCACCCCGCGGGCGTCGAGGATCGAGACGCGTCCGGAGCCCCGCGCCGAGGAGAGCAGCCCGTACCCGTCGCCGTCGGGGTAGCAGGCGTCCGCCGTCGAGCCGGCGGGAGGCGTGAGGAGGCGCCCGGGGACGACGGCCCCGGAGCGTTGCGCATCGCCGAGGGCGCATCCCGGCTCCACGGTTTCGCCGGTCCCGTACCCGCCGGCGGTCGCGCCGGGGAGCAGGAGGTCGACGGCACGCGCCCGCGGATCGATCAGCACGACATCGGTGGCCCCGGAGAAGAGCTCGGTGAGCGAGTCGTCCGAGAGCAGGGGAGAGTCGGCGGTGACGAGCGTCGACGGCCGGGCGTCCAGCGCGTCGAGGGCAGCGGCGCGCTCTCGCACGACCGTGACCTCCACCCCGCCCTCCCGCAGCAGTTCCGCGAGGGCTCGGGTGCCCTCGGGGCCCGCGCCGTCGGGGTCGAGCGCGTCGCGCTGGGCCCAGCCGCCGATGCCGGAGAGCGCCGCTCCCGCCGCCCCGACGACGACGAGGAAGCCGGCGATGGCAGCCCAGCCCCATGCGCGCCGCCGGGGCGCCGCCGGGGCGGATGCCGGTGCCGCCGTTGCGGGGGACACGCTCACCGGGCTCCCGTTCCCTCTGCACGTGCCGGCCGCGCGGCGGCGATGTCGTCGTCGAGCGCCGCGATCCGCTCGTACCCCTCGGCCGACCCGGGGGATCCGAGATAGCGGACGGCGTCGAACTCGTCGGCGGCTGCGTCGAGGCGCTCGCCGTGTGCGGGGAAGGCGGCGGCGGCGCCCCTAGCGAACGCGTGCACGGTCGCGCCGGGGGGCAGGTCGACGACGCCCCGCTCCTGCAGGCCGCGCGCGATGGCGCGGAAGCGGAGGATGCTGGCGGATCCGTGCTCCCGGCGGGCGGCGGCCGCCGCGGCATCCCGTCGCAGCGCCGCGGCATCCCTGCCGTCGTCGTCGTCGAACAGCAGACCGAGCGGTGTGCTCTCGCGGCGGATCGATCGTGGTCGTCCCCACACGACGAAGGCGACGACGACGAGTCCGACGACGACGACCGCGGCGGCGACGAGGAGGGCGGGACCGAGCCCGGGGGGCGCCGCCGCGCCGAACAGCGAGTCGAGCAGATCGCCGGCCGCTTGGGCGATGCGGTCGAGCGGCGTCGGCTGCGCCGCGGCATACACGGGATCGGCGAGCTCGCTCTCGGCGAGGCGCCTGGCCTCGTCGCCGTCGGGGGTCAGCGGCGGCTCGAAGGGCAGCATCGTCACGGCGACCGGTCCGCTCCGTCCACCTCGGCGCCGGGTGCCGCCCAGTCCGTCGCGGAGCGGGCGGGGCGTTCGACGGGGCCCGACGGCGGGGCGGGCGGCATGGGCGGGCGAGGCGGCGCGGGCATCGCGGCAGGGGCCGGCGGCCCGGCGTGTGCGGGCGAGGGCTGGTCGGGGGCCGTGGGCGCCGCGGCGCGGGGCGGGGCGGGCCTGCCCACGTGCGCGGTCCAGGGGTCGGGCAGGTGCGTCGCGCCGGCATCGCGCGCCTCGACGTAGCCCAGCAGATCGATGTCGAGCCCCTCGTGGCGCATGCGGCAGTCGATGTAGATGAGCACGGATGCCGTGGCCTGCACGACGACCGCGACCGCCTGGATCAGCAGCGTGACCACGTACGTGAGCCCGAGGGTGATGACCAGGCCCACGATCGCTCCTGTCGTCGGCTCGCCCGTGGGGGAGAAGACGGTCGTGAGCCCGCCGCCGAGGAGCGAGAACGGGACGCTGACGACCTGGCTGATCGTGCCGAAGAGCAGCCCGATGACGACGATGATGCCGAGCGCCGGCCAGAACCGGCCGCGCACGAGCCGCCACGAGCGCGCTACGGCGCCCCGGATCCGCGCCCCCTCCAGGATGAGCGTGCTCGGAACGAGGAGCAGCTTCGTCGAGAGCCAGAGGTAGAGCGGGATGGCGGCAAGGAACGCGAGGATCGTGAGCACGACCGCGAGCGCCGGCGCGACGACGGTGCCGACGAAGACGATCGCGGCGCCCACGGCCGTGACGAAGAGTGCGATGGCGACGAACACGAGGGCCGCGTAGCCGATCAGCCGCCCGAGCGCGGGGCGCACGCGACGCCACAGCGCGCCGAGCGTGAGCTTCTCGGCGAGCACCGCATGAGCGACCTCGCCCACGACGACCGCCTGGACGACGATCTGCATCGCCATCGCGAGCAGCCCCAGCACGAGGCCCGACAGCGCCGTCATGAGTGTGGAGCCCGCCGCCACGGCGTCGAAGTCGTCGGTGCCCGGCTGCAACGTGTCCAGGCGCGAGAAGCTCAGGAAGGCGATGCCGGCGACCCCGACGATGAGGAGCAGGTAGACCAGGCCCTGCACGCCGAGGGCGAACCCGAGCAGCACGCGCGGATTGTGGCGCAGCGCCGCGAACGAACGGCCGAGGATGGCTCCGAACGTGAGCGGGTGCAGCGGGATGATGCCGGGCCGGGGGGCGGGCGTCCACGTAGGATTCGTGCTCACCGGGTCCTCCGTCCGCTTCATCCGCCCCCGCGGGTGCGCGGCCGCCGTCCGGGCGGGCGCGCGAGTCCATCGTGTCACAGGTCGTTGCGGGGACCGCGGTGGGGCCGGAGCGCATCCACCGGACGCGCGCACCGCTTCGAGCCGTCCGCGGCGGCCTCGACTACTCTGAGTACCTGGTCGCACGCATGCCCGTGCGCGCAACCCGGTCGCAGAAGGACGAAACGCCGTTCCATGACATCACGCATCCTGGTCGTCGACGATGACACCGCTCTGGCCGAGATGATCGGCATCGTGCTGCGCACGGAGGGCTTCGAGCCGGCCTTCTGCGCCGACGGGGCCGCCGCTGTGGACACCTTCCGCGCTGAGCGCCCCGACCTCATCCTGCTCGACCTCATGCTGCCGGGAATGGACGGCATCGAGGTCTGCACGCGCGTGCGCGCCGAGTCGGGGGTCCCGATCATCATGCTCACGGCGCGCACCGACACCGCCGACGTGGTGCGCGGCCTGGAATCGGGTGCCGACGACTACATCGTGAAGCCGTTCAACCCGAAGGAGCTCGTCGCCCGCATCCGCACCCGTCTGCGCCCGGCGCCCGAAGTCGCCTCGGCGGCGCTGCGCATCGGGGACCTCACCGTCGACGTCACCGCGCACGAGGTGCGCCGGGGGGACGAGATCATCGCCCTGACCCCGCTGGAGTTCGAGCTGCTCGTGGCCCTTGCGGCAAAGCCGCAGCAGGTCTTCTCGCGCGAGATGCTCCTCGAGCAGGTGTGGGGCTACCACTACAAGGCCGACACCCGCCTCGTGAACGTGCACGTGCAGCGGCTGCGGGCGAAGGTCGAGCAGGATCCCGACAACCCCCGGATCGTCACGACGGTGCGCGGCGTGGGCTACCGCGCCGGCGCCGTCGGCTGAGGCACGCCATGTCGGTGCGCGAGCGCGGAGCCGACCCCGCGCCCGCGACGGGGACCGCCCGGACGGCGGTCGCGTTCTCGTGGCGACATCCCGCCACGTGGCTCGAGGGCAGCACGTCGCTGTGGCGCACGTCCCTGCGGTTCCGCACGCTGCTGATCACCCTCGCGCTGACGGCGCTGGTCATCATGGTGGCGTGCGTGTGGATGGCGCTGGCCATCCAGAACGACCTCTTCCAGTCGCGCCTGAACCAGGTGCTCTCGAGCTCGCAGCGAGCGAGCGCCGTCGCCCAGGAGACGCTCGATGCCGCCGTCCCGCAGGGCGATCGGGTGCGCCTGCAGAACCTCATGACCCAGAGCCTCCGGGAGATCGCGCAGCAGTCGGCGAGCGATCGCATCGCGCTCATCCGCGTGGACACCGCGCCCTCGTCGATCGCGCCGCAGAACGTCAGCTCGGGAGGGCTGACCGCCGCCCTCATCTCGGCGGGCCTGCGCGAGCGCGTCCAGGCGGGGGAGACGACTCAGTGGTGGCAGTCGGTGCCGTTGACGGATGCCGCGGGCCGCACCGTGCCGGGAATCGTCGTCGGCCAGCAGATCGACTTCCCCGACGTGGGCGCGTACGAGCTCTACCTCGCGTACGATCTCGCCGCCGCCTCGCAGACGCTCGGGTTCGTGCAGGGGACGCTCTGGATCGTGGGGCTCGGGCTCGTCGTCCTGATCGGGGCGATCGCCTGGTTCGTCCTGCGCTCGGTGTCGACGCCCATCACGGAGGCCGCCGACACGAGCGCGCGCCTGGCCGCCGGCGACCTCGCGGTGCGCGTGCCGGTGCGGGGCGAGGACGAGCTCGCCACGCTCGGGCGCTCCTTCAACGCGATGGCCGACAGCATCCAGACGCAGATCCGGGAGCTCGCCGATCTCTCCCTCGTGCAGCAGCGCTTCGTCTCCGACGTCTCGCACGAGCTGCGTACGCCGCTGACGACGATCCGCCTCGCGTCCGACATGATCAACGACCAGCGCGACGCGTTCGACCCCGCGACGGCTCGCGCAGCGGAACTGCTGCACGCCCAGGTGCAGCGATTCGAGACGCTCCTCACCGACCTGCTCGAGATCAGCCGCTACGACGCGGGCTCGGTGCAGCTGGAGTGGGAGCCGACGAGCCTCGCGCACCTCGCGGAGGACGTCATCGCGTCGATGCAGCAGCTCGCCGACCAGCACGGCAGCGACGTGCGCCTCGTGGCGCCCGGCGGATACTCCCCGGTGGAGATGGATGCCCGCCGTGTGCGCCGCATCGTGCGGAACCTGCTCGGCAACGCGATCGAGCACGGGGAGGGGCGACCGATCGTCGTGACCGTCGACAGCAACTCCTCGGCGGTCGCGATCGGCGTGCGGGACTTCGGGCTGGGGATGTCGCCGGCCGACGTGGAGCGCGTGTTCGACCGGTTCTGGCGTGCCGATCCATCCCGCAAGCGCTCGATCGGCGGAACCGGCCTCGGCCTGTCGATCGCGCTCGGCGACGCGCGCCTTCACGGCGGCTCCCTCGCGGTCTGGAGCTCGCTCGGACGCGGGTCCCACTTCGTGCTCACGCTTCCCCGCCAGGAGGGCGCTCCGATCGAGGCATCGCCGCTGCGCCTCGACGGAGAAGACGACGGCACGGCGTTCGACACCCTCGGAGTGACGCAGCCGATCGACGTCGCGGAAGGGGGGCGCACATGATCCGCGCGCGACGGGCCGTCCTGGCGGCGCTCCTGGCGGTGGGTGCGATCGTGCTGTCGGCGTGCTCGGGCCTGCCGACGAGCGGTCCGGTGTACCCGGGGCTCGTGGCGGGTGACGCCCCCGAGATCCCCGACTTCTCGTTCCAGCCCGACCGCCCCCAGCCGGGCGCGAGCCCCGAGCAGATCGTGGAGGGATTCGTCGCGGCCGCCACCAGCCCCGCGGGTGAATGGGCGACGGCGAGCCTCTTCCTCGCTCCGGAGTTCCGCACCGAGTGGGCTCCCGAGGCCGGCGTCATCGTCGACGTGCCGGGCTCCCGCCGTTTCAGCGTGGTGACCGACGGCGTCATCCAGATGGAGACCACCACGACGGCGGATGTCGACGCGAGCGGCGCCTACTATTCGGCCGAGCAGGGCGAGGCGGCCCTGTCGTACGAGCTGGCCGAGCAGGAGGACGGCGAGTGGCGCATCACCGCGGCACCGGATGGCATCGTGCTCGATGCCGACGCCTTCGAGACCGTCTACCGTCCCTACTCGGTGATGTACTTCGACCCGACCTGGAGCTTCCTGGCGCCGGACGTGCGCTGGTACCCGGCTCGCACCAACATCGCGACCCGCATCGCGCAGGCGATCATCGAGGGCTCGCCGAGCCCGTGGCTGGCGTCCTCGGTGGTCTCCGCCGTGCCCGAGGGGGTGGGCATCGCGCGCGTCACGAGCGAGCAGGGCGTCGCCCAGGTAGACCTCACGGGCAACGCCGTCGAGGCCGACCCCGTGACCCTCGGCCGACTGCTCCGGCAGCTGCAGGCGAGCCTCATGGGCACGGGGGTCGCGGGGGTGGAGCTGGCGGTGGACGGCGCACCCCTGGCCGTCGAGCCCGCCCAGGCGCAGAGCACGGCGATCGATCCCCGCGCGCTCGCCCTCACGGCCTCGGGTTTCGGATTCGTGACCGACGACGAGCTCGAGCCGATCCCCGGGCTCAGCGACGCGATAGAGGGGCTCGGGACGACGGCGATCGCGGCGGGCCGCGGCGAGGACGTCGCCGCGGTGGCGGTGGCGACGGGCGGGGTCGTGCGCGTGGATGCCGCGGCGGAGATCACCACGGTCGACACGCGCGCGGGGCTGGCCGACCCCGTCATCGATCCGGCGGGCACCATCTGGACGGTTCCCCGCGATCAGCCCTCGGCCCTGCGTGCGGTTCCCGCGGAGGGCGACCCGGTCGAGATCACCGGGGCCTTCCCCGGCGTCACGCGCGTGGAGGCGCTGCAGGTCTCGCGGGACGGCACACGGATGGCCGCGATCGTGACCCAGGGCGGCCGCGACGCGATCGTGGTGGCCGGCATCGTCCGCGACGCGGAGGGCCGGCCGGTCTCGCTCGGCGAGACCCGCCGGGTCACGCGTCTGGAGGCGTCCGGGATCGACATCGCCTGGCTCGATGAGCAGACGGTGGGCGTGGTCGTCGGCGCGGGGCAGACATCGGCCATCGTCTCGCACACGGTCGGGGGTGTGGGCACCGTGCTCGCAGCGCCGAGCGACCCGATCGCGGTGGCGGCGGGGGCCACCTCCACCTCCGCCCGGCTGCTCACGGCCTCGGGCGAGCTGTATGTGCGGCGCGGAAGCGCGTGGCAGATCGTCACGGGCGACGTCGCCGTGCTGGCGTCGCAGATGGGCTCGGGCTGACGCTCCTCCCCGGGCGGGTGCCGGTCGCGCCGTGCACGACGCTGCCTCGGGTCGACGGCCCCGACGGCCGACGCCTGCGACGCTGTCCCCATGGGGGCTCTCGACGAGGCGGTGCGCAGCTTCCGACGCGCGGCGGCCGACCTCGCCGACCTCCTCGCTCCCGTGGCGTGCGCCGGGTGCGGGGGCGACGGCGGCCCCCTGTGCGGCGGGTGCGCTCCGCGCCTTGCAGCGGCGCCCCGCTCGACGCACGAGGGCGGCCTGACCGTCTGGAGCGGTCTGGAGTACTCCGGTGAGGCGGCGCGGGTGATCCGCGCCCTCAAGGACGGCAGTCCCGCCCTCGCGCGCATCATGGCACCGGCGCTGGCCGCCGCCCTGTCTGCCTGTGCGCGCGAGAGGGAGGGGTCCGTCGCGCTGGTCGCCGTCCCCGTCCCGGCGCGCGCACGGAGCCTGCGCACACGCGGGTACCGCGTCGTGGAACGGGTGATGCGCGCGGCGGGCGTGAGACCCCGTCGCCTGCTGCGCCTGACCCGTCAGACCGCCGACCAGCGCGGCCTCGACCGTCGCGAGCGCGCCGTCAATCAGGCGCTGAGCATGCGCGCCGCGGGCGTGGCGGGCCGGCGCGTGATCGTCGTGGACGACGTGATCACGACGGGGGCGACGCTGCGCGAGGCGGCCCGGGCCGTCGCGGCCGCCGGCGGCGAGGTGGTCGCGGCGGCGACCATCGCCGCCACGCCCCGGCGACGCGCCGATCGGGGCGACACGCGCTCATTCCGTGCGTGACACGGGTGGAGCGTGCGGCTACGGTTGTGGGCACAACGGCGACCGGCGGTCAGCCCTTGTCTGGGCTGATCGCCCCGAGCAAGGAGGTCTGAAGATGGACACCAACATCGTCGGCGTGGGTGTGGGCGTCAGCGACCGTTTCCGGTCGGTGGTCGAGGAGAAGGCGGCACGGATCGAGCACCTCGCTCCCCGTGCGCAGTCCCTCGACGTCAAGGTGACGCACCGTGCGTACCGCAATGGGCGCATCCCCGATGACACGGTCGAACTCACGCTCGTCGGCAAGGGGCCCGTGGTCCGCGCCGAGGCCACCGACGGCGACAAGTTCGTCGCCCTCGATCTCGCGATCGACAAGCTCTGCGAGCAGCTGCGACGTGCGAAGGACAAGCGCGTCGACGCGCGCAACCACCCGCGCGGCGCCCACTTCGAGAAGGGGAGCGGGTCGCTCGAGGGCATCGACGTGCAGCCCGCCTCGGTCGAGATGATCCGCGCCGTCGCCACCGGCGAGGTTCCCGTCGTGGGCGACGGCGAGCCGGAGGAGGACTACACCCCGGTCGTCATCCGGGTGAAGAAGTTCGGCGCAGAATGGATGACCGTCGAGGAGGCCGTCGATCGCATGGAGCTCGTCGGCCACGACTTCTTCCTCTTCATCGATGCGCGCACGGATCATCCGAGCGTCGTCTACCGCCGCAAGGGCTGGGACTACGGAGTGATCTCCCTCGAGGCCGCCGCGCCCCCGCAGGAGGCGCTCGCTTCCTGACACCGGAGCACGCAGGATGCCGGGGACGCCGACCGGGTCGGCTCCCCGGCATCCTGCGTATGTGCGCCTGATCCGCCGCCGGCGCGCGTTCGCCGCCGGTGGGGGCGTGTCAGCCGTCGAAGATGTCGCCCAGGAGCCCGCCGATGACGAGTCCGCCGAGCACGCCGCCCATCATGTCCCCCATGCCGCCACCGCGTCCGCCTCGGCCCCCGCCCCAGCCCCCGGGACCGTTCATGCCGTCCGGACGGGAGGAGTCGATGTCGCGCTGCGCGAGGTGGAGCGCCTCGCTCGCGAGCGCACCGGCGCGGCGCGCCATCGCGAGCGCCGGTTCGCGGGAGTCCTCTTCGTCCGGGAGCCGGTCGATGTCGGCGCGCACCCGTTCCGCCTCCGCCAGACGCGTGCGGGCGTCGGCGCCGATCCACCCGCGGTGGCCCGCGATGACGCTGCGCGCGACCGAGAGCTGCCTGTCGGAGTCGTCGATCGCGTGACGGACGTGGGCGATGTCCGGCAGCGGCCGCGCCGCCCGTTCGCGTGCCTTGTCGACAGCGGCGTCGAGCGCCGCGTTCGCTTCCCGCAGCCGGGAGAGGTCGTCGAAAGGGTCGGTCTTCGCGCCGCTCGCGGGCAGCGCGCCGAGCGCGCGCTCGAGCGCGCCGACCGCCGCCTGCACGGCGGGCGTCTGGGGCGCGGTGCGCGCGGCGACGATGTCTCCCCGCGAGTCGTCGATCACCTCGGCCAGGGTGGACTCGGCGCGCAGCGCCTCGATCTCCCACCCGTCGACGGCATCCAGCAGCGTCTCCGCCCGGCGCACGGCCTCGGTCGCGGCCTCGAGCGCGACGTGCGCCTGTTCGCGCTGCCCCGCCTCGCGACGCCTCGTGGACACGTCGGCGCTGTGCTCGGCGAAGGCCAGGAGCTGGTCGGCCTCGCCGGGGTTCGCGGAGATCTGACGCAGGGCGGCGTCGGAGTAGCGAGCCGAGAGCCGGACGACGGCGTCCCGGGCGGGCTCGACCCGCTCGCGCAGCCGGCGCGCGTCGCGGCGCACCCGCTCGAGGATCTCGGGAGCGCGCCGCACCTTCTCGATCGTCTCCGACAGTGCGCCCAGGCGCTCCTCCAACAGCTCCTCGGCCCACTCGCTCAGCTGGATGATCCGTGCGCTGCGCATGCGCACCTCGTCGGGGGTGTCGGGGATCTCGTCGTGGTTCAGCTGGTGCAGGTGGAACGCCTCGCTCAGGTGCGTGCGCACCGCCTCGAGCGCGGCGCGGAGGTCGCCGGTGGCGCCTTCACCGAGCTCGGCGCGCGCGAAGTCCAACTCGTCGGCGGTCAATCGCACCCGCTCGTCGGCGGCGACCAGGGCGGCACCCGCCCGGCGGGCCAGATCCGCGTCTGCGGCGTCCTGCTCGGCCTGCTGCTCGCGCTTCCTCTTGCCCCAGAATCCGGCCATACCCTCGATCCTAATTCGCCGCGTCGGACAGAGCCTTGGGGGGACGTCCGCGGCGGGGACGGTCGGATGCGCCGGACAGGGGGAAGGCCGCATACGGGCCCTTCGTCAGCTGCGCCTCGACGCTGTCGAGCCACGCCAGATCCGCCCGCGCACGCGAATCGCGCCGGGAGGCAGACAGTCGTGAGGGGATGTCTGCGGCGTCGTCGGCATCGGTGAGTCCTCGCTCGATCCGCTCGAGGTCGCGCATCAGCCGCGCACGGTGGCGGCGGATCAGCGTGTCCACGTCCGCGCCGGGCAGGGTGGCGGCGAGCGTGACCTGAGTGGCGAGGTCGTCGCGGGCGCCGGACCCGGGGGAGTCGGCACTGCGCAGCCAGGCGCGCGCCTGCTCGCGCCCGTCGGGGGTGATCTCGTAGTGGACGTGCCCGTGCTCATCGGCGCCGCCCTTGACGACGAGCCCGTCGCGCTCGAGGCGCTCGAGCGTCGTGTACACCTGACCCACGTTCAGGGCCGGGCCCGACCCCGTGCGGCGCTCGAACTCGGCGCGGAGCTGATAGCCGTAGCAGGGGCCCTGGTCGAGGATGGCGAGCAGGCTCTGCCTGACGGACATGCGCGGGCCTCCCGGGTCGGTGCCGGAAAAACGATTCCGGGTATGCACTTCGATTCTAGGAGCATGCGCACAAGCGCGTAACCTCGGGGAGTGACCGCCGCCCCTTACATCGTCGCGACCGATGGGGCATGCAAGGGCAATCCGGGTCCCGCCGGGTGGGCCTGGGTGGCGCAGGACGGTCACTGGGCTGCGGGATCCGTGCTGCTCGGCACGAACAACGTCGGCGAGCTGCTGGGGCTGCTCCGCGCGATCGTCGACCACGCCGACGTCGGAGCCCTCGTGGTGCAGGCCGATTCGACGTACGCCATCCGCACCTACTCGACGTGGATGGACGCCCACCGCCGGCGCGGGTGGAAGACGTCGACGGGCGCGCCGACGAAGAACCGGGAACTTCTCGAGGAGTTGATCCGCGCCCGCGACTCCCGGCGAGCGCTCGGGCTGCCGGACGTCGTCCTCGAACACGTGCGCGGCCATTCCGGCCACGTGCTCAACGCGTGGGCGGACGAACGCGCCGTCCGGGCGTCCGAGCATGGGGCGCGGGGCGTCGCGAGCGCCTGGTCGTCGAGGGGCCCGCACCCGCGGCTCGACGTCTCCGCGGCGCCCGCGAACGGCCGCTGACCACGGGGGAGTTCGCCGCCCCGTCGCTGAATATGACGGGAATGTTCACGCGTCGTTACCCAGCAGTAGGAAACATGCCGGTAACATTCCGGGCATGTCGAACCCGATCGGCAACATCCGAATCGCGGAATACGGTCGCCCGAGCCACCGCCTGGTGCATCTCAGCGACACCCATCTCCGCGCCGACGGCGACCGTCTCTACGGCACGATCGATGCCGGGGACAGGCTCGCGCGGGCGCTCGCGCAGCTCGAGGCATCCGATGCCCGCCCCGACGCGCTGATCTTCACCGGCGACCTCGCCGACTACGGCCAGGCGGCCGCCTACGACGATCTCCGCGCGATCGTCGAGCCCGTGGCCGCTCGTCTGGAGGCGCCCGTCATCTGGGCCATGGGCAACCATGACGACCGCGCGACGTTCCGCGCGAGGCTCTCCGACGACGGTGCCGCGGCGACGGCCCCGGTCGACACGGTGCACGAGATCGACGGTCTGCGGGTCATCGTGCTCGACACGACCGTGCCCGGGCACCACCACGGGGAGCTGCGGGACGAGCAGCTCGAGTGGCTCGCGCTCGAACTGGTCGTTCCCGCGCCCCACGGCACCGTTCTCGTAATGCACCACCCGCCGGTGCCGTGCGTGCTCGACCTCGCCGTGACGGTCGAGTTGCGCGCGCAGCCACGGCTGGCGCACGTGCTCCGGGGGAGTGATGTGCGCACGATCCTCGCCGGCCACCTGCACTATTCGACCTCGGCGAGCTTCGCGGGCATCCCCGTCTCCGTCGCCTCCGCGACGTGCTACACGCAGGATCTCGGCGTGCCGGCCGGCGGCACGCGGCCGTGGGATGCCGCGCAGTCCTTCAACCTCGTCCACGTCTACGACGAGACGATCGTGCACTCGGTCGTCCCCGTGGCGGAATCCCCCGCGCTGGCCTACGTGGACGCGACCGAGACCGAGCGGCGCCTGGCGGATGCGGGCGTCGTCATCCCGGAATCAGCGCACCGGGAACCGCGAGAGGCGCAGCCCCCGACGATGCCTCTCCGCCTCGTCCGCTGACGGGCTCGGCACGCTCCCACGGCGCGCGCACCGGGAAGTATGCCTCCAGCGTCTCGCGGAGCACCCGCTCGCGGACATCCTCGTCGACCTCGGGAGTGCTCCCGTCATTGAGGCAGAACATGTCGACGTCGCGCCGGGCGAGCAGCTTCTGCATCTGGATGAGCCCGGGCTGCAGGGTCGTCTGGATGTACCTGGTGCGCGGCTCCGTCGTCGCGATCGCCCGGCCCGTGCAGAGCGCGTAGTAGTGGTACAGCGAGTTCGTCACCGAGATGTCCGTGGCGGAGCGGAACGTGGCCGCGGCCGTGCGGGAGAAGTCGTCCGCGAACGTCTCCTCCATCTCGTACATGACGCTGCGCCGAAGCGGCGCGGCACAGTGCTCCAGGTCGCGGGTGATCGTGCGCCCGAACCGCTCCTCGAGAAGGGCGCGGTTGACCCGCGCCGCGTTGTCGTGGCCGCTGCGGTGAGGGGCCGGACCGCCGACGCCGATGCGCACGCCGGACTCGACGAAGCGGGACACGCCGCCCGGCGTGAAGAACAGCTCGGGGCGCACCGCCCGACCGAAGAACATGTCGTCGTTGGCATAGAGGAAGTGCTCCGCGAGGCCCTCGATGCGGTGCAGCTGCGCCTCGACGGCGTGCGAGTTGTGCGTGGGCAGCGTGCCGGGGTCCTTGAAGAACTCCTCGCTGCGCACGATCGTCACCTTCGGGTGCTCCGCGAGCCACCAGGGAGCGGGGCTGTCGGTCGCGATGAAGATGCGGCGGATCCAGGGCGCGTACATGTGGACGCTGCGCAGGGCGTAGCGGATCTCGTCGACGTGCCGGTATCGCGCCGCGTGGTCGTCGCCGTCGCCGACGACGTAGCGGCTCATGCGCCGTGCGCGCTCGCGCTGGAACTCGCTGGAGGAGCCGTCGACCCAGGAGAAGACGAGGTCCACGTCCTCCGTGAACTCACCCGCACCGGGGGTGAACATCCCCTCGAGGGTGCGCCAGGTGCGCCCGTACCGGCGCACGCTCGTCACGGTCACGTCGTCGACCGCGATGATGCGGCGGGTGAGTGCGTTGGCGTGCGGTGCCGTGATCACCCCGCCCTGCGTGCGCCACAGCTCGAGGCGGACGCCGGTGGTGTGCCCGAGCGTGAAGGTGCCGTTGGGGTGCACCCGCGGGCGGTAGAGGGTCGCGGCATCCCTGTGCCCGAACGCGCGGCGGGCATCTCCCTGGAGGGGGAGCTCGACGCCCCCTCGGCGCCGTGCGGCCCAGGGCTCGGCGGCGGCGGTCAGCGCCTCGAACGCCCGCGCACGATCGCGTCGATCGATCGCGAGGCCGGGCCGGCCGTTCGCACGGCGGAGGAGCCAGTGGGTCACTCCGGCGAGATCGAGGATCTCGGCCAGGCGCAGCAGATCGTCCGTCTGGGCCTGCTCCGGTGTCGTCTCGGCGACCAGATGGGGGATGCCTCCCACCAGCGTCGTCGGCGCGGCATCCGCCACGCCCCGGTCCGATACCGTCGTGATGCCCGTCGTCGGCAGACCTGTCTGCGCCATTCAAGCCCCGTCCCGCTCCGATGACCTTCATCGAGACCGCAGGGAATTGTACGTCCTCCCCCGTGTCGCGCGTGTTGCGGACCGCGCGGAGATCCCCCGCGTCATCCAGGGCGATCCCAGGTCACGGGTCGGTAACATGAGAGGGATGTGCCAGTCGCACGGCGGCTCGCCGTGCCGACGCCCGAACGGATGGAGATCTCCCCGTGGCCAATCCCCTCGAGAAACTGCTGCGTGCCGGTGAGGGCCGTGTGCTCAAGAGGCTCCAGCAGGTCGTCAAAGCCGTGGCCGCCCTCGAGGAGGACTATGCGCAGCTGACCGACGAGGAACTGCGCGGGGAGACCGCGGAGCTGCGCGCCCGGTACGCGGCGGGGGAGACGCTCGATCAGCTGATGCCCGAGGCCTTCGCCGCGGTGCGCGAGGCGGCCAAGCGCACGCTCGGGATGCGCCCGTACGACGTGCAGATCATGGGCGGTGCGGCCCTTCATCTCGGCAACATCGCCGAGATGAAGACCGGTGAGGGCAAGACCCTCGTGGCGACCCTTCCCGCGTATCTGAATGCGATCGCCGGCGAGGGCGTGCACGTCATCACCGTCAACGACTTCCTCGCGACGTATCAGTCCGAGCTGATGGGGCGCGTCTTTCGTGCGCTCGGCATGACCACGGGCGTCATCGTCGCGGGGCAGACCCCCGCGCAGCGCCGCGAGCAGTACGCCGCCGACATCACCTACGGCACGAACAACGAGTTCGGCTTCGACTACCTGCGCGACAACATGGCCTGGCGCAAGGAGGACCTCGTCCAGCGCGGACACTTCTTCGCGATCGTCGACGAGGTCGACTCGATCCTCATCGACGAGGCGCGCACGCCGCTCATCATCTCGGGTCCCTCCTCCGGCGAGGCCAACCGCTGGTTCACCGAATTCGCGAAGATCGCCCGCACGCTCGAGGTCGGGGTCGACTACGAGGTCGACGAGAAGAAGCGCACGATCGGCGTCCTGGAGCCCGGCATCGAGAAGATCGAGGACTACCTCGGCATCGACAATCTGTACGAATCCGCCAACACGCCCCTGATCTCGTTCCTCAACAACTCGATCAAGGCGACGGCGCTGTTCAAGCGCGACGCCGACTACGTCGTCATCAACGACGAGGTCATGATCGTCGACGAGCACACCGGTCGCATCCTCGCCGGGCGTCGCTACAACGAGGGCATCCACCAGGCGATCGAGGCGAAGGAGGGGGTTCCGGTCAAGGCGGAGAACCAGACCCTCGCCACCGTTACGCTGCAGAACTACTTCCGCCTCTACGACAAGCTCTCGGGCATGACGGGAACCGCGGAGACCGAGGCCGCCGAGTTCATGTCGACCTACAAGCTCGGCGTCGTCCCGATCCCCACCAACCGGCCGATGGTGCGCAAGGATCAGCCGGACCTCGTCTACAAGAACGAGCAGGCGAAGTTCGTGCAGGTCGTGGAGGACATCGCGCGCCGCCACGAGGAGGGACAGCCGGTCCTCGTCGGGACGGTGAGCGTGGAGAAGAGCGAGTACCTCTCCCGCATGCTCGCCAAGAAGGGCATCAAGCACGAGGTCCTCAACGCCAAGAACCACGCCCGTGAGGCCGAGATCGTCGCCCGCGCCGGTCGCCTCGGCGCCGTCACCGTGGCGACGAACATGGCGGGACGCGGCACCGACATCATGCTGGGCGGAAACGCCGAGTTCCTTGCGGTGCAGGAGATGAAGGCGCGCGGACTCGACCCCGTGGAGACGCCGGAGGAGTACGAGGCCGCCTGGGACGAGGTGTTCGAGGGCACCCGGGCGACGGTCGCCGAGGAGGCCGAGAAGGTCGTCGCGGTCGGAGGCCTATACGTCCTGGGCACCGAGCGCCACGAGTCCCGACGGATCGACAACCAGCTCCGCGGCCGATCCGGCCGTCAGGGCGATCCCGGCGAGAGCCGCTTCTACCTGTCCCTCACCGACGACCTCATGCGCCTGTTCCAGTCGGGCGCGGCCGAGGCGATCCTCGCGCGGGCGAATTTCCCCGACGATGTCGCGATCGAGTCCTCGATGGTGAGCCGCGCGATCAAGAGCGCCCAGTCCCAGGTCGAGTCCCGCAACGCCGAGACGCGCAAGAACGTCCTGAAGTACGACGATGTGCTCAACCGGCAGCGCGAGGCGATCTACTCCGACCGGCGCCACATCCTCGCGGGGGATGACATCGCCGATCGCGTGCAGCACTTCATCGAGGACGCCGTCACGGCGGTCATCGCGGAGCACACGGGGTCGGGTCACAGCGAGGGCTGGGATTTCGACGCGCTGTGGACCGAGCTGAAGACGATGTACCCCGTCGGCGTCACGATCGAAGAGGTCGTCGCCGAGGCGGGTGCCAAGGGCCGCATCACGACGGACGGGCTCACCCGCGAGCTCGTCTCCGACGCGAAGATCGCCTACGCCGCCCGTGAGGAGACCCTGGGCGCCGAGGCGATGCGCGAACTGGAGCGACGCGTCGTGCTCCAGGTGCTGGACCGCCGCTGGCGCGACCACCTCTACGAGATGGACTACCTGAAGGACGGCATCGGCCTGCGGGCGATGGCCCAGCGCGACCCGCTCATCGAGTACCAGCGCGAGGGCTTCCAGATGTTCCAGTCGATGATGGGGCAGATCAAGGAGGAGTCGGTCGGCTACCTCTTCAACCTCGAGGTCGAGGTGCGTCGTGCCGGCGAGGGCGAGCAGGCGCACGCCGAGGTCGAGGCGAAGGGCCTGTCCGAGGGCCCCGGCGATCAGAAGCTCGAGTTCTCCGCGCCGAACGACGCCGGTGAGATCGAGGTGCGCAACGAGCGCGGACAGGTGCAGCAGGCGGCCACCGCCAAGCTGCAGCGCGCCGCGGCGGCGCGGGCTCAGGGCCAGGACGCCCCGGCGCCCGCGGCCGCCGCGCGGGGCGCGTTCGGTCAGCCCACGGATGGCGCGGGGGCCGCGCCGGGCAACCGCGCCGAACGCCGCGCGGCGTCGAAGAAGAAGTAGAGCGGCGACACGGCGCAGGCCAGCCGGCGGCGGCTGGACTCATGCAGCCGCCGGTATCCTGAGCCGATGAGCAGCCTCCGTCCCCTCGATCAGTCCTCGAAGCTGAAGAACGTCCTCTACGAGATCCGCGGCAACGCCCTCGTCGAGGCCGCACGGCTCGAGGCCGAGGGGCACACGGTGCTCAAGCTCAACACCGGCAACCCGGCGACCTTCGGGTTCGAGGCGCCGTACCAGATCGTCCGCGACATGATCGCCGCGATCCCCACCGCGCACGGCTACAGCGAGAGCCGCGGCATCCTGTCGGCGCGGCGCGCCGTCGTCTATCGGTACGAGGAGGAGGCGGGTTTCCCGCGCGTCGACCCCGACGACGTCTTCCTCGGCAACGGCGTCTCCGAGCTGATCACGATGACGATGCAGGCGCTTCTCGACGAGGGCGACGAGGTGCTGATCCCCGCGCCGGACTATCCGCTGTGGACCGCCATGACGAGCCTCGCCGGCGGTACGCCCGTCCACTACGTGTGCGACGAGTTGCACGAGTGGCAGCCCGACCTCGAGGACATCCGGGCGAAGATCACCCCGCGCACGAAAGCGATCGTCGTGATCAACCCCAACAACCCGACGGGCGCGGTCTACTCCCGTGAGGTGCTGGAGGGCATCGTCCAGATCGCGCGCGAGCACTCGCTGCTGCTTCTGTCCGATGAGATCTACGACCGCATCCTGTTCGACGACGCCCAGCACATCCCGCTCGCGAGCGTCGCGCCCGATCTGCTGTGCCTGACGTTCAACGGGTTGTCGAAGACCTATCGTGTGGCCGGATACCGTTCCGGGTGGCTCGTCATCACGGGCCCGAAGCGGCACGCCGCGGGCTTCCTGGAGGGCATCAATCTGCTCGCGTCGACCCGGCTGTGCCCGAACGTCCCCGCGCAGCACGCCGTGCAGGCGGCCCTGTCCGGTGTGCAGTCGATCGATTCCCTCATCGCGCCCACGGGGCGGCTGCACGAGCAGCGCGACGTCGCCTGGGAGGGCCTGGAGGCGATTCCCGGGGTGTCCTGCGTCAAGCCGCGCGGTGCGCTCTACGCGTTCCCGCGACTGGATCCCGACGTGTACGAGATACCCGACGACGCGAAGTTCGTCTACGACTTCCTCGTCGCGGAGCGTGTGCTGCTCGTGCAGGGGACGGGCTTCAACTGGCCGACCACCGATCACCTGCGCATCGTCACGCTGCCGGAGTCCCGCGTGCTCGCCGACGCCATCGAACGGCTGGGCAACTTCCTCGCGTCCTACCGCCCCTGAGGCGCGCGGGCGCGGTGCCGCGTCAGAGCAGCGCGAGCGAGGCGGCGCGCCAGCGGCCGTCCATGCCTTCCAGGCGGATGGCGATGGCCCGCGTCCGATGCGGTCCCGCGATGACGACGACCGCCTCGACGACGCCGTCCGCGGGACTCATCTGGCGCAGCGCGAGGATCGTGTGATGCGGCCGAGCAGCGCGCACACCCCGCGCGCTGCGGGCGCGGGCGGCGAGGTTGCTGCGGATCACGAGCTTCCGGTATGCGTCCTCGGCGAGCCACCGGGCGAACTGATCCGCTTCCCGCGCCCCGGCGAGCACCTCCAGCACGCCGCGGGCGAGATTGAGCAGGAGCGGTTCCGGATCCGGCAGCGCCGAGCTGGGCGTGCGCTGCCGCGAGAAGTAGTCGTCGGCGATGTGGGCGTGGCGGGGTTCGGCTGCTGTGCCGGAAGCGGACGCGACCATGCTGGCCAATCTGTCAAGGGACCGGGTGGAGTCGAGTAGAACATAGGGCGTCCCGCCGCGGGAGAGCCGAGTCGTTGCTGTGGATAACTCGGGAGTGGCCGATGATTCTGCCTTAGAGTCGCGATGTGCGCTGGGAACGTCTGTTCGAGGACCTCGAGGACCAGCTCGCCGCGGACGCGGAGGCCGAGCGCGTCGCGCTCGACGCGGAGTCCGAGCGACTGCGGGTCGCTCGCCTGACGCTGCGCGAGCGGCTGCGGGCGATGGCCGGCGGCGCGGCGGCGTCCGTCGCGGTCGAGGTCGCAGAGGACACCACCGTGCGCGGGGAGATCTGCGCGGTGGGAGCGGACTTCATCGCCCTCCGCGTCGACGGATCCCGTGTCTTCGCGCTCATCCCGGCGCCGGCGGTCCGATCCGTGACGATGCCGGTGGAGGCGATGCGAGCGGGAGATGGATCGACGGCCCCCTCACCGGTCGCCGAGCGCCTGACGCTCGGCTTCGTGCTGCGCGACGTGTCGCGCCGGCGCCTGGGCGTGAGCATCGACACCGCCGCGGGGACGCTCGTGACCGGAACGATCGATCGGGTCGGTGCCGATCATCTGGACATCGCGCTGCACGATGCCGGGATACCTCGGCGTCCCAGCGAGGTGAGGGGCGTACGGCTGCTTCCGTTCGCGTCGGTCGCGTGCGTGCGGTGGAGCGGAATGCACACTCCGAGCATGCTGTGAGGGTGCGGCTGCTACTCGGGGCGGGTGGATCCGCCCGGGTTCCACACCTCGGGGAAGCTCGCGGCCTGCGACTGCTGCCACAGATGCATCTGCCGGGCCTCTTCGACCTGGTCGTCGATGTACCCCCGCAGGCTCTCCTCCTCGATGCGCCACTTCGCGGGTGAGCCGAGGCGGGCGCCGCGAAGCCGACCTTCGTGGACGAGGTCGAGCACCTCGTCGACGGAGATGCTGAGGAGCTCGGCCACCTGGGAGGGGGCGAGGTAACGCACGCCGAAGGGGGGACTTTCGGACATGCTGACATTATGGCCCCCGCCGACGACGCTCGGGCGCGCTTCGCTGTGGATAATCCAGAACGATCTCCCGCGCGATGGTCCACGATGGGACGGGAGGTCGCGGGGAGAGGTTCCCGAGACCGCTTCTGGGGGAGCCAATGGATGCCGAACACTCGGTGCGCGCCCGGCCACGCGTCTTCTGGTCGGACGCCCGATTCTTCGTCGGGCTGGGTCTTGTGGTCCTGTCGGTGGCGGGGGTGTGGGCCACGATCGCCGCGGCGCGGACGACCACTCCGGTGCTGGCCGCGTCACGGACGATCGTCGCCGGCGAGCGGATCGCAGAGGCGGACCTGCGGGTCGTTGACGTCTCGCTCGGCGTCGCTTCGGACCGCTACCTCGCGGGTGGCGAGCTGGGGCCCGGCGCGGTGGCGGCGAGGACCATTCCGCGGGGCGAGCTGATCGCGACCGAGGCGGTGACGGATGCCGCGGCATCCGCCACCGCCTCGGTCGTCGTCACGACATCGACGAAGGTGCCCGCATCCGTCGGTGCGGGCGGCGTCGTCGAGCTGTGGTCCGCACCGCCGCTCGAGGACGGCGGATTCGGCACGCCCGCCATCCTCGTGCCGGACGCGACGGTCGTGCGGGTCGACGCCGACCAGGGCGTGCTCGCGTCTGCGGGCGCCAGCACCGAACTGGTCATCCCGCGAGCCGACGTCGCGGCCGTGCTCGCGGCGGTCTCGTCCGGCGCCGCGCTGTCGGTCGTGCCCTCGGGCGTGCCCGGATGAGCGCTCGCGTCGCGGTGGCCGTCGGCGCACCGCACGACGGCGTGCTCGCCGAGGCCCTTCACCGCGCGGGCCTCGAGGCCGTCGCGCTGCTCGATCCGCTCGCGCTGTCCGCAGGGGCCGTCGTCGGGCCCGGCGATCCGCGCGGTGCGGCCGCCCCAGCGCTGCTTCAGGGCGCCGACACCGTCATCGTGTGGGCTCATCGGTCCGTGCTCACGCGGGAGCTGGTGACCCTCTGCGATCGGGGCGGAGCCCGGATCGTCGCGGTCGGCTCCGGTGCCGACGCCGATCGGCTCGCGGCGGCGTTCGGGCTCGACGAGCCGGTGGATCCGGGCGACGCCGAGGCGGTCGTCCAGGCGGTGCGCCGCTTCGCGCCCGACCCCCTCTTCGCTCCGGTGACCGCCCGGGGGCGCGACGTTTCAGACCCTCGGGGTTCCGTGATCGCCGTGTGGGGGCCCGAGGGTGCCCCGGGGCGCTCAACGCTCGCTGCCGCGCTCTCGTTCGAGCTCGCGCGCGGCGCCGGGGTGACGGCGCTCGTCGACGCCGACACGCGGGCGCCCTCGCAGGCGCTCGCGCTCGGGCTGCCCGACGAGGGACCTGGTTTCGCCGCAGCCTGCCGCCACGCAGAGGCGGGCGATCTGGATGCGGGAGAGCTTCTACGCATCAGCATCCCCGTGCAACACCGCGACGCGCAGGTCGATGTGCTGTGCGGCATCAATCGGCCCGCTCGCTGGCCGGAGCTGTCGGCCTCGCGGGTCGCGGCGGCGCTCGAGGAGTGCCGGCGCTGGGCGCGGTTCACCGTCGTGGATGTCGCGCCCTCGCTGGAGGAGGACGACGAGATCACCTCGGACCTCGAGGGACCCCGCCGCAACGCCGCGACGCTGGCGGCGCTGCGCGCGGCCGATGTCGTCGTGGCCGTGTGCGCCGCCGAACCGGTGGGCGTGGCCCGTTTCCTGCGCGCATACGCGGACCTGCGTCAGGTCGTGGGACCCGTGCCCGTGCTGATCGCCGTGAACCGCCTGCGCCCGGGCGGACTCGGCTTCGACGGGCGAGGACAGGTCCGGCGCGCGCTCGCGAGGTTCGCGGGGGTGGACCGGGTCTGGTTCCTTCCCGAGGATCCGCGCGCGACGGACGCGGCGGTGCTGCAGGCGCGCCCGCTCGCCGAGGTCGCGCCGCGCTCCCCGCTCGTCACGGGCGTCCGGCGGCTGGTCGGCGAGGGCGTGATGGCCTCGATCGGCGGCGAGCCCGCGGCGGGCGTGCGCGACGAGCTCGCGAGCGGACGCGGTCCACGGCGCGTCCGCCGGCGCACGGCGTAGGGGAGCGGCGCCGCCCCGTGCGGCAGCGGATGCGGTCTCCGGGTGCGCCTAGGCTGGGGGAGTGTCGACGCTCACCGATCTCGTCTACGCCCAGGCGCTCTCCAGCGATGCCGACGTGGAATGGCTGCACCGCCTCGCGGGCGACGGCCAGCTGCTGGCCGACCTCGCTTTCGCCGACATCGTCGTCTGGGTCCCTACGCCCGACGACTCGTTCGTCGCCGTCGCCCACACCCGACCGTCCGGCGCCGCCACCCTCTTCTACCGCGACATCGTCGGCGACCGGGTGCGGCCCCAGTGGGGGACCCAGGTGCGTGAGGCATTCCGCACCGCCGCGATCGTCGACTCGGCGTCGCCCGACTGGTTCGAGGAGACCCCCACGCGGGTGCGCGCCGTGCCGATCGTGCGCGACGACCGCCGCGAGGGGAGCGAGCCGACCGTGGTGGGGGTGCTCACCCGCCACACGAACCTCGGGGAGGCGCGGGCGCCGAGCCGTCAGCAGATCACATTCAACGACTGCGCAGACGACCTCTTCGGGATGATCGCCTCGGGGGACTTCCCCGATCTCTCGGCGCCGACCGGACCGCGGCGCGGCGCCCCGCGCGCGTCCGACGGACTCATCCGCCTCGACGTCAACGGCATCACCACCTTCGCGAGCCCGAACGCGCTCTCGGCGTGGGGGCGTCTCGGATTCGACGACGAGCTCGAAGGCGAATCGCTCAGCGAGGTGACCGCGAAGGTCCTGCCGACGAAGCAGACGATCGACGAGTCGCTCCCGCTCGTGGTGTCCGGCCGCGCCCCGTGGCGCTCCGACATCGAGGCGCGGGGAGTGGCCGTGTCGCTGCGGGCGATCCCGCTGCGGGCCCGCGGCGAGCGGATCGGCGCCATCATCCTCTGCCGCGATGTGACGGAGATCCGGCACCAGGAGCAGGAGCTGATCACCAAGGACGCGACGATCCGCGAGATCCACCACCGCGTCAAGAACAATCTGCAGACGGTGGCCTCGCTGCTGCGGATCCAGGCGCGTCGGACGCATTCCGAGGAGGCGCGCGACGCTCTCACGCAGGCCATGCGGCGCGTCTCCGCGATCGCCGTCGTGCACGACACCCTCTCCGAGGGGCTCGCCCAGTCCGTCGACTTCGACGAGGTGTTCGCTCGGGTCCTCAAGCTCGTGGCCGAGGTTGCCGCGGGTGCCGGGACAAGGGCGCAGACGCGCTCGATCGGCACGTTCGGCGAGCTGCCCAGCGAGTATGCGACGCCGCTGGCCCTCGCCCTGACCGAGCTCGTCACGAACGCCGTGGAGCACGGACTCGCGGGGCGCGAGGGTCAGGTCGAGATCGAGGCGATGCGCAGCACGTCACGCCTCAAGGTGAGCGTCCGGGACACCGGCTCGGGCCTTCCGGAGGGTCAGGTGGGTCGCGGCCTGGGCACGCAGATCGTGCGCACCCTCATCCAGGGCGAGCTGGGCGGGACGATCGACTGGCACACGCTGGTCGGCAGCGGAACCGAGGTCACGATCGACATCCCACTCCGGTGGATCGACCGCTCGCGGGCAGACACGCGCCCCGTGCCTCTGGGTCACTGAGGCGACGGGGCGCGGGAGAGGTCAGGACGCGCGGCGGGCGCGGGCGGCGCGGCGCTTGAGGGCGCGGCGCTCGTCCTCGGAGAGTCCGCCCCACACGCCCGAGTCCTGACCGGACTCGAGAGCGTACTGCAGGCAGATCTCGGTCACGGTGCATCGGGCGCAGACGGCCTTCGCCTTCTCGATCTGGTCGACCGCAGGTCCGGTGTTTCCGACGGGGAAGAACAGTTCCGGGTCGACCGTGAGGCAGGCGGCCTTGTCGCGCCAATCCATGCAGATGCTCCTTGTTGCAGTGGGGGGAATGAGCGAGTGCTCAGAGTTCGGTTCGGGTCCGGTACCCTGGTGAGGTGCGAGCGACTGCTCGCCCCACGGCGCTGTGGGAGCACATGGCTTCCTCTATCGTCCCACAAGCGCGGCGGTGGGATCAAGAGTTCGACGTCACCATTGTGTGCAGGATGCTGCGTGTTCCCGGTCAGCGCTGGAGGAATCCTACAACCTGCTCCCCGGTGAGTGGGAGGGAAGCCGATCTATGCGCAAGGACCCCGTCACCGTCGCAGCAGCGGTCGTCGTGGCCGTCGAGGGCATCGCACTCGCGGCGACGGCCGTGTGGATGATCGCCGCGCTCGTGACCGGGGGCGCGGGGGACGGCCCCAGCGCCTTGGCACTGATCCTGATGACCGCCGCCGGATCGGCGGCGCTCGTCGCGTTCGCGGTCGCGATCCTCGGGCGGCACGGGTGGGCGCGCTCGGGCGCGATCGTTGCGCAACTCCTCATCCTCGCCGTCGCACTCGGGGCCGCGACGGGGGCCTACGGCAGCCTCGCCACGGCGGTGGTTCTCGCGGCGCCCGCGATCCTCGCGCTCGCCCTCGTGATCGCCGCGGCTCGTGCCGCCGCCCGCCCGCGATCGGGTGACGAGGCGCAGGAGTGACGGCCGGCGATGCGGCCGCCCGTGACGTTCAGTCGTCCAGGCCGAGCGTCGCCCGCAGCCGCGCCACGTGGCCGGTGGCCTTGACGTTGTAGAGGACGTGCGTGAGGGTCCCCTCCTCGTCGACGACGAACGTCGAGCGCAGTACCCCCTCGACGGTCTTGCCGTAGTTGGTCTTCTCGCCCCAGGCGCCGTACGCGTCGTGGACGGCGTGGTCGGGGTCGCTCAGGAGATCGAACGTGAGGGCGTCGTTGTCGCGGAACTCGCGCAGCTTCGCGGGGGTGTCCCGCGAGATGCCGAGCACGGTGTAGCCCGCGCCCTGGAGGGACGAGAGGCTGTCGCGGAAGTCGCAGGCCTGCGTCGTGCATCCGGGCGTCATCGCGGCGGGATAGAAGTAGAGGATGACGCGGCGTCCGCGAAGACTCGACAGGGCGACCTCGCGCTCGTCCTGGTCGTTCAGGGTGAAATCGGGTGCGGTCATACCGGCTTCTAGTCTGGCGCTGTTCACCCCGTCAGCCTAGCGAGCGAGAGACCGGTTCAGACGGAGGTTCCGAACGTCGTCAGCAGGCGCTGGAGCGAATCCAGCCGCGCGGCGGCCGTCGGCCCGAGGCGGCCGGCGTGCAGGGCCTCCACGAGGGCGCAGTCGGGTGCGTCGGGCAGGTGGGTGCAGCCGCGAGGGCACTGCTCCGCGAGTTCCGCCAGGTCGGTGAAGGCGCGCAGGATGTTGGCCGGGTCGATGTGGCCGAGCCCGAACGATCGCACCCCCGGGGTGTCGATGACCCAGCCGTTGCCGGCGGGGGAGGTGTAGCGCAGGGACACCGTCGAGGAGGAGGTGTGGCGCCCGCGTCCCGTCACCTGGTTGACATGGCCCGTGGCTCGAAGCGCCGAGGGCACGAGGGCGTTGACGAGGGTGGACTTGCCCACTCCCGAATGCCCGACGAAGACGGTGGAGTGACCCACGAGCTCGGCGCCGATGCGCTCGAGAGGCATCTCGCCGCGGGCGCTCGTGATGACTTCGAGGTCGAGCCCCTCGAAGTGGGACAGGAAGTCGGTCGGGTCGGCGAGGTCGGCCTTCGTGACGACGAGAAGCGGCCGGATGCCGGCATCGAGCGCGGCGACGAGATATCTGTCCACGAGGCGCGCCCGCGGTTCGGGGTCGGCCGCGGCCACCACCACCAGCATCTGATCGGCGTTGGCGACGATGACCCGTTCGACCTGATCGGTGTCGTCGGCCGAGCGCCGCAGCAGGGTCCTGCGCTCCTCGACCCCGATGATGCGGGCGAGGGTGCCCTCGTCGCCCGTGGTGTCTCCGACCACACGAGCGGCGTCCCCCGTGACGATCGGCTGCTTGCGCAGTTCGCGGGCCCGGGTGGCGACCACCTCGCGCTCATCGACGGTGTCCTCGTGCAGGAGCACGGCGTAGCGCCCGCGATCGACCCCCAGGACTCGGCCGATGACCGCGTCGTCGTGGCTCGGGCGCCGTTTGGTCCGCGGCCGGTTTCCCTTCGGATTCGGCCGGACCCGGACATCCGCCTCGTCGTATTCGGGCTCGTCGTCGTCCGCGTCGTCGTCCCACCAGGCGGCGCCGGTCATGCGCGAACCCGCACCGTCCCGGTCATGCGGTCGCGCCCTCCGAGAGCATCTGCCGCCACAGCTGTGCGAACTGGGGAAGTGTCTTCGCGGTCACCCCGATGTCGTCGATGACGACGTCGGGCACGGCGAGCCCGATGAGCGCGCCGGTCGTGGCCATGCGGTGGTCGTGATGAGAGCGCCACACGCCGCCGTGCAGGGGACGCGGGGTCACCCGGATGCCGTCCGGAAGCTCCTGCGCATCGCCGCCGAGGGCGTTGATGCCGTCCACCAGGGCACGGATGCGATCGGTCTCGTGCAGTCGGATGTGCCCGATTCCCGTGATCGTCGAGACGCCGTCGGCAAGCGCTGCCAGGCCGACGATGGTCGGCGCGAGCTCCCCGGCGGCGGAGAGGTCCACGTCGAACGCGCGGACGCCGGAGCCCGTGAGCGTCAGCACCCCGCCGCGCCGATGAAGGCGCGCACCAGCGTCGTGGAGGATCTCGGTGAGCATGGCACCCGGCTGAGTGGAGTGGGCCGGCCAGCCCTTCACCGACACGGTGCCGCCGGCGATCATCGCCGCCGCCAGGAACGGCGCGGCGTTGGAGAGATCGGGCTCGATCGCGACGTCCTTCGCTCGCAGGGGGCCCGCGGCGACTACCCATTCGTTCGGGGCCGGGCGCTCGACGCGCACGCCCCGGTGGGCGAGGCACTCGATCGTCATGTCGATGTGCGGGATGCTCGGCAGGCGCCGACCCGTGTGGATCAGGTGAAGGCCGACGTCGAAGCGCGCCGCCGACAGCAGCAGGCCCGACACGAACTGGCTGGAGCGGGAGGCGTCGAGATGCACTTCGCCGCCCCGCACATGTCCGTGCCCCCGCACGGTGAACGGCAGGGACCAGTTGCCGCCGTCGTCCACGTCCACTCCGACCTCGCGCAGCGCGTGGATCATCTCGCCCATCGGGCGGTGGAGGGCGGTCTCGTGGGCGGTCATCCGCACGTCGCCGCGCGCGAACCCGGCGAGCGGGGCGACGAAGCGCATCACGGTGCCCGCCTGCCCGCAGTCGACCTCCGCGCCGCCCCGGAACGACGCCGGCGGGGTCACGACGAGGTTCGGTCCGTAGGGACCGGTGTGCTCGCTCTCCTCGATCGTCACGCCGAGGGTGCGGAGCGCGTCGACCATCCGAGCGGAGTCCTGGGAGTGCAGGGGAGCGGCAAGGGTGCTCGGCCCGTCGGCGAGCGCGGCGAGGACGAGCTCGCGCCCCGTCAGCGACTTCGAGCCGGGAAGCGTCAACTCGGCCCTCAACGGTCCATCCGCCTGCGGCGCACGCCAGGCGACGGCATCCCGCGCGACCACGGCACCGGGGTCGGGGTGCGGGGAATATCCGTCGTGTGTCATCGGGTTCCACCTTATCGAGCACACGAGAGGACGACATGATCCAGACACTGGAGCGCGGCCGCGAGGACGTCGCCAGCCTAGACTGGGTGGTCATGGACGACGAGCCCCGCGAGGACGCCGCGACGGGCGCCACCGCCCGCGATCAATTCGAGGAGCAGGCGCTTCCCTTCATGGACCAGCTCTACGGGGCCGCCATGCGGATGACGCGTAACCCGGCCGACGCCGCGGACCTCGTCCAGGAGACGTTCGTGAAGGCGTTCGGATCGTGGGCGAGTTTCCAGCAGGGCACGAACCTGAAGGCGTGGCTCTACCGCATCCTCACCAACACGTACATCAACACGTATCGGAAGAAGCAGCGCGAGCCCTACCAGGGCACGATCGACGATCTCGAGGACTGGCAGCTCGGCGGTGCCGAATCGACCACCGCGACGAGCAGCCGCTCGGCGGAGGCGGAGGCGATCGACCATATGCCCTCGTCGGCCGTGAAGGACGCCCTGCAGGCGATCCCCGAGGACTTCCGCCTCGCGGTGTACCTCGCGGACGTCGAGGGGTTCGCCTACCAGGAGATCGCCGACATCATGAAGACCCCGATCGGCACGGTCATGAGTCGCCTGCATCGTGGCAGGCGCATGCTGCGTGACCTGCTCGCCGATTATGCGAAGGAACGGGGCATCGCCCCCGCCGGCCCCAGGAGCGGAAAATGACGGACTGCGGATGTGAGAAGGCACGTCGCGACCTCGAGGAGTACCTGCGCGACGAGGTGTGCAAGACCGAGCACACGGACATCGCCGAGCATCTGGCGAAATGCCCCGCGTGCCGCGACGAGGCGCTCGTCGCGAAGACGCTCACGGAGGTCGTGGCGCGGGCGTGCCGCGAGACCGCGCCGGAGCAGCTCCGCGACCAGGTGCTCGCTCGTCTGCGCACCGCGCAGGCGACGCACCACTGATCACACGGTCTCGGGGGCCGCGGGGGGCGGCGGTGTCGGCCCGATAGCCTGGAACGATGCCTCAGCCCGACGCACGCACATTGCCCCTTGACGCCGAATCGCTCGCCGCGCTCGAGCGTCGCGGATTCGAGTACCGGCTCGTGGACTCCACCGATCCCGCGTCCGCCCGCGCGTACACCGAGGCCGAGAGCCGCGGCTTCCTCGGCGGCGAGAACACCGAGGAGGAGATCGCCGAGTTCCGCGAGGCGCTCGGCTACCGACGGTGGACGGGGGTGTTCGACGCCCCGGCGAGCGCGGGCGCGACGCCCGTGGCGACGATCAACTCCTGGGTCGGCGAGATGAGCGTGCCTGGCGCACGCACCGTCCCGTTCTGGGCCATCAGCGGCGTCACTGTCTCCGGCACCCGTCGCCGAAAGGGGATCGCCCGAGCGATGCTGGAGGGCGAGCTGCGCACGGCGGCGGCCGCCGGCATCCCCGTGGCCGGTCTGACCGTCTCGGAGGCCACGATCTACGGTCGATACGGTTTCGCGCCGGCCGTCCGGGTCGCGAACTGGGAGATCGACACCCGGCGCGCCGGGTGGGCCGGGCCGGAGACGACCGGTCGATTGGACCACGTCGACCGCGAGAGCGCCGTGGCGGTGCTCGGAGAGGTCCACGAGCGGGTGCGACGCGCAACCCCCGGAGAGGTCGACGGCTGGGAGGGCCGCTGGCGCCAGTTCGCGGGCGTGGCGCGGGGGACCGAGCACGCCGGACGCATCCGCATCGTGGCCTACAGCGATGCGCAGGGCGAGCACCGCGGCGTCCTGGTGTACCGCATCACGGAGGACGACTCCGACTTCGCTCGCAACACCCTGGACGTCCGGGTGCTGCTCGCCGAGACCCGTGAGGCCTACGCGGCGCTCTGGCGCTTCGTCGTCGAGCACGACCTCGTCCATCGCGTGCGGGCGCGTCTTCGGTCGGTGGATGAGCCGCTGCCCTGGCTGGTGCGCGACGAGCGCGGCCTGGAGGCGACGGTGCGCGATCACGGTTGGGTGCGCATCCTCGATGTGCCGACGGCGCTGCAGGCGCGTTCGTTCTCCGCGCCCGTCGATGTGGTGATCGCGGTGGAGGACCCGCTCGGCTTCGCCGACGGCGTGTGGCGGCTCTCGGTCGACGACTCGGGATCGGCGACGCTCACCCCGACCGACGAGAGCCCGCAGGCGACGCTGAGCGTCCGGGCGCTGGGCGCCGTCTACCTCGGTGGCGTGCGGCTGTCGACGCTGCGGTGGGCCGGTATGGTCGGCGGCTCCCCGGAGACCGTCGCCGCCCTCGACCGCGCCTTCGCGTCTCCCGTCGCTCCCTCGCTGGGCATCTGGTACTGACGACGAGGACGAAAGCGAAGAGGGGGGATGCCGCGGCATCCCCCCTCTTCGCATGCGGGCTCACTCGGCCGGAGCGAGCGCCTTCTTCATCAGCTCGGCGTGCTCCTGCGCGTGCACCTTCGGCGAGCCGGTGGCGGGCGAGGCGGCCGCGGCGCGCGTGATGGGCCGGATCGTACGGCCACCCAGATGGCGGACGATCTCGAGCGCGATGAACGGCCAGGCGCCCTGGTTCTCGGGCTCGTCCTGCACCCAGCAGAGCTGTGCGTCCGGGTAGCGGTCGATGACGGCCTTCAGCTCGTCGATCGGTGCCGGATAGAACTGCTCCACGCGCACCAGGGCGATGGCGGGGTCGGGGTTCTTGTCGAGCTCGCCGCGCAGATCCCAGTGGATCTTTCCCGCGTGCAGGAGCACCTTCTTCACCGCCGAAGCGTCGGGATGGCGGTTGTCGTCCAGCACGGGCTCGAAGCGTCCCTGCGTGAAGTCCTCCACCGGACTGGTCGCGCCGCGCAACCGCAGCATCGCCTTCGGGGTGAAGACCACCAGGGGGCGCCGGGGCCGCGCGTAGGCCTGACGACGCAGCAGATGGAAGTACGACGCGGGAGTGGACGGCCGGGCGACGATCATGTTGTCCTGGGCGCACATCTGCAGGTAGCGCTCGATGCGGGCGGAGGAGTGGTCGGGGCCCTGACCCTCGTAGCCGTGGGGGAGCAGCAGCGTGACGCTCGACTGCTGGCCCCATTTCTGGTCGGCGGAGGAGATGAACTCGTCGATGACCGACTGGGCGCCGTTGGCGAAGTCGCCGAACTGCGCCTCCCACAGCACGAGCGAGTCGGGACGCTCCACGGAATAGCCGTACTCGAACGCCATCGCGGCGTACTCGCTCAGCAGGGAGTCGTAGACCCAGAAGCGGCCCTGACGATCGCTGAGGTTGGCGAGGGGGATCCACTCCTGCCCGTTGGCGCGGTCGTGGAGCACCGAGTGGCGCTGCACGAACGTGCCTCGACGGGAGTCCTGTCCCGCCAGGCGGACGTTCGTGCCCTCCAGCAGCAGGGAGCCGAACGCCAGGAGCTCTCCGAACGCCCAGTCGATGCCGCCCTTGCGGCTCATGTCGAGGCGCTTGTCGAGCAGCTGCTGGATCTTCGGGTGAACCGTGAAGCCCTCGGGCTTGTTGACGAACGCGTCGCCGATCAGGCGCACGACGTCGCCGGAGACGCCGGTCGTCTCGAGCTCGCCCCAGTTCAGCTCCTCCTCGGCGCCGTCCACGGTGCCGTCGGTGACGATGTCGTGCGAGCCCGTCTCGGCGGCGTGGGTCTCGGCGAACGCGACCTCGAGGCGGTCCTGGAAATCGCGCTTGGCGCTTTCGTACTCCTCCTCGGTGATGTCGCCGCGACCCACCAGCGACTCGGTGTAGAGGCGCCGCACCGAGCGCTTGGCCTCGATGAGATTCGTCATCAGCGGCTGCGTCATCGAGGGGTCGTCGCCCTCGTTGTGTCCGCGTCGGCGGTAGCACACCACGTCGATCACGACGTCGCGGTGGAACTCCTCGCGGTAGGCGAAGGCGAGCTGGGCGACCCGGACGACGGCCTCGGGGTCATCGCCGTTGACGTGGAAGATCGGCGCCTGGATCGTCTTCGCGACATCCGTGGCGTACACCGAACTGCGGCCGTCCTGCGGGAGGGTCGTGAAGCCCACCTGGTTGTTCACCACGACGTGGATGGTGCCGCCGGTGCGGTAGCCGCGCAGCTGCGACATCTGCAGCGTCTCGACGACGACGCCCTGACCGGCGAAGGCCGCGTCGCCGTGGACGAGGATCGGCAGCCACGAGAACGACCCGATCGGGCGGCGGTCCTGCTTGGCGCGGACGATGCCCTCGAGCACGCCGTCCACGGTCTCCAGGTGGGAGGGGTTCGCTGCGAGGTACACGGGAAGCTCGGTGCCGCGGTCGTCGACGAACGTCCCCTCGGTGCCGAGGTGGTACTTCACGTCGCCGGACCCGCGCTTGTTGCCGAGGGCGACGCTTCCCTCGAACTCGCGGAAGACCTGGCCGTACGTCTTGCCGGCGATGTTCGTCAGCACGTTGAGGCGACCGCGGTGCGCCATGCCGATGGCCGCGCCGTCGAGCCGGGCCTCGGCGGCGCCCTGGAGGATCTCGTCGAGCAGCGGGATGAGCGCTTCGCCGCCCTCGAGGCTGAACCGCTTCTGCCCGACGTACTTCGTCTGCAGGAAGGTCTCGAACGCCTCGGCCTCGTTGAGCTTGGACAGGATGCGCAGCTGCTCGTCGTGGCCGGGCTTGGTGTACTTCACCTCGACCTTCTCCTGGAACCAGCGGCGCTGACCCGGGTCCTGGATGTGCATGTACTCGAGGCCGATGGTGCGGCAGTACGAGTCCCGCAGGACGCCGAGGATGTCGCGGAGCTTCATGACGCGCTTGCCGCCGAAGCCGCCCGTGACGAACTCGCGGTCGAGGTCCCAGAACGTCAGCCCGTGGTTCTCGATCTCGAGATCGGGGTGGGTGCGCTGGACGTACTCGAGCGGGTCGATGTCGGCCATGAGGTGCCCGCGGACGCGGAACGAGTTGATGAGCTCCTGCACGCGAGCCGTCTTGTCGATCCGTTCGGCGACGTCGACGTTGATGTCGCTCGCCCAGTGGATCGGGGCGTAGGGGATGCGCAGGGCCGCGAAGATGTCGTTGTAGAACCCGTGGTGCCCCGTGAGCAGCTCGTGGATCTTCTTGAGGAACTCGCCCGACCCGGCACCCTGGATGACGCGGTGGTCGTAGGTGCTCGTGAGCGTGATCGTCTTGCCGATCGCGAGCTCGCTGAGCGTCTTCTCGCTCGCGCCCTGGAACTCGGCGGGGTACTCCAGGGCACCGGCGCCGACGATGCAGCCCTGGCCCTTCATGAGGCGGGGAACGGAGTGCACCGTCCCGATGCCGCCGGGGTTGGTGAGCGAGATGGTCGTGCCCTGGAAGTCGGCCGCGGAGAGCTTGCCGGCGCGGGCGCGGCCGACGAGGTCCTCGTAGGAGGCGAGGTACTCGCCGAACGTCATCGTGTCGGCGCGCTTGATGCTCGGGACCATTAGCGCACGCGTGCCGTCCGGCTTGGGCAGGTCGATCGCGATGCCGAGGTTGATGTGCGCGGGAGCGACGACGGAGGGCTTGCCGTCGATCTCGGCGTAGAAGACGTTCTGGCTGGGGAACGCCTTGAGCGTCTGGATGATGGCCCAGCCGATGAGGTGGGTGAAGCTGATCTTGCCGCCCCGCGTGCGCGACATGTGGTTGTTGATGACGATGCGGTTGTCGATCATCAGCTTCGCGGGGATGGTGCGCACGCTGGTCGCGGTGGGGACGGTCAGCGACTCGTCCATGTTCGCGGCGAGGGTCTTCGGCATTCCCCGCAGGGGCGTGACCTTGTCGTCTTCGAGCGCCTCGTCCGAGCCGCCCGCTGTGGAGACGGGCGCCTGCGCGGGGATCGGCTGCGGCGACGCGGGCCGCGCCGTCGTGCGCGCGACCGGCTGCGCGCCGATCACGGGCACGGGGGCGGTGACGGGGCGCGGCTCGCCGAAGCCTTCGCCTCGTGCGGCGGCCGGGGCATCCGCCTTGGGCGGCGCAGCCTCCGAGACCTGCTCGGAACGCGCGGGCGTCGAAGGCGCCGGGTCCGCGTGCTCGTCGACGGGGTGATAGGCCTCGAGGACCGGCCACCATGCCTTGTCGACGGAGTTCTTGTCTGCTTTGAACTGCTCGTAGAGTTCGTCGACGAGCCATTCGTTGGCCCCGAATTCACCCTCGCTCGAAGTCCCGACGCCCGTCACCTGGCTCGACACGGCTCGATCGCCCACTTTCATCGGTGCAGATTGGTTCGCGCGGGCATCCGGTGGCGCCCGTGCACGACTGTCAAGCCTAACCCAGTTTGCCCGGCGGGTCGGCGTGAGCGCGGAGGGCGACGGATACGTTAACGACATGGACTTTCACGGACCTGCCCCGCAGGTCGATCTGACCTACTCCGACGTCTTCCTCGTCCCGCGCCGCTCCGCGGTGACGAGCAGGCTCCAGGTCGACCTCGCACCCCGGGACGGCACCCCCGCGACCCTCCCGCTGGTCTCCGCCAACATGAACTCGGTGACCGGTGCGCGGCTGGCTGCGACGCTGGCGCGGCGCGGCGGGATCGGCGTGCTGCCGCAGGACATGCCGCTGCAGGAGCTCGATGCGGCGATCCGGTGGGTCAAGCGTCAGCCGGTCGCATGGGACACGCCGCTCGTCCTGCCGCCGGGGGCGACGGTCGCGGATGCCCTGCGCCTGCTCCCGCCGACGTCGGGTCACGGCATCGTCGTCGCGGATCCGGCGGATCGGATCGACGCGGCCGGCATCCGGGGCGTCGTCCCCGCGTCGCGTCTCGCGACGGCGCTGCCGGATGCGCGCCTGGGCGACCTGGCACGCAACGATGTCCCCGCGCTCGACGCGGAGGACGTGTCCGACCCGCGTGCGGCCTTCGACGTGATCGAGGCCGCCGGCGCCGAGATCATGTGCGTCACCGAGCACGGCCATCTCGTCGGCACGCTCAGCCGCCGGAGTGCGCTGCGCGGCACGCTGTACCGTCCCTCGCTGGATCGCTCGGGACGCCTCGCGGTGGCCGCCGCGATCGGCATCAACGGGGATCCGGCGGGCAAGGCGAGCGCGCTGGCCGCCGCCGGAGTCGACGTGCTCGTCGTGGACACCGCTCACGGGCACCAGGAGGGCATGCTCGAGGCCCTCCGAGCCGTCGCCGACCTCGGCCTGCGCATCCCCCTCGTCGCGGGGAACGTCGTCACGGCCGAGGGCGTGTACGACCTCGTCACCGCCGGCGCCACGATCCTCAAGGTCGGGGTGGGGCCCGGCGCGATGTGCACGACCCGCATGATGACGGCCGTGGGCCGGCCGCAGTTCTCCGCGGTCCTGGAGACGGCGGAGGCGGCCCGCGCGATGGGCGCCCATGTGTGGGCGGACGGCGGGGTGCGATACCCGCGAGACGTCGCCCTCGCGCTGGCCGCGGGTGCGGCATCCGTCATGATCGGGTCGTGGTTCGCCGGCACGATCGAGGCGCCCGGCGAGCTGCTCACCGATGCCGACGGCCGGCCCTACAAGGAGTCGTGGGGGATGGCCTCCACGAAGGCGGTGCAGGAGCGGTTCGGGCGGCTGGATGCCTATGAGCGTGCCCGCAAGGAGCTCTTCGCCGAGGGGATCTCCTCGTCGCGGATCTACCTCGACCCGCTCCGGCCGGGCCTCGAGGACCTCCTCGACATGATCACCTCCGGCGTGCGCTCCTCCTTCACCTACGCCGGGGCGTCGGACGTGCCGGAGTTCCACGAGAGGGCGCTCGTGGGGCTGCAGTCCGCGGCGGGGTACGAGGAGGGCAAGGCCCTGCCCGTCAGCTGGTGACGCGCGCGGCGCGGGGGAGACCGCCGATAGACTGAGCGGCACAATGGACGACCCTCCTAGTCGCAGACCCTCGCCCCACCGCCCGCACCCCCTCGAACGAGGGTGTGACGCATGACGTACGAGTACCTCATGCTGGGCGTGGGGCTCCTGCTCATCGTCGGCACCGGACTCTTCGTCGCCAGCGAGTTCGCGCTCGTCAATCTCGACCGTGCCGATCTCGAGGCACGCCGCGAGAAGGGCGAGTCGAGGCTGTCGCTGACGATCGGCGCGCTGCGGATCACGTCGACGCACCTCTCCAGCGCCCAGCTCGGCATCACGCTGACGACGCTGCTGACCGGCTACACGATGGAGCCGGCCCTCTCGAACCTGCTCCGGCCGGTGCTGACCGGCTGGGGTCTGCCCGGGGGGCTGGTCTCGCCGCTGGCCGTGATCGTCTCGGTCACCGTCGCGACGATGCTGTCGATGATCATCGGCGAGCTCGTCCCCAAGAACTTCGCGCTCGCGCTGCCGCGCCAGACCGCGAAGCTCGTGATGCCCTTCCAGGTCGCCTTCACGACGGTCTTCCGGCCCGCGATCGTGGTGCTGAACGGGTCGGCCAACGCCGTCCTGCGTTCGCTCGGCGTCGAGCCCAAGGAGGAGCTCTCCGGGGCGCGCACGGCCGATGAGCTGTCGTCCCTCGTGCGGCGCTCCGCGAGCGCCGGCCTCCTGGAGCAGGACACCGCGTCGCTGCTGAACCGCACCCTGACGTTCTCGCGGCTGAGCGCGGCGGATGTGATGACCCCGCGGCCCAGCATGCACTGCGTCGCCCGCGACGACTCCGCGGACGATGTCATCCAGCTGGCCCGGCGGACCGGTCACAGCCGGTTCCCCGTGTTCGGCGAGTCGCTCGATGACATCGTCGGCGTCGTCCACCTGAAGGCCGCCGTGAGCGTTCCCCGCGACAGGCGCGCCGACGTCCCGGCCGCCGCGCTCGCGAGCGAGCCCCTGCGCGTGCCGGAGACGGTGCGGCTCGACGCGCTCATCGCGGAGCTGCGGGCGCGGGGCTACCAGCTGGCGATCGTGGTCGACGAGTACGGCGGCACGGCCGGCGTCGTGACGCTCGAGGATCTCGTCGAGGAGATCGTCGGCGAGGTCTCGGACGAACACGATCGCAGCCGCACGGGACTCGTGCGGGGCAAGGACTCCCTGACGTTCCCCGGAGCCTGGCGTCCCGACGAGCTGCTCGACCGCACCGGCATCCGGGTGCCGGAGGGCGAGGTCTACGACACCGTGGGGGGTCTCATCATGAGCCGCCTGCAGAGGATCCCCGTCGCGGGGGACGAGATCGAGCTCGAGGACGGAGCGCTCTCCGTGCTGCGCATGGACGGTAGGCGGGTCGATCGGGTGCGCTACGTTCCGCGACCTCCGGAGGACACCGGGCTCGAACCCCCCGCCGAGACGGGGCCGCAGCGGCTGCTGCGTGCGCGCGGGCAGAACGAGCGGGGTGAGCGATGAGCGACTGGGCGGGAATCGTCTGGCTCGTGGTGCTGCTGATCGCCAACGCCTTCTTCGTCGGCGCCGAGTTCGCCGTGATCTCGGCGCGCCGTTCCCAGATCGAGCCCCTCGCCGAGCGGGGATCCCGTGCGGCGAAGACGGCGCTGTACGCGATGGAGCATGCCACGCTCATGCTCGCCACCTCGCAGCTGGGCATCACGATCTGCTCGCTGCTGATCCTGAACGTCTCGGAGCCCGCGATCCACCACCTGCTCGAGGTTCCGTTCGGGCTGACGGGGCTTCCCGAGGCCGCCGTCGATGTCACGGCGTTCGTCGTCGCGCTCCTGGTGGTGTCGTACCTGCACGTGGTGTTCGGCGAGATGGTGCCGAAGAACCTCGCGTTCTCGCTGCCCGACCGTGCGGTCCTGATCCTCGCGACGCCGCTCGTGTGGGTCGCGCGCGTGTTCCACCCGATCATCTTCACGCTCAACTGGATCGCCAACCACGTACTGCGGCTGTTCAAGGTGGAGCCCAAGGACGAGGCCGCGTCGACCTTCACGCTCGACGAGGTCGCCACGATCGTGGCGCAGTCGACGCAGGAGGGGGTGCTGCTGGACCGCACGGGCGCCGTCGTGGCCGCGGTGGAGTTCACCGACAAGAAGGCCCGTGACATCGCCGTGCCGCTGGACGCGCTCGTCACCCTGCCCGAGACGACGACGCCCGCCGAGGTCGAGCGGGCGGTCGCATCGCACGGGTACTCGCGGTACGTGATCGTCGACGCCCAGGGGGAGCCGATCGGCTATGTGCACCTCAAGGACATCCTGAGGGCCACCGAGTCGCCGGATGCCGGGGCCGACGTGCCGGTGCCGGCCAAGCGCATCCACCACATGATCCCCGTGCAGGAGAGCACCGACCTCGAGGACGTGCTCGCCACGATGCGCCGCGCCGGACGCCACCTGGCGCGCGTGCGCGACGAGCAGGGCGCGACCACGGGGGTGGTGTTCCTCGAGGACATCATCGAGGAGCTCGTGGGCGAGGTGCAGGACGCGACGCGGCGGCGCTAGGTCGCCGCACGCGTCATCGGTCGGGCGGCGCGCCCGCGTGCGTCAGGACGCGCGGACGCGGGCCGCGCGCTCGTACTGCGAGGGCCACAGCTCGAGCCCTTCGCCGAGCTCGGCAGCGGCGCGGAGGGCGAAGTGCGGGTCGCGCAGCCACTCCCTCGCGGCGAAGACCGCGTCCGCGTCGCCGGCGGCGAGGATCCGCTCTGCCTGGGCCCCCTCGGTGATGACGCCCACCGCGCTGACGGGCAGTCCCGTCTCGCGGCGCACGTGCGCGGCGAGCGGCACCTGGTAGCCCGGGCCCGCCGTGATCCGCTGGTGGGCGACCAGGCCTCCGCTGGAGATGTCGAAGAGGTCCGCGCCCGCGTCGGCGGCCCACCGGGCCACCGTCGCGGTGTCCTCGATGCCCCATCCGCCCTCGGCGGCGTCCGTGCCCGAGAAGCGGACGAACACGGGGACGCCGTCGCCGACGGCGTCCCGCACGGCGCCGACGACCCGGAGCAGGAGGCGGGCGCGATTGCCGAGCGTGCCGCCGTACTCGTCGTCGCGCGTGTTGCTGAGCGGGGAGAGGAACTCGTGCAGCAGGTACCCGTGGGCCGCGTGGATCTCGAGCACCTGGAACCCCGCGCCCACCGCCCGTCGCGCGGCGTCGGCGAAGGCGGTCACGGTCCGCTCGATCTCGGCGCGGTCCATGGGGAGCGGGTCGGCGTAACCGCTGTAGGCGATCGGCGAGGGCGCGAGGGTGCGCCACCCGCCCTGCGCCTCGGGCACGGAGCCGCGCTCGCCGGAGAACGGCCACCAGGTCGAGGCCTTGCGCCCGGCGTGCGCGAGCTGCACGCCGGCGACGGCGCCGCGGGCGCGGATCGCGGCGACGACGGGGGCCCAGGCATCCGCCTGTGCATCGTTCCAGATGCCGACATCGCGCGGGGAGATGCGCCCTTCGGGCGTGACGGCGGTCGCCTCGGCCATCACCAGCCCCGCCCCGCCCGAGGCGAACTGCGCGAGGTGCACGTGGTGCCAATCGTTCGGCATGCCCTCCTCGGAGCTGTACATGCACATGGGGGCGACCCACAGGTGGTTGCGCATCTGCACGCCGCGCACGGCGAGGGGCTGGAAGAGCAGGCTCACGGTTCTCCTTCGCGGGCGGGGGGTCCGCCGGTAGCGTGAGGGCGTGATCACGCCCCTCGAGTGGAACGCCGCGCGAGCGGCCTCCCATCTGCGAATGCCAACCGACGACGACGACAAGTATTCCCGCGGCGTGGTCGGCATGCGCACCGGCTCCGTGCCGTATCCGGGCGCCGCGGTCCTCGGAGTCCAGGCCGCCTGGCGGGCCGGTGCGGGCATGGTGCGCTACGTCGGGCCCGATGCCGTCGGCGACGCCGTGCTCGCGCGTCGCCCCGAGACCGTGCGCGGCGAGGGCCGGGTGCAGGCGTGGGTGATCGGCTCCGGCACGGATGCCTCGGTGCGGGATACCGGGGAGACCGCCGCTCTTCGCGAGCTCCTCGCGGGTGACGTGCCCGTCGTCGCGGATGCCGGGGCCCTGGATCTCGTCGCGGGCTCCCGCGCGCCGCTCGTCGTGACGCCGCACGGCCGCGAGTTCGCCCGTCTTCGCGAGGCCCTGGGCCTTGCTCCCGCGGGCGATGACCGGGCCGAGGCCGCGGTCGAGACCGCCGCGGCGCTCGGTGCCGTCGTGCTGCTGAAGGGCTCCCGCACGCTCGTCGCGACCGGGGAGGGCTGGGTCGCCTCCGTCGCGGCGGGAACCCCGTGGCTCGCCACGGCGGGCACGGGGGACGTGCTGGCGGGTGTGATCGGCGCGCTGGTCGCCGCCCGTTCGGATGCCGCCGCGGCGGATCGCCGGCTGCTGGCGTCCCTGGCGGCCACCGCCGCCTGGATACACGGGGCGGCGGGCCGCGGTGCGGCGGGCCAGGGCGAGGGCGGACCCGGGCACCCGCTCGTCGCACTGGACGTGGCCGATGCAGTGCCCGCCGTCGTGGGGGAGCTGCTGCGCGTGACGTGAGGGACGGCGGCGGCGCGCCTAGGATGATCGCGTGTCCGCGCGTGCTCTCCTGTGGGCGGCGTTCGCCGTCGTCCACGTCGCGGTGGCCGCGTTCGGGTGGTTCCTACCCAACCAGCCGATGGGCGACGTCTACCTCGTCTACGAGCACTGGGCGCGCGCTGCGGCATCCGGCTCGGCCGTCGTCGGCATCACCGAGACCTTCGTCTATCCGCACCTCGCGCTGCTGCCGATGCTCGCCGCGCTCGGGCTGTCGTGGGTGGGTGGCTACATCGTCGCCTGGGCCATCGTCGTCACGGCGCTGGATGCCGTCGCCTTCGCCCTGCTCCTCGGGGACGGCCGATCGGCGGGCCGCACCGTGGCGGGCTGGTTCTGGATGGCGTACCTCGCCCTCCTCGGGCCCGTCGCGATCTACCGCATCGACGCCATGACCGTGCCGCTCGCGGTGGCGGGGCTCCTGCTCCTCGCGCGACGACCGCGGATCGCCGCGGCCCTTCTGAGCGTGGGCATGTGGATCAAGGTGTGGCCCGTCGCGCTGCTGGCCGCGGCGTTCGTCGCGCTGCGCCGCCGCCTCGAGGTGCTCGGGACGGCGCTCGCGGTCTCGGCGGCGGTGGTGCTTCTCGTCGTCTCCGCGGGGGGCGCGGCGCACCTGGCCGGCTTCATCGGCGCACAGACCGGGCGCGGGCTGCAGCTGGAGGCGCCCGTGAGCACGGTCTACCTGTGGCGCGCGGTGTTCGGCGTGGACGGGTCCTTCATCTTCTACGACCCGGACATCCTCACGTTCCAGGTCACGGGGCCCGGTGTCGACACGGTCATCGCGCTCATGACGCCCGTCCTGATCGCCGGTGTCGTCGGCATCGTGCTCGTCGGGGCGGTGAAGGCCCGCCGCGGTGCCTCGTTCCTGCGCCTGTTCCCGCCGTTGGCGCTCGCACTCGTGCTCGTGCTGATCGTGACGAACAAGGTCGGGTCGCCGCAGTTCCAGACGTGGCTCATCGCGCCCCTCGTGCTCTGGCTCGTCCTGGACCGCCGGCGCGCCGCCGCCCCCGCCGTGCTGGCCGGGATCGTCGCCGCGCTGACGCAGGCGATCTACCCCATGGTGTACGGCGGCCTCCTGGGCGCGCAGTTCCTGCCGGTCCTGCTCCTCACGCTGCGCAACGCCACCGAGATCGCGCTGCTGGTCGTCGTCCTGGTGCGGCTGGTCGGCGTGCCCGTCCCGACGCGGCGGCGGGAGGCGGGTCACGTCCCGCTGCCGACGCCGTAGCCCTGCAAGACGAAGCAGCCCCGCAAACGAAGGAGAGAACCCATGATCGTCGCATTCTCGGTCGCACCCAGCGGCACCGGACGCGCGGACGCCTCGGTGCACGACGCCGTCGCCGCCGCCGTCACGGTCGTGCGCGAGTCCGGATTGCCGCACCGCACGTCGTCGATGTTCACCGAGATCGAGGGGGAGTGGGACGAGGTGTTCGCCGTCGTACGCGCGGCCACCGAGGCCGTCATGCCCTTCGGCTCGCGCGTCTCGCTCGTCCTCAAGGCCGACATCCGGCCGGGGTACTCGGGAGAGCTCGACGGCAAGCTCGAGCGCCTCGAGCGCGCGCTCGGCGGCGTCGACGACGACCCGGTCATCTGAGCGCGCCGCACTTCGAATCGTTTCGACGCCTGCGCTAGAGTAGGCGACCATGACCCCCGCACATCCTCGTCGGGGGGCGGCGACGTGGGCGCTCCTCTCCCTCGCCGTCGGAAGCTTCGGCATCGGCATGACCGAGTTCGTCGTCATGGGACTGCTGCCCCAGATCGCTCAGGACCTGCTGCCCGAGCTCTGGACGCGCTCCCCGGACGATGCCATCGCCGCCGCGGGATGGCTCATCACTCTCTACGCGCTCGGCGTCGTGGTGGGCGCGCCGACCGTCTCGGGGCTCGTGGCGCGCTTCCCGCGCAATCGCGTCATCGTCGGACTCGCCGCGGCCATGGCGGTCTTCTCGGTGCTGACGGTACTGGCCCCGACCTTCGAGCTGGTCGCCGTATCGCGGTTCCTCGCGGGTCTGCCGCACGGCGGGTTCTTCGGCATGGGCGCACTCATCGCCGCCGACCTGCTCGGCCCCGGCAAGCGTGCGCAGGGCGTCGCGATCGTCCTGACGGGCCTGACGGTCGCGAACGTCGTCGGTGTGCCCCTCGGTACCTGGCTCGGCCAGGTGACGGGATGGCGTTCCGCCTTCGCGGTCGTCGCCGCCATCTTCGTCGTCTGCGCGGTCATGCTCGCGTTCTTCACGCCTCCGCATGCGGGGGATCCCTCACGTACCTTCCGCGCCGAGCTGCGCGTCTTCCGCATGGGTCAGGTGTGGCTCGCGCTCGCGATCGGGGCGATCGGCTTCGGCGGTTTCTTCGCCGTCTACAGCTACGTCTCCCCGCTCGTGACGGAGGTGGCCGGCAGCCCCGAGTGGGTCGTCCCGATCGTGCTCGTGGTCATGGGGGTCGGCATGACCGTCGGCAACCTCCTCGGGGGGCGGCTCGCCGACGCGAACCTCCGTGCGACCCTCATCGTCTCGCTCATCGTCCTCGCCCTCGTCCTGTCGCTGCTGGCGTTGTCCGCCGCGTGGATCGTGCCCCTCGTCATCCTCGTCTTCGCGGTGGGGGCGACCTCCGCCATCACGAGCCCCGCCATCCAGACCCGCCTCATGGATGTCGCGGGGGACAACCAGTCCATCGCGGCGGCGCTGAACCACTCCGCGCTCAACATCGGCAACAGCCTCGGCGCCTTCCTCGGGGGCGTCGTCATCGCAGCCGGGTGGGGCTTCGTCATGCCCGCCTGGACGGGCGTCGTGCTCGCGATCCTGGGGGTCGGGATCGCGCTGCTGAGCTTCCGCCTGGAACGCGACGGCGGCAGGGCGACCCGCCGGGTCGGCGCCGAGGACCCCGCGAACCCGCCCGCCGAGGCCGTCGGGGTCGCGACCGGCCCGATCGGCCGGGGCTGATCGGGCGCGCCGCGGGGCTCAGTCCTCGAGCAGCCGGCGCAGGTGCTCGCCCACGACGGGCGTCTCGATGAGGAAGCCGTCGTGCCCGAAGTCGCTCGCGATGATCGTCGCGTGGTCGCCGTCGAGCGTGTCGGGGATGCTGCGGGCGATGCGCTGCTGCCCCTCGACGGGGAACAGCCGGTCGCTGTCGATCCCCAGCACGAGGGTGCGGGCGGTGACGGCCCGGAGGGCCTCCTCGACGCCGCCGCGATCGCGTCCCACGTCGTGGGAGTTCATCGCGTTGACGAGGGTGATGTAGCTGTTGGCGTCGAACCGGCGGGTGAAGCGGTTGCCGTGGAAGTCGAGGTACGACTCCACCGCGAACCGGCCCCCGCGGCCCAGCGGGCTCACGCCCGACTGCCAGGACCGCTGGAACCTCTGATTGAGCTCCGTGGGGCTGCGGTAGTTCAGCAGGGCCATGCGCCGCGCGAGCGCGAGCCCGCGGTGGGGGCCGTCGCCGTCGCCGGCGTCGTAGTACTCGCCGCGCGCGAATCGCGGGTCCATCGCGATCGCCTCGAGCTGCACGGAGTTGAGCGCGATCTGGTCGGCGCTCGCCAGCGGCGGGGCCGCGATGATCGCCGCCCGCTCCACGCGGTGCGGGTGCCCCGCCGCCCACTCGAGGGCGTGCATGCCGCCCATCGATCCGCCCACGACCGCTGCCCACGTGTCGATGCCGAGCGCGTCGGCCAGGCGTACCTGGGCCTGCACCTGGTCGCGGATCGTGAGGTACGGGAACCGCGCCGCCCATTCGTAGCCGTCGGGGGCGATGCTGGCCGGGCCGGTGGAGCCCTGGCATCCGCCCAGCATGTTGGGGGCGATCACGAACCAGCGGTCGGTGTCGATCGGCGCGCCGGGGCCGACGATGTCGGGCCACCAGCCGTCGGTGGAATGGCCCGGTCCGGCCTCGCCGCGCACATGGCTGTCGCCCGTGAGGGCGTGCAGGACGAGCACGGCGTTGTCGCGTGCCGCGTTCAGCTCGCCCCAGCTCTCGTAGGCGATGCGGATCGAGGGCAGCTCCGCGCCGCCCTCGGTGCGGAAGGCCCCGAACGCCGCGAAGCGCCGTTCGCCGAGGGGATCGCCGTCGCGCCACGCCCCGGTGGCGGGGGGACGGCCGAGCAGCATGCGCGCGTCGGCCTCCGTGACGGGTGCCGCGGGCGCCGTGTCCTCGGAGCTCTGCCAGTCCACGAAACAACATCCTTTTCTTCGGATTGGGTGTGTTCATCAAACGCTACCGTCACCGCCGAGCGGTGCGAGCGTTGTTACGGGTCGCGAAAGTCGACCAGCGAGCGTCTTTTTACGACCTCTGATCGGGGAAAAACTAGTGCTACGTTCATGTAGGTCGCCGACTCTCTGTGACCGAGAGGAGCGAAAATATCGGGGCTTACGGAAGCGGCCGCGCGATTCGGGCCGCGGCGTGTCGAGTCGCGGCGCACTTGTGCGTGGGTCAACTGCGCCGCCACGAGGAGAGATGACCGATGCTGGTCGGTGCTGGGCGGAGAGCGCTAGCCGATGGGGTCCCATCGACGCAAAAAGCACACAAAATGTCACCCGACGATGACCTCGACACGCCGAAGAGAGTTATCCACAGGTGTGGAGCAAGAAAGCCGTCTCTGACCGGGCATGCTGTGGATGAGATCGTAGATAGGTTCGAATACCCGCGGGATTCCGCGTAACGAGCGTCGCGGGGGCCGCGCGAGCCTGTGGATGAACCCGTGTTCTGTGGCGCGTCGGCGGTGGATAACTACAGCCGTGTAACTACTACCCCTTGGGGTCGCCGCCAATGTCGGTACCCATATGTAGTATTCGAAGCAAGGTCAGCGATGGCCCAGTCAAAGCACGACAACCCCGATTCCGGGGGAGCCGGGTCGGGGTTGAGAGCACCAAACTGTAGGAGGGATGGTGTGATCAACTTTAGTCCCACCGTAAGAGGGTGAGTCCACCAGGGACTCGCCGCGGGGCTCTAGGTCTTTGGCGTGAGGTTCCGAGGGGGAACCGCAATGTCCCTTTGCACCGCACCTGTCCGAGGCCATATTCGAGGGGGAGGCGCCGACTGTCCCGTGCATGGCCGCTCGTCGGGGTACCGCTATGGCGGCTACTCGCGTCCCACATACACCCCGCCGCCCGTATACACGCCGCCGCCTCGTCGGCACGCCAGCTACGCGAGCAAGTCCTCCGGGGGTGGCGGGGGTACTTCGAGTCGCTCCCGGCGCTCGACGGTCACGTACAGTGCGGCCGAGTATCGAACGCTCAACCCTGTGCGCGAGCAGGTCGTGCGCCTCGCGAACACAGCTAGCGAGCGTCGCGACCTGTTCCTCTGCCACGCCTGGGGGGACCGTCGAGGCGCCGCCCTGGACTTCTACAACCTGTTGACCGGGCTCGACGTGAAGGTCTGGTTTAGTGAGAAGGACGTTCCTTTGGGTACGCCGCTGATGCGGCAGATTGACAAGGGCTTGAAGAACTCGCGAGCCGGGATCGTGCTCGTCACCCCGGCATTGCTTCAGAGCCTCGATGCGGAAGGCGTCGCGGATCGGGAGTTGTCGGTGCTTTTGAACTCCGGTCGTGTCATCCCGGTCGTGCATGACACCACGTTTGCTGAGTTGCTCGACGTGAGCCCGATGCTCGCGTCGCACGCAGGGCTGACCACCGCGGACTACGACTCGCTTGACGTGGTCGCCGCGATGATCGCTGACACCGTGCTCATCGACTGAGGGACCTCGTTCGAACAGAGAACGCTCATCGCTATACGCGATGGGCGTTCTCTGTCGAGAGGGCCTTATGACGCCACGTAGGTCGACTCGCGCAAGTCAATTTACGTGGTCTGATCAGGTAAAAAGGGGTGCTAGCTTCGTCATATCAGCCGATGGTCGGCAGTGGGAAGCGGGGTAGGTCTGTGTCAAAGTTCGAGCTCGCCGTTGCGCGGTATGGATGGCAGAAAGTCGAAGCGGCTGCGTTCACCTGGGCGGGTAGATTGCGCCGACCGGAGCAGGGCTGTCCGGCGCTTGTCGGCGCTTGGCGCCGTGCGGTTGCCGATGTGGTTGACGACTTCGTCGCGGCGGATGGCGTCTACGGGCTCCGCGATCTTGCAAAGAGGATCGTGCACGGGGTTGAGGGTCCAGCAACGCGCGCCAACGTGCTCGACGATGCGGTCGCGCGGTGGTCACGTTGCGTTGAGGCGCTCGATACCCACAGCGGTGCTCCCTCGTCTTTTCCGCAGACTGTTTTGTCAGCGAGCGACCTCGACGCCATCGCGGCGGTCGCGGCGGAGAGGTGCGGTACTCGACGCGAGCCGAGGCTCGCGGCATCGCGAGCCTGAAACAACGAAACGCCCCCGGCCCGCTCCTAAGTGGAGCGGACCGGGGGCGAAGGTGCGCGCTGAGGCCGCGAAAAGTAGAGCCTACGTGTACCGCAAAAACAGACGGGCGATACGTACCCAATGGCAGACGCTATGCCGCACCGGGAGGGAAGGGACGGGGGTGGGGGAGTCACCCCCCACCCCCGTCGGCTCGCGCAGGCACATGCGTTTACACGTGCCGCGGGGCCGGGGTGCCCTCGTCGGTCAGGGCGGATGTGCGTGCCGCGCGAGGTCACTAGCCTCGCCGCGCGCTGTCGGTTGGCGCCGATGGGCGCCGCTTTCGACGGAGCGCCCGTCGTGCCGGTTCCCAACCGGCCACGGGCTCACACCACGCGGGTAATCAGTCCGCCGTGTGCACTCGCCGCGCCCCCGAAAGGAGTAGGGCCGCAAGCTCACGATGATTGCCCATGGCGTGGCGTCATCGTGCGGTCACGCTCGCCGCGCGGTGGGCGCGGGGAGGTGTAGGGGTGAAGGTGGGTGGCGTCGGCTCAGGCCGGGGTCGAGCGGGGGCGGGTGGGTGTGTGCGCGCGGCGGATGAGCGTGCGCTCTCGCGACGTGAGGTAGACGCCGCGGGGGTTGCCGACGGCTCGGCGGGCCGCGTGGATGACGATGAGGCGCACGAGCTCGGGGGCGCACGTGCGCCATGTCTGGGCGGTGCGGCTGGGCACGTCGGCCAGGGCGAGGCCTGTGGCGTCGCCGAGGGCGAGCTCAGCGTCGCGCGCCTGAGACCGGGCGGGCTCGCCCTCGACGAGCGCGATGAGCTCGGCGAGCGTGGGCGGGAGCCCGCTAGACATGGGCGATTCGGGCTCGCAGGGCGGCGAGGCGCGCGGCGCGGGCGACGGGTGCCTCGCCGCGTTGTGAGGCAACGGTGCGGAGGCGGTCGCGGCGGGCGGCGCGGACGGCTCGCTCTGCCCGGGAGGTGTTGGTGCGGCGGCTCACGGGCGGCGGCCCTTCCTGGAGCGGTGCGCCGGGGTGGCTCGGTAGCCGTGAGAGGCGAGCCAGATGCGGAGCTCGGCGATAGTGGCCTCGTTGGGGCGGGCGAGGACGAGCGCGCCCATGGTGGGGGTGAGGACGGCCAGGGCGGCGGCGGCGAGGAGCTCGACGACGTCGAGGGGGATGCCGAACCGGGCGGCTGCGAGATCGCGTGTGCCGATCCATCGGCCCTCGAATGCCTCGACGGCGAGGCCGGCGCCGACGGTCACGAGGGTCGCGTCGTCGACGGTGTCGAGCGAGCGCATGATGTCCTCGTCGCGGATAAGTCTGAGGAACGTTTCGCGCCGGGTTCCGGTCGGGTCGGTCAGCGGGAAGTCAACGGAAGTCATAGAGTTCTGTCCAGTCGTTAAGGGCGGGGGCGCGAGCTCGCCCGGGGCCGGTGGGGCCGGGGACGAGCTCGCGGGTTGGCGCCGGGGCGCCGGGGGTGTTAAGCGCCGGTTGCGATGCGGACAGCGCCGCCGTGCTCGACGAGGTCGACGGTGCCGTCCTCGTTGTCGACGGGGAGCGGCATGGCCTGTACCGCGGCGAACGTGCCCACGAGGGAGCGGTCGGCGGCGACGCTGCTGTCGTAGTCGTTCACGACGCGCACGGCGAATTGGGCGCCGTTTTCGTCGTCCAGCACGGGCGTCACGATGCTCGCGCCATACGCGGCGCCCTGGGGCACCATGGGGGCGCGGGCGACGAGCGTGAACGCTTGCGGGATGAACGCGACGATGTCCTCGGCGTCGAGTCGGGTGGACTCGATCACCTCGAAGCCGCGGACCTTGCCGTCGGCGTCGAAGCCCTGGCCGACGGGTGCGTCGAGGAGGTCGGCGTAGACGGACGAGCCGACCGCGGCGCGGAGGATCGCGTCGCCGGGGACGCCGTTGCCGCGGAGCATGCGGCGAGCCGCGGTGAACGCCTTGGCCGGGGTGGCTGCCGCGTAGGTGATGCCCGTGGCGGCGGGGGTTGCGGTCATGGTCGCGGCGGTGAGTGCCTCGACCTTGGCGGCGATGGCGCGCGTTTGCGGGGCCAGCACCTGACTCGCGTAGTCCTTGAGGGAGAGCGACAGGTCGCCCTCGGAGAGGATGGCGAGGTTGTAGATGTGGTCCGCGAGGGTGACCTCGATGAATTGCTCGGAGAGCTCATCGGCCACGAGTGCCGTGGCCTTGTCGTACACGCCGCGGGTGCGCGTCGGGATGGCCGCGGGGACCGGGACGCGAACCTTGTTGCCCTTGCCGGGTGCGAACTCGGCCTCGACGTCGCGACTGATGAGCGAGGCGAGGTTGAAGTCCTTACCGACGAGCTTTGCGGCGATGACGGCGACGTGGTTGATGTCGAGGTTGAAGGTGTTTGCCATGGTGGCGGGTCTCCTTAGGAGTGGTGGCGCGAAGGTCACGCGGGGGTGGGTGGGTGGAGACCGCGTCTTGCGGTGGGTGACGTCCTCGCTCCTTGAGGTCGGATGTCGGGTGTTGCGTTGTGCGGATGGCGCGCTCAGTTGGCCCCTTGGGCGGCGCCGAGAGCGTCGAGGTGCCCCATGCCGTAGCGACCGGCTGGGAGCGTGCCCGCTGTCCCTCGTGTCGTCGCGAACGGTGGCGAGGCGGGCGGGCAGAACGCGTCGCCGGGTGGCGGCGCGGGAGGGCTGTGCGAGCTCGACGGCGGCGCCGGTTAGGGCGTCGGGTCGAAGTCGAGGAGGTAGAGGCGGCGTCGTCCGCTATCGCGGGTGATGCGGTGGACTGTGACGCCGTGCTCGGTGAGCGCGTCGGAGTGTTGCGTAAGCGCGCGTGCGACCTGTGAGGGCCCGCTCGGCCAGTGTGCGCCCGCGTCGCGCGGGCGGACGAGTGCGAGCGCGTCACGCAGCTCGGTGGCCGTTCCCTCCCAGCCGTCTGCCGCGAGGCGGGCGATAGCGGTGGCGAAGAGGTCGCCTTTGCGCCCGTCGGCGACGCTGTCGGCGTAGGTCGCGGCGTAGCTGTCGGCGTTGCTTGGGTCGGTGTCGAGGTGGAGGTCGAGGGCGACGAGGTGCTCGTGGTAGTCGGCCATCCGGGCGAGCTCGGTGGGCTCAGTACCAGCGTGGTCGAGGAGCGCGAGCACGCCGACGACATCGTCAAGCAGGGCACCGAGGATGGCCGGGTGCTGGGCTCGAAACTCCTCCCAGAGCGCGCGCTCGGTGCGGCGAGCGCTGGCGGCGATGCGGGGGAGCTCGACGGTGACGAGTCGCTCGCGCATATCCGCGCCGAGACCCTCCGGGAGGGTCGCGGTGGTGAGGATTCCGGTGCGTCGGAGCGTCGAGCAGTGAAGGCCCGTGCCTCGGCTCTCGCGGATAGAGGCGACGCCAGTCACGAGCGAGGCGAACCACGCGGCGACGTCGGCGGCGACGTGGGTGACGTTGTCCCACGTCGGCACGAAATGGGACGCGGCGCTCGCGGTGTTCGCGGCGTGGTCGTCGGTTGGCGCGGCGCCGAGCACGCCCTCGCGGCCCGATGCGCCGAGGGCCGGGTCGAGGATCGACTTGACCATGCGCGCGAGGGTGGACTTGCCCGCGCCGGTCGGGCCGGTCACGGCGAGCACAGGGCGAGGCATCGATGAGAACAGAGCGCACACGAGCCAGCCCCACACGAGGCGAAACGCGGCGGAGCGCGGCGAGAGGCCGAGGATTCCGGCGAGGATGTCGCGGGAGCCGCCGCGCACGGGCACCGGCAGGGGCTCGGTGGCCCGGGAGCTCCCGAACAGTACGCCGACGGTGCGCGGCTCGACGATCGCCCAGCCGGACGCTGTCACATGCACAGCGCCACGGACCTCGCCGGGCCGGGCGAGGTCGAGGACGAGGGCGTCGGGTTGCTCGACGGCACGGAGCGCGACGTCGCGAGCGGGTGCCGCGCTGGCGATAGCCGCGAGCGTTGCGGTAGCCGCGACGAGGTCGCGCGTGGGGGCGCCAGAGCCCACGCACTCCCACGCGAGGCGCGTGACGGCCGCTGACACGTCCTTGACGGGACTAGCGCGGTGAGGCTCGCCCGGGTCACGGGGGATCGTGACGAGCGAGCCCTCGGCGAGCGCGAACTCGTAGGAGTTGAGCACCGTGTTAACGATGTCGGCGGGGTCAACGGAGGCGGTGGGGGCAGTCATGTTGTGTCCAGTCAGATAGTCGGCGTCAGGGCTAGCAGCGCGCGAAAGTGTCCAGTCAGAGAGGGGCGAGGAAGGCGCCGGGCGCCCGCTTACGCGACTGGAAGCGCAAGCGGGCGGGCCACGGCTCGCGGGGGCCTATTCCCGCGCCACGACTCGGAGGTCGGTGGGTGGTTGCCGTGTCAGGCGGCGAGCTTGAGGGTGAACTCCTCGCGAGCGATGGCGGTGAGGTCCGCGGTGAGAGCGGCCCGGCGCGTGTCGTGCCAACGAGAGCGGCATGCGCCCGAGCACGTCAGGGCGTCACGGCGGGCGGCGGTGAACGCGTGTCCGCATGACCGGCACACGAGGCGATGGGGGTTAGACATGGGGCCATTCCTCTCGGCATACGTGTCGAACACTTGGTGGCGCTGGTATATACCGCCCGGATGCCCAGCCCTGCCCAGATCGGTAGCGAGGACTGGGCGAGGTGCAACATCTCGCCGATTTGCGGGATGTCGCTGAGCGCCCGTAGAAGGGAGTGGTCCCTGAGCATCGACCAGCGTCCCTATCCCGCGGAAATATGCGGAGTAGGCAGGGTCGGTGCCCCTCAAGCACCGTCCCTATTCCAGGGTCGGTGCCCCGAGAGCATCGTCCCTCTTTCGGGCCTGACCTCGCGGGCGACGAGCGCCGGTGCGACAGGTGCGACAGGGTGCGGCTGTCCTCGTGCGCCACGACGGTCGCGCGAGCGGTCACCTTGTCACGCGAGGAGATACCGCCTCTAGCGGGTGGCACTGCCCACGGGTGGGGGGACGCCGTCGCGGCGGGCATTTCCGACAACGCCGAAAGGCCTCCGAACTCACGCGAAGAGCTCGGGGCCTGGGCAGTGTGGGGGTGGGGCGCTACTCGAAATCGAATCGCGGCGCGCGCCAGTTCAGCGCGACGCGGTCGAGGTTGATGCGGCGCCCCCGCGTCTGGGAGGCGGCGACCGCGACGTGGTCGAGAGCGCGGAGGAGCGAACGGCGGCGTTCGCCATCGTCCTCCGCCGCCTCCCACGCCTCGCCGAGGGTGCGTCCGGTAGGAACAAGCGATACGGTCACAGTCACGGGCACGGATCGGAGCGTGTCGGCCCGCGCGTCGAGCTCGTCGAGTTTTGCTGCGAGAGCGACCCGGTCGGCGCCACGCTCGCGCATGTCGGCAAGCACTTGGTCGATGGCGCGCTCGACATCGGCGAGCGCGGATGCCGGGGAGCCGTCGACGCTCTCAACCTCCTCTAGTTCGGGCCAGGCGCCCGCTATGGAGAGGTACGCCTCGGTGACGTGCGATTCAAGCGCCTCGGCTCGGATGCTGGCGGGCTGACCGCATCCGCGTCCCGGGCAACGGTAGATCGGAATGCCGTTGCGGACTGTCCCTGCCCACAGGCGACCGTCGCACGTTCCGCAGAAGGCAACGCCGGAGAGGAGCCGCTCGGCTCGACGTGCGGGGGTGGGACGCGTCGCCGGAGCCAGCCGGGCGCGGATGCGCTCCACAGTGTCGGCGTCGAGGACAGGCTCGAAATGAGTGACCGGCAGCCCATCCTCGTCAGTGATGAGGCGCCCTTTGTGCGTCACGCGCCCGGCGATACGGTCGGACGTGAGTAAGCGGCGCACGGTGGTCGCGTCCCAGATGCCCCTGTCGAGGCCCTCGACGGATTGGCCCTTGAGCGCCGCAACGCGCGCGTCACTTTTGGCGGTGGCGATGCCTTGGTCTCGGAGCTCCCGTGCCAGCGTCGACACGCCAACGCCCTTGAGGAGGCGGTCGGCCATGCGCCGAACGAGCGCGGCCTCGGTTTCGTCGACGACGAGCACCTTGCCGCCGTCGGGCGCGTCGGCGGTGCGGTACCCGAACGGGGCGGGACCGCCCGTGTGTCTGCCGACCGTGTGGCGGTACGCAACCGCGGCCCTCATGCGTGCGGCGGTGCGGTCGCGCTCGGCGCGGGCGAGGTCTGCGCTGATCGAGAGGCGGAGGTCAAAGCCATCCTCGGACCCGTCGCCGTCGACGCCCTCTCGGATCGCTACGAAGCGGGCTGGGTTGCCGCTCTCTCGACGCTGGCGAAGTACGCGGAGGAGGTCGGCGAGGAACTCGACGCCCTGACGGCTCCATCGGTCGTATGCGTAGACCGCGAGCACATCGGCGCGCCCGTCGGCGAGCATTGCGAGCGCCGCGTCGGCGTTCGCGCGTTGCTTGCCGCCCGACACGCCCTCGTCTGCGAACGCCTTTACGATCTGCCATTGCTCGGCGACGGCGCGGGCGGTGAGCTCGGCATCCTGACCCGCGAGAGACGACGACGCGTCATCCATCACACTGAGTCGGGTGTAGACGACGGCGGGGCGGCGGGTGACTTGGTCAGCCATGGGTTAAAGGTAGCAGTTAGCAGGCCTCGGAGCTCTGCCAGTCCATCCGTCCATTCTTCCGTGTCCCGCGCGCGACGTCGGACACGTTACGGGCCCCGAACGATGGATGCCCCGGCCGTCACCGGTCCGGGGCATCCATCGCACAGGGTTACGCGCGGGCGGCTTCGCTCACGCTGCGGGCCGCCGCGAGCGCCTGCTCGAGGTCGGCCTTGAGGTCGTCGACGTTCTCGATGCCGACCGAGAGGCGCACGAGCCCGGGCGTGACGCCCGCCGTGAGCTGCTGCTCGGGGGTCAGCTGGGAGTGGGTCGTCGAGGCGGGGTGGATGACGAGGGAGCGCACGTCGCCGATGTTCGCCAGGTGGCTGAACAGGTGCAGCGAGTTGACGAACTCGCGGCCGGCCTCGACGCCGCCCTTGAGCTCGAACGACAGCACCGCGCCGACGCCCCTGGGGGCGTAGGTGTTGGCGGCCGCGTACCAGGGCGAGGAGGGCAGGCCCGAGTAGTTCACCGAGGCGACGTCCGGGTGCTCCTCGAGCCACTCCGCGATCTCCTGGGCGTTCTGCACGTGGCGCTCGATACGCAGCGACAGCGTCTCGATGCCCTGGATGAGCAGCCAGGCGCTCTGCGGCGAGATCGAGGATCCGAGGTCGCGCAGCAGCTGCACGCGCGCCTTGATGATGTAGGCGAGGGGATCGCCGACCGCGGTCGTGTAGCTCGCGCCGTGGTACGACGGGTCGGGCTCGGTCAGGCCGGGGAACCTCTCGACGTTCTTCGACCACGCGAACGTCCCGCCGTCGACGATCGCGCCGCCGATGACGGTGCCGTGACCGCCGAGGAACTTCGTCGCGGAGTGGACGACGATGTCGGCGCCGTGCTCGAACGGCTTGATGAGGTAGGGCGTGGCGATCGTGTTGTCGACGATCAGCGGGACCCCGGCCTCGTGGGCGACGTCCGAGACCTTGCGGATGTCGAGGATGTTGATCTTCGGGTTTCCGACGGTCTCGCCGAAGAAGAGCTTCGTGTTGGGGCGGACGGCCGCGCGCCACTCCTCGGCGTCGTCCTGGTTCTCGACGAACGTCGTCTCGATGCCGAGCTTGGCCAGCGTGTACTTGAACAGGTTGTACGTTCCGCCGTAGATGGAGCTCGAGGAGACGATGTGATCCCCCGCCTGCGCGATGTTCAGCACGGCGAACGTCTCCGCGGCCTGGCCGCTCGCGACGAGAAGGGCGCCGGTGCCCCCCTCGAGTGCCGCGAGGCGCTGCTCCACGACGTCCGTCGTCGGGTTCATGATGCGCGTGTAGATGTTGCCGAACTCGGCCAGCGCGAAGAGGTTCGCGGCGTGGTCGGTGTTGTCGAACACGTAGGACGTGGTCTGGTAGATGGGCGTCGCGCGCGCCTTCGTGGTGGGGTCGGGCTGCGCGCCCGCGTGGACCTGCTTGGTCTCGAAGCGCCAGTTCTCGGGTGCGGACATGTCGTCCTCCTGGTTGATGCTCGCGGCCTGCGGCGGTCGCCGGGCCTGAGGCGAGACTAGGCAGGCGGCCTCGACGGCGACAAGGGCCGGGAAATGTGACGTAACAGGGCGGCCAGAGCGCGTGCAGCGGCATCCCGCGGTGGCGCGTTAGCGTTGTCCCATGGCGAACAGGCGAGCAGTGGTCACGGGAGCAAGCTCCGGAATCGGAGAGGCGACGGCGCGTGCGCTGCGCGCCGCGGGATGGGACGTGGTGGGCGTGGCGCGCCGTGCGGACCGGCTGCAGCAGCTCGAGCGCGAGACGGGCGCCGCGGTCTTCGCCGCCGACCTCACCCGCCGCGCCGACATCGATGCGCTCGCCCTGTGGCTGTCCGAGACGGGCCCCGTCGACGCGCTCGTGCACGTCGCGGGCGGCGCGCGGGGCACCGACACCGTCGAGGGCGGCTCGCAGGATGACTGGACCTGGATGTTCGAGGTCAACGTGCTCTCGACGCAGATGATCGTCCAGGCGCTGCTGCCCCAGCTGCGAAGCGCCGCCCGCGCGGGCGGCCACGCCGACACGGTCTTCGTCACCTCGACGGCGGCTCAGGTGGCGTACCCGGGCGGCGGGGGCTACAACGCGGCGAAGGCGGCGGAGTCGATGCTCGTCAAGGCACTGCGACTCGAGCTGAACGGCGAGCCGATCCGGGTCGTCGAGATCGCGCCGGGCATGGTCAACACGCCGGAGTTCACGCTCAACCGGCTCGGGGGCGACAGCGCCGCCGCCGATCGCGTCTACGAGGGGGTCGAGGCGCCGCTCGTCGCCGCGGATGTCGCCGACGTCATCGTGTACGCGGTGGATGCCCCGGGTCACGTCAACCTCGACCTGGTGACGATGCGCCCGGTCGCCCAGTCCGCCCAGCACCTCCTGGCGCGGGGACCCCTGCGCACGCGGGGGGACCAGGCGTGAGCGCCGAACGCGAGATCCTCACCTGGGACGGCTTCGGCGGGGCATGCCGAGAGATGGCGCGCGACATCCTCGCCGACGGATTCGTTCCCGAGGTCGTCGTCGCGATCGCCCGTGGTGGGCTGCTGCCGGCGGGCGCGATCGCGTACGGCCTCGGAATCAAGAACTGCGGGGCCCTCAACGTGGAGTTCTACACCGGTATCGGAACGGTGCTCGACGCCCCCGAGCTGCTGCCGCCCGAGCTCGACATGGCCTATCTGGACGGACGCCGGGTGCTGCTCGTGGACGACGTCGCCGACAGCGGCCGCACGCTCGATCTCGCCGTCCGGCTCCTCCGGGAGCGCGGCGCGGACGTGCGGTCCGCGACGATCTACACCAAGCCCGGCACGATCATCACCCCGGACTACGCGTGGCGCGACACTCCGCTGTGGATCGATTTCCCGTGGTCGGCGAAGGGCTCCGTGATCGACGAGGACGCGGCCTGAGCGATGCCCCGGAGCCTCGACGATCTCGCACGCGACGGGCTGATCGATGCCGCGTGGGCGGATCGCCTCGCGCCCGTCTCGGGAGAGATCGCCGCACTCGGCGACCGCCTGAGGGAGGAGGTCGCGGCGGGACGGCGGTACCTTCCCGCGGGCGACCACGTGCTGCGCGCCTTCGCCGCGCCCTTCGACGGCGTGAAGGTGCTGATCGTGGGGCAGGACCCGTATCCGACTCCGGGGCACCCGATCGGGCTCTCCTTCGCGGTGGAGCGCCACGTCCGGCCGCTGCCCCGCAGCCTCGCCAACATCTACCGCGAGCGGGCCGACGACCTCGGCATCCCGCCCACCTCCCACGGGGACCTCTCGGCGTGGGCGGATCAGGGGGTCATGCTGCTCAACCGCGTGCTCACGGTGGCGCCGGGCGCGCCGGCGTCCCACCGGGGCTGGGGCTGGGAGACGGTCACCGAGCACGCCATCCGCGAGCTCGTCGCCCGCGAGCGTCCGCTCGTCGCGGTGCTGTGGGGAAGGGATGCCGCGGGCCTGCGCCCGATGCTCGCCGGGACGCCGATCGTGGCCTCGGCCCATCCGTCCCCCCTGTCGGCGAACCGCGGGTTCTTCGGCTCCCGCCCGTTCTCGCGGGTCAACGAGCTGCTGGTCGCGCAGGGCGCGGACGCCGTCGACTGGAACCTCCCCGAATGACCCGCCCCCGCGCCGTACCGAGCCTCTAGGCTGACGGCATGCTGGAAGAGGAATACGAGCGACGGCGCCGGCTGCCTCGGCATCTGCGACGCACCGAACCTCCCGAGCGCCCCTTCAGCTACACGATCCGCCCCGCGCAGGAGCGCGACATCCCCGACATCCGCGAGATCTACAACTACTACGTCACCAACTCGGTCGTGACCTTCGACGAGAAGCGCTGGAGCCTGCGGCAGTGGCGGGAGAAGTTCCAGCACCTGGCCAAGCTCGAGCTGCCGTTCCTCGTCGCGGAGAGCCCGAGCGGGCAGATCCTGGGCTACGCGCTCGTAGCGCCCTGGGCCGGCAAGTCCGCCTTCCGCTACACCGTCGAGAACTCGATCTACCTGGGTCAGGCGGCCACCGGCAAGGGCCTCGGCCGCGCGCTGCTCGAGGCGCTCATTGCGGCGTGCGAGGAGAAGGGGATCCGCGAGATGGTCGCCGTGATCAGCGACAAGGGGGCGGAGGGGTCGATCGTCCTGCACGAGAAGCTCGGCTTCACCGAGGTCGGCCGGATGGGCCGCGTCGGCTTCAAGTTCGGCCGGTGGCTCGGGACGATCTACCTGCAGAAGTCGCTGTCGCCGAAGAAGAAGCGCGGACTCTTCGGCCGCGCGCGCCACGACTGAGCCCGCTCAGCCGACCCCGGGGTCGTCGATCGACGGCACGGCGTCGAGGAGCAGCCGCGTGTAGGGGTCCTGCGGCCGCTGCAGGACGCCGGCGATGGGGCCGGACTCGACCACGCGGCCGTCCTTCATGACGAGCACCCGGTCGCACAGGTTCTGCACGACGCCGATGTCGTGGGAGACCAGCAGCAGCGCCGTCCCCTCCTCCCGGCGCAGCGTGCGCAGCACCTCGAGGATCTGCGCGCGCACGCTCACATCCAGCGCCGACATCGGCTCGTCCCCGACGATCAGCCGCGGTCGGTGCACGAGGGCGCGCGCGAGGGCGATCCGCTGCCGCTGACCGCCCGAGAACTCGTGGGGGAAACGGTCGGCCATGTCGGCCTCCAGCCCGACGAGTCGCAGCGCCGACCGCACCTGCGCCCGCCGGGCGCCGGGGATGTCGAGGGCCCACAGCGGCTCGCCGACGATGCGCCCGACGCTCATGCGGGGATCGAGCGACGCGTACGGGTCCTGGAAGACCACGCCCGTCTGGCGGCGCAGCCAGTGCAGCGAGCGGGCGGATGCCGCGGCATCCACGTCTCGGCCGTCGAAGACGATCCGGCCCGCCGTCGGCCGGTCCAGGGCCATGAGCAGGCGCACGAGCGTCGACTTGCCCGACCCGGACTCGCCGATGACCCCGACGGCCTCTCCCTCGCGCACGTCGATGTCGGCGTCCTCGAGGGCGCTCGTGACGGGGCGCCGGGCGAAGGGGGCCCGGCGGGGCCCGGCGTACCGGCGGGTCAGGCCGCGACCGGAGAGCAGGACGGCGCTCACGGCATCCGCCCCTCGCCCGGATCCTCGCGACGCCAGCGGGTGGCGGCCGCGTCGCGCAGCAGCCCGCGCGTGACGTCGGTGCGCGGCGACCTCAGCAACTCGGCGACCGGCGCCTGCTCGATCACCCGGCCGTGCGCGAGCACGACCCCCTCGGCGGCGATGCGCCCGAGCACGGCCAGGTCGTGGGTGATGAAGATCAGCGACATCCGCTCGCCGTCGACGAGCGCGCGCAGCAGGGTGAGGATCTCGGCCTGGATCGTGACGTCCAGGGCCGTCGTGGGCTCGTCGGCGATCAGCAGCCGCGGCCGGCAGGCGAGCGCCATCGCGATCGCGACGCGCTGCCGCTGCCCGCCGGAGAGCTCATGGGGGTAACGCCTCACGATGCGCTCCGGCTCGGGAAGGTGCACGCGGTCGGCCTCGGCGATCGCCCGCTCCCACGCGGCGCGGCGGGGGAGCCCCTCGTGGATGCGCACGGACTCGGCGATCTGCCGGCCGACGGTGCGGATGGGGTTCAGTGCGGTCAGCGGCTCCTGGAAGACCAGCCCGATCTCGTCCCCGCGCAGGCGAGCGATCTCCCGCTCCGGCATCCCGAGCAGCTCCCGCCCGTGCCAGCGGATGCTGCCGCTCGCCCGAGCCCCGTCCGGCAGAAGCCCCATGATGGCGAGGGCTGTGAGCGACTTCCCGGATCCGGACTCGCCGATGAGACCGAGCCGGGACCCGTCGGCGACCTCGAACGAGACGCCGTCCACGACACGGCGGCCGTCGATCTCGACCACGAGGCCCTCCACCGACAGGCTCACGCGGTCGTCCCCGGTACATGCGTGGGGGCGCGTCGTGCGGTGGCGCCCGCGGTGCGCAGCGTCGGGTCGGTCGCCTCGCGCAGCGCGTCGCCCAGCATGTTCAGGGCGAGCACGGTGAGCGTGATCACGGCGCCGGGCCAGATCACGGAAAGGGGGTGGATGGTGATGTACTCCTGGAGGTCGGCGAGCAGGCGCCCCCACGAGGCATCGGTCACCGACGCCCCGAAGCCGAGGTACGACAGGCCCGCCTCCGCCAGCACCGCGACCGCCATCGACCACGACAGCTGCACGATGAACACCGGCGCGACGTTGGGCAGCAGATGGCGCCGCAGGTTCTGCAGGGGCGAGAGTCCGCTCGCCCGTCCCGCCAGCACGAAGTCGGAGCGGAGGACGCGGCGCAGCTCCGGACGCGTGACCCGCGCGATGTTCACGCCGAAGCCGATCCCGACCGACCATACGACGACCCACAGCGAGCCGCCCCAGACGGCGGAGATCATCATCGCGATCAGCAGCACGGGGAAGGCTATGAGGATGTCGACGAGCACCGCGACGCCCTCGCGGATCCCGCGCGCGGTGAGAGCCCCGAGCGCCGCGAGGACTATCCCGACGACCGTGGCGACGATCCCGGAGCCCACGGCGACGGCGACCGTGGTGCGGGAACCGGCCATCAGCAGGCTGAGGATGTCGCGCCCCGAGTTGTCGGTGCCGAACGCATGCGGCCACCCGGGCGGTGCCCAGCGGGCGGAGATGTCGACCCGCGCCGGATCGAGCGGGGTCCAGAACAGCGAGACGAGGGCGCAGAGGAGGATCACCACGACGACGATGAGTGCGAACCGGCCCGCGGCGCGGGCCCAGAGGCGGGGCAGCCAGCTCATGCCGCCTCCCGTTGGCGCGGGTCGATCACCCGGTGGGCCAGGTCGACGACAAATCCGACGATGAGCACGAAGCCGGTCAGGACGAGGAGCGAACCCTGCACCTTCTCGAGGTCGCGCGCGGCGACGTCGGCCACCAGCATCCGCCCGATGCCGGGGAGCGAGAACAGCTGCTCGATGACGACGGAGCCCACGATGATGCCCGCCACCTGCAGCCCGAGCACCGTGACGACCGACAACCCCACGTTGGGCAGTCCGTGGCGTAGCAGCGCCTGCGTGCGTGTGAGCCCCTTCGCGGCCGCGGTGCGCACGTAGTCCCTGCCCTGGGCGTCGAGCGTCGCACTGCGCACGAAACGAAGGAGCAGCGCGCCCTCGACGACGCCGATCGTGAGCGCCGGCAGCACGAGTGCGCGCAGCGCGGCCGCGGGATCCGACCACCCCGCGCGGGGAAAGCCCTGCGCCGGCAGCACCCCCACCCACACGGCGAAGACGACGACGAGCATCATCCCGGCCCACACCACGGGGACCGCCGCGAGCGTCTGCGCCGCGACGTTGACCGCCGTTCCGGCCGCGCGAGCGCGCCACAGCGCGGAGAGGACCCCGAACGGCAGTGCGACGGCGAGCGCGACGAGGAGGGCGAGGAGTCCGAGGGGGACGGTCACCTGGGCCTTCTCGAGCAGCTCCGTCGACACGGGAGTGCCGGTGAGGAGGGAGGACCCGAGGTCCCCGGAGAAGACGCCGCCGATCCAGTCGAGGTATTGCACGACGGCGGGGGCATCGAGCCCCAGCCGGTCGCGGATCGCAGCGACCTGCTCGGGCGTCCCCTGGGTGCCGGCGATGAGCTGCGCGACGTCGCCCGGCAGCACCCGAAGCGTCGCGAAGATCAGCACGCTCGCCACGGCCAGCCCCACCAGGAGGAGGGCCAGCCGGGCGAGCGCGTACCGGAGCACGCCGTCAGCTCTTGCCGAGCTCCGCCGCGTCGAGGCGGGAGTTCACGTTCGTCGTCGGCATCCCCGACACGTTGTTCGCGACGGCGAGCACCGATGCCCCGTTGTAGAGCCAGTCGGCCGCCATGTCCTCCGAGACGATGCGCGCGGCCTCGCTGAGCAGCTCCGAGACCTCGTCCTCGTCGGTGGCGACGAGCGACTGGGCGTACAGCTCCTGCACACGGGGCTCGTCGTACGTGAAGTAGTAGTCGGGGTTCGCCCAGTTCTCGAAGTCCCGCGACTCGGTGTGCAGCACGAAGCTCAGCTCGTAGTCGCGGTTGGTGTAGACGTCCTGCAGCCACACCGGGAACTCGACGGAGTCGACCTCGAGGGTGATGCCCACCTCCGCCAGCTGCGAGACGAGCACCTGGGGGATCGTGGTCGGGTAGAAGGACGGGATCGTCAGGGTCAGATCGAGGTCTTCCGCGTCGGCCTCGGCGAGGAGTTCGCGGGCCGCCTCCGGGTCGTAGGGGACGACATCCGAGAGGTCCTCGTACCCGGGATCCAGGGGCGGGATCGGGCCGTAGAGCGTCTCGCCGGCCCCCAGCGCCTCGATGATCGCATCGTGGTCGATCGCGCGGCGGATCGCCTCGCGAACGCGGATGTCGTCGAGCGGTGCCGTGAGGCTGTTCATCGCCAGCGTCCCCTTGTCGGTGGACGGGCCGGTCACGACCTCGAAGTCTCCGTTCGCCTCCACCCGCTCGGCGAGCGTCGCGTCGAAGCCGGTCAGGACGTCCACCTCGCCCGCGAGCGCGGCGTTGACGGCGGCGCTCGTGTCGGGGATGTAGGAGAAGACGATCTCGGCCGACGTCGCCGGCTCGCCCCAGTAGGCGTCGTTGCGTGCGAAGACGATGCTGTCGCCCTGTCGCCAGGAGGCGAGCGTGAAGGGGCCCGTGCCATTGGCCGCCGTGGCCAGGTCGGTGTCGTCGCCCTCCTTGAAGATCAGCCCCGCGCGCCCCGTCAGCGTCCACAGCAGCTGCGAGTCCGGCTCGGTGAGAGTGAGCGTCACGACCTGGCCCTCGGCCGTGATGCTCGAGACCTTCGCGAGCCGCTCGGAGTCGACGTACGCGGGAGTGTCCTTCGCGGTCTGCAGCGACCACACCACGTCCTGCGGCGTGAGCTCCTGGCCGTTGTGGAACGTCACGCCCTCGCGCACCGTGAACGAGTAGGTCAGGCCGTCTGTCGACACGGTGTAGTCGTCGGCCAGTGCGGGTTCGATCTCCTGCTCTGGCGTGCGCGTCACGAGGCCCTGGTAGATGTTGTCGATCAGGATCTGGTCCAGGGCGGCGCCGGAGGTCTCCCGGACGTTGAGGTTGCCGGGTTCGAGGACGAGCCGTACCGACACCGAGGCGTCGGGGTCGGGCGAACCGGCGGGTTCGGGCTCGGCGTCCCTCGCCCCACCCGTGCACGCGGTGAGCAGGAGGGCCGCGACGACGCCCGCGGAGGCGAGGGTGAGACGGCGATGCATAGAGGGGGTCCTTTCGGGCGCGCCGGGGCATCCGAGGCGGATTCCGCCGCGACCGCTCTACCGAGGCGGTCGCCGTGGCGCACCTTCCAGCCTATTGCGCGCACCCGCTGCGGGCGCGACACGGGCGATCCCGGCCGACGAGGAGGGTCAGCCCGCCTCATCCTCGATGTCCCCGAGGATGCCGGCGAGCTCTGCGGGTGCGGCCTCCTGCAGGTTGTGCGGGCCCGCCACGGTGATCACGCGGGAGCGGGGGAGGCGCCGGGTGAACTCCGCGGCGTCCTTCTCGGAGACGAAGCCGGATGCCGCCCGGATGAGCGTGATCGGACAGGAGACGGCGGCGAGGTCCTCCCATCCCGCCGCGGACACGACGGAGCGGTCGGGGCCCCCGCCCGTGTCGCCGGCGAGGACCGTGGCGAGGTGGGCGAAATGGTGCTTCCACTCCACGCGTCCGTCGGCCCGCACCCGGGAGTTGAAGAAGACGCCCCGCTCGGTCTGCCGGCGCGATCCGCCGAGTCCGAACTCCTGCGCCCTGTCCACGAGGGTCTCGCGGTCGGGGAAGTCCGTCGGCCCGGCGTAGAACTCCCGCAGCCGCGCGGGGCCCGCGGACGTGTCGATGCCCGGCGTGATGTCGACGATGACGAGCGCCCTCACGAGTCCGGGCGCGAGGGCCGCGACGCGGGCGGCGGTCAACCCGCCGAGGGAATGCCCCACGACGACCTGGGCGGTGTCCGTCCACGCCGTCATCCCGGCGGCGATGTCGGGCGCGAGCGTCTCCGCGCGATAGTCGGCGTCGCCGCGCCACGAGGAGTCGCCGTGGCCGGGCAGGTCGATCGCGAGCGCGTCGGGCGACCCCGTCGCCGCGGCACGGGCGAGCAGCGTCGTGTCCCACGTGTGGGCGTTCAGTCCCGCGCCGTGCAGCAGGGTGATCCGCGGGCGTCCGTGGCCCCACCGGAGCGCACTCAGCGTGCGCCCGTCCTCGAGGCTGAGACCGACCCTCTCGACGTGGGGGAGGGTGGGGACCGAGAGGCCGGCATCCGCCGCCTGGGCGGGGAGGAAGGAGAACTCGTCGTCGGCACCCATGGCGCCCATTCTGCCGCCGTTAGAGTGATCGGGTGAGCGAAACCCGCGTGCATCTGTCCCGTTCGGAACCCGACGCCTACCGCGCGCTCGAGGAGTTCTCGAAGACGGTGGGGCGCATCGCGCGCGAGAACGGCGTGGACGATCGGCTCAAGGAGCTCGTCCTGCTGCACGTGTCGCAGCTGAACGGCTGCGCGTTCTGCGTGCGCGTGCATCTCGACCGGTTGCTGGCGGCGGGGGCGACCCCCGACGATGCGGCGCAGCTGCCGGTCTGGCGCGAGTCGGGGGTGTTCAGCGACCGCGAGCGCGCGGCGCTCGAGCTCGCCGAGTCGTTCACCTTCATCCACCGCGACGGCATCTCCGACGACGTGTACGGCCGTGTCGGCGGGGTGCTCTCGGAGAAGGAGTACACGGCGCTGTCGTGGCTGTGCGTGTCGATCAACGCTTTCAACCGCGTCGCCATCGCCGGTCGCTACGCCGTGGCCCCGCGCAGGGGAACCCCGTGACCATGTCGCTCGTCTCGGGTGCGTACAACTTCCGCGACACCGGTGGACTGCCGGCGCTGGGCGGCACGACACGGCACGGCGTGCTCTTCCGCTCGGGCAACCTCGCGAACGTGGATGCCGAGGGCCTCGTCGCGATGCGGGGCCTCCGCCTTCGACGCATCGTCGATCTGCGCGACGAGGACGAGGTCGTCCGGTCGCCGTCGCGCGGCGTCGACGGACTGGAGACGATCCGGGTCCCGCTCTTCCTGGGCTCCGTCGCGTCGTTCTTCGAGCGGGACATGAGCCTCGGCGAACTGTACGGTGCGATCATCGACGACTCCGCCGATCGCGTCGTGGACGTGGTGCGCGCCGTCATCGGCGACCAGCCCGTGCTCGTGCACTGCACGGTGGGGAAGGACCGCACCGGCGTCACGGTGGCGCTCTCCCTGCTGGCCGCCGGCGTCGACCCCGATGCCGTCGTGGCGGACTACGCCCGCACCGAGACACTGCTGCCCGCCTCGCGCAACGATGCCGTGATCACGCGCATCCGGGAGGTGTACCCCGGCGCGACGCGCATCGAAGAGCTCGCCACGAAGTCGCCCGCACCCGTCATGCGGGCGCTGATCGACCGGGTGGAGACGGTGTTCGGATCGCCGACGGATTATCTGAGGGCCCACGGCATGAGCGACGACGAGATCGTCGAACTGCGACGCGTGCTGGTGGGGAATCGCTGAGCGCAGGGCATTTTCACGGCCAACGAAGTTAGGTGTGCCTTGCCTACGGGTATAGTGGGAAACGTCATGGCCACTCACACGTCATCCGCTTCCGCGCCGGTCTCCGCAGATCACAGCGCCGCCGCGTGCCGCGCATCGCGGCACACCCGTGTGCAGCACCTGATCACGGCCGACGAAACGTCGCTCGCAGAACTCGAGGCCCTCCTCGCGACGCTGCCGATCTGCTCGACGGGCCGCGTCTTCATCGAGGTGCCCGACGACACGTGGTTCGCGCACGTCCAGGCCCCCTCGCGCATGGTCGTCACGTGGCTCGACCGGTCCCGCCGCTCCGGGCAGCCCGGCTCCGGCCGCCCGTGCGCGCCCGGTGCCGCCGTCACCCGCGCGGTGACCGCATGGGCCGACGAGATGTTCTGCGCCGACGAGGACCACACCCGCATCCACCTCCTGGGTGGTTACCTCGGCACCGCCGACATCGTCGACCACCTGGTCGAGCGCCTGGGCGTCTCGCCGTGGTCGATTCACACGCCCGAGCGGTTCGGCATCCTCACCGCTCGCTGACGGACCGGGAAGCCCGCCGTCGCCGCGGCACGTAGCCGCCATCCTCCAGGCCCGCCTCGATCTCGAAGCGGTTGCGCAGCGGGTCGCGTCCGGCGGCCAGATACAGCAGCGGCATGAGCGCTCCGTACCGTCGCCACTGACGGCGGTGCACGGACTCGTGTCGCACGAGCGAGGCGGGGATGCGCCGCGAGCCGGTGAGGAAGCAGCGGCCGACGCAGACGCCCCCGCGGGCGAACGTCCACTCGGGCATGCCGCGGAACACCCAGAGGCCGTCGCGCCGCTCGACCCGGCCCGTGCTCCACAGCGATCCCCAGACCAGCCCGACGAGTGTTCCCCACGCGTATCCGATCGCGCTGAGAGGGGAATCCAGCAGGAAGGCGGGGATGAAGCGGTCGATGGCCCGTCCGCGGCGCACCGCCGCGTCGGCGCGCTCGCGCCATCCGGGCGGGGGCTCGGCGGGCATCAGGCCAGGGCCCCGATGATGCGCAGCAGTGTGCCCATGTCATCCGCCGCCGCGTCGGGTGTGGCGGGGGAGAATCCCGTCAGCGACGCCGACCCCGTGGGGGCGGCGTCGCGCGCGGCGCGGATCGCGCCGATCAGGGCCGCCGTGTCCGGTCCGAACGGCACGGGGTCGGTGACGCCCGCGATCGCCGCCGGATCGAGCACGTCCACGCCCACGTGGATGTGCAGAGACGAGGGGCGGGCCGCGGAGAGCGCCGTGATGATCGGCTCGATCTCCACGGTCGGAAGCAGCGTGACGCCGAGCGTGTCGGCGGACGCGATCTCGGCGGGGGTGGCGTCGCGTGCGCCCGCGATCACGACGTGCGTCGCCGGCAGCACGGCCGACGCATCCAGCGGCGGAATCGCCGGATCGACGAGGGCGCGCGCGGCCATCGACGCGTAGGCGCCCGTGGGGCTCGATGCGACGTCGTGCAGGCTTGGCTGCGCGGACAGCCAGAGCACCGCCGAGCCCTCGCCGGCGCCGTGCAGGGCGGCGACCGTCCCGACCCCCGCGTCTCCTCCGATCGTGACGACCCGGCCCGTCGCGGGGCGCGCCGCTTCGGCGTGGGCGCGGGCCGCGGCCCGGAGCGCGCTCAGGCGCCGGATGCCGGTGCCCAGGGCATCGCCCGCCTCCTCGGGGGCGGCGACGATCGTCGTCGCGCCCCGCGGCAGGTCACCCGCGATGGCGAGGGCGCCGTCGATGAGACGCATCGCGCGTGAGGACGCGGACCCCTGCCACTGCGGGACCACCACGAAATCGGTCATGCGAACCTCCGTCGGGGGCGCTCGCCGAAGTATCCGGCGAGCGCCCCGGGATGTCAGGAGTCGATCGCCTGCGGCGAGGAGCCGCCGGACTTCAGTGCGGCGAGGCGCGCCTCGACCTCGGTGAGGGTGCCGATGTCTTCGAGGCTCTCGAACTGGGCGTCGATGCTCGAGGCGGCGAGCTCGGCCTTGCCCTGTGCGAGGGCCTCCTGGCGGCGGACCTTGTCCTCGAAGCGGCCGAGTTCGCTCGTGGGGTCGAGCACGTCGATCGACTTGACCGCGTCGTGCACCTTGGTCTGCGCCTCGGCGACCTTGGCGCGCGCGAGCAGTTCGCTGCGCTTGGACTTGAGCTCCTCGAGCTTCTGCTTCATTCCATTGAGGCCGTCCTTCAGCTTGGCGACGACCTCGGACTGCGCGGCGATCTGCGGCTCGGCGGCGCGGGCCTCGTTCTCCTCGCTGATCTGGCGCTGCAGGGCGATCTTGGCGAGGTTGTCGAACTTGTCGGCATCCGCGGTGTGTCCCGACGTGCGCAGCTCGTCCGCCTTGCGGCTCGCGGCGAGGGCCTTGTTGCCCCACTCGGTCGCGGCCTGCACGTCCTCCTGGTGGTCGCGCTCCAGCAGGCGAAGATTGCCGATCGTCTCGGCGATCGCGGCCTCCGCGTCGGCGATGTTGTTGGTGTAGTCGCGCACCAGCTGATCGAGCATCTTCTGCGGATCCTCGGCCTGATCGATCAGCGCGTTGATGTTCGCCTTCACGAGCGTCGAGATGCGGCCGAAGATGGACTGCTTTGCCATATCGGTTTCCTTTCCTGGGTGGACGGGTGGTGGGATGCCGCGGGTGCGGCGCCCTCGGGTTCTAGAAGCGGCCCCCGCCGCGGCGGCCGCGGGTGCCGCCGCCGCCGAAGCTGCCGGCGCGGAAGCCGCCGCCGCGGCCACCGCGGGAGCCGCCGCCGAAGCCTGCGCCGCCCATGCCGCCCAGCATGCCCCCGAAGCCGCCCGCCGAGGAGCGGTTGCCGCCGAGCAGGGAGCCGAGGACGATGCCGCCGAGGACGGCGCCCATGGAGCTGCTGCCGCCGGAAGCCCCGTCGCGTTCGAAGGATCCGACATCGTTCTGCGCGTCGCGGATGGCGAGCGACGCGAGCTGGGAGGCCCGCTGCGCCTCCTCGAGGGCGCGGGCGGGGTCGGTGCTCTGCAGGCTCTCCGCGCGTGCGACGGCGGCGCCGGCCTCGGCGAGGCGGGTACGCGCGGGGGCACCGATCGCGCCGCGTCTGGTAGTGACGTAGTCCTCGGCGGCGGCGATCTGCCCGCGCGCGTGCGCCAGCGTCTGGCCCAGCGCCTGGGACGCTCGGCGAGTCTGCTCCTGCGCGTCGCGAACGGCGGCGAGGCGCGCGTCGATCTCGGTGTTGGCGGCCGTGAGCGCGGCGAGGGCGGCGAGCGGGCGCGTCGGGGCGTCGGTCAGCTGCGCGCGGGCGGTGTCGACCCGCTCCCGCGTGGAGGCGACGGTCGCGGCGAGTCCGCCGTCGGCGTCGGGCAGCGCGGCGGCCGCCGCCATGTCCGCCTCGAGGTCGGCGAGCAGGTCGGCTGCGGCGCGCTCGGCTTTTCCGAGCTCGGCGGCCGCCGCGTCGACGGCGGCCTCGAGTCGTGCGGCCTGCGCGACGGCTTCCTCGGCGGCCCGGATGTCGACGGCGGCGCCACCGCCGTCGCCTGCCGCGATCCGCTGCTGCGCCTCGCTCAGCTCCTCGGCGGCGAAGGCGAGCAGGGTGCGTGCCTGTGCGGGGTTCCCCTGAACGGCGGCGAATTCGTCCGGTGCGTAGCGGGCGGCCAGATCGGCCAGCGAGGCGTCGGCCCCGTCGATGGCGTCGACGGCCTGGCGTCGTTGCTCCTCGACACGCGCGAGGGCGGCGGGGGCGTTCTGCTCGAGCTCCCGCAGCGCGTCGAAGTCGGCCGCCTTCTCGTCGAGGGCGTCGCTGGCCGTGCGGCACAGCTCGAGGATACGCTCGTTCCACGCGCGGTGCGCTCCGGCGGCGTCGGGGATGCCGTCATCCAGCTTCTGCTGCAGGGCGAAGGCCTCGGTGAGCGACGCCTTGGCCGCCGCGAGGGTCGCGACGAACTCCGCCGTCGCCTCCTCGCCGAACTGCGCCCGGGCGAACCCGAGCTCCTCTTCGCTGGTGCGGATGGCGTCGTCGGTCTCCACCAGGGCGCGCGCGGCGTTCTGCGCCAGCTCCTCGTCGGAGATCGCGGGCTGCGAACCGGTCGGGCCCGCTGTCACGGCGCCGTGCTGCTGCTTCTTCCGCGATCGGATGACGAGCCAGACGACGACGGCGGCCGCGACGGCGGCGAGGAGGAGCAGCGCGGTCCACGCGGGGAAACCGCCGGACGCGGCATCCCCGGTGCCCGAGGAGACCCCGACGGCGTCGCCGAGTCCGTTGGCTGCCGCGTCGACGGCGCCGACCCAGTCGGATGCCGCGAGGCGCGGCTGCACGAGCGTCTGCTCGATCGTGCCGAGCTCGTCGAACGATACGGGCCCGGCGGAATCGGCCGAGATGTAGTACTGGCGGGTGTCCACCGCGACGGCCAGGAGGTACTGGGTGGGGCCTAGCCCGTTCTGCGTCGCGACCTCGTTGGCCCATTCCTCGGCGGAGGAGGGCTCGGTGAACTCGTCGACGAAGACGACCCAGAGGTCGAGGTCTGTGTCGCTGCGGAATGCCTCGAGGCGTTCCTGCGCGGCGTTCGCGTCGTCTGCGCTGAGCACGCCCGCCTCGTCGAGCACGTATCCGGCACCCAGGGTCACGGGGGGAGTGGCCAGGGCGGGTGCGGCGATGACGGAGAGCAGGATGGCGAGCACGGCGGATGCGACCCATCGCCCTCGGCGGGATCCGGTCTTTCGCGTCGCATTCACACCTGCGAGGTACCGTGTTCTCCCCACGCCCCCAGTCTATGCAGGGCGGGGCATGCCCGATAGGACGGGCCGGTGCGCCGGAAGCGAAACGGCGGGCGCGCGCGTGCCGAGCCGCCGTGCGGGGTCGCGGTCCGTAGGCTGAGCCGCCGCAGGAGGTGTCGTGGACGATCGATACGGGACGGATGTGCTGGCGGCCGGCTGGCGGGAGCGCAACGCGAAGAAGGTGCCGCGGGTGCCCGTCGAGCGCGACATGGTGCTCGAGGTCGCCGGCGACGGCTGGTGCGGTGCCGTGACCGACGTGCGCGGCGGCCACGTGGAACTCGAGGACCGGCTCGGTCGGCGGCGCCTCTTCCCGCTCGGCCCGGGGTTTCTCCTCGAGGGCGCGCTCGTTCAGCTCGACCCGCCCGTGAAGGCGGGCACGGCGGCCGCTTCCGCGCCGCGGCGCACCGCCTCGGGTTCGTACGCCGTCGCGGATGCCCGTGCCCGGGTTGCACGCCCGAGCCGCATCCTCGTGGAGGGCAGGCATGACGCCGAGCTCGTGGAGAAGGTGTGGGGCGACGACCTCCGTGTCGAGGGCGTCGTCGTCGAGTACCTCGAGGGGGTGGACCTGCTGGGCGAACTTCTCGACGCCGAGCCGCCGACCGCCGAGCGCCGGTACGGCGTGCTCGTCGATCACCTTGTGCCCGGTTCGAAGGAGGAGCGCGTCGCGCGGTCGGTTGCGGCCGGACGGCACGGCCCCCACACGCTGATCGTCGGGCATCCGTTCGTCGACGTATGGCAGTGCGTGCGCCCCGCGGCGCTGGGGATCCCGGCCTGGCCCGAGGTGCCTCGCGGCCAGGACTGGAAGACCGGCGTATGCCGCGCCCTCGGATGGCCCGCGCAGACGCAGGCCGACAAGGCGCGTGCCTGGCAGCACATACTCTCCCGCGTGTCGAGCTTCCGCGATCTCGAGCCCGCCCTGCTCGGACGCGTCGAGGAGCTCATCGACTTCGTGACCGCCTGAGGACCTGCACGCTCGTCGCGAGAACGCGCATGCCTCTCGCGGGACCCGCGCCCTTTCTCGCGAACGCACGGCGTTCGTCGTCACGCTCGGCGATCGTGGTCACGCTCGGCGTCGGTCGTCAGGCACGGTGTCCGTCGTCAGGCACGGTGTCCGTCGTCAGGCACGGTGTCCGTCGTCAGAACGGTGGTGGTTCGCCGTGCGCGTTCGCATGATGATCGTCGGGCGTGAATCGTACGCGTGGTGGTGTGGGTGGTTGGTCGGTGTAGGTGAGTCCGCCGGGTGAGGTCCATTCGAGCACGCCCCCGCCGTGTTGGGTGACTTTCCATGCCGTTTCGCCCTTCAACGTGTGGTGTCTTCGACACAAGTGGGCAAGATTCCCGGTGCTGGTTTTCCCGCCGTGGGCGTAGTCGATCGAATGGTCGAGGTCGCATCGGTGGGCGGGCTGGCGGCAGCCGGGGAATCGGCAGTGCCGGTCGCGGGCGCGGAGGTACCGTTTCATCTCCGCCGAGGGCGTGTACCGGTCGACGGCGAGGACGCATCCGGTGATGGGGTCGGTGAGGATGCGGTCCCATCCGGGTGCCCGGGCGGCCAGTTCGCGGGCGGTGTCGGCGTCGATGGGTGTTTTCCCGACCAGGTCCCCGGGTTCGGTGGTGACCCCGGCGAGGGTGAGGGCGGGGACGGTGACGTTGACGATCGCGGTGATCGCCCCCAACCCGCCGTACCCGTCGGCCAGTCCTTCCCCGGTCTCCACGTCGGGGGTGGAGGTGAGGAGCATGTCGGCGGCGAGGTCCGCCCGGATCTGATCCAACGTGCGGGGGTCGGTGGGGTCGAGGTTCTTCACCGCTCGGGCTTGTTGGGTGAGCCGGTCGTGGATCCCGTCCACGAGCACCGCCGGCTGCACGATCGTGAGCGATCCCATGCCGTCCTCCAGCATGGTCGTCCACACGCCCCGCCGTTCCCGGGCGGCCCGGTGCCGCTCGGTCAGCGACCCGGGCTGCAACTCTTCCGCCACCGGCGCCAGGGCCGCCCGTAACCGCCGGGGAGTGGTCGATTCGGCCTGTCGGACGGCTTCCGCCTCGAACGCCGCCCGCGCGACCGGGTCTGCCAGTGGTGTTCCGAGTCCGGCGATCACCCTTACGTGCCGGGCCCCGATCCGTCCCTCACCCCACGCGGTCATCGCCGCCGGGAACTCCCGCACCACCACGGCCGCTTCGCCCATCTGGCGTTGTACCGCCCCGTCGGGCTCCCGCGCCGCGACCGCCAGCTCCGCCGCCACCGCCCGCACGGGAAGTTCGGCGTCCTTCGCCGACGCCCGGGGCAGCGCCGCCACCCGCGACGCCGCCAGCTCGGCCGCCTCCGCCAGCACCCGTGCCACCGCGGCCTGAGCCACCGCTTCCGCCCGCCGCGCCGCGACGTACCGTTCGGCGAGCTCCCGCGCCGCGAGATCCACGTCGTCGCCCCACGGGGTGGGCGCCGACACCGGGTTCGAATGCATGTTCGAAACTATAGAACCAGCCTCCGACATCGCCCCGGCATCCACCCGGGGCGTGCTCCCGCCGGCCGCCCCGACGAGTTGCGGCCCCGCGCCTCGCCCGCCCGTCACCCTCCGCCCGTCGCCACCCGCGCAACACCCCCGGGCGGCTCACCCGACCGCGCCCCCGTACGCTGGTGTGGTGACGGACCTCCCACCCGATTCCCGCTTCCGTACGCGGCCCGTCTCGTTCGTGCGGCGCAGCGGTCGCATGTCCGACGGCCAGGAGCGCGCCTGGGAGGAGTTCGCGCCGCGGTATCTCCTCGAGGTCGAGCGCTCCGAGGCGGCGACCTCGGTGCACCCCGGGGCGCGCCTGCACCCCGCGGAAGAGTACGGTCGGGCGGCCCCGCTCGTCGTCGAGATCGGATCGGGCCAGGGGCACGCGATCGTGCACGCCGCCGCGCAGCGCCCGCACGAGGACTTCCTCGCCGTCGAGGTCTTCCGCGCCGGGCTCGCCCGCACGATGCTGGATGCCGCGCGCGCCGGAGCGGGCAATCTGCGCCTGATCGAGGCCAACGCGCCCGAGGTGCTCGCCTCGTACCTGCCCGAGGCGTCGGCGCAGGAGATCTGGGTGTTCTTCCCCGACCCGTGGCACAAGTCCAAGCACAACAAGCGACGGCTGGTCGACGACGACTTCCCGCCGATCGCGCGTCGTGCGCTGGCCGAGGGCGGCTTCCTGCGCCTCGCAACCGATTGGGAGCACTATGCACGGCAGATGCGGGAGGTGCTCGATCGCGCCGAGGGGCTCGAGCGGGCCTTCGACGGCGACTGGGCTCCGCGCTACGAGGGACGCGTCATGACGGCCTTCGAACGCAAGGGCATCGAACGCGGCCGAGAGATCCGCGACCTCACGTATCGGCGGGTGCGCTGATGGCGGAGACGGCCACCTTCACCGTGGCGCGACCCGTGGCATCCCTCGGCCTGATCCCGGCGCTGCTCGTCTGCGCCGCCGCGCCGGCGTTCTTCGTGGTGCGGCTGGCGTGGCTCGGGTGGGTGCTGCTGGCGGCCGGGATGCTGGTGGCCTGGCTGCTGCGCTCGCGCGAGAACGGCGGGAGCAGCGCGAACGCTCAGGCCGGCGAACACGACGAAGGCACCGGGCTCGCCACCAACGGCCGGCGCCCGAGCCTCGTCCGCGACCTCTCGCTCATCGCGATCGGCATGCTCATCGTGAGCGTGATCGACCTCAAGGCCGAACTCGACAACCTCTCGATGCTGCGGTTCACCGTCGCTCTCGGCGGCGCCGTCGCGGTTCCGTACCTGATCTCGCGATACGTCTACCGCGACCGGGCCATCTCGTTCCCGTGGCGCGGGGGCGGGCGGCGCTGGAGTGCCTTCCAGTGGACGTGGCTTGGGCTCGTGCTCGTGCTCGGCTGGCTGATCCTGCCGTTCTACTTCATCACGTCCGGCGTGTACACGAACTGGCCCGTCGTCGACACTCCGGACCTCATCGCCCGGCTCTTCGTCGGGGTCGGTGCCGTGGGCATCTGGGACGAGCTCTTCTTCATCTGCACCGTGTTCGCGCTGCTGCGGCGGCACTTCCCGGATGTGCAGGCGAACATCCTGCAGTCAATCGTCTTCGTCTCGTTCCTGTGGGAGCTCGGCTACCAGGCCTGGGGCCCGCTCCTGACGATCCCCTTCGCGCTCCTGCAGGGCTTCATCTTCCTCAGGACGCACTCGCTCAGCTACGTCGTGACCGTGCATCTTCTCTTCGACGCGGTCGTCTTCGCGGTGCTCGTGCACGCGCACAACCCCGGACTGCTCGACGGGCTCTTCCTGGTCTGAACGCGCCCCGACCCGGCCAGAACATGGTCGTGGGGGTGGCGGACCCCCCAGAACGCCACCCCCACGGAGATGGCCGAACAATTGACCATCGTGAGATCGCACGTGATGTGCTCAATCAGTCAAGCAATGTGCTGCGGGGCGCGATAGATGTATTTCTAACCACACGTGAGAGTGAGAGGATCACCCCCATGGCGAGTGTCGGCGGGATGCCGCGGGTCGGCCTCATCGAGGACCACCGCCTCGTCGCGCTCGGGGTCATCGAAGTGCTCGGTGGAGGCGGGTTCCACGTCGAGGTCGCCGCCACCGTCCGCGACCTGCTCGATCGGGGCGGCGAGTTCGCCCTCGCCATCCTCGACCTGCGTCTGGCGGACGGCTCCAGCGTGAGCGACAACGTGTCCGCGCTGCGGGCGGCCGGCATCCCGGTCCTCGTCCTCACCTCGGGAGAGAGCGCGGATCTCGTGCGGGAGGCGGCGCGCAGCGACGTGCTGGGGATCGTGCGCAAGTCGCGGCCGGAGGGCGAGATCCGGGCCGCCGTCTCCGACGCCATCGCGGGAAAGCCGGTCGCCTCGGTCGACTGGGCCGCCGCGCTCGACGCCGACCCGCAGCTCGCCGACGCCGGACTGAGCCCCAGGGAGCGCGAAGTGCTCGCCCTCTACGCCGCGGGGGAGAAGGCGCAGGCGGTGGCGGCCGAGATGGGAATCTCCACCCCGACCGTCGCCAACTACATCACGCGCATCCGCCACAAGTACGCCGCCGTCGGCCGGCCCGCCCCCACGAAGGTGGACCTCTACCGTCGCGCCGCCGAGGACCGGCTTCTGAGCCCGTGGGAGTGAGCACACCGAGCGCTGCGGCGCGGATCCAGCGCGCGCTGTACACATCCCTGGGCGTTGCCGCCCTCGCGTACACGCTGCTCGGCATCCCGTCGGCCGTCGGTCAGTTCGGCGCCTTCGTGCCGGGGTTCGGTGTGGGCGCGTACGTGATCTGCTCGCTGCTGTCCACATCGCTCGCCGTGCTCGGTCCGTTCGCCCCGCTTCGGCTCCTCTCCGGCATCGCGACGGCGCACTGCATCGCCTTCGCGCTGACCCTGGCCCTGTGGTTCCCGCTCATGACGGCGCGGAGCGTCCCGGGGCTCGCGCCCCCGTGGACCTTCGACGTCGTCACGATCGCGGCGAGCGCCGCGGCGATCGCGTGGCACCGCACGGCTGCGTGGGTCTACCTCGTGGCGGTCGCCGTGGCGACCGGATTCGTCACGTACGTCTCCTCGCCGGAGTTGGGGTGGCTGAATGCCGCGCACGATCTCGTCTACGCGCTGAGCTTCAGCGTGATCGTCGTCGCCATCATCCAGGTATCGCGCACGGCCGGTCGCCGCCTCGACACGGTGGCGGCGAGCGCTCGCGCCGAGGCATCCCGCGAGGCCCGGGAATCCAGCGCGCGACAGCAGAGGATGCGTCTCAACGCGCTGATCCACGACCGGGTGCTCTCGGTGCTCCTCGCGGCAGCGCGGGCGAACTCGGATCGAGACGGGGTGCGGGAGGGAGCGAGGACCGCCCTGCTCGCCCTCGCTCCCGCCGACGAGAGGGACCGGATCGGCGCCGACGAGGTCGCCGCGCGCATCCGGTCGGCGGCCGGCGGAATGCCCGTGGAGTGGGACGTCTCCGTCGCCCCCGGCGTATCGGTCCCGGCTGAGGCGGCGGCGGCACTCGTGGAGGCGGCGGCCGAGGCGCTGCGCAACAGCGAGAAGCACGCGGACCCCGAGGGTGTCGGCGTCGACCGTCGCGTCACGGTGAGGATGCGTCACGGCGACCTCTCGATCGTCGTGGAGGACGACGGGGTGGGGTTCTCGCTGCGCCGCCTGGCGCCCGACCGGCTCGGCGTGAGGGTGAGCATCATCGATCGGATGCGGGCCGCGGGCGGCGCCGCCCACATCACGGCGGCTCCCGGGCGCGGGGCGCGGGTCGAACTGCGCTGGCCCGTGGGGGAGGCCACGTGAGCGATCGCGTCGACGTCTCCGCGATGCTCCGGCTCACCGAGTGGCCGGCGTACGTCGTGTTCGCCGTCTTCACGGCGACGAACGCCTTCAACACCTTCGCGACCCTCGACGAGGTCGGGTCGCCCGCGATCGCCGTGCTGGCCCTGGCCTGCGTGACCATCGCGGGGCTCATCCTCCTCCTGCCTGCGCCCGACCCGTACCCCCTCCGGCTCACCCTCCTCGTGCTCGCTCTGACGACGACGGCGGCGCTGACGACCTGGAACATCCCGCCCGGTTCCACGCCCGGCTGGTCGGCCTGGTTCTGGGGGGCGTCGGGGCTGGTGCTGCTGATGGTCGCCCTGCGCGGCCGCATCATCCTGGCGTGGACCGGGTTCACCGTCATGGTCGGCGTCGCGGTGTGGTGGGAGTTGGCGGCGGGGCTGTCGGCGCTCGATGGCATCATGTTCGTCATCCGGCACGGCGCGATGCTGCTGGTCGGAACGTTCTTCGCGCTATATCTGCGGGGCGCGGCATCCCAGATCCGCCGTCTGCAGGAGGCGGAGCTGATGCGCTCGCGGGAGCAGGAGGCGGCGCGTGCCGCCATGGCCGAGCAGCGTGCGCGTGTCGAGCGCCTTCGCACCTTCACCGACCCGGCCCTGCGCCTGCTGGCGTCGGACGCCGCGCTCACGGATGCCGACAGGGAGGAGTTCCGTCTTCTCGAGGCGACGCTGCGCGACTGGCTGAGGGCGGATGGGCTCGCCACCGAGCCGATCCTCACAGCCGCCCGAGATGCGCGATCCCGCGGCGTCGACGTCACCCTGCTCGATGACCGGGGCGAATCGGGCATGGATGCCGCGGCGCGCGCCCTGCTCGACGCGACCGTGTCGCGGGCGCTGCGCGCGCAGCGCGACGGCGACGTCGTCGTGCGGGTGCTGCCGTCGGGCCGAGGAATGCTCGCGACGATCCGGGGGGAGACCGCGACGGGCCCCGTGCGGGTCGACATCGCCGCGCCGACGGCGCCGGATAGGCTGGACCCATCCCTTCAAAGCGGACCCATCGAGCAGAAGGGGAGCACATGAGCACCATCCACGACGCCGCACGTCGCGACGCCATCGCGGCGTACCGGCTCATCGACGACGCACCCTCTCCCGATCTGGAGCGGCTGGTCCGTCTCGCGGCCTCGATCTGCGGCGTGTCGACCGCGGTCATCAACGTCATCGACGACCGCTGGCAGCATCAGATCGCGGCGGTCGGCTTCGAGCCCGCCCTGTGCGAGCGCGAGGACTCGATGTGCGCGGCAGTGCTCTCCCGCCGCACGCAGGTGAGTGTGCGCGACGCTCGGCTCGACGAGAGGTTCGCGGCGAACCCCTTCGTCACGGGCGAGATCGCGCACATCCGGTTCTATGCGGCGAGCCCCCTCACCACGCCGCAGGGCATCACGATCGGAACGCTGTGCGTTTTCGACGAGGAGCCGGGCGAGCTTTCCCCCCAGCAGTCCGCCGACCTGGCGCTCCTGGCGGATCAGGTCGTCGAGCTCCTCGAGCTGAGGCGCGTCTCCGCCGAGCTCGCGAGGTCCAACGAACAGCTGGCGGCATTCGCGGCCCAGGTCAGCCACGACCTGCGCAACCCGCTGACCGCGCTCGCGGGCTTCCTCGAGCTGGCCTCCGGCAGCCCCGAGATGGCGCACGCGCCGCACGCGGCCGAGGCCCTGGCGCGCGCGGAGGCGGCGGCCGACCGGATGACGACGATGGTGGACGATCTGCTGGAGTACGCGCGGGTCGGGGGAGCCGTCTCCCTCTGCGAGGAGGTGCGCCTCGACGCGGTGACCGCCGCGGTGCTGGAGGATCTGGGCCCCGAGATCCGCGCGAGCGGCGCCGATGTGACCGTCGATGCCGACCTGCCCGTGCGCGGCGACGAGACGCAGCTGCGCGCGCTCGTGCAGAATCTCGTCGCGAACGCGGTGAAGTTCGCATCGGTAAACGGGGATGCCCCGCGGGTCACGCTCACCGCGACACCGGTGGACGGCGCCGTGCGGATGAGCGTGGACGACAACGGCCCCGGGGTGCCCGCATCGGATCGTGAGCGCGTCTTCGCGCTCATGGCCCGAGGGACCGACGACCACGTTCCCGGCCTGGGCATCGGTCTCTCGACGTGCCGTCGCATCGTGCAGGCGCACGGAGGCACGATCTCGATCGACGATTCGCCCCTCGGCGGTGCGCGCGTCAGCGTCGTGCTCCCGGGTTAGGCGCGGGTCTGCAACCGCATTCGCGGGCCGAGCGAGGATCTTGTGCCGGTCAGAGGGCGGATGCTGCTCAGAATCGTGCGGAGAAGCCGCCGTCGGTGTGGAGCAGCTGACCGCTGATCCATCGTCCTTCCGTCGAAAGGAGGAAGGATGCGATTCCCGCAATGTCCTTCGGTGTTCCCGCTCTGCCGAGGGGCTGGTACGCCAGCAGCGCCGCCCGGGTGTCGTCGTCCATCCATCCTGTGTCCACCGGTCCGGGGTTGACGACGTTGGCCGATATCTGCCTCGGCCCGAGCTCGCGGGCCGCGGATATGACGATCCGGTCGAGCGCGCCCTTGGACGCCCCATAGGGAAGGTTGCCGGTCGTGTGATCGCTCGTGAACGCGACGATCGCTCCGCCGTCCGCGTCGATGTGTCGAGCGAACGCGGCGATGAGGAGGAGCGTCGCCCGCGCGTTGACGGCAACGTGTTTGTCGAAGCTCTCGGCCGTGGTGTCGAGGATGCCGGATTCGATGTCGTGAGCGCGGCTCAGCACGAGCGCGGACAGTGGTCCCCGTTCGCGCGTGATCCGCTCGATGAGTGCCGTCGGCGCCGAGGCGTCAGACAGATCGCACGGATAATCGCCGGTGTCGATGTCGCTCGTGACGTCATCCCAGCCGTCCGAGACGAGCCGCGGAACGATGCTCGCAGCGATGCTGTTGGCTCGAGCGGCTCCGGTCACAAGGGCAAGGGGCATGGTTCGAGGCTAGGGCGAAGCGGGTCATCTCCGTCGAACGGATCGACCGGCAGTCGGACAGCGGGCGGCTTCAGGTGAGTTCTGCGAGCAGGTGACGGTTGCGCGTGGTGATGAGGTGTCGCAAGTAGGGGACGAGGACTAAGCGTTCGGCAAGCCGCCCGAAGACGGGCGAACCGACGGTGATGGTGTCGGTCATCCGGCATCCGTCGCCCACCGACTCGAAACGATGCTCGTGCGCGAAGGTCTTGAAGGGTCCGCTCAGCTGCTGGTCGACGAATCGCGTCGGCCTCTCGAGTTCTGTGATCTTCGAGGTCATCGTGAACCAGATGCCGAAGTGGCGTGCGCGCCAGGTGACGGTCTCGCCCAGACCGATCGCGCCGGAGGTCGTGCCGGCGATCGCACGCTCGCCTGACTGCTGCATGGATGACACATGCGCGTCGATGTCGAGAGAGATCTCGAACAGCTTCCGGGCGCTCACATCGGCGTCGGTCACGACCACGAACGTTGACGGCATGCTCTCATTCTGCGCGCTGCCCGCACACCTGCGCGGTAGCCGGGGGCCCACGATCGCTCGCCCGGACGCGGTAGCCTGCGCACATGGGCGACGGTGAGCGGCGGTCAGCCGCGAACATGGCCGGTCGACGGGTGCGCAAGCGTCTGCCGCGGTCAGGGTTGGCCGAGCTGGTCCTCCCCGACGACCGGGATCCCCTCGGCATCCTCGAGGAACAGCACGCGTCGCGACTGAAGGATCTCGTACCGGTGCGGGTGGGACGGATGCTGCAATCGCCGTTCGCGTTCTACCGGGGCACGGCAGCCGTGATGGCTGCCGACCTGCGTGGCGCACCCACCACCGACCTCGAGGTCGTCTCCTGCGGCGATGCCCATATCCGGAACTTCGGCTTCTTCGCCTCGCCCGAACGCGCGCTCGTGTTCGACCTGAACGACTTCGACGAGGGCGGCGTGGCGCCGTGGGAGTGGGACGTGCGCCGGCTCACCGCGAGTGTGCACATCAGCGGGCGCGACATCGGTTTGAGCGAGGACGCGTGCCGCGACGCCGCCTTCATCGCGGCCGACGCGTACCGCGAGACGTTGCGGACGTATTGCCGTCTCTCCACACGAGAGCGCTACTACACGCGGGTCGACATGTCGGCGGTCGCGCGTCACCTCGGGAAGAAAGGCGAGCGGACGGTGAAGAAAGCGGCGAAGAAGGCCCGCGCACGCACGTCCGAGCGGCTCCTGCAGCGTCTGACGACGGTCTCGGTCGACGGCGGCATCCGCATCGTCGACCAACCTCCCGTCCTGCGCCACGTCGATCACGCGACCCTGGGCGAGGTCACCGACCTCTTCACCCAGTACCGCGCGACCCTGCGCGAGGACATCGCGTTCCTGCTGGAGCAGTATCGCGTGGTCGACTTCGCCCTGCGGGTCGTCGGTGTCGGGAGCGTCGGCACCCGCTGCTACCTGATCGCCGTCGAGGGTCCCACCGGCGACATCCTCTTCCTTCAAGCCAAGGAGGCCCCGCCGTCGGTCCTGTCGACGTACGGGGGACGGCGGTCGCTCATACCGGGTCGCCCCGGCACGACAGAATTCATCGAGGGCCACCGCGTCGTCGCCGCCCAGCGGATCCTGCAGGCCAACTCCGACCTCTTCGTGGGATGGATGCGCGGCTGGGCCGGTGACACCGCGGACCGACACCGGGTGGACTACTACTGGCGGCAGTTCCGAGATATGAAGGGGTCGATCGAGCCGGACACGCTCGACGCCGAACAGTTCCGCTCATACGGTGCGCTGTGCGCCGCACTGCTGGCTCGGGCGCACGGGCAGTCACCCGCCTCGGCCGCGGTCGTGGGATACCTCGGCCGCTCCGCGGAATTCGCCGAGGCGACCGCCGCGTGGTCGGCCGCCTACGCCGATGTCGCCGAGGCCGACTTCGAGGGGCTTCGCAAAGCCGTCGCTTCCGGACGGTTCCCGGCCGAGACCGGCGTCTGAGCCGGATCCGGGTGCTTCTCGGCTGGGGATTGTTGCGCTTCGACAGGAGTCGAACCCGCGACCTTTGGTACCGGAAATGTCGGAGAGCGATTTCCGAAACCTGCAGATACCAGCAATACCCGCGGAATCATGCGGGTTTCTGAGGGTCCGGGGTGCGTTTGGCTTCGCCCGAAAACACAAGAAATCTCACCAAGTGTGGGCAAAATGTGGGCAAATTGGGGCTCGTGGTGGACGCCCCCTGCGCGGCCGCCACTCAGCCGACTAACCCTGCTGCCGGGTGGGGGTCAGGTGGCAGCAGGACACTCAGCGTCCGAGTGACGGACCTCCGGGCTGAGCCGGCCCCTGGTGCGGGCTATAGGGATCTACCGCTGGCGCGCGCCGGGGCTCCTGGATGCGGACCTCGGGAACCAGACCCGAGTCGCGTGCGCGACTCATGAGGCGGGTCGCGGTGCTCTGGCTGATCTGGAGAGTGTCCGCGACGAGCTTCAGCGGCGGATAGCTGAGTGCGGTCGCGACGCGATAGACAGAGATCGCGGCGTACAGCGACTCCAGGGGCTCGCGCTCCTCACGCTCCCGCACGCGGCTGAGAAACTCCCGCACGGGTATGCGGGTGTGCTGGTGCCCATCCTCAGGACCGACGTCGACGGTGACGACATCGAGCGCTGACCTCGTCATGATCCAGTGCGTCCGCACCTCGCGGAGCAGCTGGCTAGTAATGTCGACGCCCTCCGACTCGCGCTCGAGCGCAGCGAACACGACGGCCGTGCGCCCGAGCGCGTCATCCCATTCGACGCGGAGGGTGATCGTGCCGGGCACGCCCTGCTCCCCCGACACGCGCGCACTCCAGGATCTCGGGAGCGTTACCCCGCTCCCGAGATCAACGCGTTCGTCGCTGAAGTCATACGCCTCAACGTCTGCCATGAAGCCCACTATTCCAGGGGATCGAAGATTCGCGAAGAAGACTGTCGATCTTGGCCCATGAATGTGATACCTTGCGACGAAGGGAGACTGACACTGCTGGCTCACAGGAGGCAGAACCATGAACCGATCACAGCATTCGCTAGCACTGACAACGAAGGATGCCGCGAAGCTCGTCGGCGTCGACTACCGCACGATCAAGCTCGGCATCGAAAATGGGACAATCCCGACGGTCCAACTCGGCCCGCGCCGAATGATCCCGCGCGTGCCGCTGCTGCGCCATTTCGGGATCAACGCCTGAGCGTGCGCGACGGGTAATGCGGCTCAAGGTAAGGGCAGCGGGGCAGGCGCGTCGCGATCCCACTGAGGGCAGCGATCATTTTCGAGCGGGCTGTCGTGCACGCCGATAGGCCCCTGTCATGTTGATTCGCCAAGTGACCATGTCTTTGCTGGTGCCGTATCGCCTTGCGATGTCGCCTACGTCCTTCCCGCGACGAAGTGCAGTGACGAGGCCTACTTCGTGGATCAATAGTGCGCCAGCCATCCATTGCGCCTGATCCTCCATCACCTGATCCCATTCACGGCAGCCTGAGCCGTCAACTGCCGGCGTGGGGTTGTGCAACAAGAGGCCGTGACCGAGCTCGTGGCAAATGTTGCTGGCTTGTCGGGCGGGGGAGTGCGCATCGTTGTAGATAATGATGCGCTCGGTGCCGTAAAAGACCGTCACACCGGAGAACGCGCCTGGGTCGCGCGACAAGAAGTACTCCGCGGCCCGAGGGTTCTCGTCTCTCAACTCTGAGAGTTTGCGAACGGGGATCGCCAGATGTTCTGCCAGGGCATGTGGGTCGAGCCGGTCGAACGGGCTCAGGCCCAACTCCACCCGAGTCTCGCACGCGAGATCGGTGACGTGCTTCTTGACGAATCCGGCTGTCGACGGCATCGGGGCGCTCCAACAGGGTTGTGGGTCTACTTCTTCCTCAATTGGTTGTAGGAGGTCGCGATGATGCTCTCTAGCGCGTTGGCGGCGTCCGCGGAGAGGTTCTTGTCGGCGCGGAGGTAGGTGGAGATCATGGCCATCGTTTCTGGTTCGCCATCCGTCTCGCCTCGGTTCACAAAGGTGTCGGCCTTGAGGGCGCTCCAGGAGGTGAGCGCTGCCAGTCCGTCGACGTCGGGGCGTTTACCCTGCGCCATGCGCGTCAGCGTGGACGCGCTGACCCCGGCTTGCTCGGCGACCTGCTTCCAGGTCAGGTGTCTTGCTTCTCGTGTCTGGTTGAGAGCGGCGTAGAAGGCGGCGGCGTCGAAGGTGCCTTTGGTCATTAGGGTCCCGTCCAATTCGACTTGTGCAATTGCATGCTAGAATAGGGTTTGACTACTGCAATCGCAGGAGTTCCAGACTAAAGCAAGGAGCCGAAGTGTCCACGTCCGCCACAGAGAAGATCAAGAACCAGGTGATTACGGTCACCGTCAACCGCAAGCCCGTTGACCTGCCCGGCAAGCACGTCACCGGCCTCGAAATCAAGCAGGTAGCAATCGCACAGGGCGTGGCGATCCAGCTCGACTTCCAGCTGTCGGAGAAGAAGGGTGCGAAGTTTCATCCCGTTGCCGACGACGACCGAGTGACCGTCAAGCCCGGCGACGAGTTCCGCGCTGTCACCGGCGAGGACAACTCCTGACCATGGCGCTCTCCGACGAAGTTGCCGAGGCGCTCGAGCAGCTCGTGGCGACCTTCCCCGACGCCGTTGTCACTCATCGTGAGGACTGCGCCGGGGGAGCGTTCGTGAAAGTCGGCCCGCTCCCGCTCGGCAACCGGTTCAATCTCCGGTCATCTTGGATCGGATTCCACCTGGCCTTCAGCTACCCGGACGCTCAGGTATACCCGCACGTCTGCGGGCCTGGACTAACCATGATTGACGGCACCGCGTTGCGGGCTGAGGACGGGTTCCAGCAGACGACCTGGGGCCCTGAGGGAGACACCGAACCGGTCACGCAGCTTTCCCGCAGCAGCCGGAACTGGGACCCCGAGAATGACACCGCGGCGTCAAAGCTTCACCGCATCTTGGATTGGCTGCGCGGATGAACGCGCCCTGGTCGGTCCACATCACTCAGGACGATTGGCATACCTTGGCCGCGCACCTGTACCCCGGAGACCAGGACGAGCACGCCGCGGTCCTCCGCTGTGGTCTTGCCCGAACGTCCCGAGGCAGTCGGCTTCTGGTACACGATGTCGTCTACGCCGTCGACGGGACCGACTACATCCCCGATGATCGGGGATACCGCAAGCTCACCGCGGATTTCACGCTGAATACGGCAGAGTCCTGCGCCGATGACGAGCTCATCTATATCTCGGTGCACTGCCACGGCGGCAGCGATCGAGTCGAATTCTCCGACATCGACCTGGCGTCGCATGAACGCGTCTACCCGGCCCTCCTGGATATCACTGAGCGCCCCGCCGTGGGAGCGCTGGTGTTCGCGCGCAACGCCGTAGCCGGCGACATCTGGCTCGCCGATGGCACCCGCGTGCCCATCGATCGCCTCCAAGTGATGGGACGCCCGCAACTGCAGTTGCACCCAGAGCCGCGTCGCCCCGCCCGGGCCGACGAGGCGTACGACCGTCAGTCGCGGATCTTCGGCGACCGAGGGCAGCACATCCTCGCTAGCCAACGCGTTGCGATCATCGGGCTCGGAGGCGCGGGGTCCCTGGCTAATGAGTACCTCGCGCACCTTGGAGTCGGGCATATCCTTCTGATCGACCCCGACCGGATCGAGATATCCAACCTGTCTCGCATCGTCGGCGCCCAGCGGTGGGATGCCAGGAGCCTCCTCACGGCGGAAGGTCGGCCCGAGTGGCTGAGGCGGATCGGCCGGCGGCTCGCCGCGCCCAAAGTAAAGATCGCGGCGCGCGTGGCGCGCAAAGCCTCGAAGATCGTCACCGTTACGACCGTGTTCGACGACGTCCTCGAGCCCGAAGTCGCACAGCTGCTGAAGGACTGCGACCACATCTTCCTCGCCGCGGATTCACACTCCGCGCGTCGGCTCGTCGACGCCGTTACTCACCAGTACTTCATTCCCAGCACGCAGGTCGGTGCGAAGGTCTCACTCGTGAAAGACACCGGCGAGATCGCCGACATCTTCTCCGCCGTCCGCGCCAGCGTTCCGGGAGACGGGTGTCTGCGCTGCGCGCAACTGATAAGTCCCGTCCTCCTGCAAGAGGAAGCAAAGAGCCATGGCGAACGTCGCCGACAGCGCTATCTCGAAGACGACGACGTTCATGCACCGAGTGTCATCACGCTCAACGCTGTCGCCGCCGCGCATGCGGTGAACGACTGGATGATGATGGTCACTGGGCTGACGTCAGATCTCGTTGAACCGGACCGATGGATCACGATTCACCCGCTCACCGACGAAGTGGTCGAGTACAGCCAACGCCGCGACCCGCGTTGCCCCAGTTGCGGCCCCGCACGCTTCGCACGAGGCGATGGGAAACGCCTCCCCACGAAGGTTCGCTAGAGATGAGAGCTAGTGACACGAATGGCCGCACGCGAAACAGCCGCAAGAACGAAGTCGCGCACATCTATACGGACACGGATGTGACGATGGAGCGACTGCAGCTCTTTGCGCTAGACACCCACCGGGAGCAGGTGAGGACGATCGCAACGTTGCGGGCAGCGGCGGCTGACGAGAGCAACGCGATGTCACTCAGCTTCGGAGGCATCGCTGTGGCGTTCCTGATCGCCCTGACCGTACCGGCACCTCCCCTTCTTGCTGGTGTGACTATAGACGCCTTCTCCGGGTGGATCGTCCTCCTCACGATGAGCGTTGTGATGGCGGTCATCGTTCTGGTGGCCCTGGCGCCGGCCATGATTCTCAGCGCGCGTGACTCAGCCCACCGGGAACGCGCGGTGATCTGGCTTCGAGCGTTCGAAGATGAGCTTGTTCGGTATCACCGGCAACGAGGGCGTGCGGCCCGGCGGTGGAAACGGGTCCACTGACGGATAGCGGCCGCTAGTACGCCCCAGCTCGCCAGGCAGTTGAGTGGTCCGGGAATCCCAGGTGATCATCGGCAGAGGGCGACTGTCGGGTCACCCGTACGCACGTCGACGACTTTTTGGCGTACTTCGGCGACGACCGCGGTGCGGGTGTCGAGAGCGACCGTTTGGGAGCGTTCGACTGCGAGAAGAATGATCAGCATCGGCGGGTGGGACAAGGTCGACCTTGACATTGCGTGGTTGAGGGCGAGTCGCCCGAAGATCGGACGCACTGCCCGTCCGGGAGGTGATCGCACGAGAGACCGCACGTCCCTTATGTGCGGCGCTAGCAGCGTTCGTGGGGCCGCAGGGGCGTGAGGAACGAATCGGTGACAACTGATCGTTAGTGCCGGGAGGCGCTGGCGGGAAGGATGTCATCATGCCCGGCCCCTATCCCAGAGAGTTCCGCGAGGACGTCGTCGCTGTCGCTCGTAGCCGTGAGGGCGGCGTCACCATCAAGCAGATTGCGACGGATTTCGGTATCAGCGAGGCGACGTTGCAGAACTGGCTCCGTCAGGCCGTCGTCGAGGAAGGCAACCGTCCCGGTCAGACCGCCGCGGACGCTGCCGAGGCTCGTGAACTGAAGAAGCGGATCCGCCTCCTTGAGCAGGAGAACGAGGTCCTCCGGCGAGCGGCGGCGTATCTGTCGCAGGCGAACCTGAAACTCGGTGGCTCCCCAAAATGACGTACCCGCTCGTGTCTGAGCTCGCCGACGCGGGGATTCCCGTGACGGTGTCGTGCCGGGTCCTGAAGCTCGCAAGACAGCCCTATTACCGGTGGCGAAACGACCCCGTCAGGGATGCCGACGTGCTCCGTGCGTATCGGATCAACGCGCTGCATGACGCGCATCACGACGACCCGACCTTCGGCTACCGATACCTCGCGGACGAAGCCCGTCGAGCGGGGTGGCGGATGAGCAGGCGCACGGCGTGGAAGCTGTGTTCGCAGGCCGGGATTCTCTCGTCCGCGCAGCGCCGGCGGCGCGGGAAGGGCAAGAAGGCCGGCCCGCCGGTGTTCGACGATCACGTGCAGCGGGTGTTCCGCGCGGACGCGCCGAACCGGCTCTGGCTCACGGACATCACGGAGCATTGGACGAGCGAAGGCAAGCTCTATTGCTGCGCGATCAAGGACGTGTTCTCGAACCGGATCGTCGGCTACTCGATCTCGGATCGGATGACCGCGAAGCTCGCCGTCGACGCCGTCCGAAACGCCGTCGCCCGCCGCGGTGAGGTCGCCGGCTGCATCCTGCACGCCGATAGGGGTAGCCAGTTTCGCAGCCGGGCGATGGCCCGCGAACTGCGCCGTCACGACATGGTCGGATCGATGGGGCGCGTCGGCGCCGCGGGAGACAACGCGGCCATGGAGTCGTTCTGGTCGCTGTTGCAGACGAACGTGCTCAACCAGCAGCGTTGGACAACGCGGCAGGAGCTGCGGCTCGCGATCGTCGTCTGGATCGAGCGGAAGTATCACCGCCAGCGCGCCCAGGACACCCTCGGCGGCTTGACGCCCATCGAGTTCGAAGCCAAGCTAACCGAGCCGCTCACACTCGCGGCCTAAACCGAACCTGTCACCGGTCCGTTCCTCACGCCCCAGCGCTGTCTAAGTGCCCGTCGTGATGGACCGCAGTCACACGGCGTGCGGGCGAGCTCCACCGGTGCAGGTCTGCGCTGTCGACCTACGGGCTCCGCGCACACGGGCGTTTGCGTCCGATGAAGCGGCGTCTGCTCAGGTGGTTCCGGTCCAGTTCTTCGCCCAAACGACCCCACTGTTAGCGCTGATGAGTTTCGTCACGCTGGTCTGACCGACGATGATCGTTAGGAGGTGATAAAGCGTGAGCACTGCTTCCTGCAATCCCTGGTCGTCTTCGAGGCGCACGGCTACGACCCCTTGCTTGCGGGCCTCGTCGTAGGAGATGCGCTTGTCGTGACTCTTGTGAGACGAGGCGTCGTTGAAGTACTTGGCGACCTTCTTGCCACGCTTCGCCGCGTCGCGCTCGTTCGCGAACATGTAGGACGCGAGCCAACGTGCGACCATCGACTCGGAGAAATCGAGTTGGTCTTGCGCCGTCTGAAGGAGGGACGGCCCCAAGGAGCCGAGGAGTGGCGCCCAAACGGCAGCGGCCGCGGGGTTCGGTGATTGTTTCTTCTTCGAGTTGCCCAGGATCTCGTCATGAGCTCGCTCGAACTGTTCCACGATGGAGCGCGCCGACTGCTGACGACCATTGATCGTTAATTGAGGATCGATCGGGCCAAGCTGACTCTGTCGACCGAGATAAATCCGCTCGCAAGCGAGCCCGAACATTGTGCCCGCCGACATTGAGTATGCCGGCACCAACAGTTCGACATCGCGAAACTTTGATCGGGTGTAGTCGACGAGGGACTGGACGGCCATTGTCGCACCGCCCGGAGTGTGCATGACCACCGACAACCCCTTGTCCCAGTCCATGCCGTGAAAGGCAGCCATGAACCCATTGATGTCTTCCGGCATCATCATGGTGTGAGTCGCAGGCACCGCTGGCTTCTGCAGGAAGGCCGAGAAGTACACGAGGACATTGCGCCCTTCGCGCGCCTCACTCACGGCCCTGACGCACTCGCTCAGCTTGTCGTTGATCCAGGCGTCCTTTTCGGCGCCCTCCACGGCATTGCTCTCGTCGACGAGAGCGTTCCAGGTACTCACGTACTAGATCGCCTCAGATCGATGCGCTAACAAGCAAGGAATCGGGCGCCGGCGCCCAGTACGCCGGGAGGTCGTCCGACTGTCTCCCTAGCTCCGCTAGCCGCAGGTACTCAACGTAACCGTCCGGCGAGACATCTTGGGGTGCATCGTTCGTCGTCGTGGTTCCCCGTGCCATACGGCGAGTATGACACACGTCACGGGCCATGGCCGGGATGCTTGGCTAGCGATTGGCGGCTCGCGATCGAGCGCTGTCGTCGGGTCGCGCCCCGCTCTTTGTCACCGCGAACGGAATGCGCGGGCTGGGGATATGGATTCGACGCGGGCCGTCCCCCGCAGATCGAGAGCAATCACGAGTCGGCACGCGTGGCGGTCGTCGAGCGGGCGGCTGAGTCTCATTGTGCGGACACCGCCGGAGTTGGCCAAGCGCAGTACCCAGCGAGACGGAGTCGCTTCACATTCGCCACCGAGCCGCCGCTCGGTGATTGCCCTGCACGCGCGAAGCGCTATCTTCGACCGCATGACGCTTCGGCTCACGCGCGTCAGCGCTCAGGTAAAGCACCTCACCGATCGGGAGGAGCGCCGGTATGTTCAGCGGGCCGATCGTGGTCAGGGGGCTGTATTGGTGACCTTGCCGCGGATGCGGGGTGCGTGGGATGTGCAGACGATCCACCTCCTGAGCGGGACGGCAGTGGCTGCGTCCGCGATGGAGCCACGATTGCTGGACACGTCGCAACGCTTAGGCAAGACGTTCTGGTTGATCGGTGACGAGGTCGTGTCGGTCAACGATGTGACGCTGACCTCAGCCGATGTGGCGGCGCTTCGTGCCGTGCAGGAGAAGCGGCGAGCTGAGCAGCTACGGCGAGCACACGCTGAGTTCGCCGAAGGGGCGAGTTAGGGCGTGTCTGACAAATAGTTCGGTGGTTCGCTGAGAGCCTGGGCTCATGTCGCGGTTTCAGATGCTTTCGGATGCGCAGTGGTCGTTGATCGAGGAGATGTTGCCGCGTCCGACAGGGCGTAAGGGGAGGCCGTTCGCGGATGCACGGGTGATGGTCGAGGGCATCGTCTACCGGTACCGAACCGGCATCGCGTGGCGGGATCTGCCCGAAGTGTTCGGCCCCTGGCAGACGGTTTGGACCTGGCATCACCGGATGGCCGCCGAGGGGACCTGGGATCGAGTGCTCGCGAGGATCACGGCCGCGGCGGACGCGGCCGGACTGGTCGACTGGTCCCTGTCGGTGGACTCGACAATCGCCCGCGCGCATCAGCACGCGACGAACACCACCCGCCTCACAGGGGGCTGGATCGAGTTACAAGAATCTGCAGGAAGAGCCGCCTGATCACGGCATCGGCCGCTCCCGCGGCGGCTTGTCGACGAAGATTCACCAGCTCGTGGACGGCAACGGGCTGCCGCTGGTGACCCTGATCACGCCGGGGCAGGCCGGGGACTCACCGATGTTCATGCCCCTCATGCAGCACCTGCGGGTCGGACGGGATCACGGACGGCCGCGCACCCGACCGGACGCGGTCCGCGCCGACAAGGCGTACTCGTCCCGTGCGATCCGCGCGCATCTCCGCTCCCGCGGAATCAAGGCCGTCATCCCCGAACCTGACGATCAGAAGGGACACCGGAGACGCCGCGGATCACGCGGCGGCCGGCCCGTCGCCCTCGACGCCGCCGACTACAAGCATCGGAACGTGATCGAGCGCAACTACTGCCGCATCAAGCAGTGGCGCGGACTCGCCACTCGATACGACAAACACGCCGTCACCTACCGCGCCGCCGTCGTCCTGAACTCCGTCATCGCATGGGTCCAGCAATTATCAGACACGCCCTAGGCCCCAGAGCGCGCTGTTTGAAAGCCGCGGCGAACTGCGCGGAGACCAATCCATCAGTGGGCGACTCGATGTGGCCACCGCGTGCGGTGGACAGCGATTCCATCGACGAGACTGCCCGCGACGGCTCGTAGGCGCGACACGAAGGGAGCACTCAAACCTGGAAGAGGGGCTTCCCGGTCAACTCGTTGATAGCCGCATGCACGTTATCATCCATGGTCTTTGCAGCCGAGCTGAACAGGTCGAGCCCGGCCTCTGCGACTTGCAGGACTGTCTCCATGTCAGGCGCGATATTCATGGGCCCGATACCAATTTCGATTGAGTGGCTGCCGCCTGACACAGTTACGGAGGACGTTTTAGGTGTGCCGCCGTCGACGCTCTGCGGACGCCACCTATGGAAACCGACGTTTCGGAGCTCGAGGAACTTGGCCCAGCGATTGTCGCCAAACAGGTCGGAAAGTGTCTTCGCGACCTTGATAGCCGCAGGCGACCCGGATGCGGTCGCCGCCTGACGTGTTGCCTTCATGACATTCGGTTCGAAGGAGACCCATGCCGACGGGTTCTCGCTGAACGGTGGAAATCCTCCAGCCTTCGGGAAGACGGCGTCGATGCTCTTCCTGGCGTCATCATTCAGCCGAAGAAGGCGTACAAGTGCGTTCGCCAACCCGTGTGCGGCGCTGAGAGTCCACATGGCCGTCATCTCGGCTTGCGCGCGCACCCCCATCGTTGCGTGCTGCGGATCCGAGGCAGCCGCATCCGCCGCGGTCCAACGCCGGGCGTCTCTGTTCGTCGCAAGCGCAAGAGCCAGCTGCTCGCCGGCCGATCCGATGCGACCCAGGATCTCAGCGATCCGATCCACCCACTCCGGCCCGAGGTGAATGAGGCCAGCCATCCCGGCCAAATCAGAACTGCCAGATGTCTTCTGGAGTTCCCTGGCGATCTCAGAGATCTTCTGCTCTCGCAGAGTGGCGGGATACGGCGGCACCGGTACCAGCGACGGGAGGACGAGAGCTACCAGAGTAGGAGGTGGCGATGATTGCTCTGCCGTCATGACTGCGAGGGTACCGCGATGGAAGGGGAGAACGCGGAATGCGTGGGCTGAAAACGTAGCTTCTGTAGCCCTAGCGGATGACGCTGCGTCCGTGACGATCACACCGACTTTGCGGGGCCCACCTTGTGCGCGCCGGGGGCACTACCGAGATATGCCGCTCGGATGGGGTCGTTCATACGGACGAGCGGCGGGATCCGATGAGCGAGAAGGAAACCGGCGCTGATCGACCCGCAGCCGGCCCGATCTCGTGGGGGTTGCGCGCGACCATCGAGCACCTCTCTATAACCCCATCCCGTGCCCCGCACTCGGCCCCTCAACTACCGGCCCCGCAGCCATCGCCGCCTCCCGGCTCCGCGCCGCGCGGCGCATCTCCGCCTGGGCCGCATGCACCGCAGCCTGCATCGTCAACTCCGGAGTGCCGCGCTGCATCGACTCGGCGAGGCATTCGCGGGCCCCAGCATCCGTCAGCGCGACGACGATCGCGACGTTGCGCACCCGCCCGCGTGTGAGGCCTACGTAGAGTCCCGCGGCATCCACATCCGGCCCGACTACCGACGCCTCGGCGGTGTCGCCCTGCACGCCGTGCACGGTGGACGCGGAGGCGAGCTGCAGGTGCTCGCGCGCGTAGTCGCTGGACACACACGTCACCTCGCCGCTGTCGCTCACGGAGACAAGTGACAGGTACTCGTCGCCGATGCCGCGCACGATCCACTGTGCGCGATTCTCGACTCCCGCGAGCCAGTCGTTGCGACGGGTCTGGACAGTGTCGCCCACGAGGATGCGCTGCTGCCCGATTCCCCACGCGGTGACCCGGACGTCGAGCTCGCCCCGATCGACGCGCCGCTGCTGGATGGCCTCGTTGATCGCATCCGCCTCGGCGTTCGTGCCGGATACCAGCGTCACCCGCTTGCCGCGTGCGTGCCAGTCGAAGTACGCGTCGATCATCCGCTCACGCGCCGCGTCGTGATGCACGACTCGGTCGACGTGACCGTCTCCGGCAAGCTCGTCCGCAACCACCAGCGCACGCTCGCGATCGCCCGCATTCCGGAGACGCAGTGTGAGCGCCGCGTAGTCGGGATCACGGAACCAGTGCACCGTGTCGAGCTCGACCGCGCGTTCGCGTGCCGGATCGCGGAACCCATCGCGCCCGCATGTCCGACTGGCAACGCCTGATGCGTGTCACCCACGAACGCCAGTCCGACACCCTGCTCGATCGCGAGCTCGACGAGGACGTTCGCCGTCTGCAGGTCGACCATGCCGGCTTCGTCGATGACGATCCGATCGCGAGAGCGCAACACGTACTTCGTTGGTCCGCCGTATACGACGCCAGTTCTGGGATCGATCTCTCCCACTCGAAGCCTCGTCCACACCTTCGCGCCGGCGGCGTCGGTGCCCCATCGATAGCCATGATCCGAGAGCAGGGCGTGAATACTGAATGCCGCTGCCCCGACCTCGCGACACGCCACCGATGCCGCCTTTCGCGTGGGAGCAACAACGAGCATCCGTCGCCGTTGCGACCTGAGCGCAACGAACGCCGCGCGCAGCATCGTCGTCTTGCCCGCGCCGGCGGGGCCGGTCACCGTCACTAGCCCGTCCGTGCCGGCGATGGCGCACGCCGCAACGCCTTGCGACGTGTCCAGTGCCGACAGATCCTCGTGCGGTGCGAGCCGGTGCAACTCCTCCGGCAGCAGTGAGCGCCCGGGGCGGGCGAGCACGTCCAAGCGGCCGGCGAGACGCACCTTGGCGCGCACGGTCTCGTTCGCCATGAACGCCTTCACGTGCGCGGGCGGATCATCCGCAACGAGCCGAAAGACGGAACGCGTCGCACGCTCCGTGATCTCGGCGATCACGCCTTCGAGACGGTCGCGCTCTGCAACGACGCCCGTGCGCGAGGGCGCGCGTATGGCGCCGGCGCGGATGTCGAAGATGCTGAACCTCCCGCCGCAAGATGGGGATCGGTCGTCCGCATCGACGACCGCTCGTGCCGCGAGCAGATCCAGGTCAAGGGCATCGACTTCTGTTGCAGCAACGTCAATCGGTGCGCGCGGGGGTGGTCAGCGGCGGATCGATCGCTGCGATCTCGTCGTGGACGCGCGCCTCCCACGTCGCCTCATCGAGATCGGCCGGCTTGTTGGGGCGCGCCATCGCCCACGCGCGTCGATCGATCTGCTGCAGCACCTCCAAGCTTGGCGCCGATCCTCCATGCGCTGCCGACCACTCCGCGATCAGGCGTGCGCGGTCGCCCTCGATCGACGCCGACCGACGCGAGACGGGTCGGACGGCCGCGGCAAGTTCGGCGATCTTGCCGGTGTCGTCGAGCGTAACCGTGGCCGGCGAGCGCGGCGATCCAGGCGGGGTCAGTGCGGGCGGCGAGCTCGCCCTAGCGTTGACGACGGCGTGAGCTTCAACGCGACGTGCGAGTCGAGGTTCGACCACTTGCCGTCCGCGCCGAGCACCTTGGTGTTCAGCCAGAGATGACGGTGGATGTGCGGGTCGAGCGTGCGCGAGCGCCGATGCTGCAGTTCGACGACTTCGATGCGGGTGATCTTTTCGCGGATGAGCCCTCCGTGCCCGCGGGGCGCGCGTCGAGCAGCAGGTCGGCGTCGGGGCTCAGCCGCTGATGGCCGCGCTCTTCTCCTGTCACGGGGTCGTGTCCGGTGAGCCAGACGCGAAAGCCGCCGGCGGTGAGTTCGTCGGAGGTGATGACGCCGCTCTCGACCATGAACCGCGAGACGGTCGAATCAGACGCTGCAACGTACGCTTCGAGCGCGTCAACGCCGGGAGAGTGCTGCAGATGAGCATCGCAGGTGCCCTCCAGCGCGTACGCGATCGCCTGTCGAACCCCTCGGGATTCGACACCTCCCTTCCATCGCTCGAGGCCCCCTCGCATGGTGCCAGGATAGGGTGGGTTTTGCCCATTATCCAGGCATTTTCCGGGCGTGCAGGTACATGTAGAGGAGTGCTGCTAAAGGGTGTCGCTCACCCGCGGTGCCTGCGAGCATTGCTGTTCGATCACTGCTTCGGCTGGTGGCTTCTTCGCCAGTCTCGCCCTCGTCAGTGTGGCACCGCTCGTATTGGCGTACTCGCGTGTGCGTGGTAGACGTCTGACGGCATGTCGGATGTTCCTCCGAGCATGCTGACGCGCACATGCGCGGTTCGCCATGACGCGTTTCCACCGAACGGGCGACGTCACCACGACGCGGAGCCCGATACCGACGTCTGCGGTAGGTCACACGAGTCGAAACTCAGAGGCGACCAAGCAGAACTTCCCGAGGCCTTCACCGCTCATCGCTATCGTGAGTGGTGCCGACTACCCCGGGCTCTGCGGCCCGCTAGGCTGATCGTCGGGGACAGCGACCGTGGCGTAATACATCTGGAGGCGTTGCATTGCGTCGCGAGTAAGCTGCTGGATTTCGTGCGCTGAAAGCTGGGCGCTGTACCGCAATGCCGCATCCAGACTGGTCAGAGCTTCGTCGAGATGCTCGAGGTGTTCCTCGGGCAGTTGAGTTTGGTCTGTCCAGCGGTGGAAGTGGCTGAGTTCGTGTGCAGCGGCGGCCTTCATGGACAGCGCGCTGTTCGGGTCGATGATGCTCGTGCCAGGGTAAATATCGCGCCCGAACACGACGATGCCGTACGTCTCGCCCAGATCCGTTTCGACTCGAAACGCGGTTGACGCGCCGTCTTCAAATCGGTATGGGATGCCGTAGTCAAGACCGTCGAAAGTGGACGATACCGCCCGCACCTTTCTGTCGTCCAGCGGCTGATCCGAGCGTCCAGCCAGTAACGAACGCCGAGCCGACTCAGTCACGATCAGGCACCACGGCGCGCACATGCTGGCGCAGGGCTGCCCCTGTCCGAGCCCGCGTCCCGCCGTTGTTCGCGATGCTGACGGCGCCCGTTTCCGGGCGCACTTGTACAACACCAACCTCGCGCCATAGTGGGTTATCGCGGGACAGCACGTCGCCCCGCCACTCCCCGTGAGAGTAGGCGGAGTCCGGCGCCAGCGCCTCAAGTCGCTTCTCCCACAGGCGCCGAGCGCGAACAGACCCGAGCTTCGCCCGGTCGGTGGCGTAGTCCTGCATCAACGCGGCATATCCATGCATCATCACGGCTTGTGAGGCAAGAGTTGTCTCACGATGGGTTTGAGGCGTCTCCACCCGGAGCTCGGGTCGCACGCCGGCCAACATGTCAAAGAATTCCGCTGCGACGGCGGCGAGGCCATCGAGTTGGGTCTCCTCGACTTCCGAGTGACCAGCGTATGTCTTCATGACTTCCCGCAGCGTCGACAACGTAACGAAGTTCTCAGCCTTCTTACTCAGCCGGTCCGTGACCCGGTTCGTGCCCGCGTCGAGGTTGGGATTCAAGTCAAGGACTCGCTTGGCCAACGTCGAGAGGTCATCTTCCGTCGTGAGGTCGTACGCTTTCGAAAGCGCCGTTGGCTTGGGTCGCTGATTTTTGTCGAAGAAGTAGTTGCCCTCGTCCTCCCGGTCGAGGAAATACAGCTCTACCTTGAACTGCCGATTCAGATCGAACCGCGGAAAGCCCGATCGGTGATCGCGATAACTTCGCACAGCTTTCAGGATCGCCTGATGGCGGTGGTGAGAATCAGGCAAGAAGATCTTGCCGTCGTATATGTCGATACGCCGGTTCGTCTCGTCCCAATACGCCTCGAACTTGCCGGGCCGCAGATTCCACACCAACGGGTTTAGAAAGAGCCGCTCGCCGCGGAGGATCTTCTCCGCCATCTCGTCGGCGTTCTCGGCATCAAAGATATAGGTCTCGCGGTCGGGGTATCCGTCCGACAGAGGCAACTCCGTCGCTACACCCTTCCGCGCCGTCGGCAGGATGCCCCGCTGCACCGATTGATCCGTCCAGATCAATCGCCCTTCCGCCGCCGCGGCCACCTGTTCGAGCGTGACGGTCACCGTGGCAACCGCATCTGCCCCAGCACCCGTCCACTGAGTCCCAGGAAGGGAAAGTCGCCCCTGGTACACCGAGCCATCTGCGTTAAGCCTCGGCTCCTGCACGAATCCGTCGATCCGAGGGACCATTTGCACCCCTTACACTCCTGGTAGTCGGTCCAGCGTATCCATTGCCGGTGACAAACCCGGCCAGTGTCCCCGGGCGTAGAGCCCGGTCACGCGTCGGGGCTGCTGCCGAGTCCGAAGAAGCGCTCGAAGAATGCCCCGAGCTTCTCGATCACGCGCTGCTTCTTCTCGCCGTGGCCGCCATCGGCAGAGAACCGGGAGGCAGGCGGAAGCACCTTGGTGATCGCTGTACCGGTCGTGCGGAGCGCACCGTCGCGGAACGCGATCTCAATGAATGCGCGAGTGGCGTCGGCGCGGAGCCGCTCGTCCTCGATGATCGCCTCGAGTTCGGCCTCGCGCTTGGCCGCGATGAACGCCTGCCACTCCTCGTCGATTGCGCCGTCAACCGAGACGGAGTCTACGAAGGCTTCGATGAGGTCCTTCTTGTTGCGCAGGGTCGGGCTGGCGTCGACCGCGCGAGAGATCTCGGTACGGATCTCCTTGTCCTCGCCGTCACCGTGCTGGCTGCGGTATCTCTGCACGAGCATCAGGATGTAGTCGACGTTGATCTCAATCTGCTTGATCAGCTCGATCTCGAAGACGACGTCGTCGTTGATGAGTTCCTTGTCCGTGTCCTTGACCTTGCGGAATTCGGCATACAGGTCGAGGTAGACGCTGCGGTAGTCCTGACCCTGGCGCTCGGTGAGGATCTCGTGGCCTGCGAAGTCGTCGAATGAGGTGAGGATGTTCTCGAGCCGAAGGATCTGCCCGAACAGCTTGATGAACTCCTTCTGCGCCGCCTCACCGATGATCTGCTGGCCGAGTGGGAACGACGCCAGTAGCTCGTCGACCTTCTCGGCGTACTCGCCGTAGTAGTCGTCGTACGGCTTGAGGAGCACGACGCCGCGGGCGTCCTTGTTGCCGAACAACTCGAGGGCGGCGTTGGTCTCCTCTTCAAGGTCGCGGAAGGCGACGATGTTGCCGTAGGTCTTGACTGAGTTGAGGATGCGATTTGTGCGTGAGTAGGCCTGGATCAGGCCGTGGGCGCGCAGGTTCTTGTCGACGAAGAGCGTGTTGAGGGTCGTCGCGTCGAAGCCGGTGAGGAACATGTTGACCACGATGACGAGGTCAAGCTCCCGGTTCTTGAGCCGCTGTGAAAGATCCTTGTAGTAATTCTGGAACTTGTCGGCGCTGGTGTCGTAGCTCGTGCCGAAGATGTCGTTGTAGTCCTGGATGGCGTCTTCGAGGAAGCCGCGCGCGTCGGTACTCAGCGCATCGGTGTCGAAGGCTTCATCGTCGAGGATGCCGTCGTCACTGGCATCATTGGCGCCGTACGAATAGATCAGGCCGATCTTTAGGCGCCGGTCGGCAGGGAGGGCTTCCTGCTGGAGCTGGAAGTGGTTGTAGTAGCGACGCGCGGCATCGATTGAAGCGGTCGCGAAGATGGCGTTGAAGCCGCGCACGCGCTTGCGCTCCCGCACCGCTTCGGCCTGCCGACGCGCACGTGTCGACTTCGCAACGTTCGTCACGACGGAGTGCTCGTAGCTCGATGAACGCTTGGTCTTCTGGTCGAAGTGCTCCAGCGTGTACTGCACGACCTGGCTGATGCGCTCCGGCGCCAGAAGCGCCTTCTCGGTATCGATGGCGGATACCTGCTTGTCGACGATGGTACCGACCTTGACCGTGTTGACGTAGTCGATCCGGAACGGCAGCACGTTCTTGTCGGTGATGGCATCGACGATCGTGTATGTGTGGAGCTTTTCGCCGAAGGCCTGTTCCGTCGTCTTGAGCTGCGGATTGCCACCCGTACCAGCGTTGACCGCGAAGATCGGGGTGCCGGTGAAGCCGAACAGGTTATAGCGCTTGAAGGCGCGAGTGATGTCGGTGTGCATGTCACCGAACTGCGACCGGTGACACTCGTCGAAGATAATCACGACGTGGTCGTTGGTAATCGCGTGACCCTTGTTCGCCTTGATGAACGTCGACAGCTTCTGAATCGTCGTGATAATGATCCGCGCGTTCGAGTCCTCGAGCTGCTTCTTCAACACCGCCGTAGACGTGTTGGAGTTCGCCGCGCCCTTCTCGAAGCGGTCGTACTCACGCATCGTCTGGTAATCGAGATCCTTGCGGTCCACGACGAACAGCACCTTGTCGACGCTCGGCAGCTTGGAAGCCAGCTGCGCCGTCTTGAAGCTCGTCAGCGTCTTGCCCGAACCCGTCGTGTGCCAGACGTAGCCGCCCGCGGCAACGCTGCCGAGCTGCTTGTAGTTGGTGGCGATGTCGATGCGCTGCAGGATCCGCTCGGTCGCCACGATCTGGTACGGGCGCATCACGAGCAGGAGCCGGTCGGCGGTGAGCACGCAGTAGCGGGTCAGGATGTGGAGCAGCGTGTGCTTGGCGAAGAACGTCTTCGCGAATGAGGTCAGGTCGGTGATCGGCTTGTTCTGTGCGTCCGCCCACCACGACGTGAACTCGAAGGAGTTCGAGGTCTTGCGCCCCTTGGTCTGCTTCTTGCCCTCGCTGATGTGCTGGGTGCGCGTGGTGTTCGAGTAGTACTTTGTCAGCGTTCCGTTGCTGATCACGAACAGTTGCACATACTCGAACAGGCCAGAGCCGGCCCAGAAGCTGTCGCGCTGGTAGCGGTTGATCTGGTTGAACGCTTCCCGGATGTCGACACCGCGGCGTTTGAGCTCGATGTGCACCATCGGTAGCCCGTTGACGAGCACCGTCACGTCGTAGCGGTTTGCGTAGTTCGCGCCGCCCTCGCCCTGGCCGAGCTCGTACTGGTTGATGACCTGCAGCCGGTTGTTATGAATGTTCTGCTTGTCCAGCAGTGTGATGTTCTTCGTTGACCCATCGTCGCGCTTCAGGAGCTGAACGTGATCCTCCTGAATGCGCACGGTCTTCTCGACGATGCCATCGTTCTTTCCGGCGATCTTCGTATCGAAGAAGTCCGCCCACTCGGCGTCGGAGAAGGCGATGTCGTTTAGCGCCTCCAACTGGACGCGCAGGTTGGCGACGAGTTGCGCCTCCGAGGTGACCGACATGCGCTCGTAGGCCTGGCACTCCAGCAGTCGGATCAGTTCTTGCTCGAGCGCGGGCTCGGACTGGTAGGCAGCCGACGAGTGAGCATCCGGAATGTACTCCGCTACGACGGTTGACTCGGCAGAGACCGCGATCGGATTGTATTTGCGGGGGGCGGCTTCACTCATGACGCGGCCTCCTCGAAGTTGAAGAGCTTGTCGCGGTAGTAGGTGTATTGCTTGCGGCGGGCGGCAATCTCGGCGGGCAGGCCGATGCGGCGGTCATTGACGAGCGCCTCGAAGGCATCAAGTACCCTGACGATGCGATCTTGTTCAGACTTCCGTGGCACCGCGATCTTCGCGCGTCGAATGTTGTCGTTGTACAGCCTACGAATCGTGCCGCCATCCGTTCGCCATTGAACGACGCGATACCAGTAGCGCAGGTAAGCGTTCGAAACGACCGATTCGTCGTTCTCGATCCAGACGATGTTGGAGTCCTGGAAGTACCCTGGTGCTCCGTCATAAACGACTGTACGACCGATAGTTCCCGCGGCCGATATCAGCACCTCCCCAGGCTTCGGGAACGGGTAACGAGATCTGTAATCGTTGTACAGGTCCCGCGTGATGAATGCGTCGGGCTCGCCGCCGAAGGTCCCGATCTTGAAGAACGGTACGTCTCCGATTGATGTTGTCTCAGCCTTGAATACCCGCCTGCACATAGAAATCCGGCCGATGTCCCCGAGCATCCCCCAGTCGACGGCTTCATCAGTGAACGTCAACAGTTGGTCCTGGTAGTGCTTGTACTGCTCACGACGCGCTCTGAGTTCTGTTTCGAGTTCCGCTTCGAGTTCAGTGAAGACGTCCAAGATGCGCACGATCTCTCGCTGAACATCGAGGGGTGGAACCGGGATCCGGGCCTTCGCCACGCTCTGCGTCGAGATGGATGATATTTTCGAAGAAGAAATATGCTGCTTGATCTGATCTCGGAAGCTGCGAGACGAGAAGTAGTAAGACACATACTCGGGGTCCAGTGGGCTCGAATACGCGTAGCACGCATCGTGGATCACGATCGGATCGTCGCCGAGCCAAGCCACTGACTTCCCGATGTCGGCAATTGTCTCGCCTGCCGACGCCATGATTACATCGCCCGGCTGGGCAAATCGGAGCGTCATCGCTCGTTCCGGAGATGTGAACGAGTAGCTTTCAGTCGCGGATACGCCGTACTTCGTGTAGATCTCGCCATAGTGAATACACGGGACGCCAACATCGATCATGTCGTCTTTGACGAAGCGCTTCCCACGAACCACGGTGCCGATCTCTCCAAGAGCCCGGAAGGGCACGCCGTCGGGGCAGAGCTCGCCCAGCAGCTGCTCGAGGCGGCTCATCTAGTACCCTCCAACTCTGCAACGATTTGATCGATCGACGAGCGCAGCTCGTTCGCTCGCGCGACGATCGTTGCGATTTCGGCGGTGAGCGCGGTGACATCCACGACCTCACGTGTGTCTTCTTCTTCGACGTATGAGGAGACGGAAATGTTGTAGTCGTTGGCCGCGATGTCCTCGTTCGGGACGAGCTTTGCGAAGTGACCCTCGTCCTCCCGTACGCCGAGCGCCATCAAGATGTTCTGCTGGTTGTCCGGCGTGAGCTTGTTTTTATTGCCGACGCGCTTCAACTCGTCCGACGCATTGATGAAGAGCACTGAGTTGTCGGTCTTGGACTTCTTGAGGACGATGATGCAGGTCGCGATCGTGGTGCCGAAGAACAGGTCCGGCGGCAACTGGATGACAGCGTCGACGTAGTTATTGTCGATCAGATACTTGCGGATCTTCTGCTCCGCTCCCCCGCGGTAGAGCACGCCAGGGAACTCGACGATGGCAGCGGTGCCGTTGACCGCGAGCCAACTCAGAATGTGCATCGTGAAGGCGAGGTCGGCCTTGGACTTCGGCGCGAGTACCCCGGCCGGTGCGAAGCGTTCGTCGTTGATCAGAAGCGGGTTGGCGTCGCCCTCCCACCTGATGGAGTAAGGCGGATTGGAAACGATCGCTTCGAACGGCTCGTCGTCCCAGTGCTGCGGGTCGAGCAGAGTGTCGCCGTGGGCGATGTTGAACTTCTCGTAGTTGACGTCGTGCAGGAACATGTTGATCCGCGCGAGGTTGTAGGTGGTCAGGTTGATCTCTTGCCCGAAGAAGCCGCCGACGTTCTCGCGGCCGAGCACCTTCGCAAACTTGAGCAGCAGCGAACCGGATCCGGCAGCGGGGTCGTAGACCTTGTTGACGCGCTTCTTGCCCATGACGGTGATGCGGGCGAGCACCTCGGAGACTTCCTGTGGGGTGTAGTACTCACCACCGGACTTACCGGCCTGTGAGGCGTACATCTGCATGAGGTACTCGTACGCGTCACCGAACAGGTCGATCGAGTTGTCCTCGAAGTTGCCCAGCGGCAGGTCACCGATGGCATCAAGCAGTTTCACGAGCTTCTCGTTGCGCTTGGCGACGGTGTTGCCGAGCTTCGAGCTGTTCACGTCGAGGTCGTCGAAGAGGCCCTTGAGATCGTCTTCGCTGTCGGTACCGACCGCCGAGCCCTCGATGTTCTTGAAGACGCGTTCCAACGTCTCGTTCAGGTTCTCGTCTTTGGCCGCGCGGCCACGCACGTTCTGGAAGAGCTCCGAAGGGAGGACGTAGAAACCCTTCTCGGAGACCGTCTCCTTGCGCCCGAACTCCGCCTGGGCATCGGGCAGCTGAGCGTAGTTGAAGTCAGCCTCGCCTGCCTCGTGCTCGCCCTTGTTGATGTAGGCGGTGAGGTTTTCGGAGATGAAGCGGTAGAAGAGCATGCCGAGCACGTAGCTCTTGAAGTCCCAACCATCGACCGACCCACGAAGGTCATTCGCGATTCGCCAGATGGTCTTGTGCAATTCTGCGCGCTGGGCTTCCTTGGTGGTCGGCGACATCGACTTGTACATCTCCTCGGGCTGGACCGCACTCGAAGAGCGCAGTCGGGTGCTCTCAATCTACTTGGGCACATTGAAGCGACCTGCGCCTCGCACCAAGAGGATCGGGCTGATCTGACGCTAGGACGTGGTGCTCTCGTCGATTACCCAGGCGCGACGGAGCGGAATGATCTCCTTGATCGCATCGGGCAGGACTTCATAGTGCTTGAGGAGACGGTCGACGAGCTCCTCGGCATCCCACACGGCAACGCGAAGTCGCTGCGCATCAACCTTCCCCTGCGCCTGCGCGGTAAGCCCACCCAGGGCTACGAGGAGCCCGTGATCTGCCTGATGCTGCCCGACCACGCCTCCAAGCTGATCGAGTACCTCGGATCCGACACGGCTGGGCTGCGACTTTACCTGCACGATGATGGTGGGCGCGGAGATGCCGAGCACTCCCGATCCGGCGATGATGTCGATTCCTCCGTCAGCCCCCTTGGGTGGAACCTTGCACGTCATTCCCTCCGCCCGGAGGATCTCGGCCACGAGATCCTGAAGCGCGTGTCCCGCGAACTGCTCCTTGATCACCGTGAGGATCCGATCGCGCGAGTAGCGAATGATGTCCTGTCCGTTGCTCGCGATCGCCTCATCCGCATCGACGACGTCGCCGGCCTTGGGCGCGACCAAGGAGACACCGGCACGTGCGCCAGGATCCGTTTCGGCACCGTTCAGCACCTTCGCGAGTCGGTATGCAGCGTCATTGCGACTGATCTGAACCACGGTGCTGAACGCGCCGAGGGAGTAGAGGAGATCTTGATTGATGGCCGTTCTAGCCACGTCGGGACGCTTCCACTCGACGGCTCGAACGTGGTTCAGGACTCCGGTACCAGGCAGGTACTTGTAGGCGCCTGTCACAACGCCGAACGCCAGTCGTCCCACGTTCTTGAGCGGTAGAACGACGATGTCCCCGACCGACATTCGGTTAGCGAACGCGTTGAGCTGGGCAGCGTAGTTGCCCACTGCCTTCTCGCTCTTGTCAGGCATCGCTGGTGAGAGAAGCGCACGCATGGCGGGGAGATCCTTCGCGGCGGACAGGTCACCCACCTCGTGGAAATCGACAGCGGTGAGACTGTTTTCGAGCATCCAACTATCGAACGCGTAGTTCTTTGATCCCCGAACGAGCCACGCCCGCGGCTCCGTCGCTGTGTCCACCTCGAGATCCTATCGATCGCAAGTCTCCGTCACGCGCGTCGGTCTCAGGCGAGCAAGTGCGTCTTGCGAAGTGCGCGAAATAGCGCGAATGAAATCGCCCACGGTTGCCTCCCCTCCGAGAATCGGCCCATCCAGAGATCGGGCGCGACCGATCGCTACACTCTCGGCGTCGGAGGGAGGGCACCACAATCCAACGCCAGTTGACGACGTCTTCCGACATCCATCAACATGTGTGATCGACCGCGTTGACGACCCCCGTCCACTGTCCGACACTGGCCGATACTGACCGTCAACCCGCATGCACGGAGGTCGAAATGGGCACCATCACGGCATAGGAATCGGCGAACGGCCGTCGCTACCGAGTGCGGTACGCAAGCCCGATCACTCCCAGACGGACAAGCGCGGCTACCGCACCAAGCGCGAGGCGGCGGTGTTCCTCCACATGGTCGAGCTCTCCAAGGCACGAGGTTCCGACGTCGACCCGGCGCTGTCGCGAGTGAACGTGGAGTCATGGGCGCGCGACTGGCTGAAGAGTCAGGCTCAGCTCAAACCAACGACGTTGGTGGGGTACGAGAGCGCCTTGAGCAAGCGCATCATCCCGCGGTGGGGGAGGCGCAGTCTGAGCGACATCGGCTACGCCGAGATCCAGCATTGGATCAGCGACCTGTCGAAGACCCTCGCACCTCAGACCGAGCGAAACATCTATGCCGTCTTCTCGCTCGTCTTCTCCTTCGCCGTGCGGGATGGCCGACTCGTCCGGAACCCGGCCGAAGGCATCCAGCTGCCGCGCCGCATCAAGGCCAAACGCGGCTACCTCGCCCACGCCCAGGTCCATCGGCTCGCCGATGAACGCGGCGACTCCCGGACGCTCGTACTGTTCCTGGCCTACACCGGCCTGCGGTGGGGCGAAGCGGCGGCGCTCCGGCGTCCGTGACGTCGACGTCACCCGTCGTCGCGTGGAGGTCGCTCGCGCCTTCGCCGAACCGGCGGGCCGCATCGTCCTCGGCACCCCCAAGACGCACGCTCAGATCGGTGGCGTTCCCGCAGTTCCTCGTCGACCCGGTCGCCGCGGCATGCGAAGATCGCGAGCCCGACGACCTCCTGCCCCATCGCCGGGCGCCGGGATCCGCGCCAGCAACTTCCGCTCCCGCAGGCTCGCGTCCGCGGTGCAGCGAGTGCAGCAGACCAACCCGAGCTTCCCGCGAGTGACGCCGCACGATCTCCGCCACACCGCGGCGAGCCTCGCGCTCTCATCGGGCGCGAATATCAAGGCAATCCAGGGCACGCTCGGCCACGTCTCCGCGACCATGACCCTCGACGTCTACGCCGACCTGATCCCCGACGATCTCGACAGCGTCGCGGCCGCGCTCGGCCTCGAAGCCCCGAATACGTCAACTCCGAACTCAGGCAAAGAAAAAATCCCAGGCTGACCTGGGATTTTTCTCGTGCCCCCGACAGGAATCGAACCTGCGACCTTTGGTACCGGAAACCAACGCTCTATCCCCTGAGCTACGGAGGCGTACCGGTCGAGATTACCACCCGCGGCGCGCGTCATCCGACGCCGACGAGGCAGCGTGCGCGGCTCGCCGGGGTCAGTGCCCCGGTTCGGCGCCGGGCGCGGCATCCGCCACGATGCTGCGCTCGGCGAGCGCCTGATTCAGCCGCGCCGCGAGGTAGGCGTGCCCGGGCGTGGAGGGGTGGAACTGGCCCAGCCCGGTGTCGATCACGTCGAGGTAGTTCCACGACTGGATCCACTCCTCCTGCAACGGGGAGACGTACCACCACCCGCGCGCCGCGGCGAGCTCACCCAGCCGCTGGTCGATCCACACCGTCCCCGCGTGCACGGGGAGCTGGTGGGGCGCGGGGCCCAGGATGACGATCCGCGCGTCCGGGTACCGCGCGGCGAGCGCGTCCCAGGCCGACGTCACGGCCTTGTCGTACCCGTCGGGCACCAGGAGGCGGTCGTTGATCGAGCCCTGCACGATCACGAGATCCGGATCGAGCGAGGCATCCAGAGCCGCGATGCGCTCGCCGAACGTCGGGCCGTCGACGCCCTCCCGGAGGTAGCCGCTGCCGCGCACTCCCGCGACGGTCGTGTCCCACCCGGTCATCGCCTCGAGCACGTAGGCGTATCCCATGCCCGGCTCGGCCGCCGAGCCGAACGTCCACGAGTCTCCGAAGACGAGCACGCGCGCGTCGGCGGGCAGCGCGAGAGGCTCGGCGTCGACGACGGATGAACCCTCCCCGGATGCCGCGGCGTTCGGGGGTGCGGCCGCCCTGTGCCAGGGCTGCCAGACGCCGACCAGCGCCGCCGCGACGACGGCCGCCGCGATGGCGGCCGCGGCCCCCGCACGCAGGCGGGATCGGGCGGATTCTGCGGACATGCACACGAGCGTAGGCGACCCGGCGGCGCTCTTCGTCCACGGCCTCCAGGCGCGCGCGCCGGGGCCCTCCGGACGCATGCGAGGATTGCTCGGTGCAGCGCTCCGTCACGGCAGAAATCGACCTCGATCTGGCCGGTTCCGTCGATCTCGTGTTCTCCCTCAGCGTGGCCCGGCAGGTGCCCGTCGTGGGGGAGCGGCTCACCTTCATCCAGGGTGGCCGCACGTGGGCGCCGACCGAGATCGTCGACCCGTCCGGCAGCCGTCTGCACCGGCTCCGGGGGGAGGCGGGTCGCCTCGAAGTGCGCTACGAGGCCCTCGTCGACGGCGCCGCCGGCATGCCGCGCACGAGCGACCTGGACGCCATCACCTACCTCCGCCCCAGTCGCTACAGCCAGTCCGATGAGGTGTTCACGCAGGCGCGGCGACAGTTCCACGGACTCTCCGGGCACGACCTGATCGAGGCCGTCACCCGCTTCGTCGAGCAGAGCATCACCTACACGCCGGGCCTGAGCCTCGGCACCGACAGCGCCGTGACGACCCTCACGACCGGTCAGGGGGTCTGCCGCGACTACGCGCACGTGGTCATCGCGCTGCTGCGGGCGATGGACATGCCGGCGCGGTACGCGGCCTGCTACGCGCCGGGGCTCGACCCGATGGACTTCCACGCCGTTGCCGAGGCGTATCTCGACGGCGCCTGGTACGTGATTGACGCGACCCGCCTCGCCGATCGCCGCTCCCTCGTGCGCATCGCAACGGGCCGCGACGCCGCCGACTGCGCCTTCCTCAGCTTCCACGGCGGCCACGTCGGCCTCGAGCGGCTGCAGGTCGACGCGCGGCTGCACGACGGTGGGGCGGATGCCGCGGCATCCGCCGACGACTTCACCGCTCTCGTGCAGCTGGCCTGAGGCACGGGGGAGGCGTCCGTCGAAACTAGACTGGGCGGGCTATGAACCCCGAGGATCTCTCCGCCGCCCTGCTCGCCGTGATCACGCCCCTCGCCGAGGCTCGACGACCCGGTTCGGCCGAGGGGCTCACCGCCGCCGACCTGCCGCTGGAGCGCCCCAAGAACCGCGACCACGGCGACTGGGCCTCCAACGCCGCCATGAAGCTCGCCAAGCGGGTGGGCGCGGCACCGCGCGAGCTCGCCGCCGAGATCGCGGCGGGCCTGGAGAGCGTCGACGGCGTCGCGAGCGTCGAGGTCGCCGGCCCCGGGTTCATCAACATCCGGCTGGATGCCGCGGCCGCCGGAGCGCTCGTGAAGACCATCGTCGAGGCGGGGGCGGCGTTCGGGACGAACGACTCCCAGCGCGGCAACAGCATCAACCTCGAGTTCGTCTCCGCCAACCCCACCGGCCCGCTCCACATCGGCCACACGCGATGGGCGGCCCTCGGCGACTCGATGGCACGCCTGCTGCTGGCGAGCGGCGCGACCGTGGCGCGCGAGTTCTACATCAACGACGCCGGCGCGCAGATGGACCGCTTCGGCCTCTCGGTGCTCGCCGCGATCCAGGGGCAGCCGACCCCCGAGGGCGGGTATGCGGGCGCCTACATCGACGAGCTCGGTCGTCGCGTGCTCGTGAAGCGCCCGGACATCCTCGACCTGGATGAGGACGAGCGGATGGTCGTGGCCCGGGACACGGCGTACGAGCTGCAGCTGGGGGAGATCCAGGCCTCTCTCGAGAACTTCAACGTGCACTTCGACGTCTGGTTCTCGGAGCGCGTTCTGCACGCCCGCCCCGCGGACGGCGGCCCGAGCCTCGTGGACGAGGCCGTCGACCGGCTGCGCGCGCAGGGGCACGTCTTCGACGAAGAAGGAGCCGTGTGGGTGCGCACGACCGACTTCGGCGACGACAAGGACCGCGTCATCCGCCGCGGCAACGGCGAGTACACGTACTTCGCCGCCGATGCCGCCTACTACCTCAACAAGGGCGACCGCGGCTACGCGCACAAGATCTACCTGCTGGGCGCCGACCACCACGGGTACGTCCACCGACTCAAGGCGCTGGCGGGCGCGGCGGGCGACGACCCCGACAAGGACATCGAGGTGCTCATCGGGCAGCTCGTCTCCGTCAACGGCGCGCGCCTGTCCAAGCGCGCGGGCAACATCATCGAGATGGACGACCTGCGCGCGTGGATCGGCACCGACGCGCTGCGGTACTCCCTCGCCCGGTACCCCGCCGACTCGCCCCTCACCCTCGACCCCGAGCTGCTGCGCAAGCGCACGAACGACAACCCCGTCTTCTACGTGCAGTACGCCCACGCGCGCACGCACAACGTCGCGCGCAACGCGGCCGACTCGGGCGTCGACCGCAGCGAGTTCGCGCCCGAGCTGCTCGAGCACGAGACCGAATCGGCGCTGCTCGGCGCGCTGCAGGAGTTCCCGCGCATCGTGGCGTTCGCCGCCGACGTGCGCGAGCCGCACCGCGTGGCCCGCTATCTCGAGGAGCTCGCGGGGCTCTACCACCGGTGGTACGACAACTGCCGCGTCATCCCCCAGGGGGACGCTCCCGTCGAGACCGTGCACCGCACGCGGCTCTGGCTCAACGACGCCACGGGACAGGTGCTGCGCAACGGCCTCGACCTGCTCGGTGTGAGCGCGCCGGAGCGGATGTAGCGCATGAGCGGCGCCGAGCACCCGACCCTGCCCCTGCCGGAACCCGGAAGCCGATGGGTGCTCGCGAACGCCGGCGAGGCTCCGGCCCGCCGGCGTCGCGTGTGGCCCTGGATCGTCACGCTCGTGATCGTCGCGGCGGTGCTGGTCGGCGGCTGGTTCGTGGCCAACTGGCTCGCCGGCGACCTCGTCGAACGCGCCGTGCGCACGCAGGTGGTGCAGCAGCTGGGGGCGGATGCCTCGGGCGAGGTCGACGTCGAGGTGTCGGGCATGGTGATCCCGCAGCTCGTCTCCGGCGAGCTCGACGAACTGCGCATCACCGCTCAGGACCTCAGCTTCGGCACCCTGTCGGGCGACGTCGACGTCGTCGCGACGGCCGTCCCGATCAGCGCGGACCGCGACCTGGGCCAGGCGTCGGCGACGGTGGTCCTCGACGAGCAGCAGCTGCGCGCGCTCCTCGCGGGGCTCGAGGGCTTCCCAGCCGACACGGTGTCGATCGACGGCGGCGAGGTCGCGGCATCCTTCGAGCTCAACGTGTTCGGCGCGGTCATCCCGATCGGTGTGGGGCTCGTGCCCTCCGCCGCGGACGGCGATCTCGTCCTGACGCCCGCCACGCTCCGCCTCGCCGACACGACGATCTCGGCCGACGACCTGCGCGCGCAGTTCGGCGGGTTCGCCGATGCCGTGCTGCGCTCGTGGGACGTCTGCGTCGCCCAGTACCTGCCGGCGGCCCTGACGATGACGGATGTCGTGGTCGCCGACGGCCGCGCGACGATCGATTTCGACATCGCTCCCGGCGTGCTCCACGACCCCGCTCTGCGCCAGGACGGCACGTGCGGATGACGCGGCCGGCGCGGGCCGGATGGGGCCGAGCGAACGCGGTGCCCTAGACTTTCAGCAACCGTCGGCCGCGTGAGCATCCCGCGACCTGCCGCCAGTCGGCGCCGACGCATCCCGACATCCGATTGGTACGCCGTGCCCGCCTCGCCGCTCGCCCCCGCCTGGCTCTCCGAGCCCTCCGACGCGAACGCGCTCGCCGAGGGCGTCTGGGCGGCCAGCGCCCACCGCGACGAGACGGGCGCCGTCGTGGTCGGCGGGGTCTCGGTGCGTGAGGTCGTCGCCCGCTTCGGCACGCCCGTGCTCGTCATCGACGAGGACGAGGTCCGAGGGCGAGCCCGCCGCACCGTCGCCGCGTTCTCGGCGGCCGCCGCGGCACAGGGCACCAGCGCGCGGGTCTACTACGCCGGCAAGGCGTTCCTCTCGACCGAGATCGCCCGCTGGGTCACCGCCGAGGGCATGCGAGTGGACGTCTGCACGCAGGGCGAGCTCGAGGTTGCGCTCGCCGCCGGTGTGCCGGCCGAGCACATCGGCTTCCACGGCAACAACAAGTCGGTCGCCGAGCTGCGCCGGGCCGTCGAGACGGGCGTCGGAACGATCGTCCTGGACTCCGAGATCGAGCTCGAGCGCCTTTCGCGGATCGCGGTGGACGCCGGTCGCACGCAGGCCGTGCTGATCCGCGTCAACACCGGCGTCCACGCCGAGACGCACCACTTCCTCGCGACGGCCCACGAGGATCAGAAGTTCGGCTTCCCGCTCGCCGAGGCGGCCAGGATCGTGGGGCGGATCCGCCGCGCGCCGGGTCTGCGCTTCGACGGCCTGCACTGCCACATCGGCTCGCAGATCTTCGGCACCGACGGATTCCGCGAGTCGGCCGCGCGCCTGCTCGAAGTCCTCTCCACCGTGGGAGGCGGCGGGGATACCGCGCCGATCCTCAACCTCGGCGGCGGCTTCGGCATCGCCTACACGTCGGCCGACGAGGCCACGCCGATCGAGCAGCTCGCCGACGGCATCCTCGAGGTCGTCGCGGCGGAGAGCGCCGCCCGCGGCATCCCCGTCCCCGTCGTCGCGTTCGAGCCGGGGCGCTCGATCGTCGGCACCGCCGGGGTGACCTTCTACGAGGTCGGAACGACGAAGGACGTCACGGTCGACACCGAGACCGGGCCCGCCGTGCGGCGCTACGTGAGCGTCGACGGCGGCATGAGCGACAACGCCCGCCACGCCCTGTACGGCGCGGACTTCTCGGCGCGGATCGCCTCGCGCGTCTCCGACGCCGGCTCGCAGCTCGTGCGCGTCGTCGGCAAGCACTGCGAATCGGGCGACGTCGTCGTCGACGCCGAGTACCTGCCGGATGACGTCTCGCCCGGCGATCTGCTCGCCGTGCCGGTGACGGGCGCGTACTGCCAGCCGCTGTCGAGCAACTACAACCACGTGCCCCGGCCGCCGGTCGTCGCGGTGCGCGACGGCGCGGCACGGGTGATCGTGCACGGTGAGACCATCACCGACCTGCTGGCCCGGGATGCCGGGCTGCACCCGTCGAGGGGAGAAGAATGACCGACTACCGCACGCTGCGCGTCGCCCTGCTGGGCGCCGGCGCGGTCGGATCACAGGTCGCGGGGCTGCTGCTGCGCCACGGCGACGAGCTCGCCGACCGCGCGGGTGCGCGCCTCGAGCTCGCCGGCATCGCGGTGCGCACGATCGACGCGCCGCGCGACGTGGAGCTGCCGCCCGAGCTGTTCACGACCGACGCGGAGGCCCTGATCGTCGGCGCCGACATCGTCATCGAGCTGATGGGCGGCATCGAGCCCGCCCGCACCAGCATGCTGCAGGCCCTCGCCTCGGGCGCCGACGTCGTGACCGCCAACAAGGCGCTCCTGGCCACCCACGGCCCGGAGATCTTCGACGCCGCCGACCAGGTCGGGGCATCCGTCTACTACGAGGCCGCCGCCGCGGGCGCGATCCCGATCATCCGCCCGCTGCGCGACTCGCTCGCCGGCGACCGCGTGCGCCGGATCATGGGCATCGTCAACGGCACCACGAACTACATCCTCGACCGCATGGACACCGAGGGCGCCGCCTTCGCCGACGTGCTGAGCCAGGCGCAGGCGCTCGGCTTCGCCGAGGCCGACCCGACGGCGGATGTCGAGGGCTACGACGCGGCGCAGAAGGCGGCGCTGCTCGCGAGCCTGGCGTTCCACACCGCCGTCCCCCTCGACGCGGTGCACCGCGAGGGCATCACGGGCGTCGACGCCGCGATGATCGAATCCGCCCGCCACGCGGGCTACGTCATCAAGCTGCTCGCCGTCTGCGAGCGCATCGAGGATGCCGCGGCCGGCCAGCAGGCCGACGCCATCTCCGTGCGGGTCTACCCCGCGCTCGTGCCCCGCTCGCACCCGCTCGCGAGCGTGCACGGCGCCAACAACGCCGTCTTCGTCGAGGCCGAGGCCGCCGGAAGCCTGATGTTCTACGGAGCCGGCGCCGGGGGAGTGCAGACGGCATCCGCCGTTCTCGGCGACGTCGTCTCCGCGGCCCGCCGCCACATCGCCGGGGGAGTCGGGGTGGGCGAGTCCACGCGCGCCAACCTCCCGATCCTGCCGATCGGGCGCGTCACGACGCGCTACCAGATCACGCTCGAGGTCGACGACCACGCGGGCGTGCTCGCGACCGTGGCCGGCATCCTGACCGAGGGGCGCGTGTCCATCGCGACCGTCGAGCAGACCGTTCTCACCGAAGAGGAGGAGGGCGCGCCCGTTGCCCGCCTCGTCATCGGTACTCACAAGGCCCTGGAGCAGGACCTCTCCGACACCGTCGCCCGCCTCGCCTCTTCCGGCGTGGTGGAGCGGGTCGTGTCGGTCCTGCGTGTGGAAGGAGACTGACATGGCACACGTCTGGCGCGGAGTCCTGCGCGAATACGGAGACCGGCTCGGAGTGACCGAGACCTCGACCGTCGTCACCCTCGGCGAGGGAGGGACGCCGCTGCTGCCGGCGCCCGCGCTCTCCCGCCGCACGGGCGCCGACGTCTGGGTCAAGTACGAGGGGATGAACCCCACCGGGTCGTTCAAGGACCGCGGCATGACCGTCGCGATCTCCCGCGCGATCGAGCACGGCGCGAAGGCCGTGATCTGCGCATCGACGGGCAACACGTCGGCGTCGGCCGCCGCGTACGCCGCGCACGCCGGCATCACGGCCGCCGTGCTGGTGCCCGAGGGCAAGATCGCGATGGGCAAGCTCAGCCAGGCCGTCGCGCACGACGGCCGGCTCATCCAGGTGCGCGGCAACTTCGACGACTGCCTCGAGATCGCCCGCGAGCTCGCCGAGCACTACCCCGTGCACCTGGTCAACTCGGTCAACCCCGACCGCATCGACGGGCAGAAGACGGCCGCGTACGAGGTCGTGGAGCAGCTGGGCGACGCGCCCGACTTCCACTTCATCCCGGTCGGCAACGCCGGCAACTACACCGCCTACACGCGCGGCTACCGTGAGGAGGCCGCGAGCGGCGTCTCCACCCGCGTCCCGCGCATGTTCGGCTTCCAGGCCGCCGGCAGCGCCCCGCTCGTCGTCGGGGAGGTCGTGCGCAACCCCGAGACGATCGCGTCGGCCATCCGCATCGGCAACCCCGCCTCGTGGCACCTCGCCATCGAGGCGCGGGAAGCGACCGACGGGTACTTCGGCGCGATCGACGACGACCGCATCCTCGCGGCGCAGAAGCTGCTCGCGGGGGAGGTGGGCATCTTCGTCGAACCCGCCTCGGCGATCAGCGTCGCCGGGCTCCTCGACCGCGCCGAGGCGGGCGTCATCCCCGCGGGCTCACGCGTCGTGCTCACGGTGACCGGCCACGGCCTGAAGGACCCGCAGTGGGCGCTCCGCCGCTCCGACGGGTCGCAGGTCGAGCCGACCGTCGTGGACGCCACCACCTCCGACGTCGCCGACGTGCTCGGCCTCGCCCCCGTCGGAGCCACCGCGTGAACACAGCCCCTCGCACCGTCACGGTGCGGGTGCCCGCCACCAGCGCGAACCTCGGTCCGGGCTTCGACACCCTCGGCCTCGCGCTGAGCGTGTACGACGAACTCGAAGTCACGGCGCTGCCCGAACCGGGCGTCGAGGTGCACGTGGCGGGCGAGGGCGCCGAGGACGTGCCACGGGATGCCTCGCACCTCGTCGTGCGCGCGATCGACCACACGTATCGCGCGGCGGGCGTGCCGCTGCCGGGCCTGCGTCTGCGGGCGCACAACGTCATCCCGCACGGGCGGGGCATGGGCTCGTCCGGCGCGGCGGTGGTCTCGGGCATCGTGGCGGCCAAGGGGCTGCTGGAGGGCGTGGTCGACTTCAGCGATGACGACCTGCTGCGCCTGGCGACCGAGATGGAGGGCCACCCCGACAACGTCGCCCCCGCGCTGTTCGGCGGGCTGACGATCGCGTGGCTGACCCCCGACGGCCCCCAGCACAAGAAGCTGCTCGTGCACCGCGGCGTGTCGCCGCTCGTGTTCGTCCCCGGATTCACGATGTCGACGTCGCTCGCCCGCAGCCTGCAGCCGCTGCACGTGCCGCGCGAGGATGCCGTGTTCAACGTCTCGCGATCGGCCCTGCTCATCGCGGCGCTCACGCAGAGTCCCGAGCTGCTGATGGCTGCCACGGAGGACAAGCTCCACCAGAACTACCGCGCCGAGGCCATGCCCGAGACGCTGCGTCTCGTGCAGGCCCTGCGAGACGCCGGCTTCGCCGCCGTCGTCTCGGGCGCGGGCCCCAGCATCCTGGTGCTCGCCGACGGGCCCGGGCGCCGCCTCGAGGCCGCGGACATCGTCGCCAACGCGTCGGACACTCCGTGGGAAGCGCTCATGCTGGCCGTCGACTTCAAGGGTGCTACAGTGAAGAACACGGAGGGTTCCACGTGAATACGCGTGAATCTGGCCTCCGATCGCAATCTGCGAAGCACTGCATGTCCTTCCCCGCCACAGACGCCTGAGCACCGCGACGGTCGTCCGATCGGCGGTGCGGCGTCACGATCCATCGGCGCCCGTGCAGTAGATCATCCACACGTGCAAGGGAGAACTCGTGGAGTCCATCTCCGAGATCCAGACCGAAGCCACCGACGCCCAGGGCGACCAGGCTTCCACCGACCAGGCGCCCGCGGCCGACACCGCCGCCGGCGAGCAGAACACCGCGGCTGAGGCCGCGCCCGCCGAGCAGGCATCCGATGCCCCCGCGGAGGAGGCCACCTCCGAGGCTCCGGCCGAGGGCAAGCGGGTGCGCGCGCCCCGCAAGAGCGAGCGGCGTCCGCGGGTGCGCGAGGTCGCGGCCGACCTCGGCGTCGACGCCAAGCGCGTCATCGCCGCGGCCGCCGAGCTCGGCGTCACGCTGAAGTCCGCGCAGTCGGCCGTCGACACCGAGCTCGTCGCGCGCCTCGCGACCGCCATCCAGGACGCCGACGCGGCCGCGGAGGCGCCCGCCGAGGCGCAGACCCCGGCATCCGCCGAGGCGCCCGCGCCCGCCGAGGACGAGGCGCCCGACGCGTCGGGCGACGCGTCCGAAGCGCCCGCCGGCTCCACGGCCGACGAGTCGAACCAGGGTTCGTCCTCCGAGGGTTCGTCCTCCGAGGACTCCTCCCAGGACGCGTCGTCGAACGACGGCGCCGCGACCGACGACTCGTCCGAGGGCGAGCAGACCGGTGGTCGCCGCAGCCGCAGCCGCAACCGCAACCGCAACCGCGGTGGGGCGGGCGGCCAGAACAACGGCGGCGGCCAGAACGCCGGCGGTGGCCAGAAGGGCGGCGAGGCGCAGAACGCCCCGTCCGCGCCCGGCAGCGCCCCGTCATCCTCGTCGCCCGCGCCGGACGCCGACGACGACCAGCGCGGCCAGGGTCGCGGTCGGGGTCGCGGTCGCAACAAGCGCGGCGCGACCGGCGGCGGAGCATCTGACGAGTTCGACACCGAGATCGGCGACGACGACGTCCTGATCCCGATCGCGGGCATCCTCGACGTGCTCGACAACTACGCCTTCGTGCGCACGACGGGCTACCTGCCCGGCACGAGCGACGTCTACGTCTCGCTCGGTCAGGTGAAGAAGTACAACCTCCGCAAGGGCGACGCCGTCGTCGGCGCCATCAAGCAGCCTCGCGAGGGCGAGCAGTCGGGCCGCCAGAAGTACAACGCGCTCGTGAAGGTCGACTCGATCAACGGACTGTCGCCCGACGACGCGGCGACGCGTGTCGAGTTCGGCAAGCTCACGCCGCTGTACCCCCAGGAGCGCCTGCGCCTGGAGACGGCGCCCGAGAAGCTCACCCAGCGGATCATCGACCTCGTGGCGCCCATCGGCAAGGGCCAGCGCGGCCTCATCGTCGCCCCGCCCAAGGCCGGCAAGACGATCGTGCTGCAGCAGATCGCCGACGCGATCGCGAAGAACAACCCCGAGGTCCACCTCATGGTCGTTCTCGTCGACGAGCGCCCCGAAGAGGTGACCGACATGCAGCGCTCGGTGCGCGGCGAGGTCATCGCCTCGACGTTCGACCGTCCCGCCGAAGACCACACGACGGTCGCCGAGCTCGCGATCGAGCGCGCCAAGCGGCTCGTCGAGCTGGGCCGCGACGTCGTCGTGCTGCTCGACTCCATCACCCGGCTCGGGCGCGCGTACAACATCTCGGCGCCCACGTCCGGCCGTGTGCTGACGGGAGGCGTCGACGCGTCGGCGCTCTACCCGCCCAAGCGCTTCTTCGGCGCCGCGCGCAACATCGAGAACGGCGGATCGCTCACGATCCTCGCGACGGCGCTCGTGGAGACCGGGTCCAAGATGGACGAGGTCATCTTCGAGGAGTTCAAGGGCACCGGCAACAGCGAGCTGCGCCTGTCCCGCCAGCTCGCCGACAAGCGCATCTTCCCCGCGGTGGACGTGAACGCGTCGTCCACCCGTCGCGAGGAGATGCTGCTCTCGGCCGACGAGGTCAAGATCACGTGGAAGCTGCGTCGCGCCCTCGCGGGCCTCGACCCGCAGCAGGCGCTCGAGGTCGTCCTTGGCAAGCTCAAGGAGACCAGCTCCAACGTCGAGTTCCTCGTGCAGATGCAGAAGTCGGTCCCCGCCCCCGCGCGTGAGGGGCACGGCGGCGGTCACAGCCACGGGCACGAGAACAACATCCGCTGATCCGACCGGCATGACCGATCCCGCGATCTTCGACTCCGTCAAGGCGCTCATCGACGAGCACCGCCGGGTGCAGGAGGAACTCTCCGACCCGGCGGTGCACGCCGACGCCCCACGTGCCAAGCGCGTCAACCGCCGATATGCAGAGCTCTCGCGGATCGTCGCCGCCCACGAGGCGTGGTCCGCGGCATCCGACGACCTGGATGCCGCGCGGGAGCTCGCCCGCGAGGACGACGCGTTCGCGGAGGAGGTCCCCGCGCTCGAGGAGAAGATGCTCGCCGCGCAGGAGCGCCTGCGGCGGCTGCTGATCCCGCGCGACCCCGACGACGCGCGCGATGTCATCCTCGAGATCAAGGCGGGGGAGGGCGGCGCGGAGAGCGCGCTGTTCGCGGCGGATCTGCTGCGGATGTATCTCCAGTTCGCCGCGGCGCAGGGCTGGAAGTCGGAGCTCATCGAGCGCGACGAGTCCGACCTCGGGGGCTACAAGAACGTGCAGGTCGCGATCAAGGGCTCCTCGTCCGACCCGGCGCAGGGGGTCTGGGCCCACCTCAAGTACGAGGGAGGCGTGCACCGCGTGCAGCGGGTTCCCGCGACCGAGTCGCAGGGACGCATCCACACGTCGACGACCGGCGTGCTGGTGTTCCCCGAGGTCGACGAGCCCGACGAGATCGAGATCAACCCGAACGACCTCAAGATCGACGTGTTCCGCTCCTCCGGCCCCGGCGGCCAGTCGGTCAACACGACCGACTCCGCCGTGCGCATCACGCACCTGCCGACCGGGATCGTCGTGTCGATGCAGAACGAGAAGTCGCAGCTGCAGAACCGCGAGGCGGGCATGCGCGTGCTGCGTGCGCGCCTGCTGGCGAAGCAGCAGGAGGAGCGGGATGCCGCGGCATCCGACGCCCGGAAGTCGCAGATCCGCGGGATGGATCGCTCCGAGCGCATCCGCACCTACAACTTCCCCGAGAACCGCATCGCCGACCACCGCACCGGCTACAAGGCGTACAACCTCGACCAGGTCATGGACGGTGCCCTCGGCCCGGTGATCGAGAGCTGCATCGCCGCGGACGAGGAAGCGCGCCTCGCCGCCCTCGGCGCCTGACCCGCCGTCCCGCCCGCGTCGCCCCCGTCCGTTCCGTCCCGGACGGAGGGCTCGCCTGTCGCGAATCGACCCGGTGTCGGTCCCGTCGCGTCGTTTCGTGACAGGGGAGCGGCGGCGCGGGGGGCGGCGCGGGGGCGCGGGGGTCCTCCACAGGGCGCGGTCGGTGCGGTGATCCACGGATGCCGGCGGGCGCGCCCTGCGGAGCAGTGCTGCGCGGCACGGTGGGGCGCATGTCGCACACTCCGCTTCCCGAAACGCTGCCGCCCGCTTTCACCGTCCCGATGGCGCGCGCCGCGGGCGTCGGCGAGGGGCGTCTGCGCTCGAAGGACCTGCGTCGTCCGTTCCACGGCGTGCGCTCCCGGCGCGAGGTCTTCGACGCCGGCGCCGCCGACGCGGCCCTGAGCCAGCGCGAGCGGATCCGTCTGGCGGCCCTCGAGTACGCGGCGCGCATGTCCGAGTTCGAGTTCTTCAGTCATGCGACCGCGGCGGTTCTCTGGGGTGCCGCCCTTCCCCTTCTCCCGGACGAGAAGGTCCACGTCGCGGTCCTCCCCCCGCGCCGCCTGCCCCGTGTCCGCGGCATCCGCGGGCACGAGGCGCAGCCGCGCCTGACCAGGGTCGTCGTGCATCCCGGCACCGGGCTGCGCATCGCGAGCCCGGCGACGACGTGGGCGATGCTGGGGGCTCAGCCGCTGCATCCGTATGACCTGATCGCGGCGGGCGATTCGCTCGTAAGGGTCCAGCGGATGCCGGGCCCCCGGCCGCGCCCGATGCCGCCGCCGCTGGCGAGGGTCGACCAGCTGCATGCCGCGGTGCGCGCCGGACGCCGCGTCGGCGGGCCGCGCCTGCGCGAGACAGTCGATCGTGTGCGGACCGGCTCCGCGTCCCGTCCCGAGTCGTGGACCCGGTTGACCCTGTGCGACGCGGGCCTTCCCGAGCCGACGCTGGATCGTGACGTGTACGACGACGCGGGGAACTTCATCGGCTGCGTCGACCTGGCCTACCCCGAGTGGAAGATCGCGATCGAGTACGAGGGCGATCATCACCGCGTGGACCTGGCGACGTGGAATCGGGACATGGAGAAGCACGACGCGCTGCAGGCGGCCGGCTGGCGCGTGATCCGCGTGAGCCGCACGATGCTGTTCGCGCACCCCGACGAGCTCGTCGCGAGGGTGGCGGCCGCTCTCCGCGCCCGGTCCTGACGCTCGCCTGTCGCATTCCGCTCGGCGTGCCGGCGGGAAGGGTCGGATCGTGACAGGGGAGCGGCCCGCGCGGCGCGCGGGGCGGCGCGAGGGCGCGGGGCGGCGCGAGGGCGCGGGGCGGCGCGGCGGGCGGCGGCGCGGGGGACGGGGGCGGCGTGGGGACGTGGCCGCGGCATCCGCGCACCGATAGGGTCACGAGCGTGATCATGTTCCTCCTGCGCACGCTGGTGTTCCTGCTCTCCGCAGCACTGGGGCTCGTCGTGGCCGACCTGCTGCTGCCGGGTTTCGTGATCGTCTGGCACGACTGGTGGGGCTTCGTGCTCGCGATCGTCGTCTTCGCGGTCCTGCAGAGCGTGCTCTCGCCGTGGATCGCGACGATGGCGCGCCGCTACGCACCGGCCCTTCTCGGCGGCATCGGCATCATCTCCACCCTGGTGGCGCTCCTGGTCGTCGTGCTGCTGCCGATCGGCGGCCTGCGCATCACCGATGCGATCTCGTGGGTCCTCGCGCCCGTCGTGGTGTGGGTCATCACCGCCCTCGCCACGGTGCTGCTGCCCCTGCTCTTCTTCGCCAAGCGCGTCGACGATCGCCGCGACCGCCGCCGCGACGGCACGCCCGCCTGACCCGATGCACCCCACCACGACCCCGGCGCCAGGAGGCCGCATGGACCGGATCATCACCGCAGACACCGTCATCACGATGGACCCCCGCCGACCGCGCGCGCAGGCGATCGCCGTCTCGGGGGAGCGCATCGTCGCCGTCGGCGCCCTGGAGGAGTGTCGGGCGGCGCTGCCCCAAGCGGAGGTCGAAGACTCGGGGGCGGCGTGCCTGCTGCCCGGCTTCATCGATTCGCACTCCCACCCCGTGCTGAGCGGGATGGCCACGATGCCGCCGGCCTATTGGGTCGCGCCGTGGTTCTGCCCCACCTGGGACGACGTGCTCGCCGTCTTCCGGCGGGCGATCGCGGAGACGGATGCCGCGGCGCCGCTGTCCTTCTTCGGCTTCGACGGGCTGCTGCAGCAGCACGAGGAGCCCACCGCCGCCGTGCTCGACGAGATCTTCGGAGACCGCCTCGTGCTCGTCTTCGGCAACTCGGGACACACCTCCTACGTCACCTCGGCGGTCATCCGCGCTCTGGGCTGGGACCGGAATCCCCCCGCCGACCCCGTGGGCGGCTTCTTCGGACGCACTCCCGACGGCGCCCTCGACGGACGCGCCACCGAGGTGCCCGCCGCGATGGCGCTCGCGGAGCCCGTGCTGAGCGCCATCGCGGGTGCGGCCAGGCCCCTCCAGGGCGCCGTGGAGTACTACGTGCTGATGTCGTCGGCCGGGATCACCTCGACGTCGGAGCTGACGTACAAGACGCCGCTGAAGACCGCGTACGAAACGCTCGCGACACTGCCGAGCTCGCCGCTGCGCATCACGCTGTACCACATGTCCACCGAGACCGACTGCGGGGCGCCGTTCACGTCCCACGTGCCGCCGACGATGCTGCGCAAGCAGGGCATCAAGCTCTGGGCCGACGGATCGCCGTGGGTGGGCAACGTCGCGATGAGCGCGCCGTACCTCGACACGCCGGCGACGCGAGCGGCGGGGATATCGCCCGGCGTGACGGGCGAGAGACCCATGAACTACACGCGCAGCCAGCTCGACGCGCTGCTGGATGCGCACGCCGCCGAGGGCTGGCAGATGGCGTTCCACGTCAACGGCGACATCGGTCTGGACATCGTGCTCGACGCGTTCGCCCGCGCACTCGACACGCACGGGCTGAGCGGCACCGATCACCGTTGGCGCGTCGAGCACATCGGCGGGGCGCGCCACGACCAGTTCTCCCGCATGGCGGCGCTGGGCGTCGTCGCCTCGATGGGCCCGTTCCAGTTCCACTACTGGGGTGATCTGCTCGACGGGCAGATGTTCGACTCCGCCGTGGGCGCCCCGTGGCAGCGCTTCCGCGACGCGTTCGACGCCGGCGTGCACCCCTCCTTCCACAACGACGGCAGCGTCAGCCCGCCGACGCCATTGCTGAACATCCAGACCGCCGTTACCCGCCGCACCTCGAGCGGCACCGTGCGGGGTCCCGAGCAGGCGACGACGCTCGACGAAGCGCTGCGGGCGCAGACCATCAACGGCGCGCACGCCCTGGGATGCGACGCCGACGCCGGATCGATCGAGGCGGGCAAGCTCGCGGACCTCGTCGCGCTGGCGGCGGACCCGTACACCGTCGCGCCCGAGGAGATCGGCGCGATCGCGGTGCTCGGCACGTGGCTCGGGGGAGAGCGCATCGACCTCGATGCGTTCGCCGCGGCATCCGGCCAGGTCGACGACGCCTCCCTGGCCGCCGTCCGCGGCCTCGGCGTTCCCGGCTGCTGCCATCACGTCGCGGCCGTCGCCGCGCCCGCCGCCGCCTCGTAAGGCGCCCGTCGGGAGGCGCGCCTCGCGCCTGGGCCGCCTCGCCCGCTACAGTGACCTCACGGTGTCGCGCAGGTGAACGCGCGGTGTCCGGCTGGGGAACGGCGCGCGGGGGCGTGCACGGGGATGGGGTCTGTCATGGCGTTGACAACGGGGACCACGAGGGCGTCGCACAGGCGCGACGGCGCGGACGCTGGCGACGACCCCGTCGTCCGCGCCTCGGTGCGCGGTGTCGCGCGCGGGCTCGTCCTCATCGGCGTCGCGCTCGCGGCGGCGCACCTCGTCGTCCATACGCTGGCGGCCCTCGGCGTCATCACCTACGAAGGGCGTGTGATCTCGGCGTTCGACATGGACGACGAGGTCAGCATCCCGACCTGGTTCAACATGATGCTCCTGGCGGGCGTCGCGCTCGGCGCCGCGGCCGTCGCGGTGGCCACGCGGATGCCGCGGATGCGCCGGGGCTGGGCGGCGCTGGCGATCGTGTTCGCCTATCTGTCCCTCGACGAGGGCGCAGCGCTGCACGAGAGCCTGATGTACGCCACGCGCAACGTCTTCGGGATCACCGGCGGTCCGCTCTGGTACGCGTGGGTCATCCCGGTCGGGATCGCCCTCGTGGCGGCCTCGCCCTTCGCGATCCGCTTCCTCGCCGCGCTGCCGCGGCGGGTGCGCACGCTGTTCATCGTCGCCGGCGTGCTGTACGTCGGGGGAGCGCTCGGCATCGAGGTCGTCAGCGCCACCGCCGGCGCCGAGGTGGAATCCCTCCTGCGCGACGAGAACGACCCCGTGGTCTGGCTGCTGGCGTGCTTCGAGGAGTCGCTGGAGATCGCAGGCCTCGTCGTGGTGTCGATCGCCGTGCTGATCCACCTGCGCGATCACGCCCTCGCCGGCCGGGCGCTGGCCGTCCAGCTGCGCTGAGTCACCCGTCCGGGTGGGCCGGCGATCAGATCTGGTACTCGGGCGCCGTCAAGATCGATCGGGTGGTCTCGCCGTCGCGACGGGCCCGGGCCTTCGCCGGGATGCCCGTGAGGACCGAGTCCTCCGGGGCGTCGCGCGTCACGACGGCGTTGGCGCCGATGACCGACCCCGCACCGATCGTGATGGGCCCGAGCACCTTGGCCCCCGCTCCCACCGCGACGCCGTCGCCGAGGGTGGGGTGACGCTTGCCGGAGTCGCGCGTGCGACCCCCGAGCGTCACGCCGTGGTACAGCATGACGTCGTCGCCCACCTCGGCCGTCTCGCCGATCACGACGCCCATGCCGTGGTCGATGAAGAAGCGCCGGCCGATGCGGGCGCCCGGGTGGATCTCGATGCCGGTGAGCGCGCGCGTGATCTGGGAGCCCGCGCGGGCGAGGAACCGCCGATCACGCTTCCAGAGCGCGTGCCACACGCGGTGGGCCCAGATGGCGTGGAGCCCGGGGTAGAGGAGCCCGATCTCCAGCCCGCCGCGTGCAGCGGGGTCGCGCAGACGCGCGGACGCGATGTCCTCTCGGACCCGGGCCGACAGCGTCCTGACCGGCACCTCAGTCCTCGGCGAGGTGCGCGTACAGGGCCGTCGAGAGATACCGCTCGCCGTAGGAGGGGATGATCACGACGATGTTCTTGCCGGCGGCCTCGGGGCGGCGGGCGATCTCGAGCGCGGCCCAGATCGCCGCACCCGAAGACATGCCGACGAGGATGCCGTCCTTCGCGGCCGTCTCCCGTGCCAGGGCGATCGCGTCGTCGAACTCGACGTCGATCACCTCGTCGATGACGTCGCGGTCGAGGATGGCCGGGACGAAGTTGGGCCCGATCCCCTGGATCTTGTGGGGGCCGGGGTGGCCCTCGGTCAGCAGCGGGGAGTCCTTCGGCTCGACGGCGACGACCTTCACTCCGGGCACGCGCTCCTTGAGCACCTGGCCGACACCCGTGATGGTGCCGCCCGTGCCGATGCCGGCGACGAAGTAGTCGACCTTGCCGTCGGTGTCGCGCAGGATCTCCTCGGCCGTCGTCTTGCGGTGGATCGCGGGGTTCGCCTCATTCGCGAACTGCTTGGCGAGCACCGAGCCGGGCGTCTCGGCGGCGATGCGCTCGGCCTCCTCCACGGCGTGCTTCATGCCCTTGGTGGGGTCGGTCAGCACGAGCTCCGCGCCGAAGGCCTTGAGGAGCGTGCGACGCTCCTTGGACATGGAGGCCGGCATCGTCAGCACGACCTTGTAGCCGCGTGCCGCGCCGACCATCGCGAGCGCGATGCCCGTGTTGCCGCTCGTCGCCTCCACGATCGTGCCCCCGGGCTTCAGCTCGCCCGAGGCCTCGGCGGCATCGACGATCGCGATGCCCAGGCGGTCCTTGACGCTCGATGCCGGGTTGTAGAACTCCAGCTTGGCCAGCACCGTCGCATCCACGCCCTCGGTGACGCGGTTGAGTCGCACCAGCGGGGTGTTGCCGAATGCGGAGGTGATGTCGGGGTGGATGCCGGCCATGGCCTGCCTTTCGTCGTCCAGGGTGGGGCGCCGTCCGGGACGCCGTCAACGAGCCTAGGCGAGGCGCGGCGGCGCGGGGCGGAAAATGCCCCTGTATGACGGCGGTCGGGGAGGTTTTGTGACGATCCCGTATCGGGTCTCCGATGCGGGGAAGATGCCGCGGGTGCCTGATTAGGCTGAATCGCGCTCATGATCTCCTCACGCACCCCCACCCCCTTCGCCGACGGCACCGCGGTCCCACGTCGCCTGTCGGATGCCGTGCACGCCGCGGCATCCCGGCTCGCCCAGGCGGGCGTGCCGACCCCCGACGTGGATGCCGAGCTTCTGGCCGCCCACGCCTGGGGGACGACGAGGGGTGCCCTGCAGGCGGGCATGATCCGGGGCGACGAGCTTCCGTCGCCGCAGGCCGCGGCCCTCGAGCGCCTCGTCGACCGACGGGCCGCGCGGGAGCCGCTGCAGCACATCACGGGTCTCGCTCCGTTCCGCCACCTGACGCTGAGGATCGGTCCCGGCGCCTTCGTCCCGCGGCCCGAGACCGAGATGGTGGCGCAGCTGGCCATCGACGCGCTGCGCGCCGCGCCGACGGCCCGTCCCGTCGCGGTCGACCTGTGCACCGGCAGCGGAGCGATCGCGCTGGCGCTGGCCACGGAGGTGCCGACCGCTCAGGTGTACGGCGTGGAGAAGAGCGTCGAGGCCTACATCTGGGCGCGTGAGAACCTCGCCGTCACGCGAGCCGACAACGCGCGGTTCGTCTTCGCCGACCTCGCCGACACGCCCGCGGAGCTGGACGGCACCGTCGACGTCGTCGTCTCCAACCCGCCGTACGTCCCGGACGACGCGATCCCGCGCGACCCCGAGGTGCGCTTCTTCGACCCGCCGGCCGCCCTCTACGGGGGCCGCGACGGACTGGATGTCGTGAGGGCGCTGAGCCGCACCGCCCTTCGCCTCCTGCGGCCCGGCGGCGCTCTCGTGATCGAGCACGGCGAATGGCAGGGGCCGGCCGTGCGCGAACTGCTCGCGGCGGACGGCTGGCGCGCAAGCGCGACGCATCCGGATCTGACGATGCGCGAGCGCGCCACGACGGCGTTCCGGGCGTGACGCGGCACCGGCGCGGGCGAATCGGCGGGGGCCGCGCCGCGGCCTAGACTTGTCGGCGTCATGACCGCGATGTTCGACTGCCGAGACGAGGCGCAGCTGCTCACCGGCATGCGCCAGGCGCGTCAGCTGCTGGCGCGCGGGGAGCTCGTCGTGCTGCCCACCGACACCGTGTACGGAATCGCCGCCGACGCGTTCAACGCGGGAGCCGTCGCCGCCCTCCTCGCGGCGAAGGGGCGCGGGCGCCAGTCGCCCCCGCCAGTGCTCGTCTCCGGACCGCTGATGCTTCGCGCGCTCGTCGCCGACGTCCCCGCCGAGGTCGATGCGCTCGTCGAGGTCTTCTGGCCGGGGGGTCTCACCGTCGTGCTGCCGAGCCAGCCCTCCCTCGCCTGGGACCTGGGCGAGACGCACGGCACCGTCGCCGTGCGGATGCCCGATCACCGCGTCGCGCTCGAGCTCATCGCCGAGAGCGGCCCGCTCGCCGTCTCCAGCGCCAACCTGACCGGCCACCCGGCGGCCACGAGCATGGTCGGCGCGCTGGAGATGCTCGGCGACAGCGTGTCGGTGTACCTCGACGACGGTCCGTCCCGCACGGGTGTCGCCTCGACGATCGTCGACGCGACGTCGCTGACCGGCGGCGCCGGGGGAGACGGGGTGCGGGTGCTGCGCGAGGGGGCTATCTCGCGCGATCGGCTGCGAGAGGTCCTGGGCGACGCGCTCGAGCCGGACGCCGACGCGTGAAGCAGTACCTCTTCACGATCCTTTTCACCGGCGCGGTGACGCTGTCGCTCGCGTGGGCGGTGTGGCAGCTCAGCATGCGGTTCAAGCTGTACCCCGGCATCCGCGAGCGCGATGTGCACAAGACGCCGACGCCCCGCCTCGGCGGCATCGCCATGTTCATCGGCATCATGGGGGCCCTCCTCGTCTCGAAGGCGAACGAGTACTTCGGCACGTTCTGGGCCGATCCGCCGAAGGAGGTGATCGCCATCGCGGCCGCCACGACGCTCATCGTCATCGTGGGAGTCGCGGACGATCTGTGGGACCTCGACTGGATGATCAAGCTGGGGGCCCAGTTCCTCGCCGCGGGCATCATCGCGGGCTACGGCGAGCTGCAGATCTACTCCCTGCCGATCGGCGGGCTCACCGTGGGATCCAGCTGGGTCAGCTTCACGCTGACCGTGTTCGCGATCGTGGTCGTGATGAACGCCGTGAACTTCATCGACGGGCTCGACGGCCTCGTGGCCGGCGTCACGCTCATCGCGAACGGCGTGTTCTTCGTGTACTCCTATCTGCTGCTGCGCGAGTTCGCCACGAGCAACTTCTCCCTCGCCACCTTCCTCGCCGCCGCCCTCGTGGGCGCGTGCCTCGGCTTCCTGCCGCTGAACTGGAGCCCCGCGAAGCTGTTCATGGGCGACGCCGGCGCGCTCATGATCGGATTGCTGATGGCCACGTCCGCCGTCGCCATCACCGGCGCCCTCGACCCGGGCGTGCTCGACCCGGAGGACATCGGGCGTTCGCAGCTGCTCGGAGCCTTCATCCCGATCCTCCTTCCCGTCGTCGTGGTGATGCTGCCCCTGCTCGACTTCGGCCTCGCCGTCATCCGTCGCATCCGCGCGGGGAAGTCGCCCTTCTCTCCCGATCGCAAGCACCTGCACCACCGCATGCTCGACATGGGCCACAGCGACCGGGATGCCGTGCTGATCTTCTATGCCTGGACGGCGATCATGGGGCTCGCCGTGCTCCTGATGTTCCTCGCCGAGCGTGCGGGCCTGTCGTACATGATCGGCGTCGCTTTCGCCGTCGTGGGCGGCGCAGCCTGCCTGACCATCACCTTCCTGCCCTCGCGCAGGCCGCGCCGACGCGCCCCCGAGGCGTCTGACGGCATTATGACCCCCGTGGAGGAGCTCCCATGACGACCGACCCCGCCCCCGCCCGACGCCCCTCGAGCACCCCGATCCTCGCGGCCGCGCTGCGCTGGAGCGCCCTCGTGGCGGTGCCGCTCGCCGTCCTGGCCGCCGTCGCGGGATGGCTCGCCGCCGGCGGCGACGGACTCTGGAGCGCGCTGTCCGGAGTGCTCGTCGGCGCGCTCTTCCTCGCGATCACGGCGCTGTCGATCCTGATCGCCAACCGGTGGTTCGGCGACCCGCTCTACGTGCCGATCTTCTTCGGCATCGTGCTCGGCGGCTGGATCCTCAAGCTGGTGGTCTTCATCGTCGTGCTCCTGGTGGTCCGCACGGCCGAGTGGCTCGTGCCGCCCGCGTTCTTCCTGGCGCTGGTCGCGGCCGTCCTCGCGGCGCTGGCCGTCGACGTCATCGTCATGCTCCGGATGCGCCTGCCGTACGCCAGCGACGTGACCCTGCCGGGGGAGGAAGGCGACTCGCCGTCGGCCCCGGCGGCCGGCGCCGGTTCGTGAGCACGCCCATCGTTTGCTAGGGTGGAGGAGTTCCCCTGGGCCGTGCACTGAACTGAGGTTCGTGACAGACACAGTCGAACAGACAACGTCTTCGCAAGAGGTTCGTCCGACCGCGAAGACGGTTTGCGCACACATTGGTTTGAGCAAACACTGCGTCTGAACGAAGCCAGATGCGTCTGAACGAACACAACGACGTGCACGCCGTGGATGACGCTCACCACCCATCGTCGCACCGCCTGTCGGTGCCCCGAAGCTGGAGCCAGCGCTGTTTACTCAAGCTGCGACACTGATCGCGACCGCATCCACGGATGACGAGTTCCACCCGCCGTCGATTTTCGAGTTCTTCCCCGACGCGGTGCTCTTCGAGGGCACGCTCTTCGCGATCACGCGGATCAACCTGATCCAGATCCTCGCGACGGTCGTCCTGGTGCTCCTCTTCCTCCTCGGCACCCGCCGCATGAAGGTCGTGCCCGGCCGATTCCAGAGCGTCGTGGAGATGGGACTCGACTTCGTGCGCGTCAACATCGCTCACGACCTGCTCGGCCGCAAGGACGGCGATCGCTTCCTGCCGATCCTCACGACGCTGTTCTTCATGATCCTGTTCATGAACCTGACGGGGATCATCCCGTTCCTGAACATCGCCGGGACGAGCGTGATCGCGGTCCCGCTCCTGCTGGCGATCGTCTCGTACGTCACGTTCATCTACGCCGGCATCAAGAAGGACCCGGGCAACTTCTTCAAGAACTCGCTGATGCCCTCGGGCGTGCCGTGGCCGCTCTACATCATCATCATCCCGCTCGAGTTCCTCTCGACCTTCATCATCCGCCCCGTCACGCTGACGCTGCGTCTGCTGATGAACATGATGGTCGGCCACCTCATGCTCGTGCTGTTCTTCGCCGCGACGCAGTTCTTCTTCTTCGGCCTCGGCGGATGGTGGGCACCCCTGGGTGTCGGCACGCTCGCCTTCGGCTTCGTCTTCACCCTGTTCGAGCTCCTGGTGGCCTTCCTCCAGGCGTACGTCTTCACGATCCTCACCGCGGTCTACATCCAGCTCGCGGTCGCGGAAGAGCACTGAGCGGTCAGGCGCCCGCCTGACCACCCAACGAAAGGAAACAACCCGTGGACGCAACTACGGTTCTCGCCCAGCTCACCGGTTCGGTGGCGACCGTCGGCTACGGCCTCGCCGCGATCGGCCCCGCCATCGGCGTGGGCATCGTCGTCGGCAAGACGATCGAGGGCGTCGCCCGTCAGCCCGAGCTGGCCGGCCGCCTCCAGGTCCTGATGTTCATCGGTATCGCCTTCACCGAGGCGCTGGCGTTCATCGGCATCGCCACCGGCTTCATCTTCGGCTTCTGATCCCGCTCTCACGACGTAAGGAGACAGGATGCTGAGCGCTCTTGTCACACTCGCCGCGGAAGAGGGCGAGGCTGCGCCGAACCCCCTGCTGCCGGCGGCGTACGACATCATCTGGTCGGCGGTGTGCTTCGTCGTCATCCTCGTGGTGTTCTGGCGCGTCGTCCTGCCGCGCATGAAGGCGCTGCTCGATGAGCGCGGTGCCGCCATCGAGGGCAACATCGCGAAGGCCGACGAGGCTCAGCGCAAGGCGGAAGCCGCCCTCGAGGAGTACACGGCGCAGCTCGCCGCCGCCCGTAAGGAGGCCGGTGAGATCCGCGAGATCGCTCGCGAGGACGGCAAGAAGATCGTCGCCGAGGCCAAGGAGGCCGCGTCGGTCGAGGCGGCACGCCTGACGGCCGCGGCGCACGCGCAGATCGAGGCGGAGCGTCAGACCGCTCTCGTGTCGCTCCGCTCCGAGGTGGGCACCCTGGCGCTCGACCTGGCCGGCAACGTCATCGGCGAGACGCTTTCCGACGACGCCAAGGCGCAGTCGGTCGTCGACCGCTTCCTCGCCGACCTCGAGGCCTCCGAGCAGGCCTCGGCCGGGAAGGCGCAGTAATGGGAAGCGCGACCACTCAGGCCCTGGAGGTCAGCAACCGCGGGCTCGCGAGCACCGAGGGGATCGACCTGCAGGTCGCGAGCGAGCTGTTCGCCATCGCGCGCGTCGTGGGCGGATCGTCCCACCTGAGCGGCGCGCTTGCCGACCCGGCCGCGCCGGCGGCCGCGCGGGCGAGGGTCGTCGACGACGTCTTCGGCTCGCTCTCGCCGGCGGCGGTCTCCCTCGTGAAGACCGCGGTGGAGCAGCGCTGGTCCAGCGCGGCGGATCTCGTCGACGGGATCGAGGAGCTCGCGGTCCGCAGCGCCTCCATCGCGGCGCCGAGCACCGACCTCGAGGGTGAGCTGTTCGCGTTCACCCGCACCATCGCCGCGAACCCGCAGCTCGAGCTCGCGCTCGGCAGCCGCCTGGGCTCGTCGGACGCGAAGGGCGCGCTGGTCGACACCCTCCTGGGCGGCCGCGCCGGGGCCGCGACCGCACTCGTGGTCTCCTCGCTCGTGCAGCAGCCGGGTGAGCGCCGCGTGCGCCAGCTGCTGAGCCGGGCGCTTCGCATCGTCTCCGACCAGCGCAACCGCACGGTGGCGACGGTCGTGTCGGCTTCGCCGCTCTCGCGTTCGCAGGCGGGGCGTCTGGCGTCGCTCCTGTCGGCGAAGTACGGCCGTGAGGTGTCCCTCAACACCGTGGTGGACCCCGCCGTGATCGGTGGGATCCGTGTGCAGATCGCCGACGACGTCATCGACGCGTCGGTGGCCTCGCGCCTCGCCGAGCTGCGCCACCGCCTGGCCGGCTGACCCCTAGATTTCCCGCGACTTCGGGAGCGGAAGCTTGGAGCCGCAAGGCTTCACAACACGAAGGAAGACAATGGCAGAACTATCGATCAGCCCCGACGTCATCCGTGACGCGCTGAAGGACTTCGTCGCGGCGTACGAGCCGACCGGCGCGGCAGCGACCGAGGTCGGCACCGTCGTCGACGCGGCCGACGGGATCGCCCACGTCGAGGGTCTGCCCGGCGTCATGGCGAACGAGCTCGTCACCTTCGCGGACGGCACGCAGGGCCTCGCCCAGAACCTCGACGAGCACGAGATCGGCGTCGTCGTCCTCGGCGAGTTCTCGGGCATCGAGGCGGGGCAGGAAGTCACCCGCACCGGCGAGGTGCTCTCGGTGGGTGTCGGCGACGGCTATCTCGGCCGCGTCGTCGACCCGCTCGGCAACCCGATCGACGGTCTCGGCACCATCGAGCTCGAGGGGCGTCGTGCCCTCGAGCTGCAGGCGCCCGGCGTCATGCAGCGCAAGAGCGTGCACGAGCCGATGCAGACCGGCATCAAGGCCATCGACGCGATGATCCCGGTCGGCCGCGGTCAGCGGCAGCTGATCATCGGCGACCGCCAGACCGGCAAGACCGCGATCGCGATCGACACGATCATCAACCAGAAGGACAACTGGGCGTCGGGCGACCCCGAGAAGCAGGTGCGCTGCATCTACGTCGCCATCGGCCAGAAGGGCTCGACGATCGCCTCCGTGAAGGGTGCGCTCGAGGACGCCGGCGCGATGGAGTACACGACGATCGTCGCCGCTCCGGCATCCGACCCCGCGGGCTTCAAGTACCTCGCCCCCTACACCGGTTCGGCCATCGGCCAGCACTGGATGTACGGCGGCAAGCACGTCCTGATCATCTTCGACGACCTGTCGAAGCAGGCCGAGGCCTACCGTGCCGTGTCGCTGCTGCTGCGCCGCCCGCCGGGCCGCGAGGCGTACCCCGGTGACGTCTTCTACCTGCACTCCCGTCTGCTGGAGCGCTGCGCGAAGCTCTCCGACGAACTGGGCGCCGGGTCGATGACGGGTCTGCCCATCATCGAGACCAAGGCGAACGACGTCTCGGCGTACATCCCGACCAACGTCATCTCGATCACGGACGGACAGATCTTCCTGCAGTCCGACCTCTTCAACGCCAACCAGCGCCCCGCGGTCGACGTGGGCATCTCCGTCTCCCGAGTCGGCGGCGACGCACAGGTCAAGTCGATCAAGAAGGTCTCGGGAACGCTCAAGCTGGAGCTTGCCCAGTACCGCTCGCTCGAGGCGTTCGCGATGTTCGCGAGCGACCTGGATGCGGCCTCGCGTCGTCAGCTCGCCCGCGGTGCGCGCCTGACCGAGCTGCTCAAGCAGCCGCAGTACTCGCCGTACCCCGTCGAAGAGCAGGTCGTCTCGATCTGGGCCGGCACCAACGGCAAGCTCGACGACGTCGCCGTCGAGGACGTGCTGCGCTTCGAACGCGAGCTGCTCGACCACCTGCGTCGCCACACGCAGATCCTCGACACCCTGCGCACGACCAACGTCCTGGACGATGACACCGTCGCCGAGCTCGAGAAGCAGGTGGATGCCTTCGCGTTGGAGTTCCAGGCGGGCGAGGGACAGAGCCTGGTCGCTCCCGGCAGGGAGGACGTGCACGCCGCCGACGCGGAAGACGTCAACCAGGAGCGCATCGTCAAGGGCCGCCGGGGCTGAGGAGAGACGCGACAGCGAAACCATGGGCGCACAACTGCGGGTCTACAAGCAGAAGATCTCTTCTGCTCAGACGACCAAGAAGATCACCAAGGCGATGGAGCTCATCGCGGCATCCCGCATCCAGAAGGCGATGGGGCGCGTGCGCGCGTCCTCTCCCTTCGCGCGCGCCGTGACGAACGCCGTGTCTGCGGTGGCGACCCACTCGAACGTCGACCACCCCCTCACCCGCGAGCCGGAGGTCATCCGTCGCTCGGCCGTCGTGATCTTCACGTCGGACCGGGGCCTGGCGGGCGCGTTCAACTCGCAGATCCTGCGCGAGGGGCTCGAGCTCGCGGAGCTGCTGCGCTCGGAGGGCCGCGAGGTCGTCTACTACCTGGTGGGCCGCAAGGCCGTCGGGTACTTCCAGTTCCGGAAGATCGCCAGCGCGGCGCAGTGGACCGGCGACACCGACACGCCTCAGTTCAGCACGGCGGAGGAGATCTCCGATGAGCTGCTCGCGGCGTTCCGGCGCGGGGGAGCGGGTGACGGGGTGGATGAGATCCACCTCGTCTACAACCGCTTCGTGAGCATGATGACCCAGTCGCCGGAGACGCTGCGTCTCCTGCCGCTCGAGATCGTCGAGGCGGATGCCGCGGCGACCGACAGCGCCGTCTATCCGCTCTACGAGTTCGAGCCGGAAGCCGAGACGGTGCTCGACGCGCTGCTGCCGGTGTACGTGCAGAGCCGCGTGTTCAACGCGCTCCTGCAGTCCTCCGCGGCCAAGCACGCCGCCACCCAGAAGGCGATGAAGTCGGCTTCGGACAACGCCGACAAGCTCATCACCGACTACACCCGCCTGCGCAACAACGCGCGTCAGGCCGAGATCACTCAGCAGATCGCCGAGATCGTCGGCGGCGCCGACGCTCTGGCGTCGGCCAAGTAGCCCACACGAAAGAGAAGAAGACCATGACCCCCACCGCCACCGCCGAAGCGACGGAGACCGCGGTCGTCGGGCGCGTCGCGCGCGTCACCGGTCCCGTCGTCGACATCGAGTTCCCGCACGACGCGATCCCCGAGATCTACAACGCGCTCAAGACGACGATCACGATCGGCGAGGAGTCCAGCGAGCTGACCCTCGAGGTCGCGCAGCACCTGGGCGACGACCTCGTCCGTGCGATCGCCCTGAAGCCCACCGACGGCCTCGTTCGCGGCCAGGAGGTCCGCGACACGGGCGGTCCCATCACGGTCCCGGTCGGCGACGTCACCAAGGGCAAGGTCTTCAACGTCATCGGCGAGGTGCTCAACGCCGCTCCCGGTGAGACCGTCGAGGTCACCGAGCGCTGGGGCATCCACCGCAAGGCGCCCAACTTCGACCAGCTCGAGTCGAAGACGCAGATGTTCGAGACCGGTATCAAGGTCATCGACCTGCTCACCCCGTACGTGCAGGGTGGGAAGATCGGCCTCTTCGGTGGTGCCGGCGTCGGCAAGACCGTGCTCATCCAGGAGATGATCCAGCGCGTCGCGCAGGACCACGGCGGTGTGTCGGTGTTCGCCGGTGTCGGCGAGCGCACCCGTGAGGGCAACGACCTCATCCACGAGATGGAGGAGGCGGGCGTCTTCGACAAGACCGCCCTCGTGTTCGGCCAGATGGACGAGCCGCCGGGAACGCGTCTGCGCGTCGCCCTGTCGGCCCTGACGATGGCGGAGTACTTCCGCGACGTGCAGAAGCAGGACGTCCTGCTCTTCATCGACAACATCTTCCGCTTCACGCAGGCCGGCTCCGAGGTCTCGACGCTTCTCGGTCGCATGCCCTCCGCCGTGGGCTACCAGCCGAACCTCGCCGACGAGATGGGTGTGCTCCAGGAGCGCATCACTTCGACGCGCGGTCACTCGATCACCTCCCTCCAGGCGATCTACGTCCCCGCCGACGACTACACCGACCCGGCGCCGGCCACGACATTCGCGCACCTCGACGCGACGACGGAGCTCTCGCGAGAGATCGCCTCCAAGGGCCTCTACCCGGCCGTCGACCCGCTGACGTCGACCAGCCGCATCCTCGACCCGCGCTACATCGGCGAGGACCACTACCGCGTGGCGACCTCGGTGAAGCAGATCCTGCAGAAGAACAAGGAACTGCAGGAGATCATCGCGATCCTCGGTGTCGACGAGCTCTCCGAAGAGGACAAGGTCGTCGTGTCGCGTGCGCGGCGCATCCAGCAGTTCCTCTCGCAGAACACCTACATGGCGAAGAAGTTCACCGGCGTCGAGGGCTCGACGGTTCCGATCAAGGAGACCATCGAGTCGTTCGACGCGATCGTCAAGGGCGACTTCGACCACGTCGCCGAGCAGGCGTTCTTCAACGTCGGCGGCATCTCCGACGTCGAGGCCCGCTGGGCGCAGATCCAGAAGGAGAACGGCTGATCATGCCGCTGAAGGTCAGCCTGGTCTCGGCCGATGCCGAGGTCTGGACCGGAGACGCGTCCCTCGTGATCGCGAAGACCGTCGAGGGCGAGATCGGATTCATGCCCGGCCACGAGCCCGTGCTGGCGATCCTGGCTGAAGGCCAGGTTCGCATCACGACCTCCGACGGGTCGAAGATCCTCGCCAACGCGCAGGACGGCTTCCTCTCGATGGAGGCCGACACCTTGACGATCGTCGCAGGGAACGCCGCACTCGTCGCCTGACGAAGACCACCTCGAACGCCGGCGGACCAACGGGTCCGCCGGCGTTCGACGTGAGGGGAGACACCGTGCTCATACTCCTGCCGCCGTCGGAGACGAAGCGTGTCGGAGGCGAAGGGCCCGCCCTGGCGCTGGATGGGCTGGCGCTGCCGAGCCTGCACGCCGTGCGTGAGGACGTCGTCGCCGCGCTGGTCGCCCTTTCGGCGCGACCGGATGACGCGGCGCGGGTCCTCAAGCTCGGGCCGCGGCAGCGCGATCAAATCGCCGTGAACGCGGGGCTGCGCTCGGCGGCGACGATGCCCGCGATGGACCGGTACACGGGCGTGCTGTTCGACGCCCTCGACCCCGGCACGCTCGGCGACGCCGAACGCGCCTGGCTCGGGCGGCACGCGCTCATCCACACGGCGCCCTTCGGACCCGTCGGCGTCCTGGACGGCATCCCCTCATACCGACTCGCCGCGGGCGCATCCCTTCCGGGCGTGCCGCCGCTTCGTCGTGCCTGGGCGCCTGCCGTGACGGAGGCGTTGGCCGGGGTCGATGCGCCGTTCGTCCTGGACCTGCGGTCGGAGGCCTATGTCGCGCTGGGGCCGGTTCCCCCGGCGGCCGCGTCGGCATACATCCGGGTGGTGTCGGACGACGGATCCGGTACGGGGGCGCGGGCGCTCAACCACTTCAACAAGCGTGCCAAGGGCGAGCTGGTGCGAGCGCTTGCGAGGGACGCGCCCGTGATCGCTTCGGGGGAGGATCTGCTGGCGTGGGGCGCGGCGGCGCGGGTGGATCTCCGACGCACGCCCGACCCGCGGGTGTGGCATCTCGTCGTGTGACACACCGGGCTGGGCGTTTCCTGCGAAGAAGCCGTGTGTATCGCTAGCATTGTGGCGCGGGAGACGCCCGCGTCCCGCGTGGCCACTGTGGCCGGCGGGGCTGACGTGAAGGGAAACTTCACCGTGGCCGAGACCTACAACGACGGTGGGGCGGGAGCCGCCATCGCCTTCCTGCTCATCGTTCTGCCGATCCTGCTGATCCTGATCTTCGCCGGGTACATCATCGGGTCGTTCCTGCTGATGAAGATCTTCGAGAAGGCCGGCGTGCAGGGCAAGTGGCGCGCATGGGTGCCCGTCTACAACTCGATGATCCTCGCCAAACTGGGCGACGTATCGCCGTGGGTCATGCTCGGCGCCATCGTCGCCGCCAGCGTGCTCGGTCAGGTGCCGATCATCGGCTGGCTGCTCTCGCTCGTCGCCCTCGCCGTCGCCGTCATGGTCGGATGGCGCGTGGGCCTCAAGCTCGGACACGAGTGGTACCTGCTGCTGCTCTGGCTCATCCCGGGACTCGGCACGCTCATCTGGCTCGCGATCCTCGCGTTCGGTCAGTCGCGCTGGAACTCCGCGGTGGCCCCGGCCCCGTGGGCGGGCAACTCTTTCCTCGCCGACAGAACCGTCTGGGAGGGCGTCCCCGCCCAGGCCTCCGCCGGCGGCGTCTCGGCGCCGCCCGCCTCGCCCGGGTACGCCGCCGACGCATCCGCACCGACGTCCGCGCCCTCCGCGGCCGCGTATCCGCCGCCCGCGGCGCCCCAGCCGCCCGCCGCCCCGCCCGCGCCTCCGGCGGGCACGACGGATGCCGGGGCTTCCGACGATCCCAACAGCCCCCGCGTCTGACGGGAGCGCATCGAACCGGTGCGCTCGTCACGGCCGGCGCCTCCTCCAGGAGGTGCCGGCCGTCGTCGTCCGGCGGGAAGCTCGGTAGCGTGGAGGCATGACCGATATGCCCCAGCGCCGCGTCGGCGCATCCGGACTTCTCGTCAGCGCGATCGGCCTCGGCTGCAACAACTTCGGGCGCGCGGGGACCCACAGCGAGACGCTCGAGGGCACGCGCGACGTGCTGGATGCCGCACTGGATGCCGGGGTCACCTTCCTGGACACCGCCGACGTCTACGGCAAGGAGCCCGGGCTCTCGGAGACACTGATGGGGGCCGCGCTGCAAGGGCGGCGCGACCGCTTCGTCGTGGCCACGAAGTTCGGGCACTCGCAGATCCCCGGGGGAGTGTCCAGCACGGCATCCAAAGGGTCGCGCGCCTACGTGCGTGCCGCGGTCGAAGCCTCGCTCCGCCGCCTGCGCACCGACTGGATCGATCTCTACCAGCTGCACACGCCCGACCCCGAGACGCCCATCGAGGAGACCCTCGACGCCCTCACCGAGCTCGTCCGGGAGGGGAAGGTGCGCTACATCGGGCACTCCAACCTGTCCGGGTGGCAGTTGGCGCAGGCGGACGCCGTCGCGCGCGCCCGCGGTGCGGAGCGCTTCATCTCCGCCCAGAACCAGTACAGTCTGCTCGCCCGGGCGGCCGAGCGCGAGGTGATTCCGGCGGCGAGTGCCTCGGGAGTCGGTTTCCTCCCGTTCTTCCCGCTCCACAACGGCCTCCTCACCGGCAAGTTCGCCCGCGAGGGCGGACCCGAGGACAGCCGCATCATGCGCCAGCGCCCCCACGTGTGGCGCGCCGCGCCGTGGGACGCGCTGGAGGCGTACGCGCGATTCTGCGACGAACGCGGCATCACGATGCTCCAGGCGACGTTCGGGTGGCTCCTCGCGCAGCCCGCTCTCGCGAGCGTCATCGCGGGCGCGACGACGCCGAATCAGATCCGCCAGAACGCCGCCGCGGCATCCTGGACGCCCACGGCGGACGACCTGGACGCGATCGACGGCATACTGCCGCTGCCCGCCGACCCCGCGGCCGGCTGACCAGCGTTCGCTCTGAGCGAACGCACGTCCGGACCGGGAGGGACGCCTCCCGCTCCCCCGGGGCAGGGGTGTGCGGTCCGACTAGAATGGGAGGGCCCGTCGCCGGTGTTGCCGACGGCGCACGCAGACGCCCACGAGAGGGACGAACGGTTTGTCCGATACCGACACCGACACCGCAGCATCCGCCGACCGGCGAACGCTGCCCCTGAGCGGGGGCGGCGAACTGACGCTGTCGTGGGCCGCCGTGACGCACCGCGGAGTGAGGCGAGACCAGAACCAGGACGCCGTGCTCGCCGATTTCCCCCTGTTCATCGTCGCCGACGGGATGGGTGGGCACCTCGGGGGCGAGATCGCCAGCGCGAGCACGATCGACCGGCTGGGAGCCGTCGTGCGGGACGGCAAGGTGTCGGTGAAGACCATCGAGCGGGCGCTGGCGAAGGCGGTCAAGGACATCCTCTCCCACCCCCAGGCCACCGACGACGGCACGGGGACCACCGTGACCGGCGTGTTCCTCGATCAGAGCGGGGCCGAGCCCACCTGGGTCACGCTCAACATCGGCGACTCCCGTGTCTACCTGCTGCGCGACGACTCGCTCGTGCAGGTCACGACGGACCACTCGGTGGTGCAGGAGCTCGTCGCGGCGGGACGCCTGAGCCCCGAAGAGGCGGAGAACCATCCGTACGGGAACGTCATCACACGGGCCGTCGGGCCGAGCGAGAGCGTGCAGCCCGATTACGTACGTCTCGACGTCGTCGACGGCGACCGCTTCGTCATCTGCTCGGACGGCCTGACGAAGGAGCTCACCGACTACGGCATCCGGCACTTCCTCGCCGAGAACCGCGATCCCAAGGCCGCCGTCGAGGCGATGCTCGCGGCGGCTCTGGACAACGGCGGGCGCGACAACATCACGGTCATCGTCCTCAATGTCGAGCGCACGGGCCACCGCGCCGGCGACGCCGAAGCCGACACCGACACCGCCGCGCGTCGCGGCCCGCGCGACGACGGCTCCTCCACAGAGCCGATTCCCGCCCGTTGACCCCGCCTTCGCGCCACGACCGCATTCCCGCGGCGCGGGGCGGGATGTACTGGCGGGATGCTGAGCGATGACGTCTTCGCCCTTCCCGTCGCGCCGCCGTCACCGCGTCGGCCCGCCGTGCCGGTCCTGGCCTCCCTGGCCCCGGTGCTCGGCGGCGTTGCCCTGTGGCTGATCACGGGATCGATGTTCGCGCTGTGGTTCGCCGTTCTCGGGCCCGTGATCGCCCTGGGCGGGCTGCTCGATTCGCTGCGTGCACGCCGCCGTGAGCGGCGACGCCACGAGAGGGAGTACGCCCTCGCCCTGCAATCGCTGCGCGAGCGGCTGGACGCCTCCCTCGACCGTCGTCGCACGGCGCTCGAGGCGCGCCATCCCGACGTGGCGGGGTTCGCGAGCGCGCCCGACGAGGTCTGGCGACCGGTGCCCGAACGCGCCGCCACCGTGATCGTGGGACGCGGCGACCGCGAGAGCGGGATCGCGGTGGGCGGCGACCCGGCGGGTCGGGATGCCGCGGCCCGGCTGCGCGCGGACGCGAACGTGCTGCGCCGCGCGCCCGTCACCGTGCCGTGGCGCGACGGCCTCGCGGTGCGCGGGCCCGGGCCGTTGGCGGAAGCGGTCGCGCGGGCGCTGCTGATCCAGCTCTGCCTCATCCACCCGCCCAGGGCACTGCGGATCGTGGGAACGACGCCCGAGGGATGGGGGTGGGTGGATCGACTGCCGCACCGTGGCGATGACACGGAGGGCGACGGCGGAGCGCTTCGCCTGTGTCTGGGCGCGCCCCGCGAGCGCGCCGAGGATTCGGGCGATGTCGTCCTCGCCTGGCATGACGAGGCCGGTGCACTCGACCCCCGATGCGCCGCGCTGATCGAGGCGGGCTCACCCCTGCGCGCCGAGCTGCGGATCGGAACGGTGACGGCGGCGCTCGAACCCGAGGCGCTGGGCTCGGCACAGGCCGCGGCCATCGCCTCATCGCTGGCTGCTCGTGCGCGCGCCCTCCACCCGAGCAGCCCGGAGGCCGTCGCTGATGTGAGGGACTTGTGGCGTGCCGACGGCGTCGGGGTACCCGGTCGCCTGGTCGTGGCGCTCGGCATGGGAAGGACGCCGGTGCTCGTCGATCTCGTGGGCGACGGTCCGCACGCGGTCGTCGCGGGGGTGACGGGGGCGGGCAAGTCCGAGCTGTTGACGACCTGGATCACGAGCCTGTGCCGCGCCTACACGACGACCGAGGTGACCTTCCTCCTCGCCGATTTCAAGGGCGGAGTCTCCTTCGACGCCCTTTCGGCACTTCCGCACGTCACCGGGGTGATCACCGACCTCGACGGCGATGGAGCGGATCGCGCCATCTCGAGCCTTCGCGCGGAGATGCGGCGGCGCGAGCGCATCCTGGCGGGCGCGGGCGTCCGCCACATCGCCGAAGCGGGCCTGCTCCTGCCGCGGCTGGTCGTGGTCGTCGACGAGTTCGCCGCCCTCGTGTCCGACCTGCCCGACCTGCAGCGGGTCTTCACGGACATCGCCGCGAGGGGGCGCGCCCTCGGCATCCACCTCATCCTCGGAACGCAGCGCGTCACCGGCGTCGTTCGAGAGGGCATCCTGGCGAACGCCCCCTTGCGCATCGCGCTGCGCGCGGCCGACGACGCCGACAGCCGCACCCTGCTCGGCACCCCCGCGGCGGCCCGTCTCCCGGGCGGTGAGGCAGCGCGGGGGCGCGCACTGATCCGCCGCGCCGCCGACTCCTCGCCGGTGGTCGCGCAGATACCCCGGACCGCCGCCGAGGACCTCGCGACGGTGGTCGCGGAGGTGGCACATCAGGAGCGTCCCCGCGCGTCCTGGCTGCCGCCCCTGCCCTCCCTCATCCGGGCGGGCGAGCTGCCGGCGCAGGGCGAGGACACGATCCCGCTCGGGATCGCCGACGATCCCGCGGCGCAGTCCCGGCTCGGGGTCGGACTCCGGATGGGCGAACGCGGCCTCGTCGTCGTCGGCGGTGCCGGAAGCGGCAAGAGCGCCATCCTCCGCCTCGTCGCCTCCCACGGCCGCGAGGCGACGATCCTGACACAGGCGGGCGAGGCCGCGTGGGACGCCGTCGCGCGCGGGGCGACAGACCCTCCGCGGCTCCTCCTCGTCGACGACGTGGACCGGCTGCTCGCCGGCTTCGGGCACGACTACGCCGCGGAGCTGACGGATCGACTCGAGGCGCTCATCCGCATGGGGGGCACCGCGGGGCCGACCGTCGTGCTGACGACGCGTCGCGTGTCCGGGGCGGTGGGCCGCCTCGTGGAGGGCCTGCCGCGCAGGGCGGTGCTCGGCTTCCCCTCGCGCGCCGAGCACGTCGCCGCCGGCGGCGACGGCCGGTCCTTCGCGGTACGAGGCCCGGGTCGCGGCATGCTCGATGGGCTCGAGACGCAGTTCGGGTGGACCGAGCACGATCCGGGTGAGCCGGAGGCTTCCCCGGAGCCGCCCGCCTGGCTCCCCGCTCGGCACACCGCCGTGATCGCCCGCGATCCGCACGGCGTGCGGGCGCGGCTGCGGGAGGCATGGGCCGGCACGGGGGTCCCCGTCCTCCTGCGCGCGGATGCCGCGGCATCCGGCGACGCCGCGCCCGAGGATCCGCCCCGTGTCGTGGTGGGGGAGCCGGCGCACTGGCAGGCGCACTGGCGCGACCTGCAGCGGGCGATCGCGGAGGGGCAGGTCGTCGTCGACGCGAGCTGTCCCGACGCGCTGCGGACGCTGCTCGGCGAGCGGGATCTGCCGCCCTGGGCGCAGCCGAGAGCGGGGCGCGCGTGGCTCTGGCGCGCCGGTCGCGGGGCACGACGAGTACTGCTGACGCCGGCGAAGCGCTGATGCTTGCGCGACGATGCGGCGTCGGCCAGGGTGAGGTCTTGAGCGCAGCGATTCGCCAGGAAGAGGCTCGCGCGGGCGGTGGAAAGGGCCTCGCCGCAGGCACCCCTACCTCTGGTCCCTCATCGGCGACGGGTCGCTGAGAAGGGTAGGGGCTGGTTCACCACAGAGCCGTTCTCCGAACCCGAGGTCTTCGACTTCCCCGAGGGAATCGGCCCGGTCGAGTGCGTCAACGTCGAGCACGAGGAGGTCCTGCTCATGCCGCGGTGGACGCGGGCGGAGCGGGCGACCTTCAAGTACGGGCTCGGTCGCGAGTTCATCACCGTTCTGCAGGTGTTGCACACGATCGGACTCGACCGCACGGAGCCCGTGACGGTGAAGGGCGTATCGGTATCGCCCCGCGACGTCGTCGCCGCCTGCCTCCCCGATCCCGCCACCCTGGGGGACCGGATGACGGGGAAGACGTGCGCCGGGGTCTGGGTGCGGGGGCGGGGGACCGACGGTCGTCCCCGGTCGTCCTACCTCTACCACGTCGCCGACAATGCCGAGACGATGCGCGAGTACGGGTCGCAGGCGGTGGTCTGGCAGACCGCCATCAACCCCGTCGTCGCACTGGAACTGCTCGCCGGCGGGCGCTGGGAGGGCGTCGGCGTGCTCGGCCCCGAGGCCTTCGACGCGAAGCCGTACCTCGATCTGCTCGCGGCGCCCGCGCCGGAGGGCTACGGGTCGCCGTGGGGGATCCGGGAGATGCCCGTCGACTGATCGGCCGCGCTCGACCGGAGGTTCCGGGGCGACACCCCGCCGGGGCTCAGCCCAGGGCGGGCGAGGGTCGGATCGCGCCGACCACGGCCCCTCCGCCGTACACGGCGAGATCGAGGTGGGCGAGGGCATCCGACTCGGCCTCCTCCGGCAGGGCGCCCGCGATCCGGAGGAGCCGGAGAGCGACGGCCGTCGCGGCGCGCTGGCTTCCGTCGAGCACCTTGAGCGCGACCGTCGTGCCGTCCGAGGCGACCATCACCTGCACACCCTCGGCGCCGAGCTTGGAGAACAGGCCGAGGCGCTCGCCGACGACGGTGTCCGGCCATCCCGGCCCGGCGATCGTCCACGGGTGCGACCTGACCGCTTCCCGGACAGCGGCTGCGTGGCGATGAAGGGCGAACGGGGAGCGTTCGGCCGCGGTCCCCACGCGCTGCACACCGCGTGCGAGCGCGGTGAGCGACATCGCATGCACGGGGGCGCCGCAGCCGTCGGTCACGCTCGCGCGCACCTTCTCGCCGGTGAGACGCTCGACGACGTCGCGCAGATGGACCTGAAGCGGGTGATCGACGTCCAGGTACCCGTCGGTCGCCCACCCCGACGCGACGCACGCCGCGAGCATGCCGGCGTGCTTGCCGGAGCAGTTGTGGCGCACGGCGGCTTTCGCCTCGAGGTCGCGCACCATGCGCTCGCGGGTCGCGGGGTCGCCCGCGAGCGTGGCCGGACAGGCGAGGGCATCCTCGGTCAGGCCGGCTGCGCCGAGGATGTCGCGCACCACCTCGATGTGCCGATCCGTGCCGGAGTGGCTGGCCGTCGACAGACCGAGCTGCTCGCCCTGGAGCGGTGCGCCGGCCGTGAGGATGCCGACCGCCTGCAGGGGCTTGAGGCTGGAGCGGGGCAGGACCGCGGCATCCGGCGATCCGTGCGACGCACGCACCGACCCGTCCGGTCCGAGGACCACGGCGCTGCCGCTGTGCCGGGACTCGATGAAGCCGCCCCGCTCGAGCGTGGCGAGCTCGACGGCATCCGTGGAGGAGAAGGTCTGCAGCACCGACACAGCCTACCGGCGGCCGGGCGCGCGCCCCGCCCGGCGGCCGGGTCGATGCGAGACTGCTGACATGCGCGGAGAGCACACCTACGAGGTCACGGCGACGTGGACGGGGGATCTCGGCTCGGGGACGAGCGGATATCGCGACTACGTCCGGGCGGTGACGCTGGAGATCGAGGGCAAGCCCGCAATCCATGCCTCCGCCGACCGCCCGTTCCGTGGCGATCCGGCGAAGTGGAACCCGGAGGACCTTCTGCTCGCGGCTCTGGCCGAGTGCCACCTGCTGAGCTATCTGCACGCCTGCGTGAGCGAGGGCGTGGTCGTGACACGCTACTCCGACACGGCCGTCGCAACGATGAGGCTCGATGGCCGTGGGGGAGGCGCGTTCACGGAGGCGGTGCTGCGGCCCCGGGTCGTGGTCGCCGAGCCGGCGATGGTGGATGCCGCGATGCGCGCCCATGCGCAGGCGAACGCGTGGTGCTTCATCGCGAACTCCGTGGCCTTCCCCGTGCGCCACGAGGCCGAGGTGACGGCGGAGTAGGACGCCGCGTCAGCGGCGTTCGTGGGGCAGGACCTGCTTGATGCGCTCGACGGCGCCGTGGGCGGGCGCCTCGTTGTATTCGCCCGCGAGCTCCTGACCCGACAGGGCGTGGATGGCCGCCATGATCTCGTCGGTCGCCGCTCGGCGGGCCCGACCCGACGTCGCGGCGCCGTGGGCGCTCACATCGATCGGGTCTCCGAAACGCACGGTGATGCGCTTTCCGCGCACGGGCATCTTGGCGCCGACCGGCATCACCTCGTCGGTGCCGACGAGGCCGACGGGCACGACGGGAGCGCCGGTCTGGAGGGCGAGGAAGGCCGCCCCCGTCCGCCCCTTGTAGAGACGTCCGTCGAGCGAGCGGGTTCCCTCGGGGTAGAGGGCCACGGCCTTGCCCTCATCGAGCAGGAGACGCTGCTGATCGAGGGCGTCGAGGGCGGCCTGGCCCGCCCCTCGCCGCACCGGGATGGCGCCGATCGAGGTGAAGAACTCCCGCGTGACCCAGCCGGAGAGCCCCCGACCCTCGAAATAGGACGCCTTCGCGAGGAAGTGGACGGGCCGTGGAGCGGCGACGGGGATGGCGATGGAGTCGATGAACGACAGGTGGTTGCTCGCGAAGATGACCGGTCCGCGGCGCGGCACGCGCTCGCGGCCTTCGACGATCGGCCGGTACACCACTCTCGCGAGGGGTGCGATGAAGAACCGCCCGACGGCGTAGGTCCAGGTCATCCGGTGGGCCGGGTCGGTCGCGGCTTCCGTCTCCTCTGCGCGGGCGGGTGCCGGCTCATCCTTCGCAGTGGTCACCCACCGAGGCTAGCGCCCGCTTCATGCGCCGGCCGTTATGCGATGACTCAGCGGAGACAAAGGATTCTCCGGCAGGATGGAGGTTCGTCCCCGATCACTCCGAGGTATCTCCGTGCGCTCTCGCCCCCTGTTGACCCTGGCCGCCCTCTCCGTGTCGGCCCTCGCCCTGGCCGGCTGCACCGGTACCTCCGACGGCGAAGCGTCGGCTTCGGCCGACGCGCTGTGCGCCGCGGCCGCGCCGTCGGGAGACGCGTCGGAGGCGGTCACCGTCGACGGCGAGGCGGGGCAGATCTCCACCGCCACGTTCGACGCCGGGCTGACGATCGAAGAACTCGAGCGCACGGTCGTGAGCGACGGCGACGGCGAGGCGCTGCAGGAGGGCGACCTCGTGGAGTATGCGCTGAGCGCCTTCTCGGCCGACACCGCCGAGAAGGTCGGCGACATCGGCTACGTCGGTGGCGAAGTGCTGCCCACGACGGTCTCGGCGGAGTCGAACCTCGGACAGATCATGGGATGCGCCAACGTCGGGTCCCGCCTGGTCGTGACCTTCCCCGCGTCGGAGTCGGCCGGCGCGGAGGTCTACATCGTCGACGTGCTCGGTGTCACCCCCGCCGCCGCGTGGGGCGAGGAGGAGACCCCCGCAGGCGGCCTGCCGACGGTCGAGCTCGGCGAGGGCGGCGTGCCGACCGTCGAGATCCCCGACGCCGAGGCCCCCACCGAGGTGGAGTTGGGCGTCCTCAAGCGCGGAGACGGCGAGGTCGTCGAATCGGGCGACAACGTGCTCGTGCAGTACCACGGCGTGAAGTGGTCGGATGGCGAGGTGTTCGACTCGAGCTGGGATCGCGGGACCCCCGCGGCCTTCGCGACGACGGGCGTCGTGGACGGCTTCCGCCAGGCGCTGGAGGGTCAGACGGTCGGATCCCAGGTCGTCGTCGTCGTGCCGCCGGCCGCGGGCTACGGCGCCTCCGAGGGGCACGAGCTGCAGAACGAGACGCTCGTCTTCGTCGTCGACATCCTCGGCACGCAGCACGCCGCCGCCTGAGCGCCCCCGGCATCCGCCGTGCGCTCTCGCTAGGCTGACGAGGTGCGTCGCGTCCTCATCCTCGGATCCACCGGTTCGATCGGTACCCAGGCCCTCGAGGTGATTGAGGCGCACCCCGAGCGCTTCGAGGTCGTGGGCCTCGCCGCTGGCCGCAACCGCGAGGCGATGACGGTCCAGGCCCGCCGGTTCGGCGTCGAGCACTGCGCGATCGGGGCGGTGGAGGCGGAGCAGCTCGTGCGGGATGTCGAGGCCGATGTCGTGCTCAACGGCATCACCGGCTCCGTCGGCCTCGGCCCGACCCTTGCGGCGCTCGAGAAGGGCCGCACCCTGGCGCTGGCGAACAAGGAGTCGCTGATCGTCGGCGGGGGGCTCGTCACGGCGCTCGCCGCCCCGGGTCAGATCGTCCCCGTCGACTCCGAGCACTCGGCGCTCGCGCAGTCGCTGCTCTCGGGCACGGCCGGCGAGGTGCGCCGCCTCGTGCTCACGGCCTCCGGCGGCCCGTTCCGCGGGCGGTCGCGGGCGGAGTTGGCGGAGGTGACTCCGGCACAGGCGCTCGCGCACCCCACGTGGGACATGGGGCGGGTCGTCACGACGAACTCCGCGACGCTCGTGAACAAGGGACTGGAGGTGATCGAGGCCCATCTGCTGTTCGGCGTGGACTACGACCGCATCGACGTCGTCGTCCACCCCCAGTCCATCGTCCACTCGATGGTGGAGTTCATCGACGGGTCGACGATCGCCCAGGCGTCCCCGCCCGACATGCGCCTGCCGATCTCCCTGGGCCTGGACTGGCCGAACCGCGTGGGCGGGGTCGGAGCGCCGCTCGACTGGACGCGCGCCGCGACGTGGACGTTCGAGCCCCTCGACGCCGGGGCCTTCCCCGCCGTCGAGCTCGCCAAGCGCGTGGGCCGCGCGGGCGGCACCTACCCGGCCGTGTTCAACGCGGCCAACGAGCAGGCCGTCGACGCGTTCCACGAGGGGCGCATCGCCTTCACCGGGATCGTCGAGACGGTGGAGCGCATCGTCGACGCGCACGACGCCCCCGGCGAGCTCACTCGCGAGTCGCTCGCCGACGCCGAGGGCTGGGCCCGTCGCAGCGCCGATGAGGCGATCGCCGCCGCGGCCTGAGCGGGCGTCCGACGTCAGTCGGAGTAGGGGACCGGCCAGCGAGGGTCCGGCACCGGCCAGCCGGCGTCGCGCAGGGCGCGCCGTGCCAGCTCCCGTGCGGAGTACGGCGTGCGCACGCCTCGGATGTCGCGGTAGTCCTGGTGTCCCGGGCCCGCCCAGAGGATGGCATCGCCCTCACCGGCCATCGCGACGGCGGCGACGATCGCGCTCTCGGGAGGCGAGTGCTCGTGGATCTCGGCGTCGGGTCGTGCCGCGCGGGCCCCCTCGATGAGAGCGGCGCGGATCGAGTCGGGATCCTCGAAGCGCGGGTGATGGTCGGTGACGATGAGGATGTCGCTGCCCAGGGCGGCGGTGCGACCCATGTCGGCGCGCTTCGTGGTGTCGCGGTCGCCGTCTGCCCCGAAGAGCATCAGCACGCGTCCGGGGGTGACGCGCCGCACGGCGGCGAGCGTCTTCTCGAAGGCATCCGGGGAGTGGCCGAAATCGACGTAGACGGCGGGGCCCCGGTCGCCGGAGACCCGCTCGGTCCGCCCCGGCAGGTAGGCGCGCACGCCGCCGTCGCGATCGAGCGCCTGCACGATGCGGTCCCACGCGTAGCCCGCCTCGTGCAGCATGACGATCGCCAGGCCGGCGTTCGCCGCCATGTGCGGACCGATGACGGGCACGACCGTGGTCAGCGATCCGCCCGGGCCCTCCAGCGTGAAGCGCGTGCCGGCCTGCGTCTCGTCGTGGATCGTCACGGTCCAGTCCGCGGCCGCCGCGGCATCCGGATCGGTCGCGATGGCCGGCGTGCCGATCGTCGTGACGGGCACGCCGGCGGAGCGGACGACCTCGGCGCCCGCCGGGGAGTCCAGCGCGACGACGGCCCGGCGCGACCGGTCCGGCTGGAACAGGGGGAGCTTGGCCTCGAGGTACTCCCGCATGTCGGCGTAGTCGTCGAGGTGGTCGTGAGTGAGGTTCGTGAAGGCCGCGACGTCGAAGACGAGCCCGTCGACCCTGTGGCGGCTCAGCGCCTGCGCGCTGACCTCGACGGCGACCGCTTCGACGCCGCGCTCGCGCATGAGCGCGAGGAGGGCGTGGAACTCGGATGCCTCGGGCGTCGTGAGGCGCGAGACGATGACCTCGCCCGCGATGTGACGCTCGGCCGTCGAGCTGAGGCCGGTGACGACGTCGAGCTGTTCGAGGATGCCCGCCAGGAGGTGCGACGTGCTCGTCTTGCCATTGGTGCCGGTCGTCGCCAGCAGCAGGGGGAGCGCGTCCGACGGACCGGTGCCGTACACCCAGGCCGAGAGGGCGCCGAGTCGTGCACGGGGATGGTCGACGATCACGAGGGGGACGCCGCAGTCCGCCGCGATCTCCGCGCCCTCGGCATCGGTCACGATGGCGACGGCGCCCTTCGCGACGGCGTCGCGCGCGAGCTCCGCGCCGTGGCGGTTCACGCCGCGAATCGCCACGAAGGCCTCGCCCGGACGCAGATCCGCCGTCGCGAGCGTGATGCCCGACACGGTCGTGCTCCCGGCGTCGCCGCGGAGCTCGGCATCGATCACGTCGGCGAGGTCGTGAAGTCGCCGCGCGGGCGGGTGAGCGGGCCGCAGCACCGGCGGGAGGGAGGGTGTCACGGGGGAGTCAGAGGGGCTCGGCATAGCCCACCCATTCAACCAGACACCCGCGGGAGGGACGGGAGGCGCCGGCGGCGTCGTGCGCGCGCCGGCGCCCCCGGGTCTCAGGCGCGCCGCCGGAGGGCGAGCAGGGCCACGACGAGGGCTGCGGCGCCCAGGACGAGGCCGGAGGTCGCCAGGACGACGGGCAGGACCGCGGACTCCGGCGAGGCGGACGTCGCGGCGGCATCCGCGCTCTCGCCCTCCTCGTGGGCGGCATCGCCGGAGCCGTGCTCGTGGCCGCCCGCCTCGCTCGCCTCGCCGACGGCCACGGTGGGCGCGGGCGCGTCGAGGTCGTGCGGGTCCTGACCCTCTTCCGGGATCTCGCTCCAGGAGGTGTTGCCGACTTCGCACACCTGGTTGACCGGGAAGGCCAGCGTCCGACCTGCGGCATCCTGCGCGTACTGCACGCCGAGGTCGACGGTGGCTCGGAAGCCGTCGGCGACGGGTTCGGCGGCGGTGTACACGATGCGGGAGACGGGGCCGTTCTCCCCGTCCCGCTCGAGGGCGACGTCCCAGCCAGGCTCGATGGTCGGGGTCACCGAGGCGAGGCCATCGGGGATCTCGATCTCGAGGGCGGTGGTGGGGGACCCGTCGCATCCGTGACTGAAGGCGAACGTGAGCACGCCGTAGGCGCCGGCGGCGGCGTCGGCGCCGGGGGTCGCCGTGACGTGGGCCTGCGCGGCCGCGGGCGCCGCGAGCACGAGGCCCGCGGCGATGACCGAGCCGGCGACGAGGCGTCCCGCGCGGAAGCGTCGGCGTGCGGGAGCGGGGGTGTGGATGTGATCGTTCATGGGTTCTCTCTTCTCGGCACCCGCGGCGATCGCCGTCTGCGGTGCACTCCTGTGGCGCGCGGGGACGGAGGTCCCGGCGCGGGTCACGCGACGCGGAGGTCGCCGGGAGAAGAGGGCGGGCCGCGCAGGGGCGCGGCGATGAGGTACCGGGGCGGGAGTCGCCGGAGGACGGGAGCGACCGGGGCGAGCCGGGCACGCACCGCGGGCGCGGGCGTCGACCAGGTTGCACGCTCGGCGTGCCGGCGCACCCAGCGGGCGATCGCGACGAGGGCGGACTCGCCCCGCGCGAGCACGGCGAAGGCGACGAGAGCGGCGGCGAGATGGGCGACCCACATCGCGGCATCCGGTGTCGACGATGCCAGTGGTGCCGACGTGTGCGCGGCGGCAACGAGGTTCAGGTCCGGGACGCCGTGCACATGGCCGCCCGCAGACGGCACCCGCGCTCCGCCCGCGACGGCGAAGACTGTGTGGAGCGCGGCCTGCGTGAGCACGACCGATGCGGCCAGGCCCCACGGTCGCCGCCGGCGACCCACCAGGATCGTGGCGAGGGGCCAGCCGAGCGCCGCGACCGCGAGCAGGATCGCCGCGTCGGGTGCGGAGCCGCCCCCGATCGTGTGGGAGACCGCACCCAGGAGGACGGCGACGACCGTCGCGCCCGCGCCTCGCGCGGCGCGCAGCGAACGTGCGGTCACTGGGCCTCCCCGGTCGTCTCCTGACTCGAACCTACCGTCCGGCGCGCAGCTCCCGGCCGGTGCAAAGGAAGCCCGGAGTAGCGTGTGGGTGTGACCGCGCTCGCCTTCGTCATCGGCATCCTCATCATGATCGTGGGGCTCGCCGTGTCGATCGCCCTTCACGAGATCGGGCATCTCGTCCCCGCAAAGCGCTTCGGCGTCCGCGTCGGGCAGTACATGATCGGATTCGGGCCCACGCTGTTCTCGCGTCGCCGTGGCGAGACCGAGTACGGCGTGAAGGCGCTCCCGATCGGCGGCTACATCTCGATGGCGGGCATGTATCCGCCCCCGCCCGAGGAACGCGACGCCGCGGCATCCGGCACCCGATCGGGTCGGGCTGGCGGCGGATTCTTCGCGACGATGGTGCAGGACGCGCGTGCCGCGAACGCCGACACGATGGTGGATGCCGACGACGATCGGGTGTTCTGGCGCCTCCCGGTCTGGAAGCGCATCGTCATCATGCTCGGCGGGCCGCTGATGAACCTGGTGCTCGCGATCGTGCTATTCGCGATCCTCTTCACGGGCATCGGCGTGCAGCAAGCCTCCACCACGATCGCCTCGATCAGCGAGTGCATCGCGCCCGCCGGATCGACCCAGACGGAGTGCTCCGCCTCCGATCCGGCAGCCCCCGCCGCCGAGGCGGGACTGCGACCGGGCGATCGGATCCTCGCGATCGACGGCTCGCCGGTCGCGAGCTTCGACGAGGCCTCCGCGATCATCCGCGACAGCCCGGACCGGCAGCTGACCTTCACGATCGAGCGCGACGGGCGGCAGAGCGCGGTCGCGGTCACGCCGATGCTCGCCGAGCGACCCGCAACGGATGCCGCGGGCGAGGCGACCACCGAGGCCGTGGGCTTCGTGGGCTTCTCGCCCACCGCCGAGTACGTCAGGCAGCCCGTCTGGGCGGGTCCCGAGGCGGCGATCGAGAACGTCGGTGCCGTCGCGGGCGTCATCGTGCAGCTGCCGGTCAAGCTCACCGACACGGCGATATCGCTCTTCACGGGATCCGAACGAGACCCCGACGGCCCGCTCTCGGTCGTCGGCGTGGGGCGCCTCGCGGGCGAGGTGGCCGCCATCGACGCCCCCGTGCTCAACCGCGTCGCCGGCATCCTCGGCCTGCTCGCGTCGCTGAACATCGCGCTGTTCGTCTTCAACCTGATCCCGCTGCTGCCGCTGGATGGCGGACACATCGTCGTGGCGCTGTGGGACGGGATCAAGCGAGCGTGGGCGAAGTCGTTCCGGCGTCCGCCGCCTGGTCCCGTGGATGCGACGAAGCTCGTGCCGGTCACGTTCGTCGTCGTGGTGCTGCTCATCGGGATGGGAGCCGTGCTGATCCTCGCCGACCTCGTCAACCCGATCCAGCTGCTCTAGCCTCCCTGCGGCCCTCAGCGGCGCGCGGGGGCGAGGGCGTCGGCGACGAGCCTCTCGAGCGTGCGGATTCCGTCGCGCGAGAGGATCGACTCGAGATGACCCTGGACGCTGGCGTATCCCGGCCCCCGGAGGGCGTAGACGTCGCCGGAGTCGGGATCGGCCGAGACCTCGGTGTCCCCGATCCGGTCGGTGCCGGGTGCGACGCGCGCCGTGAAGGTGTTGTAGAAGCCGATCGAGACGCGCTCGCCGAAGACATCCACCCGCAGCTGCACGCCCTGGTGCGGACGGGCGAGCGGCGCGAGCGGGATGCCGAGCCGGTCTGCGAGCACCTGGTGGCTGAGGCAGACGGCCAGGAGGGGCGCTCCGCTGTCGAGGCGACGCGCGACCACCTGGCGGAGGCGTGCGATCCGGTGCGTCGCGACGTCGAGCGGGTCTCCTGGGCCGGGGCCGGTCACGAGCAGCTCGGCCTCGTCGACGTCGGCGTCCGTCAGCTCGTCCCACGGGACGATGCGGGCGTCGAGCCCGAGGTGGCGGAGCTGATGCGCGAGCATCGTCGTGAAGCGGTCTTCGACGTCGACGACGACGGCCGAGCGGCCGGAGAAGGGACCCGTCTCATCCGGGTCCTGCGGCTCGAGCCAGAAGGGGGCGAGGCGCTCGTTGCGCGAGCGCAGCAGCGCGGCGATCTCCGGGTCGTCTCCGAGCAGGCGACGGCTCGCGGTCGGCGCATCGGCGTCGACCTCGACATCGCGGGGGATCGCGCCGATCGCCCCGAGCACGCCCGCGGCCTTGCCGTGCGTCTCGCCGACCTCGCCGTACGGGTCCGAGTGGCGAACCAGTGTGGCGCCGACCGGCACGCGCAGGGCGCCGTCCTTCAGATACGCCGTGCGGATGAGGATGGGCGCGTCGAGGTCGTGCGACACCGCGGCATCCGGCGCCGCCGGGGTGAACAGCGCCGCGACGCCGGAGTAGTACCCGCGCGCGGTCCTCTCGTGCCGACGGATGACGGCGCAGGCGTTCTGCATGGGGGAGCCGGTCACGGTCGGGGCGAACATCGTCTCGCGGAGGATGTCGCGCGGGTCGAGCGTGCTGAGGCCGCGCAGCATGTATTCCGTGTGGGTGAGGCGTGACATCTCCTTGAGATGCGGGCCGGTGATGCGGCCGCCGTCGGAGCACACCGCGCTCATCATCTTCAGCTCCTCGTCGACCACCATGAAGAGCTCCTCGGTCTCCTTGGTGTTCTCGAGGAATGCGCGAAGCCCCTCGGGCGTCGCGCCCCCCTGCGGGTGACGGAAGGTGCCCGAGATCGGGTTCATCGTGACCACGCCGCCCTGGGCGCTGACGTGCGCCTCGGGGCTCGCTCCGACGGCGGCGTGTCCGGGGGTGATGACGGCGAACGTCCAGTACGCGCCCCGCTCCTGCTGGAGCAGCGCACGGAACCACGTCAGCGCGCTCTCGCGCGGATCCGCGTCGACGCGCGCGGTGAAGTCACGACGGATGACGAAGTTCGCGCCCTCGCCGCGCCCGATCTCGTCGGCGATGACCTCGCGCACGATCGCGGCGTAGTCCTCGTCGCTCACATCGAACCCCGCGTCCTGGAGCGTCACCGGCGCATCGGGGAGCAGACGCATCGCCTCGTCGCGGGGGAGGGTGCCCCGCTCGGACACGATGACGCAGCGCAGCGGTGCATCGTCGTCGTGGCAGTCGAACCCGCGCTCGCGCACCTGCCGGTAGGGGACGAGCGCCAGCACCTCCTGGGCGGAGCCGTCCTGGGCGTGCAGCGGGATCTCGGCGAGGGTTTCGACGTCGAGCACGGTGCCCGTGAGCACCTCGACATCGGCGCCGTCGCGGGCGATCAGGACGAGGGGGCGATCGGACTCCGGCTCGCGCAGTCGGGCGAGGAGCGCGCTGCCGTCGGCGGCGGGCGGGGTGCGATGGCCGGTCATCGTTGGGTCCTTCGGCTCGGCCCGGTGGGGCGGTCGCTCACACGAAAAGACCGCCCTCGGGCGGTCAGGTTTCGTGGGAACGCGAACACACCGCCTAGATGGCGGGCCAGGAGGCACGGTTCGCGGACATTCCGTCACGATAGCATGCGCTCGAACCGCGTCCCGCCCTAGGCTTCGGCCATGAGCGACGACGAACTGCGCAGGCGCGCGATCAGCCGGTTGAAGGCGAAGAGTCGCTTCTGGCAGGCCCTGGTCGCCTGGGTGGTGCTGAGTCTGCTGTTCGTCCTGATCTGGGCGTTCTCGGGCGGCATGGATGGCGGCATCGAAGGCTTCTGGCCGGTCTGGCCGATCGTCGGCATCGCCATCGGGGTCGTCTTCGCGGGCGTCGCCGCCTTCGGATCCGGCGGCGGCGCGCCGACGGAGAGCCGCATCCAGAGCGAGATGAAGCGGCTCTCGGACTGAGTCGCGGTCGGCCCCGGCGCCTCGTCACCACGTAGGCTGAAGAGGTGCCAGCCGTGAACATCGGGATGCCGAAGGTCCCCCACACCCTCGCCCCGCGTCGCAAGAGCCGTCAGATCAAGGTCGGGAAGGTCCTCGTCGGGGGCGACGCGCCCGTGAGCGTGCAGTCGATGACGACGACGCCCACGACGAACATCAACGCGACGCTCCAGCAGATCGCCGAGCTCACCGCTTCCGGCTGCGAGATCGTGCGCGTCGCGGTGCCGTCGCAGGACGACGCCGACGTGCTCCACATCATCGCCGCGAAGAGCCAGATCCCCGTCATCGCCGACATCCACTTCCAGCCCAAGTACGTCTTCCAGGCGATCGACGCGGGGTGCGCGGCCGTGCGGGTCAACCCCGGCAACATCCGCAAGTTCGACGATCAGGTGGGTGCCATCGCCGCCGCTGCCAAGGCTGCGGGGGTGTCCCTGCGCATCGGTGTGAACGCGGGATCGCTCGACCCGCGCCTGCTCGAGAAGTACGGCAAGGCGACGCCCGAGGCCCTCGCCGAGAGCGCGCGCTGGGAGGCGTCGCTGTTCGAGGAGCACGACTTCCACGACTTCAAGATCTCCGTCAAGCACAACGACCCCGTAATCATGGTGCAGGCCTATCGCCTGCTCGCGCAGATGGGCGACTGGCCGCTGCACCTGGGCGTGACCGAGGCCGGCCCCGCGTTCCAGGGCACCATCAAGTCCGCCACGGCCTTCGGCATCCTGCTCGGCGAGGGGATCGGCGACACGATCCGCGTCTCGCTGTCCGCCCCGCCGGCCGAGGAGGTCAAGGTCGGACACCAGATACTGCAGTCCCTGAACCTGCGGGAGCGCAAGCTCGAGATCGTCTCGTGCCCCTCATGCGGGCGCGCCCAGGTGGACGTCTATTCGCTCGCCGACAGCGTCACCGAGGGCCTGAAGGATATGACCGTGCCCCTGCGGGTCGCCGTCATGGGTTGCGTCGTCAACGGGCCCGGTGAAGCGCGCGAGGCGGATCTCGGCGTCGCCTCGGGCAACGGCAAGGGGCAGATCTTCGTCAAGGGTCAGGTCATCAAGACCGTCCCAGAGGCCGACATCGTCGCGACGCTCATCGAGGAGGCGAACCGCATCGCCGACGAGATGGGCCCGAACGCGGCCCCCGGAACCGCGCAGGTGATCACCGCCTGAGCGGACGTCACCCCTCGTCGATGCGTGCGAGGGTCGAAAGCGGGATGCCGGTCCATCCCGGCCGGTTGCGCTTCTCGTAGACGACCTCGTACACCGTCTTGTCGGCGACATAGGCGTCGAGCAGCACGCGCCGCTCCTCCTCGCGCCCGTCATCCCTCGGGTGCCCGCCGCCCTCGTCCGGCTCCACCTCTGATGCGAGTGCGGCGACATAGCCGTCGATGAAGTGGCGGCGCGCGCGGCTCGCCCACTCCGCGGCCCGCTCCGCGCGGAGGGTCTGTTCGGCCTCGTCGGGGATGCGGCCGGAGCCGGCCAGCGACATCTCGACCACGCCGGGCGCGTAGTCGAACGAGCGCAGCATGCCCGCGACATCCCGCCACGGCGAGTCGGGCCACGACCGCTCGGCGAACGGCCGGCCGGGCTCGCCCTCGAAGTCGACGATGCGCCAGCCGCGCGAGGTCCGCAGCGTTTGACCGAGGTGAAGGTCGCCGTGGACGCGCTGCACGTCCAGTCCGTCCAGGGTCGCCACCGCCGCGTAGGCGTCGCGGAGCCGCGGCGCGAAGGCCTCGATCTCCGGTGCCACCCGCAGCGCCCGATCGAGCCGTTCGGTCATGGCCCGGGCCAGCTCGGCGCTGGCCTCCGGTCCGCGCCGCTCGGCGGGGAACCGCTCTCGCATGAGGGCGTGGACCGCGGCGAGGGCCTCGCCCAGGCGCGCCGCCTCCCCGGCGAAGTCGCCGCCGGAATCGTCGGGCTCCTGCTCGAGGTCGGCCAGCAGGGTTCGGACGCTCGCCAGGGCGAGCTCGAACCCGTCGGTCGCCGTGCGCAAGAACTCCTGCAGCATCGCCAGCTGGAGCACCTCGCCGTCGACGGTCGTCTCGATCCATCCGTACAGCGCCGCGACGTATTCCGACTCGCCGCGCGTGAGCTCCTCGTGGATCTCGATGTCGGGGTTCACGCCCGGGCTGAGCTTGCGGAAGATCTTCATCATCGCGGTCTCGTCGAAGCGCACCGACGAGTTCGACTGCTCGCCGGTCATCGGCGAGGGTCGCAGGTCGGCGTCGACGTGCTCGCCCGGCAGGCGGCGGAAGCGCAGCCCGCCAACCTCGGCGTGACCGGCGTCCTCCGCGGCCACGAACCCGTCGAGCCACAGGGCCATGGCGTCACGGTCGTGGACCGCGTCGTAGACGTGGCGTACGTGCCCGTCCGCCTCGAGCGCACCCACGTAGGCGTGACTGATCCGCTCCTCGAGGTCGTCGTAGCCGGCCAGCGGCACCTGGTAGAGCTCGGTGCCGCCCGCCTCGTCGGCGTACTCGACGGTCACGAGGTACACCGTGACGTGCGGTCGATCCTGGTCGCCGGACAGGTCGGCGAGCACGCGCGCCCGCGTTACGGCGAAGGGGCGCCCCTTGCCGCCGAACCAGCGCGTACGCACCAGGTAGCCCTCGATCAGGGCGTGGTCTATCGAGGTCACAGCAACCCCACCTCCTCGGATTCGTTCGCCGGTTCGTGCAGCTGGAACCAGTAGAAACCGTGGCCGCCCAGCGTCAACAGGTAGGGCAGCTCCCCGATCCGCGGGAAGGGGGCTCCACCGATCAGCTCGACGGGCACCATGCCCTCGAAACGACGCATGTCCAGCTCCACCGGCTGGGGGAACTGGGAGAGATTGTTCACGCACACGATCACATCGACGCTGCCGTCCTCGTTCGTGTGCTCGCGGGAGTACGACAGCACCGACGGATTCGAGCCGCCCAGGTCGTTGAAGCTGCCGAGCCCGAAAGCCGGGTGGCGCTTGCGCGCCTGGATCATCTGGCGCGTCCAGTGCAGGAGCGACGAGCGGTCCTCCTGCTGAGCCTCGACGTTGACCGCGAGGTACCCGTACACCGGGTCCTGCACGATCGGTCGGTCGAGCTTGCCCGGATTCGCGGTCGAGAACCCTGCGTTGCGGTCGGATGTCCACTGCATCGGGGTGCGGACGCCGTCGCGGTCGCCGAGCCAGATGTTGTCGCCCATGCCGATCTCGTCCCCGTAGTACAGCACGGGCGAGCCGGGCAGCGACAGCAGCAGTGCGGTGAAGAGCTCGATGCGGTCGATGTCATTGTCGAGCAGGGGAGCGAGGCGACGACGGATGCCGATGTTGGCCTTCATCCGCGGATCCTGCGCGTACTCGTTCCACATGTAGTCGCGGTCCTCGTCCGTGACCATCTCGAGCGTGAGCTCGTCATGGTTGCGGAGGAAGATCCCCCACTGGCAGCCGGAGGGGATCGAGGGCGTCTCGGCGAGGATCTCGCTGATCGGGAACCGGGACTCCCGGCGCACCGCCATGAAGATGCGCGGCATGACGGGGAAGTGGAAGCACATGTGGCACTCGTCGCCCCCGACATCCGCGTCGCCGAAGTAGTCGACGACGTCGGCCGGCCACTGGTTCGCCTCGGCCAGCAGGACGCGGCTCGGGTACTCGGCGTCGACGATCCGGCGCACCTTCTTCAGGAACTCGTGCGTCTCGGGCAGGTTCTCGCCGTTCGTGCCCGGCCGCTCGTAGAGATACGGCACGGCATCCAGCCGGAATCCGTCCAGCCCCATGTCGAGCCAGAAGCGCATCGCGTCGATCATCGCCTCGTGCACCTTCGGGTTGTCGAAGTTGAGGTCGGGCTGGTGCGAGAAGAACCGGTGCCAGTAGTACTGCTTGCGCACCGGGTCCCACGTCCAGTTGCTCGGCTCGGTGTCGACGAAGATGATCCGGGCGTCCTCGTACAGCTCGTCGGTGTCGCTCCAGACGTAGAAGTCGCCGAAGGGGCCGTCCGGGTCGTTGCGGCTGGCCTGGAACCACGGATGCTCGTCGCTCGTGTGGTTCATCACGAAGTCGATGATCACGCGGATGTCGCGGGCGTGCGCCGCGTCGAGGAACTCCTGGAAATCGGCGGTCGTGCCGAGCTCGGGGAGCACCCCCGTATAGTCCGCCACGTCGTAGCCGTCGTCGCGCAGCGGCGAAGGGAAGAACGGCGGCACCCACAGGCAGTCGACGCCCAGCCACTTCAGGTAGTCGAGCTTGTCGATCAGGCCGCGGAAGTCGCCCGTGCCGTCGCCGTCGCCGTCCTTGAACGATCGGACGAGCACTTCATAGAAGACCGCCGTCTTGAACCACTCCGGTTCGGGGCTGCCCGGGGTGTCCGGGAACGGCTCCTGCGTCAGGATCGGGATCGAGGCCGTGTACGGGGCGGGCTCTGCGGTCATGCGTTCGTCCTCACCTTCAGGGGGCGGTCGTCGCTGGTCCTCGACCTCACGGGGCCGCGGGCGGGAAGCGCACCACATCTCTAACCTGTCACAGGCTCCCGCGCAGGGCGATCATCCGGCTGCGGCTTGCGCGGACGGCGCCCGGAGGAGTATGGCCGGGGTGGGTCGAGGGCTCGCGCACGCCGGTGCGGCCGCGGCATCCTGTGTCGTCGCGAACGGTCGCGACATGCCGCACCCGGCGGGTGTCGCGCGGCGTGTCGCGACCGTTCGCGGGGATTCGGCGCACGGCCCGACCGCCTAAAGGGCGCACAGCGGTGCAATATGCAGAATATTGTGGGACGATCAGGCCACCACTCGCCGCGAACGACAGGGAAGACATGGCCATCACCGACTTCGAGCGCTACCCGCTGACCTTCGGGCCGAGCCCGATCCACCACCTCCCGCGGCTGACGCAGCATCTGGGCGGCGCGCAGATCTGGGCGAAGCGCGAAGACGTCAACAGCGGGCTCGCGTTCGGAGGCAACAAGGTCCGGAAGCTCGAGTACCTCGTCCCCGAGGCGCTGGCGCAGGGCGCCGATACGTTGGTCTCGATCGGCGGCTACCAGTCGAACCACACCCGCCAGGTGGCCGCGGTCGCCGCAAAGCTCGGCCTCAAGGCCCGTCTGGTGCAGGAGAACTGGGTGGACTGGCCCGATCCGCTGAGCGACCGCGTCGGGAACATCCAGCTCTCCCGCATCATGGGCGCGAAGGTGACGCTGGATGCCGCGGGTTTCGACATCGGCATCCGCTCCAGCTGGCAGCAGGCGATCGACGAGGTCGAGGCCGAAGGCGGCAAGCCCTACGCGATCCCCGCCGGCGCGTCCGACCACCGGCTCGGTGGTCTGGGTTTCGCCAACTGGGCCTACGAGGTCGAGCAGCAGGAGCGGGAGCTCGGAGTCTTCTTCGACACGATCATCGTGTGCACCGTCACCGGATCGACGCACGCGGGGATGATCGCGGGCTTCGCGGGGCAGGAACGTCCCCGCAGGGTCATCGGCATCGACGCCTCCGCGACCATCGAGAAGACCCGTGCGCAGGTCGAGCGGATCGCGCGCGACACCGCCGAGCTCATCGGCCTCGGTCGCGAACTCCGCGACGACGAGATCACGATCCTCGAGGGCTGGGCGGGCGACCTCTACGGCATCCCCGTCGCGTCGACCCTCGACGCGATCCGCCTCGGCGGCTCGCTCGAGGGGATGATCACCGACCCCGTCTACGAGGGCAAGTCGCTCGCCGGCCTCATCGACCTCGTGTCGTCTCGAGACATCCCGGCCACGAGCAACGTGCTCTACGCGCACCTGGGAGGCCAGCCGGCGCTCAACGCGTACAGCGGCCTGTTCCGCTAGACCACCGCGGCGGCGTCGGCGACGCTCGGCTGTCACGAAACGCTCCGTCCGGATCCCGCAGCGAGCGGTTCGTGACAGGTGAGCGGGGCGGAGCGACCCGTTCGTGACAGGGGAGCGGGGCCGCCACGACCGTCGCAGGGGAGCGAGCGGGCGCGGGATGCCGCGGGCCGCGGCATCCCGCGAACTAAGCTTGACGATCGTGGTCACCCGTCTCTCGCACTACTTCCTCCGCACGCTCCGTGAGGATCCCTCCGACGCCGAGGTCACGAGCCATCGCCTGCTCGTGCGTGCCGGCTACATCCGCCGCCAGGCGCCGGGCGTCTTCGCCTGGCTGCCGCTGGGCCTGAAGGTCAAGGCGAAGATCGAGGCCGTCGTCCGGGAGGAGATGGCGAACGCGGGCGCGTACGAGGTGCACTTCCCGGCGCTGCTGCCGCGCGAGCCCTACGAGCAGACCGGTCGCTGGGAGGAGTACGGCGACGCGCTCTTCCGCCTGCAGGACCGCAAGGGTGCCGACTACCTGCTCGCGCCGACCCACGAGGAGGTCTTCACGCTGCTCGTGAAGGACCTCTACTCGTCCTACAAGGACCTGCCCCTGACGATCTATCAGATCCAGGACAAGTACCGCGACGAGGCGCGCCCCCGCGCCGGCCTCCTGCGCGGGCGCGAGTTCACGATGAAGGACGCCTACTCCTTCGACTACACCGATGCCGGTCTCGACGCGAGCTACCAGGCGCAGCGCGAGGCCTACGAGCGCATCTTCACGCGCCTGGGCCTCGAGTACGTCATCGTGCAGGCGGATGCCGGGGCCATGGGAGGCTCCCGCAGCGAGGAGTTCCTGCACCCCACGCCCGTCGGCGAGGACACCTTCGTGCGCTCCGACGGCGGCTACGCGGCGAACGTCGAGGCGTTCACGACCGTCGCGCCCGAGCCGATCCCGTTCGACGGGCTCCCCGAGCCCGTGATCTACGACTCTCCCGACACCCCCACCATCGCGACGCTGGTCGCCCACGCGAACGCTCACCTCGACGCCCCGGCGGAGGGGGAGTGGACGGCCGCGCACACGCTCAAGAACGTTGTGCTCGCCCTGACGCACCTCGACGGCACGCGCGAGCTCGTCGTGGTGGGTCTGCCCGGCGACCGCGACGTCGACGACAAGCGCGTCGAGGTCGCGTTCGCGCCGGCGGCCGTCGAGGCCGCCACCGAGGCCGACTTCGAGCGGCACCCGCTGCTGGTGAAGGGCTACATCGGGCCCTGGTCGCCGACCGGTCCGCTGCTCGGCGAGGAGTCGGCCACCGGCATCCGCTACGTGCTCGATCCGCGCGTCGTCGACGGCACGTCCTGGATCACCGGAGCGAACGCCCACGAGAAGCACGTGCACTCTCTCGTGGCCGGGCGCGACTTCGCCGCCGACGGGTTCGTCGAGGTCGCCACGGTGCGCGAGGGTGATCCGGCCCCCGACGGCTCGGGCCCCGTGCACCTCGCGCGCGGCATGGAGATCGGCCACGTCTTCCAGCTCGGCCGCAAGTACGCCGAGGCGCTGGGGCTGAAGGTGCTCGACGAGAACGGCAAGCTCGTCACCGTCACGATGGGCTCGTACGGCATCGGCGTGACCCGCATCCTGGCGATCATCGCGGAGCTCAACAACGACGACAAGGGCCTGATCTGGCCCGCATCCGTCGCGCCGTTCGACGTCCACGTCGTCGCGACCGGTCGGGATGCGGTGGCCTTCGAGCTCGCCGCCTCGGTCGCCGACCGGCTCGAAGCGGCCGGTCTCGACGTGCTCTACGACGACCGCGCGAAGGTGTCGCCGGGTGTGAAGTTCGGCGACGCCGAGCTGATCGGCGTTCCGCGCATCCTCATCGTCGGCCGCGGTGCCGCCGACGGCGAGGTCGAGCTCTGGGATCGCCGCACCGGCGACCGCCGGAGCCTGCCGGTGGACGACGCCGTCGCCGAACTGTCCTCCTGACGTGCTCGCCCGGCGTGCCCTGTCGGCGCGCGCTCAAGGACGCGACCTAACATGACGCGGATGAACCCGCCACGCGCCCGTGTCGTGCCGCTGCCGCGGCGCGGTGCCCTGCGGCGGCTCGTGGAACGTGCGCCGGCGTGGGTGGGCGTCGTCGTCGGCACGGCGCTGGTGCTCCTCGGCATCTTCATCGTGATGAGACCGCTCACCTCGCTGTGGGTGCTCGCGGTCTACGTCGGGGTGAGTGCCATCGCGTCGGGGGTCATCGAGCTCGTCTCCCCGCGCGACATCCCCCGAGCATGGAACACGATCGCGTCGAGCGTGTGGATCGTGGGAGGCGCGGTCATCCTCGTCTTCCTCGGCGGCAGCCTCGATCTGCTGCCCGACGTGATCGCGATCCTGCTCGTCGTCGCGGGGCTCGCCGCCGCCGGGGGCGTGTTCCGCGGACGCGTCAGCGAACGGGTCCTCGCCGCCGCGTCGGGCGCCGCGCAGGTCGCGTTCGGAGTGCTCGCCCTGGCCTGGCCCGATGTGACGCTCCTCGTCGTCGCGGTGGTGTTCGGTGTGCGCACGGTCATCTTCGGAGCGTCGCTCGCCCTGCGCGCCGCCCGCCGGGTGCGCGGGCGGTCGGAGCGCATCGGACAGGGTCCGTCCTCGCGCCGCGCACGGATCTGGGGGGATGTCGCGCGCTTCGGGCTGTCCCTGGTGCTGCTGGCGACCGCGGCCGGGTCCTGGGGAGTGAGCACCTGGTTGCAGGAGGGTGCGCCGGTCGTCGACGCCTTCTACGATGCGCCCGACGAACCCCCGAGCGCGCCCGGAACGCTGCTGCGCGACGACGCCTACACGGGCCGCATTCCGCCGGGGGCGGAGGTCCGGCGCATCCTCTACTCCACGACGGACTCGTTCGGACGCCGTGCGCTCGCCAGCGGGATGGTGATCTATCCGGCCGACCGCCCGCCCCGGGCCCTGCCCGTCGTGATCTGGAATCACGGGACGACGGGGGTCGCGCGCGGGTGCGCGCCGAGCCTGATGGACAGCTACGCCACGCGATGGGCGATCCCGAGCGTCAACGAGGCGATCGAACGGGGATGGGCCGTCGTCGCCTCCGACTACACCGGGCAGGGCGCCGAGGGCGTCTTCCCCTACCTCATCGGCGAGGGCGAGGCCCGATCCTCCCTGGACGCCGTGCGCGCCGCGGATCAGATCGAGGGCCTCTGGCTCGGCGACGAAGTCGCGGTGTGGGGGCACTCCCAGGGGGGACACGCCGCCCTGTGGACCACACAGCTGGCGCCGGAGTACGCGCCCGAGTTCGACGTCGTCGGCACGGTCGCGCTCTCACCCGCCGCGGATCCGCTCGCTCTTGCGCAGCAGCTGGGACGTTCGCAGGGGCAGGCGATGCTGTCGGTCCTGATCTCCTGGGTGCTGGTGCCGTACGCCGACACCTACCCCGATGTCGACGTCGACGACTACGTCGCGCCGGGAGGCCGCGCCCTGGTGCGGGAGATGACCCAGCGATGTCCGACGGAGCCCGGCGTGATCGTGTCGGTGCTCGCGGCCCTCGGGGTGTCCGCGGACCGGCCGCTCTACGACGGGGATCTCACGACGGGGGCGCTCGGGGAGCGGCTTGCCCAGAACGCCGCGACCGGTCCGTGGGACTCGCCCGTCCTGATCGCCTGGGGGGAACAGGACGAGGTCATCCCCGCGGCGCTGTACGAGCAGTTCGTCGCCGAGCGGTGCGCCGAGGGGGCGGCCCTCCAGATCCGCCGCCTGGGCGGCGAGGACCACACCGGCGTCATGCTCCCCGGATCGCCGCTGCTTCAGAGCATGATCACGTGGACGCAGGCGCGCTTCGAGGGCATCCCCGTCACGGGCGACGACTGCGGCTGAGCGGTCGTCAGAGGCGGGCGTAGCGCGCGCGGAAGAAGCAGTAGACCGCGTAGGCGATGAGTCCGATGCCGACGGCCGCGACGAGCGCGGTACCGAAGGGAAGGGCCAGGAGCGACTTGATCGCGGCATCCAGGCCGCCCGAAGCGCCGGGGTCCACGGTCACGGCGGCGGTCGTGAGCAGGGCCCCGACCACGGCGAGCGCGACGCCCTTCGCGATGTACCCGACGACGCCCGTGGCGGTCACGACGCGACCCAGGATGCCGCCGGGCGGCGTGATCTTCGGGAGGAAGCCGCGCGTGACGCCCCGGACGACGAAGACGCCGCCGACCACGACCACGCCGACCCCGATCGCTCCGAGGAGGAAGGGGCCTGCGGGCAGTGCGAGCAGCGCCTGACTCATGCTGCGCGTGCTCTCGTCGCCGTCGGGGCGTGCGCCCAGGGCGATCGAGACCGCGGTGGCCGCCAACGACGCGTAGACGATCGCCTTTCCCCATTCGGCGAGCCGACGTCCCCACCGGCGCGCGGTGCTCTCGCCCGACGCGAGGATGCCCTCCGCGATGTACCAGAGCGTCAGGGCCGCGAGCGCGAGAGCGAGGGCCCACAGCGCGACCCCGCCGAGCGGGGCCTGTGCGATCGCACGGAAGGCGCCCTGCTGGTCGCCCTCGCCGGAGCCTCCGAACGCCACGGCGAGCACCACCGCGCCGATCAGCAGGTGGACGACCCCGTTGGCGGCGTAGCCCGCGCGAGCCAGGACACGAACGGCCGGATGGGAGGATGCGGTGCGTGCGAGGCCGTCGGCGGTGTCAGAACCCATCTGCTCAGCGTAGGGCCGCGCCTAGAGGCGCGCGTACCTGGCCCGGAAGAAGCAGAAGACGCCGTACGCGATGAGTCCCGCACCGATGGCGCCGACGACGACGGGGCCCAGGGAGAGCCGCAGCAGTGCGGTGAGGGCCCCGTCGAGCCCACCCGCCGTCTTGGCCTCCCCACGGATCGAGGCGATGACCAGGAGCACTCCGACGGCGGCGAGGGCGACACCCTTCGCGACGAACCCCACGACGCCGATCACGTCGATGGCCGCGCCCAGGGCTCCGTCGGGAACCCGCACCTGCGTGCGATAGCTGCGCCGCAATCCCATCACGAGGAACGAGATCCCGACGGCGCCGACGACGACGGCCGCGGCAGCGAGGACATACGCACCGCCCGGGACCCGGAGCACGCCGCGGCTGACCGCCTCGGTCGCCTCCTCGCTGCTCACACGGGCGCCCATGGCCACGGCCGCGGCGATCCCGCCGATGGCCGCGAAGACGACGCCCTGCCCCCACTGGCCGAAGCGTCGCATCCACCGCCGCAGTGGCGGTGTGCCCCGGACGAGGATCCCCTCCACGATCTTCCACGCCCCGAGCGCCCACAGCGCCACGGCGACCGTCCACAGGACCGCGAAACCGAACGGCATCCCCGCGATGGCACCCAACGCCCCGGACTGGTCTGGCGTGGCGTCGCCGCCGAAGGCGACGATGAGGGCGATGGCGCCGATGAGGAGATGGACGAGACCGCTGGCGCCATACCCCGCTCGGGCGAGCAGGCGGAACCACGTCGTGTCTGCCGCTTCGCGCGCGGCACGCCGGGGCGCCGCGCGGTCCATGGGGACAGCCTATGTTCCTGTCACGGCTGCAACGGCCCGCGGAAGGGAGAAGAAGTCGATCGTGGGGACGATCGGTGTGCGTCCTGCGTGGGGTGCGCGTGACGCGCATCCGGTAACGTAGGGGGGATGTCGTCGCGCCTGACGCGGCGACGAGAGCTGAATAGGGAGGTCATCGTGGATATCGATCTCGGGCTGCTGCGGTCGATCGAGCGGGAGAAGGAAATCCCCTTCGACGAACTGGTGCGGATCATCGAGCAGGCGATCCTGACCGCCTACGCCAAGCACACATCGTCCGTCGGCGAGCTGCCCTCGGGGGCGCGCGCCGAGGTGAACCGCAAGACGGGCCACGTCGCGGTCTTCCTGCCCGTCACGGACGAGGAGGGGGCGGTCGTCGGCGAGGAGGAGACCACTCCCGACGACTTCGGCCGCATCGCGGCCTTCGCCGCGAAGCAGGTCATCAGCCAGCGGCTGCGGGACATCGCCGACGACGCCGTGCTGGGCGAGTTCCGCGGCAAGGAGGGCGACATCGTCGCCGGCGTCGTGCAGCAGGGCCCGAATCCCCGCATGATCCACGTCGATCTGGGAACGATCGAGGCGATCCTTCCGCCCGAAGAGCAGGTCCCCGGCGAGGAGTACCGCCACGGATCGCGCCTTCGGGTCTACGTGACGAGCGTGTCCAGAGGGACCAAGGGGCCCGCGATCACCGTCTCGCGCACCCACCCCGGACTCGTGCGCAAGCTGTTCGCGCTGGAGGTGCCCGAGATCGCCGGTGGGCTGGTGGAGATCGTTTCGCTCGCTCGCGAGTCGGGCCACCGCACGAAGATCGCCGTGAAGGCCAACGACCCCTCGATCAACGCGAAGGGCGCCTGCATCGGCGAACTCGGGCGTCGCGTGCGCGCGGTGACGGAGGAACTCGGCGGCGAGAAGATCGACATCGTCGACTTCGATCCGGAACTGGCCAAGTTCGTCGCGAACGCGCTCTCGCCCGCGAAGGTGACCTCGAGCTTCGTGATCGACGCATCGACGAAGGCCGTGCGGGCGCTCGTTCCCGACTACCAGCTCTCGCTCGCGATCGGCAAGGAGGGCCAGAACGCCCGCCTCGCCGCGAAGCTGACGGGGGCCAAGATCGACATACAGCCCGACAGCGTCCTGGAAGGCGACTGAGCGCACGGCTTCGGTCGCCCAGCCGTGCGTTCCGGGCGAGCTCCGGGGCGGGAGGTGTAGTATGGAAACTGTACGAATGTGCGTCGGTTGCCGCACGCGTGCTCCCCGAACCGCCCTTCTTCGTGTTGTGGCGGAGGATTCGACTCTCATCCCCGACGAGCGTGCGGTCCGGCCGGGACGAGGCGCGTGGGTCCACGACACTCCCGAGTGCGTGGCGAAAGCCATCCAGCGCAGGGCATTCGTACGAGCACTGCGCGCGTCGAGCCCGCTTGACACGCAGACCCTCGAGAAACGGCTGAACGGCTATGGAAACAAAGTGAACGGCTCGAAATGAGACCCGTCCGCGACTAACGGTCTGCCCTGTCTGGGTGGACTCAGACAGGAGAATTTGTGGCTGCCAAACCACGCGTGCACGAGATCGCTTCAGAACTCGGCGTCGACAGCAAGGTCGCTCTGGCCAAGCTGAAGGAACTCGGCGAGTTCGTCAAGAGCCCGTCGTCCACCATCGAGCCCCCCGTGGCTCGCAAGCTCCGCGCCGCGCTGCAGGCCGACGGGTCGCCGCAGGGCGCGTCCTCGGCCCCGGCGCCCGCGCGCCCGGCCGGTCGCCCCGGCCCCGCTCGCCCGGCGCCCGCCCGCCCGAGTGCTCCCGCAGCGACCCCGGCCGCGCCCGCGGCTGAGGCGCCCGCCGCCGCGCCGGTGGCCGATGCCGCACCGACGCCGGCACCCGCTGCGCCCGCCCCCGCGGCCCCCGCGGCATCGGGCCCCGCTCCCTCGGAGACCGCTCCATCCCCGGCATCCCAGGCATCCCCGGCTCCGTCCGCGTCGGGATCCTCGAAGTCCGCTCCGTCCGATTCGGCGCCCAAGCCGGGCGGTCCGCGCCCCGGCGCGCCCCGGCCGGGCAACAACCCGTTCGCCTCGCAGCAGGGGATGGGGCAGCGTCCCTCGGGCCCCCGTCCGGGCAACAACCCGTTCGCCTCGCAGCAGGGGATGGGTCAGCGGCCCACGCCGGGGAACATCCCGCGGCCCCAGGCGCCGCGCCCGGGCGCCCCGCGCCCCGGTGCGCCGCGTCCCGGCGGGGCGGGTCGTCCCGGCGGTGGCGGCGGTCGTCCCGGCGCGCCGTTCCAGCAGCGTCCCGGCGGTCCCGGTCGTCCCGGCGGCGGCGGCCCCGGTGCCGGCGGCGGTGGCTTCGCGGGTCGTCCCGGCGGTGGTTTCGCGGGGCGTCCCGGTGGCGGTGGCGGACGCGGCCGCGGGCCCGGCGGTGGCACCGCCGGTGCCTTCGGCAAGGGAGGCGGCAAGTCCAAGCAGCGCAAGTCGCGCAGGGCGAAGCGTCAAGAGTTCGAGATGAGGGACGCGCCGTCGGTCGGCGGCGTCAACGTCCAGCGGGGCAACGGGCAGATCATCCGCATGCGTCGCGGTGCGTCGATCTCCGACTTCGCGGACAAGATCGAGAACCTCACGGGCTACACGGTGCAGCCCGGCACGCTCGTCACCATCCTGTTCAACCTGGGTGAGATGGCGACCGCGACGGAGTCGCTCGACGAGGCCACCTTCGAGGTCCTCGGCGAGGAGCTGGGCTACAAGATCCAGATGGTCTCGCCCGAGGATGAGGACAAGGAGCTCCTCGAGAGCTTCGGTCTCGACCTTGAGGCGGAGCTCGAGGCGGAGAACGAGGAGGATCTCGAGATCCGTCCCCCCGTCGTCACCGTCATGGGACACGTCGACCACGGAAAGACGCGTCTTCTCGACGCGATCCGCAACGCCAACGTGGTCGCGGGAGAGGCCGGCGGCATCACGCAGCACATCGGCGCCTACCAGGTGTGGACCGAGCACGACGGCGTCGAGCGCGCCGTCACGTTCATCGACACGCCGGGTCACGAGGCCTTCACGGCCATGCGTGCCCGAGGCGCGCAGGTCACCGACCTCGCGATCCTCGTGGTCGCGGCGGACGACGGCATCATGCCTCAGACCGTCGAGGCGCTCAACCACGCGCAGGCGGCCGACGTGCCGATCGTGGTCGCGGTCAACAAGGTCGACAAGCCCGACGCGAATCCCAGCAAGGTGCGCCAGCAGCTCACCGAGTACGGGCTCGTGGCGGAGGAGTACGGCGGCGACGTCATGTTCGTCGATGTCTCGGCCATCAAGGGCCAGGGCATCCAGGAGCTGCTCGACGCGGTGCTTCTGACGGCCGACGCGGGCCTGGACCTCACGGCCAACCCGAACAAGGCGGCCCGTGGTGTGGCGATCGAGGCCAAGCTCGACAAGGGCCGCGGCTCGGTCGCGACCGTGCTCATCCAGTCCGGAACCCTGCGTGTCGGCGACGCGATCGTGGCCGGCACGGCGTTCGGCCGCGTGCGGGCCATGATGGACGAGAACGGCGAGGCCGTCACCGAGGCCGCTCCGTCGCGTCCGGTGCAGGTGCAGGGTCTGAACTCGGTGCCGCGCGCCGGTGACACCTTCCTCGTCACGGAGGAGGACCGTCTCGCGCGTCAGATCGCTGAGAAGCGCGAGGCCGCGGAGCGCAACGCCGCTCTCGCCAAGGCGCGCAAGCGGATCTCGCTGGAGGACTTCACCCGCGCTCTCGAAGAGGGCAAGGTCGAGTCGCTCAACCTCATCATCAAGGGCGACGTCTCGGGTGCCGTCGAGGCGCTCGAGGAGTCGCTGCTCAAGATCGAGGTCGACGACTCGGTTCAGCTGCGCATCATCCACCGCGGTGTCGGTGCGGTGACGGAGTCCGACGTGAACCTCGCGACGATCGACAACGCGATCATCATCGGGTTCAACGTCCGCCCCGACACGAAGGCGCGCGAGCGCGCCGCGCGCGAAGGCGTGGACATCCGCTTCTACTCGGTCATCTACAACGCGATCGACGACGTGGAGCAGTCGCTCAAGGGCATGCTCAAGCCGGAGTTCGAAGAGGTGCAGTCGGGTGTCGCCGAGATCCGCGAGGTGTTCCGTTCCTCGAAGTTCGGCAACATCGCCGGTGTCATCGTTCGCAGCGGAACCATCACGCGCAACGCGAAGGCGCGCGTCATCCGCGAGGGTGTCGTGCTCGCCGATGGCCTGGCCATCGAGTCGCTGCGTCGCTTCAAGGACGACGTCACCGAGGTGCGCACGGACTACGAGGCCGGTATCGGTCTCGGCAAATTCAACGACATCCGGGTCGGCGACGAGATCGAGACCACGGAGATGGTCGAGAAGCCTCGGGGCTGACCCCTGGTATGACGCACAGCGGCGGATGCTTCGGCATCCGCCGCTGTGCGTAGGCTTGAGCAGTTGAGGCGAAGGCCGGGCGCAAGCGCGCCGGGCGGTGAGGAGCAGGAGACATGGTGGATCATGCACGGGCGGCACGGCTGGCCGATCGGATCCGGGTGATCATCGCGGAGCGGCTCGACCGCGGTCTGCGCGACCCCCGCCTGGGCTTCGTCACGATCACGGACGTGCGGGTGACGGGCGACCTGCAGCACGCGAGCGTCTTCTACACGGTGCTCGGCACGGACGAGGAGCGCGCGTCCACCGGTGACGCGCTGCGGTCGGCGACCGGCATGCTTCGCAGCGAGGTGGGTCGTCAGCTGAACGTCCGCCTCGTACCCACCCTGGAGTTCATCGCCGATGCCCTGCCGGAGAACGCCGGGCACATCGAGGAGCTGTTGCGCGAGGCGCGGGAGCGCGATGCGGCCGTCGCAGGGATCGCCGCGACGGCGACCTTCGCCGGCGACGCCGACCCCTATCTGCCGGCGCGCGACGCCGATTCCGACGACTCCGAGGACGACGACGCCTGAGGTCCGCCGCCGGGAAGGCGGATGAGGTCGCCGAAGGCCTCGATGAGTCCGTCGTCGACGAGCGAGACGATCGCTCGGTCGCGCTGCGCCGCGTCGGGCCAGTCGGGGACGACGCGTTCGGTCCTGGCCTCGTGCCTCGGGGCCGCCCGCAGCGCGCGCAGGACGGCCCCCCGCGCCTGCCGGTCGCTGCCCTCGTAGCGCGCCTGCTTCCTCCGCAGGTCTCCCGTGTCGGGCCTGCCCGCACCGACCCACGCGCATGCGTCGAGGAGCGGGCATTCGCCGCATCGCGGAGCGCGTGCCGTGCAGATCACGGCGCCGAGCTCCATCATCGCGGCGTTGAAGACGGCCGACTCGCGGTCGTCTTCCGGCAGGAGCGCGGCCATCGCGGCGAGGTCGCCTCGCGACGGCGGCCCCGGCTGGGATCGTCCCTGCACGGCCCTCGCGATGACCCGCCGTGTGTTCGTGTCGACCACCGGCTCGCGTTTGCCGTAGGCGAAGACGGCGACCGCCCGCGCCGTGTAGTCGCCGATGCCCGTGAGTGCCAGGAGGTGCTCGACATCGTCGGGCACCCGCCCCGCGTGTCGCGTGGCGATCTCGCCCGCGGCGCGGTGCAGCCAGATCGCGCGTCGCGGATAGCCGAGGTTCGCCCATTCCCGGACGGCGTCGGCCGGCGTGGCGGCGGCGAGTGCTGCGGGGGAGGGCCAGGTGCGCAGCCACGCCTCCAGGCGGGGGATGACGCGCGTCACCGGTGTCTGCTGCAGCATGAATTCGCTCACGAGGATTCCCCAGGCGCCGAAGCCGGGTCGTCGCCAGGGGAGGTCGCGGGCGCTGCGTCGGAACCACTCGTTGAGGGCGAGGGGCGGAAGCGGCGCAGGCACGGACGCAAGCCTACGGCGACCCGGCGCGCGTAGGCTGGAGCCCATGCGCCTGCCCGTCACCGCCCGCACGAGTGTGCTGCGGGCGCTGCGCGACGAGGTGCGGGCCCGATGCCCGCGCGGCCGTGTCGTCCTCGCGGTCGACGGCGTCGACGGGTCCGGCAAGACGATCTTCGCCGACGGCTTGGCGGAGGCCTTCGCCGAGGAGGGCACGGACGTCTTCCGTGCATCGATCGAGGGCTTCCACCGCCCCCGAGCGGAGCGTTCGACCCCGGGAGAGGATTCGGGACGGGGCCGATACGAGGATTCCTACGACTACAGCAGCTTCCGCCGGGTGCTGATCGACCCGTTCCGCGAGGGAAGCCGCACCGCGGCATCCATCGGCTTCCAGCTCGCGGCGTGGGATGCGGTGCGCGACGCGCCCATCGAGGCGCGCTGGGTGACGGGGCCCGCGGATGCGGTGCTCGTCGTCGACGGCGTCTTCCTGCATCGCCCGCAGCTGGCGCACATCTGGGACTGGTCGGTCTGGCTCGATACGCCGCCCGATGTCGCCTCCGCGCGGATGGCCCTGCCGGACGGCTCCGATCCGGACCCCGAAGCGCCGTCCAACCGCTACCGTCGCCGAGGTCAGGAGTCGTACATGGCAGAGGTCGATCCGCGCACCCGCGCCGCGGCGGTCATCGACAACACCGACCCCGAGGCCCCGCGCCGCGTCCTCACGGGGAGCGCCTGATGGCGCCGGCTGCCGGGGTGGTGCTGGTCGACAAGGCGGGCGGGATGACGAGCCACGACGTCGTCGCGCGGGCGCGCCGTGCCTTCGGCACCCGCAAGATCGGCCACGCCGGCACGCTCGATCCGATGGCGACGGGCCTCCTCGTGCTCGGGGTCGAAGCCGCGACCCGACTGCTCACCTTCGTCGTGGGTCTCGACAAGACCTACCACGCGACCATCCTGCTCGGCGTGACGACCGACAGCGACGACGCCGATGGCGAGGTCACCGGGCGCGCGGATCCCTCGTCCCTGGACGCCGTCTCCGACGCGGCGATCGCCGCCGGGGTCGCGTCGCTCACGGGACGCATCTCCCAGGTGCCCAGCCGCGTGTCGGCGATCAAGGTGGCCGGACGGCGCGCCTACGACCTCGCTCGGGCCGGCGAGGACGTCGTGCTCGAGGCCCGCGAGGTCACGGTCTCCCGGTTCGATGCGGGTGCCGCACGGCGGGTTCCCGACGGCATCGAGCTGGACGTCGTCGTTGACTGCTCCAGCGGTACGTACATCCGCGCGCTCGCCCGTGACCTCGGCGCCGCCCTCGGGGTCGGCGGCCATCTGACGGCGCTGCGCCGGACCCGTGTCGGGGCCTTCTCGGTCGACGATGCCGTGCGGGTCGACGCTCTGGACTCGGCGGTCCCGATCGATCCCGCCACGGTCGGCGCCCGGGTGCTGGGCCGCCTGGACGTGTCCGCCGAGGAGGCGCGCGATCTGCGGCAGGGCAAGCGCCTGGCGGGCGCGTCGAGCCGCCTGGGGGGAGGCCCGCGGGCCGCGATCGATCCGGCCGGGTTGCTCGTCGGAGTGGTCGAGGCGCGCGGATCCGACATCAAGAGCGTCATGAACCTGCCCGATCCGGGGCGGGCGACGAGCGGGACGGGAGAGCCGGGATGATCCTGGGAGTGACCATCGCACAGGTCGCGGTGGCGGTCGTGGCGGGGCTGCTGTGCGTCATCGCCGGCCTGGCCGGGCGACGACCGAGCGATCTCACGGTGGGGTCGCTCGCGCTGATCGAGGTGCTTCTGATCGTCCAGGTGGTGATCGCGATCATCGCGCCCCTCGCGGGGAACCCGCCCACGGGCAGCATCCTCGAGTTCTGGGTGTATCTCGTCTCGGCGGTGCTGCTGCCGCTGGGAGGCGTCGCGTGGGCGCTCATCGAGCGCAGTCGGTGGAGCACCGTGATCATGGGGATCGTCGCGCTCTCCGTCGCGGTCATGGTGTGGCGCATGCACGTCATCTGGACGGTGCAGGTCGCGTGATCGGGCGGCGGATCGCACGCGGGATCCGGCCTAGGATTGACCCGTCATGACCTCGTCCCACCCCTCCCGCCGCATGACCGGCGTCGGCCGCGTCCTCGTCATCGTCTACGCCGTCATGGCCCTCGCCGCCACGGGCCGCTCGTTCGTCCAGATCGCCGAGCGCTTCGAGGAGGCGCCGCTGGCGTACTCCCTCTCCGCCGCGGCCGCCGTCGTCTACATCGTCGCCACGCTGGCGCTGATCTTCGCGGGTACTCGGGCCTGGTACCTCATCGCCTGGGTCGCGATCGGCTTCGAGCTGGCCGGCGTGATCGTCGTGGGCACCCTGAGCCTCACGCTGCCCGAGCTCTTCCGGCATCCGAGCGTCTGGTCCGTCTTCGGCTACGGGTATCTGTTCATCCCGCTCGTACTGCCGTTCTTCGGTCTGTGGTGGCTCGTGGCGCACCCGCCGCGAACGAGCCGCGTCCCCGGGGCGCAGCTGACGGCGGCGGGCTCGTGATCCTCTTCCACGACCCCTCCGAGGTGCCTGCCGACTTCGGGGAGACGGTCGTCGCGATCGGGAAGTTCGACGGGCTCCACGCGGGTCATCGTGCCATCATCGAGCGCATGCTGGTGGATGCCGCGGGCACGGGCGCCCGCACCGTCGCGGTGACGTTCGACCGCAATCCGCTCGCGATCCTCGCTCCGGAGAAGTGTCCGCCCTCGCTCCTCGGCGTGACGCAGAAGGCCGCGCTGCTGGCGGAGACGGGTATCGATGCCACGCTCATGCTCCGATTCGACGAGACGCTCGCGGCGCAGCCCGCGGAGGAGTTCGTGCAGAGCGTGCTCGTCGAGGCGCTCCGGGCGCGTACGGTTCTCGTCGGAACCGACTTCCGCTTCGGTCGCGGGGGGAAGGGCGACGTCGCCCTTCTGCGCCGCATGGGCGCCGAGGCCGGCTTCGCCGTGGACGAGATCGCCGATATCCGAAGCGTCCACGGCCGGCGCGTCTCCTCGACGTGGATCAGGGAGCTGCTCGCGGCGGGCGACGTCGCCGATGCGGCCAAGCTGCTGGGCCGCCCGAGCTCCGTCTGGGGCGAGGTCGTGCATGGCGCCAAGCGCGGTCGCGAGCTGGGCTATCCCACCGCCAACCTCACTCCGGAGCTCGAGGGCTTCGTGCCGGCGGACGGCGTTTACGCGGGGTGGCTCGTGGACGGAACCTCCGCCCACCGCGCGGGATCGCGCGTGCGCTATCCGGCGGCCATCTCGGTGGGGGACAACCCCACGTTCGACGACGTGACCCGCCGCCAGGTCGAGGCATACGTGCTCGACCGGGAAGGACTGGACCTCTACGGCCACGAGGTCGAGGTTCAGTTCGTCGAGCGGATCCGCGGGATGGTGGCCTTCCGCGGCCTCGACGCGCTCAAGGTCCAGATGGCGGACGACGTCGTCCGAGCCCGCGAGGTGCTGGCGGCGCCCTGCCGCTAGTACGAGCTCTCGTCGGTGCGAGCGCTCGCCTCGGCGCCCGAGAGACGGGCGGCGAGCTCGCCGAGGATGGTCGCGCTCGCGCTCGTGCCCAGGCGCGTCGCGCCCGCGTCGAGCATCGCGAGAGCGGTGTCGAGCCCGCGCACGCCTCCGGAGGCCTTGACCTGCACGGTGTCCCCGACCGTGCGTCGCATCAACGCGACGTGCGCGGCCGTCGCGCCGCCGCCCGCGAATCCGGTCGACGTCTTCACGAAGTCGGCGCCCGCCTCCTCCGCGAGGCGGCTGCCGCGGGAGATCTGCTCCTCGTCGAGGAGGCTGGTCTCGAGGATCACCTTCAGCACATGCTGGCCCGCCGCCTCCTTCACGGCGGCGATGTCCTGCACGACCTCCTCGTCGAGACCCGATCGCAGCGCGGCGATGTTGATCACCATGTCGAACTCGACGGCGCCGTCGGCCGCGGCCTGCGCGACTTCCGCGACCTTCGCGGCCGTCGAGGTGGTGCCGTGCGGGAAGCCGATGACGGTGCCGACGGCGACGCCGCTGCCCTCGAGCCGGGCGACGGCGTAGGCGATGTCGGAGGGGCGCACGCAGACGCTGAACACGCTCCACTCGGCGGCCGTGTCGAGCTCGGCATCCACCTCTGCGCGGGTGAGTTCGGGCTTGAGGATCGCGTGGTCGATCGTGGCAGCGAGCTGCTCCTGCGTGATGTCCGTGGGCATGCGTCAAGCCTACGTCGCGGGGCCAGGCCCGGGCAGTCCGCCGGAACGAGGGTGTGCGAGCGGAAAATATAACGAACGCATAACGGTGTGTGTAATCTGGCACGACGTAGACGACGACGTCACCGTGGAGGACACGCCCGATGCCCGAACCTGCCGTATCCGCCCGCACCGAGCGGCTGCCCGCACTCATCGTGATGTGCGTCCTCGTCGTTGCGGGGGTCCTCGTCGCGACGCTCGGCGCCTCCCGCGCCCCCGTGACCGCCAGCGAGCTGCTCGGCGAGGCGCGCGACCCGGGCGACGCCGCCTTCATCGCGGCGCACCGGGGTGATTCCGAGGGGGCGCCCGAGAACACGATGCCCGCCGTGCGCGCGGCGATCGCCTCGGGGTACGAGTACGTCGAGGTGGACATCGCCCTCACCGCCGACGGTCACGCCGTGCTCATGCACGACGCGACCGTCGATCGGACGACGGACGGCCGGGGCGCCGTGGCCGAGTCGACCCTCGCCCAGATCAGGGGGCTGGATGCCGGGTCGTGGTTCGGGCCCGACTTCGCCGCAACGCCCGTGCCGACGGCGGAGGAGTTCCTGGCCGAGCTGGCGTCCTCCTCCCTGCGCGCTCTCGTGGAGCTGAAGGGGGAGTGGGATGCCGACTCCGTCGCCTCGCTCGTCGCGACGATCGCCCGGCACGGCCTCGAACGCCGGGTCGCGGTCGCGAGCTTCGACGCCCGCACCCTCGCGCTCGTCGCCTCCCAGAACACGGTGATCTCGCGGCTCGCCATCCTCCGCCAGCTGCCCGACGACGTGGTCGGCGCAGCGCGCGCCCTCGGGGTGCGGGGGGTGATCGCGGCGGGACGCGAGGTGCTGGAGCGGCCCGAGGTGATCGACGAACTGCACGCGGCGGGGATGCGGGTGGTCGTCTACACGTTCAACGACGACGGGAAGTGGCGCGAGGCCCTGCGGGCGGGGGTCGACGGCATCGTCACCGATGTCCCGGCGCGCCTCGCGGACTGGCTCTCGGAAGAGGTATCCGAACCTCGGTGAGATCGGGCGACCCCACCGAGCCGACCCGCGTGACTAGGCTCGGACGCGTCGCCCGCGTCGAGAGGATCGCATGTCCGCCCGCAGCCTGCCCGCCCGTGCCCTTGCTCTGTTCGGAACCGCGTCGGTCGCCGCCCTGCTGCTCGTCGGCTGTGTCGCCCAGCCGACCCCCGTGCCCACCAGCACGGGCGACCCGTCGCCCGACCCGTCGACGGCGACGCCCGACCCCTCGCACAGCGCGTCACCCGAGGCATCCGCCGACATCGAGATGCCCGCATCGTGCGAGGACATCTACTCCGCCGGCATGCTCGCGCTGCTCGAGGAGCAGAACCCGCCGCTGAACGATCCGGGCGTGACGATGCACGCGACCCAGGTCGTGACGGCCCTCGAGATCATCGAATCCGGTGCCCCGACGCTGCGCTGCTCCTGGGGCGTGCCGAGCGAGGTGGGTCTCGCGACGAACGTCACGGTGGTCGACGCGTCGCAGGCGGCCCTCGTGCGGGAGGCGCTCTCGACCGAGGGCTTCACATGCGCCGATGACGAGGCCGGCACGCGTTGCGCCCGGTCGGGTGAGGATGAGATCGCCGCCTTCGGGGAGACGCACCACCTCCACGGCAATGGCTGGGTCGCGACGCGCTGGATCAACTTCGATCCTCCCGGTTACACCGACGACGTCGTCGCCACGCTCTGGGGCTGATCCCGCGCGCCGACGCTCGTCGGAATACGCCGCATACGCAGGACGTTATGCGGCGAGCGGCCCGTGGCGTAGACTGAGGCGAGGGAGCGGCATCCGCACCCACAGGGGACCATCGGAATCGAGCGTCGAGGCACGCCTTCCGGCGCAGGATCGAGGTCCCATCCCGCGGTCGTCCTCGCGCGGGCCCTCGCACGCAGCCGCGGCGAGCGTCGCCCGAGGCGCAAGGCGCATCCATCGCCCGCGGGACGCCACGCCCGTCGTCGGTTTCCGACGTCAGAACCGCCGGATCGACCGGCGCACACGCTCAGGAGGAGCATGCCGAGCACGGCACAGGCGCAGCTACAGCGGCGCCGCAAGCAGTCGTCCGCACGTCGCGATGACGACGCCCCCCTCATCCCGATCCTCGCCCGCAAGGTTCGCGAGGTCGAGGCGAAGGCCCAGCGCGGCAAGCTGGGGCCCACCAACCGGGTCAAGTTCCAGGTCATCGCGTTCCTCGTGCGCGAGGAGCGCGCCCGTGTGAAGGCCGACACGTCGGTGTCGGATGCCGTCCGCGGCGAACTGCTCAAGCGCCTCGACGGGGTCGCGACGATCCTCGCCAAGACGGCGGCGCGCGACACCTCGCTCATCCAGCTCCTCGAAGTCGACCAGGCCACGTCTCCGGTCGCGCGCCGGATGCGCCGCGACTGGCTGCTGGAGTCGGGAGCAGAGCTGGCCGCAGACGAACTCATCATCACCGACGTCGCCCCGGTGGCGCAGCCGGTCGTTCCGACCGCCCTCGCGGAGCGGCAGGTGACCCCGCCGGCGATCGAGTCGCGCCAGATGGCCAATCCCTTCCTCGCGCCCGACCTCTCCCGTCCGATCCGGCGGGAGAACCCGCGGCGGCGACTGGACGGCTGGGAGCTCATGGGCCCGCTCTACAAGGCTTTCGAGACCGGCGCCGGCGGGGGCGCGGCATCCATGGATCTGCCTCCCCTGCCGGAGTTCGACAGGCTCTCGCCCCGAGGACGCGAGGTCATGGCCCACCAGTCGCGCTTCCTGGAAGCCGTCCGGGAGGGGCACCGCACCTTCCTCCTCGCCGACGAGCCCGGACTGGGCAAGACGGCGCAGTCGCTGCTCGCGGCATCCGTCGCCGACGCGTATCCGCTGCTGGCGGTCGTGCCCAACGTCGTGAAGATGAACTGGGCGCGCGAGGTCGAGCGCTGGACTCCGCACCGCCGCGCGACGGTGATCCAGGGCGATGGCGCGGACATCGACGCGTTCGCCGACGTGTTCATCGTGAACTACGAGATCCTCGACCGGCACCTGTCCTGGTTGAGCTCGATCGGCCTCAAGGGCATGGTCGTCGACGAGGCGCACTTCATCAAGAACCTGTCCTCGCAGCGCTCGCAGAACGTGCTGGCGCTCGCCGGACGCATCCGGGAGGCCACGCCCGGGGGAGACCCGCTGCTGCTCGCCCTCACCGGGACGCCGCTCATCAACGATGTTGAGGACTTCGACGCGATCTGGCGTTTCCTCGGCTGGACGAACGGGGAGAAGCCGGGTCCCGAGCTCATGGAGAAGCTCGACGCCACCGGTCTGACCCCCGCCGACAAGGCCTTCTATCCCGAGGCGCGCGATGCCGTCATCTCCATGGGCATCGTGCGGCGCAAGAAGAAGGATGTCGCGGCCGACCTGCCCGACAAGCTGATCGCCGACCTGCCCGTCGAGCTCGACGACGAGTACGGACGCTCGATCCGCCATGCCGAGCGGGAACTCGGGGAGCGGCTCGCGGCCCGATACCGGCGCATCGTGGAGGCACGTGGCGCGAGCGGCCGGGGGGCGAGCGTGGGCGGCGAGATCGACGAGGACATCGTCCGCCTCGTCGCGCAGAACGAGCTCGACGAGTCCAAGGCCGCCGGCTCCGGTTCCGAGAACGTCTTCACGATGGTGCGACGCATCGGTCAGGCGAAGGCGCAGCTCGCCGCCGACTACGCCGTGCAGCTGCAGCGGTCGGTGGGGAAGGTCGTCTTCTTCGCCAAGCACATCGACGTCATGGATGCCGCCGAGGCCCACTTCGCGGCATCCGGTCTTCGCACGGTGTCGATCCGCGGCGACCAGAGCGCACCCGTGCGGCAGCAGGCGATCGACGACTTCAACACCGACGAGGGTGTGGGGATCGCCGTCTGTTCGCTCACGGCCGCGGGCGTGGGACTGAACCTGCAGGCGGCGTCGAACGTCGTCCTCGCCGAGTTGTCGTGGACGGCCGCGGAGCAGACCCAGGCCATCGACCGGGTGCACCGCATCGGTCAGGACGAGCCCGTGACGGCGTGGCGCATCATCGCGGCGCACACGATCGACACCAAGATCGCCGAGCTGATCGACTCCAAGCAGGGCCTCGCGCTCCGCGCGCTCGACGGCGTCGCGGTCGAGCCGGGCTCGAGCGACTCGGTGCAGCTGAGCGCGCTCATGCACCTCACGCGGCGCTCGCTCGGCGGCGAGTGACGCCGCTCTCGACGGCGTGCCCAGCAGGGTCTGCGGGGGCGCCGTCGGCCCGTGTGGCACGCTCGGTCATCCGGCGATAGTGTCGGACAGGCAGCGTCGCCGGTAATCCGTACCCCACAGCAAGGACTCCCATGAAGATCGGCATCCTCACCAGCGGCGGCGACTGCCCCGGTTTGAACGCGGTCATCCGGGGAGTGGTGCTGAAGGGGACGACGACGTACGACCTCGAGTTCGTCGGCATCCGCGACGGCTGGCGCGGCGTCGTCGACGCCGACTTCTTCCCCCTCACCCGCCACGAGGTGAAGGGCCTGTCGAAGGTGGGCGGCACGATCCTCGGCACGAGCCGCACGAACCCGTACGACGGACCGCGCGGCGGGGCCGAGAACATCGCGAAGACGCTGTACGGCCACCGCATCGACGGCATCATCGCGATCGGCGGCGAAGGCACGCTCGCCGCCGCCGACCGGCTCTCCAAGGACGGCATCAACGTCCTCGGTGTGCCCAAGACGATCGACAACGACCTGCGGGCCACCGACTACTCGTTCGGCTTCGACACCGCAGTCAACATCGCCACCGATGCCATGGACCGCCTGCGTACGACGGGCGACTCGCACCAGCGCTGCATGGTGGCCGAGGTCATGGGACGCCACGTGGGCTGGATCGCCCTTCACGCCGGGATCGCGGCGGGGGCGCACGTCATCTGCATCCCCGAGGTGCCCCTCTCGATCGACGACATCTGCGCGCAGGTCACGAGCGCGCACGACCGCGGTCGCGCGCCGCTCGTCGTCGTCTCCGAGGGCTTCACGCTCACGGGGATGGACGAGGCGTACTCCGACAAGGGGCTCGACGCCTTCAACCGGCCGCGGCTCGGCGGCATCAGCGAGGTGCTGGCGCCCGAGATCGAGCGGATCACGGGCGTCGAGACCCGTGCGACCGTCCTCGGCCACATCCAGCGCGGCGGTTCGCCCTCCGGCTTCGACCGCGTGCTCGCGACCCGCCTGGGGCTGCACGCGGCGGATGCGGTGGTCGACGGCGCCTGGGGCCAGATGGTGGCGATGCGAGGTACCGAGATCGTGCGCGTGCCGTTCGTCGACGCGCTGGGCGAGCTCAACACCGTGCCGCGCCACCGCTACGACGAGGCCGCCGCGCTCTTCGGCTGAGTCGCCGAGAACAGGAAAGTCGCCCAAGACAGGACGACGGGCCGGAGAACGTCCTGTTCCGGGCCGATCTCCTGCCCCATCGGGTCACTTCGACGGTCGCCCCGCGAGATGGAGACCCTGGGCGATGGCCATCGAGATCGTCTCGATCACATACGCCGGATCGAAGAGCACCTGCTGATAGTCGAAGCGCAGGATCGTGTATCCGCGCAGTACGAGCCGTGCATCGGCACGGAGGTCGCGGCGGCGGTCGCGGGCAGAACTGTGATGCGCGAATCCGTCCAGCTGAATCCCCAGTCGGTCGCCGATCAGAGCGTCCAGAGGATGTCCGTCGACCCACACCTGCTGGCGCACCGTCACGCCGATGCTCGCCATGAGCTCCCGGAAGACCGTCTCGATGCCGGAGTCGGACAGCGCGGGGGCCGCGGCCGACAGGGCGGAGGCGGCGGTGCTCCGCCACACGACCCGCGAAAGCGTCGCCGAGTCCACGACCTTTCGATTCAGCGCGGACTCCCACACCGCCAGAGCATCCAGCCTGGGCACGCAGCGCGCGATGTGGAAGAGCACGTTGAGGATCGGCTCGGTCGCGCTGGTGCGCGCGACGGGGGCCGGACCCGTCGCGTAGTGGAGACGCATGCCCGCACTTTCCAGGCGCGAGGCCGTGGCGGAGACGGCGACGTGGATCGTCTGATGCTCCGGCGTCCACAGGCCGCATTCGGCTGCCGCGCTCAGGCACGTGAGACGTCCGCCGACGGATGCCGCGGCATGCCGCCACGGGGACGCGCTCGGACCGACGAGCCACGAGCGCCGCACGCGGCTCGCGGCGCCGTGTAGGACGGCGACGTCGATGTCGTATTTCGAGAATCCGGCGACCCGGGCCGTGCGCGTGTGAGCGACGCCGCCCTGAGCCCGGAGCCAGGCGGTGAATTCCGAAGGATCGAGCATGCTGCAACTGTCGCGTCGATGGCGCGTCAGGGCGGTGACGGCCGACGGTTCTGTGGACGGCTGCAGCACAGCCGGGTTGGGGATATGCACTCGCGCGACCGGCGAGCGGGTGCAGGTGAACGGCTGGAGACAGGACGAACGTCGCCGGGGCATCCTGTTCTGGGCCGATCTCCTGCCGCCGACGGCGGGACCACCGCCGTCGAGGGGGCTCAGACCTCGGCGACGCCCAGCACGTCGAGCAGCCAGGCGAGCTCGAAGGCTCGCTCCCGCCACGCGTTGTAGCGCCCGGAGACGCCGCCGTGCCCGGCGACCATCTCGCACTTGAGCAGCGCGTCGGCGCCGACCTCGCGCAGGCGGGCGACCCACTTCGCGGGCTCCACGTAGAGCACACGGGTGTCGTTGAGCGACGTGACGGCGAGGATGCGCGGGTAGGAGACGCCCTCTCGGACGTTCTCGTACGGCGAATAGGACTTCATGTACGCGTAGACGTCGGGGTCGTGGAGCGGGTCGCCCCACTCGTCCCACTCGATGACCGTCAGGGGGAGGGTGGGGTCGAGGATCGTCGTCAGGGCATCGACGAAAGGCACCTCCGCGAGGATGCCTGCGAAGAGCTCGGGCGCGAGGTTCGCGACCGCGCCCATGAGAAGGCCCCCGGCGCTGCCGCCCTCGGCGACGAGCCTGTCGGGAGTGGTGTACCCCTGTTCGATGAGGTGCCGCGCGGCGTCGACGAAGTCGGTGAAGCTGTTCTTCTTGCGGGCGAGCTTGCCGTCCTCGTACCACTGCCGCCCCATCTCGCCGCCGCCGCGCACGTGGGCGACGGCGAAGACGACTCCGCGGTCGAGCTCGGAGAGGCGCGCGACCGAGAACCGGGGCTCGATCGAGTGCTCGTACGAGCCGTAGCCGTACAGGTGGAGGGGGCGGGGGGCGGCGCCCGCCTCGCCGAACGAGCGCTTCCACACGAGTGAGACGGGGACCTGCGTGCCGTCCTGGGCCGGGGCCCACACCCGGGCCTGCGCATAGTCGGAGCTCTCGTAACCGCCGAGGACGGGCTGGCGCTTCCGGACGAGCAGCGCTTCGTCGGAGAGCCGGTAGTCGCACACGGTGTTGGGGGTCACGAAGGAGTCGTACGCCAGCCGCAGCAGCGGGGGCGCCCACTCTCGGTTGCCGCCGAACGCGGCCGCGTAAAGGGGCTCTTCGAAGCTCAGCTCGCGGACCTCGGAGCTGCCGTGATCGAGCAGACCGATGCGGGCGAGACCCCCGCGGCGGTACTCCACGGTGGAGAAGTCCCGGAAGCAGTCGACATCGAGCAGGCGCACGCCCGGGGTGTGGGGCAGAACGGTCTCGCGGCGACCGGCGGGGTCGCCCGCCGCGACGCGCACCAGCTCGAAGTCCAGGGCGTCGTCGTTGTGCAGGATGTAGAGCGCGTCCTCGCCGTCGATCACGGCGTGGTCGACCGAGTACTCGACGCCCTCGCGGCGCGGCCACACGACGGTGGGCTCCGCTCGGAGGTCGTCGGCGGGGACGAGCCACGCCTCGGACGTGATGGAGGAACCCAGCCCGATCACGAGGTACCGGTCGCTGCGCGTGAAGCCGGCGCCGAGCCAGTACCGGTCGTCGGGCTCGTGGAAGAGCCTCACGTCATCCGCCGGGGCCGTTCCCACGGTGTGCAGCCAGAGTGTGTCCGGTCGCCACGCGTCGTCGACGGTGGTGTAGACGATGGAGGCGCCGTCGGGGGAGAAGGATGCCCCGGCGGCCGTCCCGGGGATCTCCTCGCCGAGCGCGGCGCCCGTTGCGAGGTCTCTCACATGGATCGTGTAGCGCTCGTCTCCGGCCACGTCCACGGCGAACAGCATCCGGGTGCCGTCGTCGGACACGCCGAAGGAGCCGAGGGAGAAGAAGTCGTGGCCGTCGGCCTCGATGTTCCCGTCGAGCAGGATCTGTTCCCCGGGAACATCCACGCCCGGCTCCAGCCTCGGCGGTTCCCAGTCGTCGGGGTTAGAGATGGGTGCGCGGCACTGGATGCCGTACTGGCTCCCCTCCACCGTCCGACCGTAGTACCACCACTGCCCGCGGCGCGACGGCACCGAGAGGTCCGTCTCGAGGGTGCGTCCCTTGATCTCCGCGAACACCGCCTCGCGAAGGCCCTCGAGGTGGGCCGTGCGCGCCTCGGTGTAGGCGTTCTCCGCCTCGAGGTGGGCGATGACCGCGGCGTCGTCCTTCGCACGCATCCACTCGTAGTCGTCGTGCACGGAGTCGCCGTGGAACGCCCGGCTCCGCGGCGCACGCAGGGCGATCGGGGGGAGGGGTGCTGCCGGCGTGGTCTCGTCGATGCTCACCCGTCCACGCTAGTCCAGGGCCTCGCCGCCGGCGCCGCGCCTCAGTTCACGGTGATGAGTGTGCGCTGCCATCCCGAGGACCCGTTCGGCGCGATGGGCGCACGCTCCTCGATCTGCATGTTCCCTTCGGCATCGATCGCCCGCACGGTGATGTAGTGCGTGCCGGGCTCGGCATCCCACTCCAGCACCCACTGCACCCAGGTGTCCTCGTTGACGGGAACGGACAGCCGCGCGCTCTGCCACTCGCCCTCGTCGATGCGCACCTCGACGCGCTCGATGCCGACCGTCTGGGCCCACGCCACGCCCGCCACGGCCACCGTACCCGCGCTCACGGGGGTTCCCGATCGCGGCGTGTCGATGCGCGAGGACATCTTGATCGGCGCCTCGGCGGCGTAGCCGCGCGGCGTCCAGTAGGCCTCGTCCTCCGCGAAGGTCGTGACCTTCAGCTCCGTCACCCACTTCGTGGCGGAGACGTAGCCGTAGAGCCCGGGAACGACCATGCGCACGGGGAAGCCGTGCTCGAGGGGGAGCGGCTCGCCGTTCATCGCGACCGCGAAGATCGCGTCGCGGCCGTCGTCGGTCAGGGCATCCAGCGGCGTGCTCGCCGTGTATCCGTCGATGCTGCGGGAGAGCACCATGTCGGCGTCCGCCGACACGCCGGCCGTCGCGAGCACATCACGCACGGGCACGCCGAGCCAGCGGGCCGATCCGACGAGCCCTCCGCCCACCTCGTTGGAGACGCACGTGAGGGTGATCGAGTACTCGTCGAGCCCCATGCCCACGAGGTCGTCGAAGCCGAGCTCGACACGGCGATCGACCATCCCGTCGACGACGAGGCGCCAGGATGCCGGATCGACCTCCGGCACGGTGAGGGCGGTGTCGACGCGGTAGAAGTCGCCGTTGGGGGTGAACAGCGGCGAAATGCCCTCGACCTCGAGCTTCGCGCCCTCCGGCACCGTGACCCTCGATCGCGGGTCCGGGATGCGAAGGGCCTCGCGCGCCGCGGTGATCGATGTCGTGACCCCGGAGAGGATCCTCGACCCTGCCCCCACGACGAGGGCGGATGCCGCGGCGATCCCCGCCAGGCGGAAGAAGCCGCGCCGGTCGGGCCCCGCGGCATCCTCGCCCCCGGGGGAGACGCGGTCCGCGGCCCGCAGCCGTCTGGCCAGGAGGAAGATCGTGATCGCGGCGGCGATCGTTCCTGCGAGGGGTCCCAGGAAGGCGAACGCGCCCGTCCCGGCACGCGTGAGGGTCGCAGCGAGCGACAGGCCGCCCGCGACGACGAAGGCGAGGATGCCGAGCGGAGGGCGCAGATACTCCAGGATTCCGGCGATCGCCGCGGCGATGACGACGGCGAGGGTGAGCCCGGCGAGCAGGGCGACCTTGTCGTAGGCGCCGAAGGTCGAGATGGCGAACTCCTTGAGCCACTGCGGCGCGATGTCGATGACGAACGATCCGACGGCCAGCAGGGGGCTCGCGGTGGGGCCCGCGAGCAGGGCGACGACCTCGGCGGCGGCGAGGAAGGCCGCCGCCGCGACGATCCCGGCAACGCCCGCCCAGACGAAGCCGCTGAGCCGGGATGCTGTTCCCGTCGTCCTCGTGCGCATGGGTCCGCTCCCTTCCCGGGTCGCCGTGTTGCGTCCTCTCGGTCATCCGCGGCGGAGCGTGGATCGGATTGGGGATGGGCCGTGGTGCCGGGAGTTGACCGACACGGGGGCCGGTGCGAGGATTCTCCACGGCCCGTGAACGGCCCCTGAACAGCCGGTGAACTCTTCGTTCGTCACGCCGCACGCGCGGCACGCCCCATCCCCTTCCCGGAAAGCGAACGTGGACACCGCAGCACTCGTCATCGTGCTCGTCATCGGACTGGCGCTCTTCTTCGACTTCACCAACGGCTTCCACGACACCGCGAACGCGATGGCGACGCCCATCGCGACCGGCGCGCTCAAGCCGAAGGTGGCGGTCCTGCTCGCCGCCGTCCTCAATCTGGTCGGGGCGTTCCTGTCCACCGAGGTCGCGCGGACCATCTCCGGCGGAATGATCCGCGAGGATGAGATCTCGGGCGCCGTCTTCCCGGCCATCATCTTCGCGGGGCTCATCGGCGCGATCACCTGGAACATGCTGACCTGGCTGCTCGGGCTGCCCTCCAGTTCCTCCCACGCCCTGTTCGGCGGGCTCATCGGCGCCACCCTCGTCGGCGTCGGCGTCGCCGCGATCGATTTCGGCGTCGTGATGTCGAAGGTCATCCTGCCCGCCGTCATCGCGCCCGTCACGGCGGGCCTCATCGCCTTCAGCGTCACGAAGATCGCCTACGCCCTGACGCGTCGCTACGACGGCAAGCCCGACGGACGCTCGGGCTTCCGGTGGGGGCAGATCTTCACGTCGAGCCTGGTCGCGCTCGCCCACGGCACGAACGATGCGCAGAAGACGATGGGGGTCATCACCCTCGCGCTCCTCACCGTGGGGTGGCAGAGCGACCCCGACCCGCAGCTGTGGGTGATCGTGGCCTGCGCCGTCACGATCGCGCTCGGGACGTACATGGGCGGGTGGCGCATCATCCGCACCCTCGGCAAGGGCCTGACCGACGTCAAGCCCGCCCAGGGGTTCGCCGCCGAGACGTCCACAGCCTCCACGATCCTCGCCTCGAGCGCGCTCGGCTTCGCGCTCTCGACCACCCAGGTCGCCTCCGGCTCAGTCATCGGATCCGGCCTCGGGCGTCGCGGCTCCGCGGTGCGGTGGCGCACCGTGGGGCGGATCGCGATCGGCTGGGTGCTGACGCTTCCGGCCGCCGGGTTCGTGGGAGCGCTCGCCGCGCTCGTCGTCGTCTGGTTCGGCACGTGGGGAGTGATGGTGGATGCCGCGATCGCCCTCGTCATCATCGTGGGTCTGTTCCTGCGCTCGCGCCGGAACGTCGTCGATGCGGGCAACGCGATGAGCGAGGTCGCCGAGTCCGGGCACGCCGTGACGGTGACCGGCGACCCGCCGCCCACGCGCCGTCAGGCCGCCGCGGCCGCGCGTCGCGAGCAGGACGACAGGGCGGGGCGGTGACGGGCGTGGCGATCGATTGGCTCGCATTCCTCCAGGTCTTCGCCGCCGCCCTCGTCGGGGCGATCCTCGTGGTCGGCTTCTACGCGCTGGGCCTGCGCCTGCTCGTGCGCGCGGGTCGCGTCCCCGTCGTCTCGCCGGCGGAGTTCACGGACGCGATCACGGTCATCAGCGAGAAGCAGGCGCGGCGCGCAGAGAAGGCGGCGGCGAAGGCCGCCAAGAAGAACCCGCTGTCCCTGGGACAGAAGCGCATCTCCGCCGCGGGTGCATACGCATGCTTCGCTGCGTGCGGTCTCGCCGTCATCGCGGGCATCGTCCTCATCGTGGTGGGGTGAGCCGCTCCTAGGCTGTCGTCGTGAGCACTTCCTACACGTTCGGCCGTCACCCCGCCCCGCTGCGCACGCTGCTGCACCTGAGCGACACCCACCTCCTGGGCGGCGACGGGCGCCTGGGCGGCGTGTACGACGTGGAGGCGAACCTGCGCCGCATGATCGAGCGCATCGAGGGGATGCAGCTCGCGCCCGACGCGCTCGTCTTCACCGGCGATCTCACCGATCTCGGCGAACCGGAGGCGTACCGGCTCCTCCGCGAGGTCGTCGAGCCGCTCGCGGAGCGTCTGTCGGCGCCGATCGTATGGGTCGCCGGCAATCACGACGAGCGACCGCAGATGCGTCGCGACCTGCTCGGCGGCGAGCCCACGCAGGAGCCGATCACGGGGGAGTGGGACCTGGGCGGTCTGCGCCTCATCGCGCTCGACTCGACCGTCCCGGGCTGGCACCACGGCGACATCGACGACGCGCAGCTCGCGTGGCTGCGCGAGCGGTTGCGCGACCCCGCCCCGCTCGGCACGATCCTGGCCCTCCACCACCCGCCGCTCCCGAGCCATGTGCCGCTCTTCGGCATCCTCGAACTGCAGCGGCAGGAACTCCTCGCCGACGCCATCGACGGTGGCGACGTGCGCGCGATCCTCGCGGGGCACCTCCACTACTCCACCCACGGCACGTTCGCGGGCGTGCCCGTGAGCGTGGCGTCGGCGACCTGCTACACGATGGACCTCGGCCGTCCGGCGGCGTCGGTGAACGGCATGGATGCCGGGCAGTCCTTCCACCTCGTGCACGTCTACGACGACACGATCACGCACACGGTCGTCCCCGTCGCGGAGGCGCCGTCCGGCGACTTCTTCGGTCCGGGGTGGTACGAGCGGATGTCCGGGCTCACCCCCGATGAGCGCCTCGAGGTGTTCTCACGCAAGCCCGGCCCGCACCGCGCGCCGGACGCTTGACTTCGAGTGCGCTCGAAGTTCTGGCGAGGCCGAGATCCTGCCGACCGTCCGCGAGCTCGGCATCGGGTTCGTGCCTTATTCGCCGCTCGGGCGAGGATTCCTGACCGGAGCCATCCGCTCGCTCGACCAGCTCGACGAGAGCGACTTCCGCCGCTCCAACCCGCGTTTCGCCGGTGACGCCCTGAACGCCAACCTCGCGATCGTCGACAAGGTCGTGGCCGTCGCGGGCGAAGTCGGGGCGACCCCCGCCCAGGTGGCACTCGCATGGCTCCTCGCGCAGGGCGACGACATCGCGCCCATCCCCGGGACGCGCCGCATCGCGGCCCTGGAGGAGAACGTCGCGGCGGATGCCGTGGAACTCTCGGCCGCGCAGATCGCGGCGCTCGGCGAGGTCGGCACCGCGGTGGGCGACCGCTACGCCGACATGTCGCCGCTGAATCGCTGATCGCGCACACACCGGGCGCCGGGATCGTCGCACCTCGCGTCGGTCCCGGCGTTCGTCGCGGGTAGGCTCGGGGCACATCCCGCTATCCGCCGTGATCGACCCACAAGGACACCACATGGCCTCCCACATGGACGTGGGCGCAGCGCCCCGTACCCGCACCGAGACCGACTCCCTCGGATCGCTCGAGATCCCCGCCGACGCCTACTGGGGCATCCACACCGCACGAGCGCTCGAGAACTTCCCGATCAGCAAGCGTCCGATCTCGGTGTATCCCGACCTGGTGCGCGGCCTCGCGATGGTCAAGCAAGCCGCGGCGCGCGCCAATCGCGAGATCGGCGTCCTGCCGGAGGACAAGGCGTCGCTGATCGACGCGGCGGCCCAGCGCATCATCGACGGCGAGTTCCACGACGAGTTCGTCGTCGGCGTCATCCAGGGCGGGGCGGGCACGTCGACGAACATGAACGCCAACGAGGTGATCACCAACGTCGCGCTCGAGATGGCGGGACGCGAGAAGGGCGATTACGCATTCCTCTCGCCGATCGACGACACCAACCGCAGCCAGTCGACGAACGACGTCTACCCCACCGCGATCAAGGTGGGTCTGAGCCTGGATCTGCGGGCCCTCCTCGAGCAGCTCGACTTGCTTCGCCGATCCTTCCAGGCCAAGGCGGACGAGTTTCACGACATCCTGAAGGTGGGCCGCACGCAGCTGCAGGATGCCGTTCCGATGACCCTCGGACAGGAGTTCAACGGCTTCGCGACGACGCTGCGCGAGGACTGGAACCGCCTGAAGGAGAACGCCTACCTGCTCACCGAGATCAACATGGGTGCCACGGCGATCGGCACCGGGATCACGGCGCACCCGGGGTACTCGGTCGCCGTCCTGCGGCACCTCCGGGAGATCACCGCGCTGGATCTCCAGACGGCCACCGATCTCGTGGAGTCCACGAGCGACACCGGCGCCTTCATGTCGTTCTCGTCGTCGCTCAAGCGGAATGCGATCAAGCTGTCGAAGATCTGCAACGACCTGCGACTGCTCTCCTCCGGTCCCCAGGCGGGCTTCGGCGAGATCAACCTGCCGGCGCGGCAGGCGGGTTCGAGCATCATGCCCGGCAAGGTCAACCCCGTCATCCCCGAGGTCGTCAATCAGGTCGCCTTCGCCGTCGTCGGCGCCGACACGACCGTGACGATGGCCGTCGAGGCGGGGCAGCTGCAGCTCAACGCCTTCGAACCGGTCATCGCGCACTCGATCTTCCAGTCGATCACGTGGATGCGGCAGGCGATGTTCACCCTCCGGGTCAACTGCGTCGACGGCATCACCGCGAACCGCGAGCGTCTGGGCGCGATGGTCGGCTCGTCCGTGGGCGTCGTCACCGCCCTCACGCCCTTCATCGGCTATTCGGCGTCGGCGGCGCTGGCCAAGACGGCGCTGCTGACCGGGCGCAACGTGGCCGACCTCGTCGTGGAGGCCGGGCTCATGTCGCGCGAGGAGGTCGTCAAGCAGCTCTCGCCCGCGCGGCTGTCGGGGCTCGAAGCGGTGACGGCGGCGATTCCGACCGTCTCCTCCGCCGAGGACCTCTAGGGCGGATCGGGGTCAGCCGAGGATGCGGCAGTGCGTGGTCAGCTCGCCCACGCCGTCGATGCCCACCGTCACCGTGGACCGATCGCGCAGGAAGATCTGCGGATCCCGCGAGTACCCCGCGCCCCCGGGGCTGCCGGTGGAGATCAACGTCCCCGGCAGCAGGGTGGCGGACTGCGAGAGGTGCGCCACCAGGGTCGCGACCGACCGCACCATCTGACCGGTCGAGGCATCCTGGACGGTGTGGCCGTCGACGACGGCCCAGATGTGGAGATTCTGCGGGTCGGCGATCTCGTCGGCGGTCACAACGAACGGGCCCGTCGGCGTGAAACCGTCGAAGGACTTGCACCGCGACCACTGGGCCTCGGAGAACTGGATGTCGCGGGCCGTGATGTCGTTGACCACGGTGTACCCCCACACGTGATCGAGCGCATCCTCGGGCGCGATGTCGGCTCCCGCCCGGCCCACGACGACGCCGAGCTCGGCCTCGTAGTCCACCGATTCGCTGAGCGTCCGCGGCCACGTCGTGGTCTGGCCGTGACCGGTGAGCGAATTGGGCCACAGGGTGAAGACGGTCGGAGCCGCATCGGTCTTGAGCCCCAGTTCGCTCGAGTGGGCCGAGTAGTTGAGGCCGATCGCGAGGATCAGCGGCGGCGCGCTCACGGCGGACGCGAACGACACGGAGGAGAGGGGATGCCGCGTCGCCGTCCCCGGCTGCTGCGCCATCGCGTCGCGGACCCGGGCGAGCAGGTCGTCTCCGCCCTCGATCAGGGTTTGCAGGTCGCTCGGAGCACCCTCCCACAGCTCGGAGACGACGACCCCCTCCTCGCCGGAGACGACGACGAGGGCGGGTTCGGGGGACGAGGGGGAGACGATGTGGGCGAAACGCACCCTCCCACGCTACCGGCCCGCGCCTAGGCTGGCCGATGTGACGTACCAACCGCCGCCCTGGCCCGCGAGCGACTCCTCGCCCCGAGCCCACGACTTCGCCTCACCACTGGAGCAGCCTCACCCCGGGCGGGGCGCCCTCATCCCGCCCCCGCCGCCGTCGATCGGCACGCCGCCTCCGTTGCCGAAGATGCCCACGCGCGGGCGCACCGCCTCCGTCTGGCTGTTCGCTCTGCTCGCCGTCGTCCTGGTCGGCCTCGTCGGCTACTTCCTGACCTTCCTCGGGGCCGGCGCGTCGATCGTGGGGTTCGTGCTCGCCCTCGTGCCCTTCGCCGTCGTGCTCTTCGCCGTGCGACTGATCGACCGCTGGGAGCCGGAGCCGCGCAGACTGCTGGTCTTCGCCGCCGCCTGGGGTGCGATCGCCTCGGTCGCGATCGCCCTCCTCGTCGATCTGGGCGTGGGGGCGCTGATCGGTGCCGACGGGTCCTTCGCCCGCGACCTGTTCTCCTCGGTCGTCCAGGCGCCGGTGGTCGAGGAGGTCGGCAAGGGCCTGGGGCTGCTGCTCATCATCGCGACGGCGCGCCGGGCGTTCGACGGACCGGTGGACGGCGTCGTGTACGGAGCGCTCGTCGGCGCCGGGTTCGCCCTCACCGAGAACGTGCAGTACTTCGCGATCAGCTTCATCGAGGGCGGCGTGTCCGAGGTGAGCGCCACGTTCTTCGTCCGCGGCATCCTCTCTCCGTTCGCTCACGCGATGTTCACCGCCGTCATCGGCTTCGCGCTAGGTCTTGCCGCGCGCCGTGGTTCCCGCGGGACCGCGATCCTCGGGCCCTGGCTGCTCGGCCTGCTCGGAGCGATCGCGCTGCACGCGTTCTGGAACGGGTCGGCGATGCTGGGCGACTTCTTCGCGCTGTACCTCACGCTCCAGGTGCCGCTGTTCATCCTGTTCACCCTCGGGGTCCTGGCGCTCAAGCGCGAGGAGTCGCGCCTGACGCACCGGCGGCTGGGCGAGTACGCGGAGGCCGGGTGGTTCACTCCCGAGGAGGTGGACATGCTCGCCACGTCGGCCGGGCGCCGCCGCGGGCTCGAGTGGGCGCGCGGTCTGCGCGGCGATCGCACACCGCTCATGCGGGAGTTCATCCACGACGCCACCGCGCTGGCCGCGGCGCGGGAGCGGTCCCTGTCGGGGCGCGACCCGAGGGCGCAGGAGGACGAGCGCGTGCTGCTGCAACGCACCGCTGCCGCGAGACAGGCCCTGCTCGCCCTTTGACAGGGCGCTCTGCGCCCCGGTCCGACACCGTCCAAGACTCAGCGCCCGGTGCCGCGGCGATGCCTGCGTGTCTCCCGGGCGCTGAGTTGGTCGTAACTCAAGCGTGCTCCGCGCCGAGCGCGCTGTCAAGGTCCCGACGAGACTCACGTAAAGTGCCCGCGAAACGCCCTCGGTGCCTCATTTGAGATTGCCCGCGAAATGGTGACGCTCGGGGCATGGGAAGTGAGTT
>NZ_JBITUP010000005.1:0-57600 GCF_044542535.1 Microbacterium sp. NPDC078428
TCGTGATCTCGACACGCGCACCCATCGACAACTCACTTCCCATGCCCCGAGCGTCACCATTTCGCGGGCAATCTCAAATGAGGCACCGAGGGCGTGTCGCGGGCACTTTAGGTGAGCCTCGTCGGGCCCTGTTTATTGTGCGTCGCGAGGTGGACAATGACCCCATAGCCATAGGTCGGGAGCTGTCATGTCATATCAAGTTGGCTACTTCGTCGGGAGTCTTTCTTCCACATCCATCAACCGCATCCTCGCGAAGGCTGTGATCCGTGTGGCCCCCGATGATCTGGAGTTCACCGAGATCCCGATCCGGGATCTGCCGCTGTACAGCCAGGATTACGACGCCCACTTCCCGCCGGAGGCCAGGGCCCTGAAGGATGCGATCGCCGCCGCCGATGCGGTGCTGTTCGTCACGCCGGAGTACAACCGGTCGATTCCGGGAGCGCTGAAGAACGCCATCGACTGGGCGTCACGCCCCTGGGGGCAGAACTCGTTCGATCACATCCCGGCCGCGGTGATCGGCGCCTCCATCGGGCAGATCGGTACGGCCGTGGCGCAGCAGAGCCTCCGCGGGGTTCTCAGCTTCTGCAACGCGCGGCAGATGACTGCGCCCGAGGCATACATCCATTTCTCGGCGGATGTCTTCGGTGAGGACGGATCGGTCAGCAACGCCGACACCGAGCAGTTCCTCCGCACCTTCATGAGCGAGTTCCGCGATCACGTGCAGCGGGTGCTCACCGTGCTTCCGCGGTAGGAGCCGAGGGGCGCCCTGAGCCGCGAAATCGTCTTCGCGCAGAGCGGCTTCCGCTCATTCGTCCGCGCGCCGGGCGTCGGGCGACGGAACGGGAACGGGTGCCCCGCGCGTTCCAGCCACATTCCGGAGGGGACGGGATGCCGCGGCGAGCCGCCCGCCGCGAGTGCCAGCACCCGGCTCTTCCTCATCGGCTCCGCAGACGGTCGGCTGCGGCTCCGTATTCGCACTGCGGATACCCCCTAGGGTATAGTCGAGTACACCCCCAGGGGTACCCGACGTGAAGGAGAGCGAACCATGTGCCAGCCCGTGACCTGTCGAGTGTGCGGAAAGACGACCTGGGCGGGGTGCGGCCAGCACATCGCGCAGGTCAAGCGCTCGGTCGCCTCCTCGCAGTGGTGCAAGGGCGAGCATTCCCGCTCCGAGATCGAGGCCGCGAGGGCGCAGCGAAGCGGAGGCGGATTCCTCGCGCGCCTGTTCGGCCGCTGAGGCATCCCTACACACGCGATGGGCGCGGAGGCCGAAACCCCCGCGCCCATCGCGATCGCGCACCCGACCTGCGGCTCAGTCCTCCGCGCCGCGCGCCCGCCGGGCCTCCCGCTGGGCGCGGCGATCCTCTCCGACGGTCAGCGACGCATCACCCGACGCGGTGTGGCTCGGGTCTTCCGGGCCGCGCTTCTGGATACGCCCCGGATCGAGGTTGCGGGTGACGTCCTCTGCCGACACCACGGGGAGCTGACCCGTCGCCGTTTCGTACCACTCCGTCAGGGCGGGGTCGTCGGTGTCGATGCCCGCACCCGCGCCCTCGTTCGCCTCGACCTCGGTGGCGCCGAAGACGAAGTCGTCGCCGTGCTCCGCGATGCCGCGGCGCACACCCTGCGCGATCGCCGCGCGCGCGTACTGACGGCGCAGCATGTAGGGGTCTGTGTGCAGTTCCTTCGCCCAGGCGATCATGATGCCGATCACGACGATCGCGAACGGCAGCGCCGAGACGACCATGATCGACTGCAGTCCCGAGAGCGCGGTCTGACCGCCGACCAGCAGCAGCGCGAGCGCTGCGGCGCCCAGCAGCACCCCCCACGTGATCGTCACCCAGGTGGAGGGCTCGGGCTTGCCGCGCTGGCTCATCGAGCCCATGACGATGGCGGCCGAGTCGGCCGAGGTGACGAAGAAGAGGATGATCGAGATCATCGCCATGACCGAGAGCACCGCGCCGAAGGGCAGGTTGTCGAACACGGCGAAGAGGATCGCCTCGTTCGACCCGGCGTCGCTGATGCCGAGCCCCTCCGACTCGAACAGCATCGTCGTGCCGCCCAGGATGCCGAACCACGCGACGCAGACGGCGGAGGGGACGCCGATGACGACCGTCACGAACTCGCGCAGCGTGCGCCCGCGGGAGATCTTCGCGATGAACATGCCGACGAAGGGTGTCCACGAGATCCACCAGGCCCAGTAGTAGTTGGTCCAGCCGGCCATGAAGGCGGAGGCATCCTCGCCCTGGGCCGGGTTTCGGGTCAGCATCGTCCACAGCTCGCCGAAGAACGCCGTCACGCTCGCGGGGATGATGTTGAGCAGGAAGAGGGTGGGGCCGGCGATGAAGATGAACAGCCCGATGACCCCCGCGATCACCATGTTGATGTTGGACAGGGCGCGGATGCCGCGCTTGATGCCCGAGACGGCCGAGACGACGAATGCCGCGGTCAGCACCGTGATGATGACGATGAGGGCGCCGTTGCCGAACGGCCCGAGGCCCGTCACGAATTCCACGCCGCTGGCGATCTGCAGCGCGCCCATCCCGAGCGTGACGCCCGTGCCGAAGAGGGTGACGATGATCGCGAACACGTCGATCACGGCGCCGATGGGTCCATCGGTGCGCTCTCCGAAGATGGGGCGGAAGATCGCCGAGATGAGCGGGGCGCGCCCTCGGCGATACGCGGCGTAGGCGATCGCGCCGCCGACGAGAGCGTAGAAGGCCCATGCCATCGGGCCCCAGTGCAGCGTCGACTGCGCGAGGGCGAGGAGCATCGCATCGCGCGACCCCGCCTCCGCCTCGAAGCCCGGGGGCACCGCGTTGAAGTAGGTGAGGGGTTCGGCCGGTCCCCAGAAGAGCAGGCCGATGCCCATGCCCGCGGAGAACAGCATCGCGATCCACGACACCGTCGAGAACTCCGGACTCTCGTCGTCGGCGCCGAGCCGGATGCCGCCGGTTCGGCCGTATCCGACGACGAGCATGAAGCCGATCGTGACGATCGCCAGCAGCGAGAACAGCCATCCGAAGTTCGTGGTGACCCAGGAGAGAGAGGCCGATCCCGCGGCGCCCATGCTGTCGGGCGCGGCGAAGCCCCAGATGACGACGGCCAGCACGAGGGCGCCCGCGATGCCGAACACCGCCCAGTTGGTGCCGAACGTGCGAGGGGTGTCCTCCACCCCGATGCCCGGGATCAGCGCGGGATGCGTGACCTCCTTGAGCACCTTCTTCGGCGTCGGCCGGGGCGGCGTGGGAGCCCCCGCTTCTGCCGGGTGATCATCCTTGATGGTCATGGACAGCCTCCTACGCAGACGCCCCACCGCGAACAATCGGGCGCGCGTTATCGCGGTTCGCCGACCCACGTTAGCGAACTTCCCGCGGGCGGGGCCGGGATGCACGCGCGCGTCGCCCCCTCGGTGGCTCCGCCGCTCAGCCCGCGGCGGGCCTCGTCATGGGCAGATGGGGGATGCCGTCCTCCACGAACTGCTCGCCGCTCACCTCGAAACCGAACCTCCGGTACCAGCCCGCAAGCGCGCTCTGGGCGTCGATCTCGATCGGGAGGTGCGGGGCGAAGCTCTCGCAGAGCGCCACGCCGTACGCCATCATCCGCGCCGCGGCATCCGTGCCACGCACGCTCGGATGGGCGACGACGCGACCGATGCGCATCGCGCCCGGCTCCCGCAGCACCCGCAGGGTCGCGACCACGTCATCCCCCCGCTGCGCCCACACCAGCTCGGCCCCGGGCTCGACATCCCGCCCGTCCAGGTCGGGGTACGCGGCGTCCTGCTCGACGACGAAGACCTCGACACGCAGCTGAAGCATCCGGTAGAGCAGCACGGGATCGACGCCGGAGACCGGCGCGTGATGGAACGAGACGGTCACGAGGCCACCAGGTTGCTCGCCCCGATGGCCACGAGCATCGCACCGACCACGACCAGCGAGACGCGAAGGACGGTGCTCGCGTGCGAGAGCAGCCAGGAGCTGAGGCGCTCCAGCGTGGGGCGAACGCGGCGGTTGCCGAAGAGATAGCTGAGCACGAGCGCGGCCACCGTCGAGACGCCGATGAGCGTGAAGACGGCGATCGCGAGCCCGCTGTCGACGATGTCGAGGGATGCCGACCCGATCGCGAGCCCGGCGGCGACCGCGAGCGTGAGGTTCTTCGGGCGCAGGTTCATCGCGAGCCCGAAGGCGGCCGCCCGGCGCGGCCCGATGGAGGTGAGGGCGCGCGTCCACGACGGCGCGGTCGGGGGCGCCGAGCGCGCCCGCGCGATCGAGCACACACCCCACGCCACGAGTGCACCGCCGAGCACGATCTCGGCGGTGTGGGCCCATCCCGGGACGCTGGTGCCGCGGCCCGCGGGGATGAAGCTCGCGGCGAGCGTGAAGACGGTGACGAGCACGAGCACGCCGATCGCCCAACCGGCCAGATAGCCAACGCCCACCGGCAGCGGATCTGGGCGGAGCAGGATCAGCACCGCCGCCAGCAGGGGCAGCACGCTCAGGGCCATCGCGACACCCAGGGGCAGGATGTACCAGAGGACGGATGTCACGACTCGACTTTACGGCGTCGGCGCATGCGAAAGAGGGCGACCCCGCCGTGCGGAATCGCCCTCTTTTCGTCTCACCCGATCAGATCGGGCGGATGTTCTCGGCCTGGAGACCCTTGGGGCCCTGGGCGGTGTCGAACTCGACGCGCTGGTTCTCGTCGAGGCTACGGAAGCCGCGCGAGGCGATTGCGCTGTAGTGCGCGAAGACGTCGGCGGAGCCGTCGTCGGGTGCGATGAAGCCGAATCCCTTGTCGGCGTTGAACCATTTGACGGTTCCGGTGGCCATGCTGTTGTTTCCTTACTGCCCTTGAGGCGTCGTCGCGCCAAAGGCAACTGCCGATCGCGTGAGCCTTCATCCTACGGGGAGGCGGTGCCTCTTACACCACTGATCTCGAAAAGTGACATCGAGGCGCTTTCCTCGCTGTCCCGCTAATGTGGGATTCCACACCCTGGAGGCATCGAAACACTGTGAGCTGCGCGGTTCGCTTCACCAGCCCATCCGAAGATCCCGTAGATAGACCCCGGCGCGTCGGTCCGACCCCGACGCGCGCCCGGTTCGAGCCGGGGAGAGGGATGCGCGCGACATGCTGATCGCCGTCCTGACGCTCCTCCTCGGGATCATCGTGATCCTCGCGATCATCGCGGCGAACGGCTTCTTCGTCGCTCAAGAGTTCGCGTACATGTCCGTCGACCGCTCACGGCTCGGCGCGCAGGCCGAGGCGGGGGATGCCGCGGCCGCACGTGCCCTCAAGGTGACCCGCCGCACCTCCTTCATGCTCTCCGGCGCCCAGCTGGGCATCACCGTGACGGGCCTGCTCGTCGGATTCGTCGCCGAGCCCCTCGTTGGGGAGTCGCTTGGCGTGCTGCTCGGGGGCGTCGGCATCCCACCCGCCGTGAGCGTCACGGTGGGAACCGTCGCGGCCCTCGTCGTCTCGACGGTCGTGCAGATGATCTTCGGCGAGCTATATCCCAAGAACCTCGCGATCGCGAACTCCGGTCCGCTGGCGCGCGCGCTCGCCGCGCCCACCCTCTTCTACCTGACGGTGTTCGGATGGCTCATCACGGTCTTCGACCACGCGGCGAACGCGCTCCTGCGCCTGCTGCGCATCGAACCCGTGCACGACGTCGACTCGAGCGCCACCGCCGACGACCTCGAGCACATCGTCGCCGACTCCCGTGAGAGCGGGGATCTGCCCGAAGAGCTCTCCCGCATGCTGGATCGCATCCTCGACTTCCCGCACCGCGATGTCGAGCACGCGATGATCCCGCGCTCCCGCGTGGGCGTCGTGCGTCCGGAGACGACGATCGCGGAGGTACGGGCGCTGATGGCCGAGGCTCACACGCGATACCCGGTGATCGACGACGAGGACCAGCCGCTCGGTGTCGTGCACCTCGTCGACGTGCTCGCGGCCGGTGCGGCGCGCAGCGCGGATGCCGTGAGCACCCTCATGCGGCGGCCCACCGTCGTTCCCGAGCTGATGAGCCTGCCCGACGCGCTCGAGCTGATGACCTACGAGCGCAATGAGCTCGCGTGCGTCATCGACGAGTACGGCGGGTTCACCGGCATCCTGACCCTCGAGGACCTCGCGGAGGAGGTCGTCGGGGAGATCACCGACGAGCACGACGACGAGCTGCCGGCGGGCGTGGAATCCGTCGGGGAGAACGCGTGGCGCATGGGCGGCGACGTGCACCTCGACGAGGCCGAGCGCGAGATCGGTCACGATCTGCCGCGGGGCGACTACGAGACCGTCGCGGGGCTCGTGATCGCCGCGGTCGGGGCCCTGCCCCGGGTCGGCGACCGTGTGCGCATCGATCTGCCGCAGGAGGCATCCGACGTGGTCTGGCACACCGTCGCCGAGCGCTGGCTCGACGTGCGCGTGCTCGAGGTGAGCCGCCACGTGCCGGCGCTCGTCGAGGTGAGGCTGCACGAGGTGCAGGAGGACGAGGCGGACGCGGACGGCGGCGATGCCGACCGGGACGCCGCAGGATCGGGAGAGGAGGAGCAGCGATGACCGATGCATGGATCGTGATCGTCGCGACGATCGCCCTCATCGCCCTCTCGGCGTTCTTCGTCGTGATCGAGTTCGCGCTGCTCGGCGCGCGGCGCCACCGGCTCGAGGAACTGGCGACGACGAAGCGCTCGGCGCGGGCGGCGATCCGCGGCTCGAACGAGCTGACCATCATGCTCGCGGGTGCTCAGCTGGGCATCACCGCCTGCACCTTCGCGCTCGGAGCCGTCACGAAGCCGGCGGTCGACGCGTGGCTGCTGCCGCTGTTCTCCTCGTGGATGCCCGCGTGGGGGGCGGATGTCGTGGCGTTCGCCCTCGCGCTGTTCATCGTGACCTTCCTCCACCTCGTGGTCGGGGAGATGGCGCCCAAGTCGTGGGCGATCGCGCATCCCGAGCGGTCTGCCCTGCTGATCGCGCTGCCGGCGCGAGCATTCATCTGGGTGTTCCGTCCCCTGCTGCTGTGGATCAACAACATGGCGAACCGTCTCGTCGCGGCCAGCGGCATCGAGCCGGTCGACCGCGCCGCCGCGGGCGGGTACGACACGGCCACCCTGCGGCACCTCGTGGAGCACTCCGCCGCGGTCGGGGCGCTGGACTCCTCGTACCAGGCCTCGCTGCGCGGGGCGATGGAACTGGAGACCCTCACGGTCGACGACCTCGTACCCCACGACGTGGTGCCCACGTCGGTCGCGCACGACGCGACGGTGGCGGACGTGCAACGGGCGGCGCAGGAGTCGGGTCACCTGCGCATCCTGCTGGGCTCGCCCGAGCAGGGGATCGAAGGCGTCGTGCACGTGCGCGACACGCTGCTGGAGAGCCCCGACCGCCCCGCGCGGGAGCTCGCACGCGCACCGTTCGTCGTGGCGTCGGGCACGCTCGTGCACGAGGCGCTCGCCCGGATGCGCCGCGAGAGCCAGCAACTGGCGATCGTCATGGACGGCTCGCGGTACGTCGGGCTCGTCACGCTCGCAGACGCGCTGCGCAACGTGCTCCCGCGGCCGACGGAGCGATCGGGCGGCCCGAGCGCCCGCTGAGGCATCCGATCGGGCGTCGGCGCCGAAGAGAGGGGAATCGGCTCCCCCGGAACTGCGTACCCGACCCCGTTCTGCCCTGTGTTTACAGGGATTCCGCGTGCGTCGCGTGCGTCGCAGAACGTCTCGTCATCAGCGTTCGTTGCCAAGATGTTGCCACGTTTCCGCCCCCGCGGGGGCGGGTAATCCTGGTGCCTCCGGCCGCTTGTCGAGTGTGACGAGAAGCCCGCGCCTGACCCGCTCTCCCAGCTTGCGGAAGCGTGCGAGAGGCCGCAAGCCGCGTCGCCCTCACCGGCCGATTCACCCATCGCCAGTATGTAAAGATATAGTTTACGAGTGACCGATTCCTTGACGTCAATGCTTGGGACACTGCGCAACGATCTGGACGCGATCCTCGCCGTCCCTGTGCTCGACAGCGGGGATGAGCTACTGACCACCGTTCGCCTGACGTCCGACCTGCAAGGCCGCTCCGCCGACATTGTCGCGGCGGCGGTCCAGCGGGCGCGGGCGGGCGGTCGGACCTGGCAGCAGATCGGCGACGCGCTGGGCATCTCACGCCAGGCAGCATTCCAGCGATTCGGGAAGCCGATCGACCCACGAACAGGAGAAGCCATGAACACCACGCCCTTGCCTGAAGCCACCGCACTCGCCGAGACGGTCATCGACGACCTCGCCCGCTCACGCTGGAACGAGGTCGCTGCGCGCTTCGATGCGACGATGGCCGAGAAGCTGAACGCCGACGGACTCGCCGCCGCGTGGGCGCAGATCATCGGCACTGCCGGCGCCTACGAACATCGCGGCGATGTCGATACCATCCGTGCCGCAGACCTCACGATCACGAACACGCCGCTGGTATTCGAGGCAGGCGACTTCGTGGCCCGCATCACCTTCCGCGACGATCAGCGCATTGCCGGCCTGTTCATCCTCCCGCCCGAACTGGCGAAGTGACGCCATGATCGGTGCGCCCGAGGCCGAGCCTGCCAGCACCGAACGGGTGCAGTGGGTTCCGGCAGTGACCTTCTACCTGCTGGCCTGCGCCCTGGCCTGGGCCATCGACCTCCCGCTGTGGATCGGCGGCGTCGCACTGACCAGTCCGCTCGGCATCCTGCTCATCAGCGCCTCGATGTACACGCCCGCGGCCGCCGCGTTCTTCGCCGTCATCGTCGTGCAGCGCACCCACGGGCGGGCGATCCTGCGCCGGCTCGGCTGGTGGCCGATCCGCCCGGTCCGTCGCACGATCCTGCTCGCCGTCGTCGGCCTGATTGGTAGCGCACTCCTGCCGATCGTGACGGTGTTCCTCGCCGCCGCGCTCGGCCTCACCAAGTTGGACCTAGTGAACTTCTCCGGCTTCGCCCACACCCTCGACGCACTCCTGCCGGTCGGGACGACTCTCCCGATTCCGGTCCAACTCCTCGCCATCATCCAGCTCGTTGAGATCCCCATCGGCGCGCTCATCAACAGCCTGCTCACGCTCGGCGAGGAGACCGGATGGCGCGGCTTCCTCCTGCCGGCGCTCCGGCCACTCGGCACCTGGCCGGCGCTCGTGATGAGCGGCGCTGCGTGGGGCCTCTGGCACGCCCCTGTCATCCTGCTCGGCTACAACTTCGCCCAGCCCAACCTCTACGGTCTCCTGCTGATGATCGTCGGCTGCATCGCCTACGGCATCCTCATCGGCTGGCTCCGCATCCGCTCTGGCAATATCTGGCCCTCCGTCATCGCCCACGGCGCCTTCAACGCCGCCGGCGGGTTCTCCGCCCTGGTCATTGCTGCCGGAGCAACCGCGAACCCTGCCGCTGTCGGGCCGCTCGGCTGGGTGGCCTGGATCGTCATGGCCGCGGTCGCGCTCGTCCTCGCACTCACGCGACAGGTTCCCCGAAAGAACGCATGGCCTGCGGTGACCTCGCAGCGATCCGCGGAGAGACAGACTGAACTCCGCGCCTGACCCGCTCTCCCAGCTTGCGGGGTCGCGCCGGATGCCGCAACACCGCTTCGCTGCGCTCAGATGTTGCACCCTCCGTCCCGACCCCGCGGACAGCAGGGAGCGGGTCCGGGGCCGGAGCAGACCGGCAAGGTAGAATGAGCAACGACGAAGCAGAGGTGATCCCATGAGCGTGACGATTCCAAGCGCGATCCCGGCCGAGTCCCTGCGCGCCTGGTACGACGACGAGCCCCGCGTGAGCGCTGTGGCCCTCTACGACATGACCGCCCAGGGCGCGACCACCCTGGCCTCCGTCCTGATCGAGCGGCAGCTCGCCACGACCGACGAGCGCGAGCGCGAGTATTGGGCCGCGCGGGTGCGCCTGGTGAATCAGCAGCGCACGGCGCTGGACCCGGACGACCGCCTCGGGCTGATCGCCCAGCAGCAGGCGTGGCTCGATGAGATCGACGCGCTGACCGGCCAGGCGACTCGCCGGATCGCGTGAGCGATCCCGCCGCCTCCGACGAGGCGCGGCTGCGGCAGGTGTTCGACGCCGCGGTGCGGCAGGCGATCTTCCCGCCGGTCCCGGCCGGCGACCGGCTCCTGGTGCTGCTCGGCGGCCAGCCCGCCGCGGGCAAGACCAGGGCGCAGGCGGCGATCCTCGCGGAGCACCCCGAGCTGGTGTCGATCACTGGGGACGATCTGCGCGCCTACCACCCCGGCTACCGCGACCTCGCGGTGAACGACCCGCTGGCGATGCCAGCCGCGACCGCGCCGACCTCCGGCGGGCTCATCCGCCTCGCCCTCGACCATGCGATTCAGCACGGCTACCCGGTCCTGCTGGAAGGCACCTTCCGCGATCCGGCGATGGTCACCGGCACCGCGGCCCGGTTCGCGGAGGCCGGCTACCGGGTCGAGGTCGTCGCCGTCGCCACCCCCGCCCCGGTATCGCGCCTGGCGGCGGAGGAGCGGTTCCTGCGCGCCCGTCGCGGCGAGGTCGGCCGCTGGACCCCGCCCGAGGCGCACGAGACGGCGCTGACCGGCTCACCCGAGGTCGTCGCCGCGCTGGAGGCCCTGCCCGCCGTCTCCCGCATCCAGGTCTACGCCCGCGACCGCCGCCTCTACGACAACCACCGCGCCCCGGCCGGCGGATGGGAGCACGAGGCGAGCGCGGCCGAGGCGCTGCGCGGCGAGCAGACCCGACAGCTCGCCCTGGCCGAAGCGGTCGGCTGGCTCGCGGACTACGGCGCCGTGTTCGGCGCCGCCCACGCCCGGCGCGGCTACCTCAGCCCGAGGACCGCGCCGGCCTACCGGCGGCTGCAAGACGACGCCGCCCGCATGATCGAGCTGGCGAGGAACGGGCCGAGCGCCGACGTGCGGGCGCTGGAGGAGCAGCAGGCGCACCGCCGTATCGCCCTGAAGATCGCCGTGCCCGAGCCACCGGGGATCGTAGGAAGGATCGGGCAGACCCTCCGGCGCTCACTCCCGCCCTACCGCCCAGCCCCGTCGCGTGACGCACCCGGTCACCAGCCGCCGAGCATCGGACGCTGAGTTCACTCGATCCGCAGGACTTTGGAGCGCCAGCGTTTGCCAAGCTCTTTGGCGAGCCGGTCGCCGGGGCTTCCGAGGGGGTCGTCGGTGACCATGTAGGTCCAGGTGGCAGAGGGTCGTCGGAGTCCGAGGGCTTCGAGGTTCTGGCCCACATCCTCGGGGCGCAGGCCGTCGATGAAGGCGGCGGCGTCCTGGTAGACGGCATCGAGGAAGCCGTGGAACTCGCGCAGGGCGATCCGGTGGAACTCGTCGGCGGGGCGTTGTCCGGCGAGCGAGCGGAGGTGGATGCCGTCGCGGATCTCTTGGAGCAGCGCGAGGTGCTCCGTCCAATGGTCGTCCAGGTAGTAGAGGGCGACGGTGCGAACCGTGTCCGCGACCGCGCTCCCGCGAGCACGTTCCAGCGCGGCGAGATGGTCAGGGATGAGGCTTCGCAGCATCCTCATGGCGACGTCGCCGGACGCCGCCTCTCTCCGGTGCGCGAGGACGGTGGCTCGTTGCGCAGCAATGGCACGGTTGTAGGCCCAGGTGTTGCGGTGCCGGTCGAGTCGGATGCCCTCGGCGATCTGCTGGGCGGTGTTCACGATCTGCCGACGCCGTTCCATCGTCAGCGACTGGCCGGCACGCTCGATCGTGGTGAGGACATGCTGGGGCACGTTGGTCTGCACGAGTTCGTCGTCCAGGCTGACGACTGCCAGGCTCGTGCCGGGGTCGCCCTGTCGTCCTGCGCGGCCGCGGAGCTGTGCGTCGAGGCGGCGGGAGGGGTAGCGGCCGGTGGCGATGACGGTCAGACCGCCGACCGCGACGACGCGGTCGCGGTCGTGCTCGTCGGCCCCGCCGAGGCGGATGTCCGTACCGCGCCCGGACATCTGCGTGGAGATGGTCACCGCGGCGTACTCGCCGGCTTGCGCGATGATCGTGGCTTCCTCGGCGTCGTTCTTCGCGTTTAGCACCCGCGCCTCGATCCCATCGCCGGCGAGCATCGCCGCAAGGGATTCTGACTCCGCGACGTTCTGTGTGCCGACGAGGACCGGCTGCCCGGTCGCGTGTCGCGTCCGAATCTCGTCCACGATCGCCGCGAGCCTGTCGGCTGTGGTGAGTAGCACGCGATCTGGCTCATCGGCGCGGATATTCGGCCGGTGTCGTTCCACTCGGCCGGAGGGGAGTTTGTAGAACTCGATCAGATCCTCGGCAACGGCGGTGACGGTGCCACTCATGCCGGACAGGGTGCGGTAGGCCAGCAGGAGGTCTTGGATCGTGATGGTGTCGAGGATCACGCCGGGCGCGCTCACGCTCAGGTGTTCTTTCGCTTCGATTGCCGCGTGCAGTCCGTCGGGCCAGCGTTGCATGTGGGCGACGCGACCTCGGCCGGTGTTGATGAGCTTGATCCGGCCGTCCGTCACGAGGTAGTCCACATCGCGGCGCACCAGCACGCGGGCGTGCAGGGCGAGGTTGATCCGGGTCAGGGTGGCGATGTGCTCGCCTGCGTAGAGGTTCACGCCGAGTTTCGCCTCCAGCCGGTCCAGGCCGGCGTCGGTGAGCGTGACCGTCGCGTGGTCGGCGTCGATCGTGAAGTCCTGCTCGTCCTCCAGCTCCTCGACCAGCAGCGTCGCCTCGGTGAAGTCCCCGGCGCGGTGGTCGGAGGTGCCAGCGAGCACGAGCGGGACCATTGCCTCGTCGATCATCACCGCGTCGGCCTCGTCCACGATCGCCACATCGAACACCGGGGCCACCCGCTCGTCATCGGTGACGGCGAAGCGGTCGCGCAGCACGTCGAACCCGACCTCGCTCACGGGCGTGTAGACCACATCGCACCGATAGGCGCGCTGCCGGTCCTCGTGCGAAGTGTGCTGTCCGACCCAGGCAACGCGCACCCCGAGCAGGGCGAAGAATGGCCCCATCCAATCGGCATCGCGCTCGGCCAGGTAGTCGTTCACGGAGATGACATGGACTCTCCTGCCGGCCAGCGCGTGCCCTGCCGCGGCGAGCGCGCCCACGAGCGTCTTGCCCTCGCCAGTGTCCATCTCGACCGCCTGCCCGGACAGCAACGCGCAGCATGCCACAAGCTGCTCATCGAACGCCGTCAGCTCGACTGTGCGCGCGGCCGCCTCCCGCGCGACAGCCAGGAACCGGGCGGTCACATCCGCGTCGAGCGAGCCGCCCGTCTCGAAGGACAGCGAATCCGCCTCCGCCCGGAGTGCGGGGTCGATGAGCCCCCGCAGCTCGTCGGCGTGCGCTCTCGCGGCGTCCACGATGGCGTCGAAGCGACGAAACGATACCGAGCCGGGCAAGCCGAGCACCCGCGACAGCCACTTGGGAACAGCGCGGCTCATCCGGGCGTGCCCGCCGCCACGAGGATCGCCAGCAGGGGCACGATCCGAGCCGCCGGCACCTCGTACACAGCCCGTCGTTCCGAGGCCAGCCAGCCGGTCGCCGTGAGCTCCTTCAGGTGGTGGTACATCTGACCGCTCGTGCCGGTTTCCAACGATTCGACCAGCGCCGCAACGGTGTTCGTGCCGCGCAGCACCTCATGGAGAATCTGCAAGCGCACCGGATGTCCGAGCGCGGTCAGGGCGACTGACTGCTCGGACCAGTCCTGCTCGAACACAGCCACCGCAGGAAGGGCGTACTGCCATTGCACGGTGCCGCCAGTCGGCAGATCGACGGTACCCGTATAGAGCACGGCACCACCCTGGGGGGCGCGCGACCGCAGACCTTCCAGCGCCCACAGCGCACCGTCGCTAGAAGAAGCGACATCGCTTGGTACCGCGGTCGCGGCCTGTAAGGAGGCTAGGGCCTTTTCGACCGCTGATAGCCTCGCCTCGAATCCTTCCATTGACGTCATACCTACGACCTTACGTTGGACCGTAACTTCTCGGCGTGAAAGCATTGAGTCTGTGATCGAGGTGATCGAGGCCGGTGTCGTTGCGGGTGACGTGACGCTGCTGGCTCCTGTCTCGGTGACGACCCGGCGAGGCGAGGCCCTGGTTGTGCGCGGCAGGAACGGAAGCGGAAAGTCCACCTTGCTGCGCGTGCTGGCTGGTGTGAGGAAGCCGTCGAGCGGGACAGTGCGGATCGGCGGGGAACTGGTGGTCGAGCGGGACCGCGGGTTCCGTCGCCGGGTCGCCACGATGATCGGCCTGCCGCCGATGGCTCCCGACCTGACCGTGCTCGATCACGCCGTGCTGGTCGCAACGACGTGGCTGGATGATCCGCAGGGCGCAGCCAACCTCGCGCGCGATGTGCTTGCGGAACTCGGGTTGGGTGCGCTGACAGAGCGGTTCCCGCACGAACTGTCGTCCGGGCAGACACAGTTGTTCGGCCTCGCCCTGGTGCTGGCGCGTCCGTTCGAGGTGCTGATCCTGGATGAGCCGGAGCAGCGGCTGGACCCGGAACACGTCGAGTCCGTCGTCCGCGCTCTGCACGCTCGGCGCAGCAAGGGAGCGACGCTCGTGGTCGCCACGCACAGCTCCGTGCTCGCGGACGCCCTGGCCGACCAGACGCTCCGGCTGGACGCGGTAGCATGAGCACCCGATCACGCGCCGCGCTCGGGATCTGGCATGCGCGCAACGCGCACACCACCGGGGATCGCGCCTATGTTGCCTACGCGGTCCTCATGGTCGCCCTCGTCACCATCGTCCCGCTCGCGCGGGCCTTGTGGTTGAGTGCGACCAGCACGGCGGGGATTGCCATATTCATGTCCCCGGTTGCGCCGGGGGTGACGGCGCTTGTCGTCGCGGCGCTGTGGGCGGGCGCGCTGCTGCTGGGTCGGGACCGTGGCCCCGCGCTACTGCCACCGTTCCTGACACATGCCCTCGCAGGCAGCGACCTACCTCGGTTCGAGACGTTCCGCAGACCCATCCTGCGCGCTGGTCTGCTCGTGATCGCCATGACGACGCTCGCGGCGGCGTTGGTCGGGGGCAGCCTTGCGTGCCGCGGGCTGACCGACCCTCTCAGCGCCGTCCTGTTCGTCGCGGCAGGCGCGCTCGTCGGCATCATCACGACCGTCGCTTGGCTCGCGGGGCAGTCGTTCCCCCGCGCCGCCGTGCTGATCGCCCTTAGCCTGCTCGCGCTCGGGGCGCTCACCGCCGTAGTCCCACCCCTGCATGCGTTCGTCCCGTGGGGCTGGGTCGGACTTGCCTATCCCGGTAGCGGTTCACCGCATGTCCTAGCGCTGCTTGCGGCGCTGACCGCCGCCCTTGTCGCGGTGGTGCCGGTGCTGCTGGACCGGCTCCGTGTCGCGGAGTTGCTGGCGCAGGCCGCGCGCTGGGAGTCCGCAACCACACATGCAGCGGGCCTGGACCTCGGCGCAGCGGCCACGGTCTACCAGGGGCGACCCCACCTCGGCCGGCACGTTCGGGCCATCCGATCGACAGGCCGGCTGTCGCTGACGTTCCTATTCCGTGACGCGATCGGCGCGACCCGCACACCGGGCCGACTCATCGTCGGCCTGCTCGTGTTGGCCTCGGCAGGAGTGCTCATCGCGCTCGCGTTCGCCCCAGCCGCTCCAGGATGGCTCTTCGGCGCCGCTGCCGGTGTCCTCCTGTTCGCCGGCCTCGGCCCGCTCACCGATGGAATTCGGCACGCGGCGAGTGTCGCATCAGACTTCCCCCTCTACGGGATCAGCGATGAACGCCTGCTCGCCAATCACGCCCTGTTCCCGTTGGCCGTTGTCGTCATCGTCCTGCTCGTGGCCGTCGCCGTCTGCTCCATCGTCGCCGGCATCGCGGCCGCTGCGCCGATCGTCAGCTCGCTCGCCGCCGGGCTGCTCACCCTCATCGCCCGCGTCAGCAATGCCCTGAAAGGTTCGCTGCCGCCCGCCTTGCTCACCCCGATCCCGACACCGATGGGCGACCTGGGTGCGGGTGCACGGCTGGTCTGGGCGTTTGACGGACTGCTACTTGCGGCGCTTGCCGGCGCGGGGGCGGCCGGCGCATTCGAGTCACCCATCCTGCTCGTTGGCGTGGCTGCCGCTGTCGTAGCGGTAGGCGTCTATCGCTGGCGTCACCGGACGTAGCTGACAGCGGCGGTCGCGGAGTCTGACTGCTGTGGAGCAGGTGGCGCAAGCACAGCGCCCGAGTGCACACCCTCGCAGGCGTTTCCCCCAACAGTCCGCGCTCTACCCCGACAACCTCCCTCATCGTCCAACGCTCTACTTCCCTCACCAATCACCCCAAACTCCCATTCACGCCTGACTCCCAACCTCCCCTACTCCGAATGGACGTATCCTACCTAATACGGTAGCTGTCATTTGAGTAAGGAGGCGAGCTACGAAAGGCGGCGTGATCCCGTTCCGGGGCACGGGCTCGGATGCCCTGCGCTATCTGGAGTCCGACCGTGCGCGGGCGGACGAGTATTACCTGGGGGCGGGGACCGCCCTGGCCGAGTTCACGGCGGTCGACGCCGAGGGCCGGGTGATCGGCGAGCTCGGGCTGACCGCCGAGGAGTACCGCCAGTGGGTTGACTGGATCAACCCGCTCACCGGGGAGTCGATGGGGCAACCCCGGCTGCGGGGCGAGGGCGGCCGGGGGTCGCCCCGGTTCATGGAGATGGTCGTGAACGTCCCCAAGTCCCTGTCCATCGCGGCCGCCCTGCACCCGGAGGTGTCCGAGGCCCTGGACGCCGCCCAGCGGGACGCGGTTGCGGAGATCCGGTCCTGGCTCGGCCAGCACTCGGTCACCCGCGTCGGCTCGCGCGGGAAGCAGGAGGTCGTGCCGATCGAGCAGCTCGAAACCGTCGCCGTCTCGCACAAGACCTCCCGTGCCGGCGATCCCCACCGGCACATCCACTTCCAGATCGGGACGCGCGTGTGGGCGGCCGGTCGCTGGCGCGGGCTCTACACCGCGGCGCTGTTCCGGCAGCAGGGCGCGATCCGCGCCCTCGGCACGGCGGTCATCGCCGCGCACCCGCAGCTCGCCGCGGTGCTCGACGCGCACGGCCTCACCCTTGACCCGGTGACCGGGGAGGTCGCGGAGCTGGTGCAGTGGAACGCGGTCATGTCCAAGCGCGGGCAGCAGGTGGCGCGCAACCTCGCCAAGTTCGAGGCCGAGTGGGAGGCCGCGCATCCCGGCCAGGAGCCGGGGCCGGTCGTGCGCGCCCGGTTGCACGCGAAGGCGTGGGATCACGAGCGGCCGAGCAAGAAGCCCAGGGTGCTCGGCTCCGAGACCGGCTGGCTGCGCGAGTTGCAGGAGGCCGGCTACACGCCGGACCTGCCGCGCGCCACCGTGCAACCCCTGCGCACGCTGGACGAGCTGGCCGTGCAACAGGTCGCCTCCCGTGCGCTCGACCGCTGCGCGGCTGCTGCATCCGCATGGACGGTGCATGACGTGCAGGAGCAGGTGGCACGCATCGTCACCGAGGCCGGGGTGCGCGCCACCCGCGAGGAGCTGCGCGAGTTCATCACCATCACGACCCGGCTGGCCGCCGACGACTGCCTCTCGATCCTGCCGCCGGATGCGCGACGGCTGGATCATGTGGCGCACCTGACGACGCTGCACGTCGTCGCGGTCGAGACGGAGCTGCGCGACCGACTGGCCGCACGCGCCACCCGGCCGGCGCACGGCGCATCCCCGCGCGTGCAGGAGCCGGGGCTGGATGCGGACCAGGCGCGCGCCGCCGCCGCGCTCGCCTCCACCCGGCCGCTCGTCGTCGTGGAGGGCGCGGCGGGTGCGGGCAAGACGACCATGCTCGGGGCCGCGATCCGCGCCGCTGAGCGCAACGGTCGGAGCGTGCGGGTGGTGACGCCGACGAAGAAGGCCGCCGATGTCGCCGCCGTCGAGCTGGGCGTGCCGACCGACTCGGTAGCGGCACTCGTCTACGACCACGGGTTCCGGTGGAACGCCGATGGGGTCTGGACCCGGCTGGCCGTGGGCGACACGGACCCGGTGACAGGCGCGACCTACCGCGGTCCGGCGAGGGAGAACCGGCTGGCCGCCGCGGAGCGGGTCGTGGTGGACGAGGCGGGGATGCTCGACCAGGACACCGCCCTCGCCCTGCTGACCGTCGCGGACGAGGCCGGCGCGACGCTCGCACTCGTCGGGGATCGGGCGCAGCTCCCCGCCGTGGGGCGCGGCGGGGTGCTCGACATCGCGGCCGCGCTCGTTCCGAGGGTCTACTCGCTGACGAGCCTGCACCGCTTCGCGGACCCCGACTACGCGCAGCTCACTCTCGACCTGCGCGCCGGCCGCGACCCGGCCGGGCTGTTCGACCGGCTCCACGCGCTCGGACTCGTGCGGCTCCACGAGGACGCCGACGCGCTGCGCGCCGCGGTCGCCGCCGAGCGGATCGACGGCGCCGCAATCACCGCGGCGACCAACGACGAGGCGCGCGAGCTGAACACCCTGATCCGAGAGGACCGGGTGCGCGCGGGCGCGGTCGACGACGCCCGCACCATCGACGGCGCGGACGGCCTGAGCATCGGCACCGGCGACCTCATCCAGACCCGCCGCAACGACTCGGAGGCGGGCGTGGCGAACCGGCAGACCTGGATCGTCCAGCACGTCAGCGGCGACGGCAGCCTGTGGGTGCGGGACGCCGCGAGCCAGCGGAAGCAGCAGCGCACCGTGCATCTGCCCGCCGAGTACGTCGCCGAGCACGCGCACCTGGCCTACGCCGCGACCGCCTACGGCGTCCAGGGCATGACCGCCCCCGCGTCGCACACCGTGCTGTCGGATGCGCTGGATGCGGCCGGCGTCTACGTCGGCCTCACCCGCGGGCAGGAGGAGAACCGGCTGCACGTCGTCGCCGCGGACCTCGGGGACGCGCGCGAGCAGTTCATGGCCGCGCTCGAGCGGGACCGCGCCGATCGCGGACTGCGCGAGGCGACCGAGCGGGCGCAGGCTACCGTCGCGGGCGTCGTCGCGGACGGGCCGGTGCACGTCGTGAACGCCGAGCGCGCCCGGCTGACGGAGCGGATCGAGCGCGCCGAGCGCGAGGCGGCGAAGTGGGAGCGGGCCGTGGCCGCACTGGACGGCCAGGCGCGGCAGCATCGGGCCGAGGCCGACGCGCAGCAGACGATCCTCGCGGGGGCCGAATGGGATGCCGAGCGCGTGCGCGCCGAGGTCGTCGGCCCGCTCATCGAGCAGGCCACCGCCGACGGGACCGCCTACCTCGACGCGCGGGCGCGCATGCGGGACGCGGCAACCGCGCACCGCGCGGCGCGCGGGCTCCGCAAGCGCAGCGCCGGCCGCGCGCTGACGACCGCCAGCGACGAGTACCGCGGCATCGAGACGGGCGGGCGGCGACGCTGGGGCCGTCTGCCGGAGACGCCCGAGAGCGTCGAGCCCTGGGCGGCGTCCGTTGCGCAGCAGGAGGCTGACAGCGACCCCCGCGTGACCGAGACGCGCGAACGCGCCGATGACGCGCGCCAGGAGCAGCAGCGCCTCACCGCACGCCAGGCGCAGGAGCGCGGGAACCTCCGCAGGCGGCTGCTCGGCGACCGCGCACCGAGCCGGCCCGGAGCCGAGGCCGTCCGGTGGCGGGAACGCGCCGAGGCCGCGCGCCGCGACCTGACCGCGATCGAGGCCCTGCCGCCCGTCGAGGCGGCCGCCCTGATCCAAGCGCGCGCCGAGCACGAGCAGGCTCAGCGCGAGGCCGCCGAGCGCGCCCTGGCCGCACGCGAGGCCCGCGCCGCCCAGCTCCACGACTTCACCCGTCGCCCCGATCAGGCCGGGCCGACGCCGCCCGACCGCGGGCTGAGCCGGTAGGCGGGCGTCAGGGAGCCGGAAGCCCGCCGAACCCGCCGCCGCTTCCGGCGCCGTCGGGCTGGATCAGCCCGAGCACGATGTACGCGGCGGCACCGAGCATCAGTCCAGCGCCGAGCGCGAGGACGAGGAAGCCCCATCGCTGACGGCGCAGCCACCCGATCACCCCGGCCAGCTCCGCGACGGCCCCGAACAGGAACACCGCCGCCATCGAAAACGCGGCCCCGAACAGGCCGGCCGGGATCGCCACGACCGCGACGCCGACCATGCCGAGCGCGACGGCCGGGCTCGCCCGGAACCTCGGCGCGGGAACGGTGGTCATAGCCCCAGGGTACGCGCCGCCACGCGCCAGGGCACGGTGCCTCGGGACATCCGACCGCGGCTCCAGGAGAATGGGAGCCGAGGAAATGGAGGCCGTTGTGGGGTTCCAGGGCGAGGTGCTGCCGATCGGCGCGCTGCTGGCGCGCGCGCAGAGCGCGCCGGCCACTGTGCCGGGCGCGGGCGTCGGCGTGCGCCACACCGCCGCCGACAACGCCGCCCGCTGCGCCGTGCTCCTGGTCGCCGGGGACACGCCCGAGACGTGCTGGCGCTTCGGCATCCTCCAGACCCTCGACGACCACACCTCGACCCTCCGCCGTGGCGGGATCGCGCTCGCCGCGCAGGTGTTCGCGGACGAGCCGGCGCCCACCGGCTCCATGCAGCTCGACGCCGCGTTCGCGGCGCTGGCCGACCACCTCGCCGAGCGCGACGGCTGGGCGGTGCCCGCCTGGGCGCTCGACCCCGCCCGTCGCGCAGACGGCTGGTATCCGGCGGTTCCCTCTATCTTCCGCACCGAGGCCGAGCAGGAGAGCCCGCGGGCCTTCCGTCAGCGCGGCATCCTCATCACCGGACGTTCGCTGAACCGCGCGTGAGCGAGCGCCGGGCCGCTCCCCCGCGACCTATCCGCGGCGGCCAGGCGGGAGCAGTCCACGGGAGCGTGTGCGGACGAGCCAGCCCTGCGCGGTGGCGTGGGCGACGCCGTTGATCTTCGCCATCGTGACCGCCGGGGCCGCGTCGCCCTGCGCGGAGAGCTTGCCGTACTGGAGGGCGACCAGCTCGTAGAAGTCGGGGGTGCGCTTCGGGTTGCCGAGCGGCTTGAGCAGATCCCGCTCGCTGACCTTCCGGCCGGAGGGCAGCACGATCTTCCCGCCGGTGATGGTCACCGTGCGCTTCATGGCGAACAGGCGCTCGTTGATCGCCGCCTCGATGCGCGCGGTCGGCAGGGTGCGGAGGTCTTGGCTGGAGACGGGATCGCCCGGCCGCCACGGGAGGTAGACGACCCCGGTGATGCGCACCTCCTCGGGGACGGCGAACTGCTGGCGCTGGAGCCGGATGAACACGCGGGTCGCGGTGGCCGTGTGCTCGATGTAGCGCCAGCGGCCGTCGATCGTCTCGTTCTGCTCCGAGTCGAGCTGCGCCTGCCGGTCGGCCTCGGTCGTCGCCTGATCGTTGTAGCCCAGGAGCGCGTCGATCTGCGCGCTGGCGTCGTCCTCCCGCTCGCCGGGGAACCGGCTCGGCAGATGCCAGCCGTCCGGCAGATCGGCCGAGACGATCAGGCCGTCATAGGACTGGTCGCCGGGTCTGCGCGGGGCTGCGGTCACATCCCGAGTGTACCGAGCGACACGAGCAACTAAAACTCTTGCTGTGATTGGCGTGTTGGTCTAATCTAAGACGACAGCAGCAATCGCGGATGTGATCGTAGATTCGAAGGAGGCCGTGATGGGTCAGAGCGCATCGCCCCTCGACGCTCGGGAGCCCGAGCGCCTGTTCTACTCCGAGGAGGAGACGGCGGCGCTGCTCGGCATCCACCGCACGACGCTGCGCACCCTCGCCCTGGCGGGCCAGGCCCCGGTGGAGCCGATTCGGCTCACCCGGCACAAGCGCGTCTACCGCCGCATCGACGTGCAGCGCCTCGCCGGGCTGGAGCAGTAGGAGCCGGTCATGGGAAGCATCGAGTCCTACGACACGGCCAAGGGCCGCCGCTACCGGGCGCTCTACCGACGCCCGGACAAGAAGCAGACGCAGAAGCGCGGCTTCACCACCAAGAAGGCGGCCGAACTGTTCCTGGCGACCACGGAGGTCGACATCGCCCAGGGCCGCTACCTCGACCCGTCGCGGGCGCGGGTGACCGTGGCCGAATGGCTCCAGACCTGGATCGCCGCCCGCGGCGACCTCCGGGCGACCACCCGCAGCCGGGTCGAGAACATCATCGCCAAGCACATCGTCCCCGAGTTGGGGAAGATCCCGATCGGCGACCTCACCCGCCTGCGGGTGCAGGAGTGGGCCTCGGCCCTCCCCGGCGCCCCGGCGACCGTCCGCAAGATCGTGAACGTCCTCTCCGGTTCGCTCCGATTCGCGGTCGAGGACGAGCGCCTGCCCTCCAACCCCGCCGCCCGGCTCAAGCTCCCCAAGCCCACCAAGTCCCGCAAGCGGTATCTGTCCCACAATCAGGTCGCCGCGCTCGCCCAGGCCATCGACGAGATGAAGGACGGGCGCGAGTACGGCTACGGCCTCGTCGTCCTCGTGCTCGCATACTGCGGCCTGCGCTGGGGCGAGCTGTCCGGGCTGCGCATCCGCGACCTCGACCTCGACGCGAAGCACCCGCGCCTCACCGTCGAGCAGACCGTCGTGGCCGACAAGGGCTACCAGCGCATCGAGCCTCCGAAGGACTACGAGCACCGCAGCATCCCGATCCCCGCGTTCCTCGTCGGGCTGCTCCGCGCGCAGATCGCCGGACGCCCCGGCGACGCCCCGGTGTTCTACGGCATCCGCACCGGCACCTGGCTCCGCAACCACGTCTACCGGGTCGGCTGGTTCGACACCGCTGCCGAGGCGGTCGGGATCAAGGGCCTCACCCCGCACGAGCTGCGCCACACCGCGGCCTCGCTCGCCGTCAGCGCCGGCGCGAACGTGAAGGCCGTCCAGCGGATGCTCGGCCACGCCTCCGCCGCGGTGACCCTCGACGTGTACGCCGACCTGTTCGACGACGACCTCGACGGTGTTGCCACGGCGCTGAACCTCGCGGCGATGCAATCAGATGTTGCCAATCTGTTGCCAAAAGCCGCATAGCGCCCGTTCGAGCCTTTCGGCAAGAACAAGAAAACCCCCGGATGACCGGGGGTTTTCTTGTTGGTGACCCCAGCGGGATTCGAACCCGCGTTACCGCCGAAGAGAGGCGTGACTCTTCCGGTGCCCGCACGCTCGGGCGCCTCGCCCGCCATCTCCCTCGACATCGATCCCCGGACCCTCGGGCTCGAGCGCATCGTCGCCCCCAGCATCCTGGGCGACGTCGTCGTCCATGCGGGACGCCGCTCGGCCCACGGGCCGGCGACGATTCTTCTGCACGGTGCCGCGGGATCGTGGAGCACGTGGGTGCCGCTCATCGAGGCGGCGGATCGGCTCGGGTGGCCGATGGAGGACGTCATCGCGATCGACCTGCCGGGTTGGGGAGAGAGCGAGGCGGTGCTCGAGGGCGCGGGCGTCGCCGACATGAGCACGACCGTGTTCGACATCGCGACATCCCTCGGCTACTCCCGCTGGCGGCTCATGGGGCACTCGCTCGGCGGCTTCGTCGCGCTCGACCTGGCGGCCCGGCATCCGGAGGCGGCGATGTCGGTGGGGGTCGTCTCCCCGAGCGGTCCCGCCGTGCTCGACGCGGTGCGCCGCCCCTGGCGTGGGGGTGTGCGGCTGCCGTGGTTCGCGGGGATGCTCGTCGCGATGAGGACGCTCGCGTACCTGGGCGCCGCGGGGCGGGGGATCGGGCGGATGCTGCACCGCATCGGCATCCTCGCGCCCTTGGCGTCGCCGCTGTTCGCGGCCCGCAGCGTCGTAGACTCCAGCGTGTTCGACGCGCTCTCGCGGGAGCTGCGCCCCGCGGCCTTCGCCGCCGCGGCCCGCGCCGTCTCCGCGTACGACATCGCCGCGTGGGCCGGCATCGAGTGCCCCGTGCGGGCGGTCAGCGGCGCCGACGACGTGTTCGTCGGCGCGGGGGACGCGGAGGTGCTCGGCCGGATCATCCCGGATCATCGGCACCACGTCATCGCCGGAGCGGGGCACTTCGCGGCGATCGAGCGGCCCGAGGTCGTGGTCGACGCGCTTCTCCCCTTCAGCGCGCGCCGCTCGCATCGCCGTGCGCCGGGCAAGACCTCCGACCTCGTGGCGTAGAGCCAATCCGGGGGCGGTGGCTCGGGCGGACCGGTTCATTGCGCGGAATGCGGCGGATCGGCATCCCCTCGAGGCCATGACCGGGGAAGTGGACCGTTGTCGGCGCGGTCCGCGAGTGGTGCCATCGGGACGTACCCCTTACGTCCCGGAGGTGATCGTCGTGATCTCGCTGCTCGCACTCGTCGTCGTTCTGATCGTGATCGCCGCCGTCGTCGTCGCGACGCTCGTCGTGACTGTGCGGGATGGCCGAGGAGCCGTCGCCGAGGTGCGCGACCACGACACCCGTCGGCCGACGCTCTGACGCCCCTCGCGCCGCGCGAACGGTCGCGACACGCCGCGTGCGAGCGACGCGCCGCGGCGTGTCGCGACCGTTGGCGGGGGTCGGGGCGTGCGCCGGTCAGCGCGGGGGCGGCGTCACGCCGAGGTGCTGCACCCACGAGCGGAGGAACGCGGCGCCCGCCTCGTCGTGGATGAGATCGCCCTGCGTGAGCACGTCGTACGGACGCTCGAGCATGCCGTCGGAGGGGCGCACATCCACGTGCGCGACGTCGAAGCCGGCGGCGTGCAGCTCGTCGGCCATCTTGTAGTCGCTGCGAGAGTCGCCGATCGTGCGCCACGTGCGGGGCAGCTCGCCGTGCTCGGAGAAATGGGCGAGCGCGCGGCGGGCTCCCCGGTCCTTGTCGAGCAGCACCGACTCGATGTCGGTCGAGATGATCGTGGGGTCGAGCCGGAAGGGCACCCGGCCCGCGGCATCCGGAGCCGTGCGGTCGCCGTAGCGAACCCCGACGCCGTGCCGCACCGCGGCGTCGAAGGCCGCCTTGTCGAACCCGTCGCGGTGGGCGTGGAACGTGTCGTTGTCGACGTCGACGCGCTGCTCCACCGAGATCATCGCGCGCTTGGTGTCGTCGAAGAAGACCAGCTCGTCGTAGTCGGTTTCGACGATCATGCGGATGTCGTCGACGAGGGCGCGCGGCGGGGCGACCTCGTGGTCGACCTCGACGTCGCCGAGACCGTCTGGCGTGATCGTCGACCAGGCGGCCCCCTTCTCGTACACGCCGAACATGCGGGCGCCGGGCGTGCGGAGCACGTCGCCGAGGCCTCGCGCGAGCAGCGGCGCGACCACCTGATCGCGGATGAAGGCGTCGGAGCGACCCGTGATGAAGGCGACGGGAACCCCCGCGCGGGTGAGCGCGAGCAGGTCGTCCAGGATGCTGTCGATGGCGATCGTGCGGGAGACGGGACTTGCCAGGGGGCCGTCGACGTCGAAGAGCAGGCCGAGGTCGGGAGTGGGGGAGGTCACGCCTCTATGCTCTCGCACCTTCGCGTCGGGGAGTTCGTTCGGGATCCTCGGGTGCGACCGCGTGGGCGCCGGAGGCGACGGCCGCGAGCCGGCGGGGCCCGGGTCTCAGCGGAAGTCGCGGGAGGCGTGCCGCATGCCCACGCGCAGGTCTTCGAAGCCGTCGGCGACGAGGTTCGTGACGCCCTCCTGCGAGCGCTCCAGCATCCCCCGCGCGATGAGGGCGGGGGAGTCGCGCACGATGCGCCGGTACCGGGTCCACACCCCGACCGAGCAGATGACGTTCACCAGCCCGTGCTCGTCTTCGAGGTTGAGGAAGGTGATGCCGGATGCCGTGGCCGGGCGCTGCCGGTGCGTCACGAGGCCGGCGACCTCGACCCGCCGCCCCGTCTCGTGGGTGCGCAGCGCGGCCGAGGGCAGCACGCCGCGGGCGGCGAGATGCTCGCGGTAGTGCGTCATCGGATGGTCGTCGGGCGAGACCCCCGTCGCCCACAGGTCGGCGGCGAGGCGATCGTGGTTCGAGAGGTCGGGGAACAGCGGCGGCTGCACGGCGAAGACGGTGCCGGGCAGGAACTGCGCCCGGTCCTGTGCGGCGGAGCCCGCCTGCCAGATGGCCTCGCGCCGGGTCAGACCCAGGCACTCGAAGGCCCCCGCCGTCGCGAGCGATTCCAGCTGCGCGGCGGTGAGGTCGGTGCGGCGCACGAGCTCGTGCATGTCGCGAAAGGGCCCCGCGGCATCCCGCTCGGCCACGATGCGCTCGGCGACCTTCGCGCCGATGCCGGTGACGCCCGCGAGCCCGAGCCGCACGGCGAACCCCCCGTCGCGGCGGTGGGATGCCGAGGCATCGGGCGCTGCCCGGTCGAACTCTCCCGCGGGGGGCTGCGGGGTGTGCAGGCACTCGTCCGTGCCCGTGGGGGTCGCGGTCCGCTCCGCGCTCGGGACGAGCGGCTCGAGGGTCTCCGTCGCGCCCGAGAGGTGCAGGTCGGGGCGGCGCACCTCGACCCCGTGCCGCCGCGCATCGGCGGCGAGCGTGGCGGCCGAGTAGAACCCCATCGGCTGCGCCCGCAGCAGGCCCGCGAGGAAGGCGGCGGGGTAGTGCAGCTTGATCCACGAGCTGGCGTACACCAGCAGCGCGAACGAGAGCGAGTGCGACTCGGCGAACCCGAAGTCGGCGAACGCCTGGATCTTGGCGTAGATGTCGTCGGCGGCCGCCCCCACGAGCCCGTTCCTGGCCATCCCGGCGTAGAGATGCTCGCGCAGGGACTCGATCTTCTCCTGCCCGCGCTTGGACCCCATCGCCCGGCGCAGCAGGTCGGCCTGCTCTCCCGTGCACTCGCCCACCGCCATCGCGATCTGCATGAGCTGCTCCTGGAACACGGGGATGCCGAGGGTGCGCTCCAGCACGGGCTTCAGCTTGGGGTGGGGGTAGACCACCTCCTCGAGCCCCATCTTGCGCCGCACGAACGGGTGCACCGCGCGGCCCTGGATCGGCCCGGGCCGGATGAGGGCGATCTCCACCACGAGGTCGTAGAACCGGCGCGGCTGCAGACGGGGGAGCAGCCCCATCTGCGCGCGCGATTCGACCTGGAACACCCCGATCGAATCGGCCCGGCACAGCATGTCGTAGACCGCGGGCTCCTCCTTCGGCAGGGTCGCGAGGGTCCACTCCTCGCCCGTGGCGTCCCGGATCAGGTCGAAGCAGTGCTGCAGGGCCGCGAGCATCCCGAGGCCCAGCAGGTCGAACTTGACCAGCCCCATCCACGCCGCGTCGTCCTTGTCCCACTGGATGACGGTGCGGTTCTCCATGCGCGCGTGCTCGATCGGCACGACCTCGCCCACGGGGCGGTCGGTGAGCACCATGCCGCCCGAGTGGATGCCGAGATGCCGCGGCGCCTTCAGCAGCTCGCCGGCGTACTCGACCACCTGCTCGGGGATGTCGTGATCGGGCATCGACGACAGCTCGGCACCCCACCTTTCGACCTGCTTCGACCAGGCGTCCTGCTGACCGGGGGAGAAGCCGAGGGCGCGGGCCATGTCGCGCACGGCGTTCTTGGGCCGGTACTGGATGACGTTGGCGACCTGGGCGGAGCGCTCGCGGCCGTAGCGGGCGTAGACCCACTGGATGATCTCCTCGCGCCGATCGGAGTCGAAATCGACGTCGATGTCGGGCTCCTCCTCGCGCAGCGACGACAGGAACCGCTCGAACGGCAGCCGGTAGAGGATCGGGTCGACGGCGGTGATGTGCAGCAGGTAGCAGACGGCGCTGTTGGCCGCCGACCCCCGGCCCTGACACAGGATGCCGCGCCGCCGCGCCTCGGCGACGATGTCGTGCACGATGAGGAAATACCCCGGGAAGTCCTTCTTCTCGATGACGGCGAGCTCGTTCTCGATGCGTCGCCGGTCTTCTTCGGCCAGGCGCGGGTACTTCTCCGGCACCGCCTGCCACACGAGGTGCCGCAGCCACGACATGGGGGTGTGCCCGTCGGGCGCCTCCTGCTTCGGCAGCGCGGGCTTCGCCTTGCGCAGGGGGAACCCGAGCTCCTCGGCGAGCGTCGCGGTGCGGGGGACCGCGCCGGGATAGCGGGCGAAGCGATCGGCCATCTCGGCGCCCGAGCGCAGGTGCCCCGACCCGTGGGCGGGCAGCCAGCCGTCGAGGTCGTCCATGCTGCGGGTCGCCCGCACAGCCGCGATCGCCGACGCCAGGCGCGCCTTGTCGGGGGTGGCGTAGTGCACGTTGTTCGTCGCGAGCGTGGGCAGCCCCCGGTCGGCGGCGAGGGCGGCGAGCAGATCGTTGCGGCGGGAGTCGAGCGGATCGCCGTGGTCGGTGAGCTCGACGAAGACCGACGCCCGACCGAACAGGTCGACCAGGTGGTCGAGCTCGCGGGCCGCGGCATCCGGCCCCTCCTCCTGGAGGGCCCGGCGGACGGCGCCCTTGCGGCATCCGGTGAGGATCGCCCAGTGCGGGTCCCGCGACCCGCCCGCCCGGTCGGCGAGCTCGCCGAGGTCGTAGACCGGCCGCCCCTTCTCGCCCCCGCGCAGCTGCGCGGCGGTGATCGCCGCCGCGAGCCGGTGGTAGCCCTCCTGACCGCGCGCGAGCACGAGCAGGTGCCGCCCGGCGGGGTCGGCCTCGCCGCCCTGCGGCTTCGGCAGCTCGAGCGAGAGCTCGGCCCCGAACACCGTCGTGACGTGGAACGACTCCGCCGCCTCGGCGAAGCGCGCGAGGCCGTAGAAGCCGTCGTGGTCGGTCAGGGCGAGGCCCGACAGCCCCAGGCGCTCGGCCTCCTCGATCAGCTGCTCGGGCGAGGACGCGCCGTCGAGGAACGAGTACGACGAGTGCGCGTGCAGCTCGGCGTAGGGCACCGCGGTCTCGGGTCGCCGGATGGGCGGGGTGACGTAGGCGCCCCGCTTGCGCGACCAGGCGGGGCTGTCGCCGCCGTCGGCGTGGGGCGGCGCGGCCTCGGGGCGCGTGGTGCTGAGGATGCGCTCGAGCTGCGACCACGGGATCGGCGGATTGCGGAATCCCATCAGTCGTACCTCCCCTCGGCGTGCCAGGCCTCGTCCTCGTACACCAGCAGCCAGGCCTCCTGCCGGTCATCGACCGCCTGCACGCGGTAGGCGAGGCGCCGCCGCTGCGGATCCCAGTCGCGCTCGCGCAGCGCCCACGGGCCGGCCCAGGCCGCGACATCCCGTCGCCTCCCCTCGCGCCCGAGCGAGGCGGGCGGGGCGCTCATCCGGCCGCGCGCGTCGATCGTGACGGGGGCGCCCTCGGCGTCGAGCACCACGATCGGCGGCAGCGCCGCGTACACCGTGGTGGGGTGCGGGGCGGGCAGCGACCCGGGCCAGGGCTGCCCGCGATCGGCGGCCGTCGTGACCCGGTCGCCCCAGGGCACCAGCACCTGCCGCTCGGCGGGGGAGCGACCGCCCCCGATCGCGGGGGTGAGCACGCCCCGATGCCCGAGCATCGCCTGCACCCGCGAGAGGGCGTGGTGCACGCGCTCGCCGGGGCCCTGTCCGAACAGGCCCGGCTCGTGGTGGGCGGCCTCGTCGACGGACTCGGGGGCCAGGCGCACCTGCGACACGCCGCTGGTCAGCTCGCCGCCGATCGCCGCCTCGAGCTGCCAGCGCACGCGGTCGACCACCGCCGCGGCATCGAACGTGGTGGGGTGCAGCCACACCCGCTCCGACCTCCCGCCCCGGTCGTCGAGCAGCTCGACGCGCAGCTCGGTGCACACCAGGGCGCGCTCGGAGAGGGCCGAGATGAACGCATCGGCGGTGACGCGCACCGCGAACCCGATCTGGTCGACCAGCTCGAGCGGAGGCTCGAACGACACCTCCCGCTCCAGCTCGGGCGGGGGCGTGCGGGCCGTGACGGCGCGGGCATCGAGCCCCCGCGCGAGGCGGTGCAGGCGGATGCCGCGGTCGGCGAACCGCTCGCGCACCTTCTCCTCGTCGAGCTCCGCGAAGGCACCGAGCGTCTGCACCCCCAGGCGGGCGAGCAGACCGATGATCTCGTCGTCGGCGAGGGCGCGCACCGACAGCGGCGCGAGGAACGCGCCCGCCTCCCCGGGCGGCACGATGCGGACGGGCGCGTCGGGGCTCGTCAGCCGCGCCGCCTGCTCTGCCGTGAAGGGGCCGTCGCCGATGCCGACGCGGGTCTCGGGCAGGCCCGCGCGGGCGAGGTCGCCCTGCAGCACGCGCGCCGCGGCATCCTCGCCGCCGTAATACCGCGCCGGCCCCCGGGCGCGCAGGGCCCCGAGCCCCGCCCGCACGATCTGCACCCCGGGGGCGTGCTGCTCGATGCGGGAGACCACCGGCAGGAAGCCCCGGTTGTCGCGGGCCTCGTCGTCGGGGACGAGGTGCAGGCCCGGGCAGGCCGCCTGCGCGTCGCGGCGCCGCTGACCCCGGCGCACCCCCTGCGCCCGCGCCCGTTCCGAGCACGCGACGATGCGGTTGCCCCGCACCACCGCGATGGGCGCCGCCTCGTCGAGCGTCGATCCACGCTCCCGCAGCAGGGCGTGCACGGGCCAGTCGGGCACCCACACCACGAGCGTGCGCACGGGGGTGGTGGATGCCGGGGGCGACGGCGTGCCGTCCGCGGCGCGCGCAGGAGTCACGGCGCTCACCCCGCCGCCCGGATCGGGACGGGACCCGCGCCGCGCCCCCGCGAGACGCCCTCGAGGGCGGAGGGGTCGGTGGCGACGGCGCCCCGGACGGCCGTCCCCGCAGACGTGGCGACGGCGGCATCGACGGCGCCCGCGGCATCCGGCAGCATGACCCGCGTGCTGCGCGGCACGGGGAACCGCCGGCTGGAGACCGTGACCGTGACCTCGCGCCCCGCGAGGTAGCCGTCACCGGCTCCGACGCCCTGCCAGCGCGGATCGGAGGTGCTGAGCAGCGCGTCGGCGCCCGGCCAGTCGCCGAGGGTGAGCAGCGCGCAGCCGCGGTCGCGCAGGCGGGCGGTGAGGCGTGCGGCGTCGCTCTCGCGCACCCGCTCGGGCGGGCGCACCGCGACGAGCGGCAGCACCTCGGCGAGGGCCGACGCGACGGCGAGCCAGCGCGCGCCGGGCTCGGGCACGAGGACGAGCCGGGAGAGGTCGAGCCCGAAGCCCTCGGCGGCCTCGACGCCGAGCGAGGGGACACCCACGACCCCGCACCACGACCCCGCCCGCGATGCGGTGGCCATGAGGCCCAGCAGCAGGCTCGGGGAGGGCTCGAGCGCGTACACCGATCCGGGGCGCAGCCCGCGCTCGGGGAGCAGGTCGGCCAGGCGGGGATGCACCGGGAAGACGGGTGCGGAGACCCGGCGCCCCCGAACCCGATCCATCTCGGCGCGCAGCCGCCGCAGCTCCTCCGGGGGAGCCGCCTCGCGAGTGCGCAGCGCCGTGACCATGCCCGCAATAGTAGAACGTAGGTTCGACATTCACCATGGCGATGATGGGTGAACCTTCGATGTTTACTCGAAGCTTCGGGCGTCTCCCGCGGATGTCCGGCCGACCGGGGCATCCGTCCCGTGGCCCCCGGCGGGGTTCTCCGCGCAAGAAGATGCGCCCGGGCAGTCTCGCCCGGGGGTGCGACATCCGGCATCCGCAGACCGCCCCGCCTGAGGCGAGGTCTGCGATGCTGGGGGTGAACCCACGACGCATACGCGAGGAGAATCATGCAGCAGCGACCCTTGGGGTGTGCGATGCCGAGGGCGTCGGCGGGGTCGCGGGGTGCGCCTCATGTTCCGGACCCCTCGCGGGTCTCATTCTCATCTTCTGTCCACCGACTCCGGGTGAAGTGCAGACAAGAAATATCTCCTGATCAGGGATCCATACGCCGTTATCATTTCGTTACATGAGCCGGAGTTGACATGAAGATGAGAGGCGTCTCATGATCAATGCGGGGAGGGGTTCGCGTTACGTGAGTCCCATGTACCCAGCTCTGGGGGCTGGGGTATCGGGGATATCTGGGGATATCCGGAATACCTGCACACGTCAGAGTTGACCTGTACAAGCGATTCCACTGGGGAGATACGCACATGCGTGCATCAATTCGCAATTACATCCAGGCCGCCCGCCGTCGCCGTGAGGAGACGGATGAGGGCGGCTTTTCGCTGATCGAGCTCATCGTCGTCGTCGTGATCCTGGGGGTCCTCGCGGCGGTCGCGATCCCGATCTTCGCGAACATCCAGAAGACCGCCGACGAGAACGCGCTCAAGACGGTCGCGGCGAACGCGGCGACGCAGGTCGCCTCGGGCGTCGCCCAGGGCAAGGCCGTCGGCGATGTCACGCTCACCAACCTCGGCGACGGTGGCAAGATCACCTTCACCGTCGGGGGCGCCGAGCTCGACAAGATCTGCGTCACCGCCGCGAAGACCGGCGTGACGTCGCAGAAGGCCGGCCCCGGCTGCTGATCGGCAGCCGTTAGGCCCACACACGTGGGGCCGGTTCACCGCGGTTCGGCCGCACCGGTCCCGCATCTGGGGAAACGCCCCCTCGGGGGCACGTTCCGAGAGGAACAGCCTCTTCGGAGGCATCTGGGGAAGGAGCATCCCGTCAGGGATGCGCAGCTCGCACTGGGGAGGGTGAGCGAGATGGGGATGTCGCGCACAGGGCAGCAGGGGGGTCGCGCCCGGCGCACCGCCGACGGAGGCTTCAGCCTCGTCGAGGTCGTCGTCGCGATGCTGCTGCTCATGGTGATCTCACTGGCGGTCGCGCCGCTGCTGATCACCGTGACGGCGTCGAGCGTGCAGAACCGGGATCAGGCGGCAGCGACGGTCGTCGCCAACGCCCGCATCGCGGAACTGCGCGCCGCATTCCCCGACTCGTCCACCGCGACGAGCTGCGGCTCCGTGCTCGCGTCGACCGGGGGGATCGACGCGAGCACGGGGCTGTCCGTCGCACTGAGTTTTCCGGACGGGTGTCCGGCGCAGTACCCGGGCACCGTCCGCGTCGACGTCGTCGTGAGCGACGACGGCCAGCCGCTCGCGACGGTGCGCACCGAGATCCTGGTGAGCCGAGCATGACGCGCGTGCACAGCCGCCCCGTCGACGACGCGGGCGCCACTCTCGTCGAGCTGATCATGTACGGGATGCTCAGCGCCGCGTTCCTCGGCATCCTGGCCGTGCTCTTCACGACGGGGCTGGGTGCGGGTGCCGCGGCCACCGAGCGCGACGAGGCGACGGGAAAGGCGCAGCTGATCGCGACGTCGGTGCAGACCAGCATCCGCAACGCCTCCGACTTCCGCGTCGACGGGAACGTGCTCCGTGCCCGTGTCGCCACGGGGGCCTCGGACTGGACCTGCGAGGCCTGGGCGCTCACTCCGGACGGCGCGCTCGTGCACCGCTCGTCGGCATCCGCCATCGCCCTGCCCGGGAGCTACGCGGGGTGGGCGGAGCTGGCGACCGGCGTGGCCGGGCGGGGACCGGGCGGTGCGCCGTTCACGGCGTCGGGGCCGAGCCTGACCCTCGCGCTGACGGTCACCTCGGGCGAGGCGACGGTTCCCGTCGCGGGCGGCGCCTTCTCGCAGGCGCACCAGGACGGGACGGCGAGCGCATGCTGGTGACCCGCCGCGCGCGCCCGCGCGCCCGCGCCTCGGTCCGGCCCGACGACGCCGGGTCGACGCTCGTGTCCGTGCTCGTCGTCATGATGGTCCTGACGATCGTCGCGCTCACCGCCGCGTCGGTGGTCACCGCGACCTCCTCGTCGATCGCGGGGGTGCGGGGCGGGGTGCAGTCCGCGGCCGCCGCGGACGCCGGCATCTCCGCCGCCCTCGCCGATGCCCGGCGCACGGGGGATTTCTGCTCCCTCTCGCTCGCCTCCACCGCCCCGCGCTACGCCGTCACGAGCGCGTGCGCCGGCGGCCGGGTGACCTTCACCTCCACCGGCCACGGCGCCGACGGCGGGGCCACGACCACGCGCGCCGTGTACGCGTACACCGAGGCGCCGTCCTTCGGCGGAGCCCCCGAGCTGGTGTTCTTCAACCCCGCGGGCGACTCGGTGTACTTCACCAACCACGTCATGCCCAAGACGCAGGGGAGAGCGACGGTGCTCTTCCCCGCCGGGGGCCTCTTCGAGTGCAAGACGCAGGTGCCGGCGAACGTCTTCACGGCGGGCTCGGTCAAGGGGCAGTCCGGGTGCACGATCGACGGCGACGTGCACGCGGGCGGCGCGAACCCGGCCGATCGCAGGTGGGCGGTCTACCTCAACAACTCCGACGTCGTGCAGGGCGACGTGTATGCGGGCGGCGCCGTCGCGATCGGCAACAACCCCTCGAGGATCGGCGGCACGCTGACGCTGCCGTCGTCGGCGAAGCTGCAGATCGCGTGGACCGATGCGGGCGCCGCGACGAGCAGCCCGAAGGTGTTCTCGGGCCAGGCGAACGGCATCCGCCGCGAGGCCGTCGCCCCGCCCGTCTTCGACCCGTGGTTCGACTACGCGTACGCGTCGGCCGATTGGCCGGGATACGACATCGTCACGGTCACCCCGGCATCCGCCCCCTACTCGTGCGCGAACATCGTCGGGAAGTTCACGACCTTCTGGTCGTCCTACATCCAGAACCTCACGACGAACACCGTCGTCGACACGACGGCCTGCCCCGGGATCGACACGGCGCAGGGCGCGAACGCGACCGCGCAGCTGGGCGTGAACCTCGTGCTCGTCGCGAACCGCTTCACGCTCGGCAACCTCTCGCTCACGCCGAAGGCCGGCACCGACCCGCAGGCCTGGTTCGTCGTGCCCGACCCGGTGGCCGACAAGGCCCCCACGTGCACGAAGGGCCGCACGATCGAGACGGATGCCGCGATCGACGTCCGCGTGAAGACGATGGCCTACACGCCCTGCGCGATCCGCATCGGCAACGGCGGCACGTGGACGGGCGCCATGTACGCGGGCACCCTCGACGACGGCGGCACCGTCGGCATCCACACCCACTCCCTGGCTCTGCCCGGTCAGTGGGGCAGCGGTCCGGGCGGATCGGGGTCCACCGGCGGCGGCGCGAAGACGCTCGGCGCGCTCCTCTCGCAGCGGGACATCCCGTGAGCGCCGCGCCCGCCCTCATCGCGGCATACACGGTGCTGGCCGGGGCCTTCGGCCTCGTGATCGGCTCGTTCCTCAACGTCGTCGCGTACCGCGTGCCGGCCGGGATCCCGCTGACGCGGGACAGCCGCTGCCCCGCGTGTGACGGGCCCGTCCGGGCGTGGCAGAACGTGCCGATCGCCTCCTGGCTGGCGCTGCGGGGCCGCTGCGCGGGATGCCGCGCGCCGATCTCGGCGCGGTACCCGCTCGTCGAGCTCGTCACGGCGCTCGCGTTCGCGGCGATCGCCGCGGCGTCCCTCGGCTCGTCGTCGCTGCCCGTCGGCGCGACGCTGATCGAGCTCGTCGCGTACCTGTACTTCGCGGCGGTGAGCGTCGTGCTGACCCTCATCGATCAGGACACCCGCCGGCTGCCGAACACGATCGTGCTGCCGAGCTACCTCGTGGCGCTCGTGCTCTTCGCCGCCGCTGTCTCTGCCGGGGCCGACCCCGCCGCGCTGGTGCGGGCGGTGGTGGCGGGCCTGCTGCTGTACCTGTTCTACCTCGTGCTGCGCCTCGCGCGGCCCGACGGGATGGGCGGCGGCGACGTCAAGCTCGCGGGAGTGGTCGGCATCTACCTCGGGTGGCTCGGCTGGGGTGCCGTCGCCGTCGGGGCCTTCGCGGCGTTCGTGCTCGGCGGGGTCTTCGGGCTCGCGCTCATGACCCTGCGCCGCGCGGGAAGGCGGACGGCGATCCCGTTCGGGCCGTGGATGCTCGCGGGTGCATGGATCGGGATCTTCGCCGGCGAGGCCCTCGCCCGCGGGTACACGGGGCTCTTGTCGATATAGGGGGACCGCGGCGCGGGCCGCGGCTGGGGAGAAAGAGGGGGAGTGCCATGGCGAGAACGCTGGTGGGGCTCGAGATCACACAGGAGAGCGTGCGCGCCGTCGAGGTGTCGACCGGTCGCGCGCCCGTCATGCTCGCATCGGGCGAGGTGCGTCTGCCGCGGGGGGCGGCGCGGGATTCCGAGGTGCTGGATCCGGATGCCGTCGCGCTCGCGCTGCGGCAGCTGTGGAGCCGCGCGGGCATCACGAGCCGCCGTGTCGTGCTCGCGATCGGCGGCCGTCGCGTGCTCGTGCGCGAGTACACGACGCAGGCGATGCGCCCCGACCTGCTGCGGCGCGCGCTGCCCTATCAGGTGCAGGACCTGCTGCCCGTCCCCGCGGAGCAGGCGGTGCTCGACTTCTGGCCCGTCGCGGAGGGCGGAGGCCGGGTGACGGGCCTGCTGGTGGCCGCCGTCGCCGAGACCGTCGAGACGATCGTCCAGACGCTGGCGAAGGCCAAGCTCCAGGTCGTCGCCGTCGATCTGGCGGCGTTCGGGCTCGCGCGGGCCGCGCGGGAGATCGCCGGGGACCAGACCGTCGCGATGGTGCACATCGGCGATCACACGACGCAGGTCGTCATCGCGACGGGTGGTGTGCCGCATCTCGTCCGGGTGCTCCCGATCGACATGCCGACCACCGCCGTCCTGGGCGCGGCCGACGGGGTCGACCTCGACGCCGCGCTCGAGCGCATGCTCGAGACGGTGCCGGCGGGCGGGGATGCCGCGCCCTCCGTCCGGCGCGCGCCGCTGCGTCCGCAGGCCCCCGCCGCCATCGACCCGGCCGTGCTCGACCTCGTCGACCGGGTGCGGGCGACGCTGGGGTTCCACGCGCAGCGTCCCGGGGCGCCGCGGGTCTCGGCCCTGCACTTGTCGGGGGCGGGTACCCGCATCGACGGCCTGCGCGGCGCCCTCATCGGCGCCCTCGACCTCCCCGTCTCGGAGGTCGAGGTCCCCGGCATCCTCCCGCAGCGGCCCGAGCGCCGCACGGAGGCCGAGGCCGGGCTCGCGCTCGTCGCCCTCGCGGGCGTGCTGCGGGGAGAGACCCGATGACCGGCCAGCAGGCGGGGATCCCGACGGGCGCGGGGGCGAGCGTCACCCGCGGCATCCCTCGCGTGAACCTCATGCCGCGGGCGGAGATCGAACGCCGCCGCCGCACCGCGCTCGTGCGCGCGTGGGGGTGGGGCCTCGTGGGGGCGCTCGCCGTCGTGCTCGCCGCCGGGGCCGCCGCCTTCACCGCGAACCTCGCTGCGCAGCAGGCGCTCGCGGCCGAGCAGGCGCGCACGACCGCGCTGCTCACCGAGCTGCAGGCGCTGTCGGAGGTGGGCAGCGCGCTCGCCGACACGACGGCGCTCGAGGCCTTCCGTGCCGAGGCCATGGCGGGCCACGTCGCGTGGGAGGGTGAGCTGACGGCGATCGCGGCCGCCCTGCCCGCCGGCACGACCGTGACCGGCTTCGATCTCACGGCCCTGCCGGGCACGCCGGCCGCGGATGCTGCGGGGGCGGATGCTGCTCAGGCGGCGGCCGTGACGGGCACGCTGACGCTGCAGAGCGCGAGCCCCGTCGATGTCGCGGAGGCGATCCGCGCCGTCCGCTCCGTGCCGGGTGTGCTCGCCGCCGACGGCCGCGACGTCAGCTCCGGGGCGACCGACGGCCCGCGCCTCTACACCTCCGTGCTCGGGATCGAGCTCGACCAGTCCGTCTACACCGGGTCGTTCGCCCCGGCCGGCACCCCGGAGGAGGGGCGATGAACGCCACGGTGCCCACCCGCGTCATCCACATCGTCGGCGCGCTGCTGGTGCTCGCCGTCGCCGTCGCGGGCATGCTCATGATCGCCCTGCCGCTCTTCGTGCAGGCGCAGGCGACGACGCAGAGCGCGTCGGATGCCGCGGCCGGCAATCTCGCCTATCGGGATCAGGTGACCGCGCTCGCCGCCGAAGAGGACCGGCGCGGCGAGATCGAGACCGAGCTGGCCGCCCTCCGTGAGGCGATCCCCGCCTCCGCCGACCTCGACGACGTCTTCGAGCGCATCGCCGCGGCGGCGGGCGAGACGGGCGTCACGCTCGTCAGCGCGAGCGCAGGCGAGCCGGAGGCGTGGACCGCGCGCCCGGCGGACGTGTCGGCGGAGTCCGCGCAGGCGACTGCCGACGACGCCGGGTCGACCGGGGAGACGGATGCCGCGGCATCCGCCCCCGAAACGCCAGCACCCGCCGCCGACGCGTCGCGGCAGCAGGTGGGGCTCACGATCGTCGTCGAGACCGAAGACCCGCTGCGCGCCGCGCGCTTCCTCGACGCCGTGACGGCGGGACCGCGTCTGGTCGCCGTCGTGCAGACGGCCCTGTCCGACTCGGGCGGGGCCGCACAACTGACCGTATCGGCGACGACGTTCGTCGCGCCCGGGGAATGAGGGGGATCGCCATGGACGAGAGAATCGACGCGAGCCCGCTGGAGCGGCTGCTCCGGCGCGCGGTGCGAGCCGCGGCATCCGACGTGCACCTGACGGCGGGGCAGCCGCCCCTCATCAGGGTGGCGGGGGATCTCGCCGCCCTGCCCGGATACGCCGATCCGCTGCCCGCGGAAGAGGTGGAGCTGCTGATCACGGGGATTCTCACGCCCGCCCAGCACGACGACTTCTACGCCCATGGCGAGGTCGACCTGTCGTACACGGCGCCCGGGATCGGGCGGTTCCGCGTCAACGTGTTCCGGCAGCTGGGCGAGATCGCGGCGGCGCTGCGTCTCGTGCCCGGGCGCGTCTACGGCCTCGACGAGCTCGGGGTGCCGCCCATCGTGCGCGACCTCGCGCTGCGTCCGCGCGGTCTCGTGCTCGTGACGGGCCCGACGGGGTCGGGCAAGTCGACGACGCTGACGGCGATGGTCGACATCATCAACCGCACCCGCCCAGCGCACGTCGTCACGATCGAGGACCCGATCGAGTTCGTGCACCGCAGCCGGCGCTCGCTCATCCATCAGCGGGAGATCGGCGCCGACACCGGATCGTTCGGCGAGGCGCTGCGGCGCGTGCTGCGGCAAGACCCCGACGTGATCCTCATCGGCGAGCTGCGCGACACCGAGTCGATCCAGGCGGCGCTCTCGGCCGCCGAGACGGGACACCTCGTGCTGTCGACCCTGCACACGCAGGGGGCGGCGAAATCCATCAACAGGATCGTCGATGCGTTCGACTCCTCGCGGCAGCAGCAGGTGCGCGCGCAGCTGGGCGACACGCTGCAGGGGATCCTCAGCCAGACGCTCGTGCCGCGCGCTCAGGACCCGGGGCTCACCGTCGCGACCGAGGTGCTCGTGAACACGTCCGCCGTGGCGAACCTGATCCGCGAGGGGCAGGTCGCCCAGTTGCACTCGGCGATGCAGGCGGGGCGGTCGCTCGGCATGCACACGCTCGATCAGGACCTGGCGCGGCTCGTCGGCCGGGGCGAGGTGGCGAGGCACGTCGCGCGGGCGACGGCGAACGATCCCGCGACCCTCGACGGCGTGCACGTGCAGCCGACCGACCTCGACGCCGAGGCGTGGTCGCTGCGCGCGGGCGACGTGCGCGAGCTCGAACGGTGGGGGAGCGCGTCGTGACAGCCGTTCAGGAGTACACCTATCGCGCCCTCGACAACGACGGCGGGGCACTCGTGAGGGGCACCCTCGAGGCCGCCAGCACGCAGGCGGTGGCGGCGAAACTGCGGGCGCAGGGCCTGACCGCCCTCGACGTCGAGCCCGTGCGCACCGGCGGTCTGCATCGCGAGATCACCCTGCCAGGCCTCCGCCGACGCGTCGGGGTGCGGGCGCTCGCCGTGTTCTCCGCCCAGCTTTCGGGGCTCGTCGGGGCGGGGTTGCCGCTGCTGCGCGCCCTGCAGATCATGACCGAGCAGACCGAGGACCGCGCGCTGCGCACCGCGCTCGTGCGGGTGCACGACGACGTGCAGGGCGGCCTGTCGCTCTCGGCGGCGTTCGCGCGAGAGCCCGAGGCCTTCCCGCCCCTGCTCGTCAACCTCGTGAGGGTGGGGGAGAGCGGCGGGTTCCTCGGGCGATCCCTCGCGTCGGTCGCGAAGACCTACGCCGACGAGGCCGAGCTGCGCGACAAGATCCGCTCCGCGACGACCTACCCCGTCATCGTGCTCACGATCGCGCTGCTGGCCCTGCTGGGGATGGTGGCCTTCATCGTGCCGATCTTCGAGGGGATGTTCGAGGGCATGGGGGGCGATCTGCCGCTCCCGACGCGCGTGCTCGTCACGGCGAGCGACAACATGTTCTGGATCCTCCCCGTGCTCGGCGTGCTCGCGGTCGCGGCCGCGGTCTGGTGGGTGCGCGCGAAGGACACCGACCGCGTGCGGGCCGTCATCGACCCGGCGAAGCTGCGTCTGCCGGTCTTCGGGTCGCTCGCCACCAAGATCGCGGTCGCGCGGTTCAGCCGCAGTCTCGCGTTGATGCTGGATGCCGGGGTGCCGCTCCTCCAGGCGCTCTCGGTCGTCGGCGGGGCCTCGAACAACCGCGTCGTCGCCCGCGCCGTCACGGACATCCAGGAGTCGGTGCGGCAGGGCCGCTCGTTCGCCGTGCCGCTCGCGGCCTCGGGGGTCTTTCCGCCGATGGTCGCGCAGATGGTGTCGGTCGGCGAGGAGTCCGGCACGCTCGCCGAGATGCTCGGCAGCGTCGCCGACCTGTACGAGCGGGAGGTGGCGACCGCGACCGCGCAGCTCGCCTCCACGATCGAGCCGATCCTCATCGTGGTGATCGGCGCGCTCATCGGCGGCATGGTCGTCTCGCTCTATCTGCCCATCTTCGGCCTCTACGACCAGCTCGGCGCCGTCGGCTGAGCTCCAGGGTTCGGCGCCCCGTAGCCCCTCCCTCTTGCGCGGGGCGTCGAACATCCCGCCCCCGGATCCCGTCGGGGTCCGGGGGCGCGGGAGTACCCGAAAAGATGAGAACCCTCTGGCAACAGATGAGAGCTATCTCATATATGTGTAACAACCTTGTTTCGCGTGTGGGGCGAATGTGACTGGTGTTGCATATGGGAAGAATGGTGCTTCACCAGGGATTCTATCGATCGACGTGTCGACCGCGCACGCCGTTGTTCACCCCGCGGCCACTGCATTCCGTGTTTCACATCGAGATCGTCGCTTGACTCAAAGATGAGAAGTCCCTAATGATTCCCTCCGAGAGCACATCCGTTTCGGCGGGTGGCCCTCCGACCCTCGAGACGTGACGATCGTCCCCGCGAACGCCGCCGACCGAGGGTTCGATCTCTTATTCGGGCAATCAAGGGGAGTACTCAGCATGCGTTCATTCGTTCGCACCTACATCCAGGCGGAGCGCAAGCGCCGCGAAGAATCCGGCGAGAAGGGCTTCTCGCTCATCGAGCTCATCGTCGTCGTCGTGATCCTCGGCGTCCTCGCCGCCGTGGCGATTCCCGTCTTTCTCGGCATCCAGGACGATGCGGAGCAGAGCGCGCTCGACGCAGTGGCCGCGAACGGTGCCTCCCAGGCGGCCGCAGCGCTCGCGCAGGGTGAAACGCCAACCTTTGGCAATCTGAGCGATGACGATGTCATCGTGACGATCAGTGCCACCCCGACCCTCGACGCTTTCTGTGTGACAGCGACCGAGGCTTCTGAGGGCACAGCAGTGTCAGGCGGCCGCACGGCCACTTCCGGCCCGAGCTGTTCCTGACCTCGGCGTCCCTTTGATGCGCGGGACCCGGGCCGACAGGCCCGGCCCCGCGCATCCGTCCATCCGGCGGGGAGGCCCGCGATGCGACAGCACGACACCCGCGAAGACGGCTTCAGCGCCGTAGAGCTCGTGATCGCGATGTTCCTCGTCGCGATCCTGGCCCTCGCGCTGCTGCCGCTGCTCATGACCGGCACCCGCACGAGCGACACCAACCGCTCGCTCGTCGCGGCGACGGCCTTCGCGTCGGCGCAGCTCGCGCCGATCCGCGCCGACTTCGCACCGCACGAGCTCGCCACGACCTGCACGTCGGTGCAGAGCGCGGCCGTCACGGCGAGACCGGGTCCGTCCGGATCGGGCCTGCTCGCCGACGTCCTCGTCTCCGGCTGCCCCGGCGAATACCCCGGCACCGTCACGGTCACGGCGATCGCGTACGCATCGGCGTCGCCGGGCTCGCCCCTCGCCACTGTCGCGACACGCATCGTCGTCTCCGCCCCATGACCCTCCGACCCGGAGTCATCATGCGCACCATCCCCGCTCCGCATGGCGAGAGCGCCGGCTCCTCCCCGGACGCCGGCATCACGCTCGTCGAGCTCATCGTCACGGTCTCCGTCAGCGTGCTCTTCCTCGGTCTCATGGCCTCCCTGTTCGGAGCCGGGATGCAGGGCGTGCAGGCCACCCGCGAGCGCGACGCCGCGACCGGCGCAGCGCAGGTGATCACCGACTCCCTGCAGGCGTCGGTGCGCAACGCCGACGCGGTGAGCGTGAGCGGATCGGTGCTGCGGGCGCGAGTGGCGACGGGGCCCTCCGGATGGGAGTGCCGAGCGTGGGCCCTGACGCCCGACGGATCGCTCACCTATCGTGCTCAGGCGACGGGACCGATCGACTCCGACCCCGCGACGTGGGGCGTGCTGGCGCGGGGAGTCAGCGGAAACCTCGCCGGCGGGGTGCCGTTCACCTACGCCGGGCAGGGGGGCGAGGTCGACATCGCGCTCATCGTGACCGCCGGCTCCGTGAGCGTTCCGGTCACCGCCGCCGTCGCTCCGCAGGCCCTCTCCGAAGCGGCGCCGTCCTCATGCTGACCCTGCGCCGGGCCCCCCAGCACACCGGAGATCCCGCCGATCGCGGCTCCACGCTCGTGGTCGTGCTCGTCGTCATGCTCGTCCTGAGCATCGGGGCGCTCTCGGGTGCCACGATCGTGACCAACACGACCGCGTCGCTCGTCGGCAGCCGTTCGAACGCCGAGGCGCGGGCGGCCGCCGACGCCGGGCTCGCGGATGCCGTCGCGGCCGCCCGGCGCACCTCGTCGGTGTGCGGTCTCACGCTCGCGCACGACGCACCGCCACGCTACGAGGCCGCCACGATCTGCGAGGGCGAGCGGGCTCGATTCGTCGCGACCGGCTTCGGAGCGGACGGGCGATCCGTGACCGTCGAGGCGGTCTACCGGTTCAGCGCGGAGGATGTCGGCGGCGCCGGCGACATGGTGTTCTTCGGCAAGACGACGTTCACCGACGAGGTGCTCACCCACACGCTCGACGACGAGTTGCTCTCGATCGTGATCCCGACGGGCGACTTCACGTGCCAGGCGGTCATCCCGGCCAACATCATCCTGAGCGGGAACTTCATCACGCGCGGCGGCTGCGACGTCATGGGGGCCGTCGTGGCGGGCGGCACCATGGACATGTCCAACGCATCCGACACCGTACGCGGCAGCGTGTCGGTCGCCGGCACGGGGACCAACATCGTGCGGGGCACGGTGGGCGGAACCCTCACGGCCACCGGCTCGATCGAGTTCGGCTGGGACAGCAAGACGGTGGGAGGAGACCTCCTCGCGGCCGGGGACGTCAAACTCTCCCGCCAGCACCTGCAGGGATCGCTCACGCTTCCCTCCGGCCGCACCCTCACCATGAACGAGGGCACGGTCGCGGGCGTCATCAACCGACCGGCGTCCGTATCGCCGCCCGCCGCCGCGCCGACGTTCGACCCGTGGTTCGACTACCGGTACCAGGCCTCCGACTGGCCGGGCTACTCCGTCATCACCCTCGCGGCATCCGGAAGCGGGCCTGGCACGTGCGCGTTCTTCAACTCCCACCCCGCGACGGGCTGGCACGACCTCGACGATCTCCCGGGGCCCACGATCCTCGACGCGCGCGCGTGCTCGGAGCTGAGCTCCAACAGCGGGACGCAGCCGAACGTGGCACTCGGGCACAACCTCGTGCTGCTGGCGAAGAAGTTCAACCTCACGCAGCTGACGTTCACGGCGGCATCCGGCGCCGAACCCCACGTCTGGTTCATCGTCGAGGACACGACGGCGAACGGCCTTCCCACCTGCTCTTCGGGCAGGGACATCCTGATCAACGGCACCGTCATGAGCGCCGGCGTGACGGCGATGGCCTACACGCCCTGCGAGATCGACGTGGCGGGAATGGGCTACGACTCATGGAAGGGCGCCTTCTACGGCGGCTCGTTCGACTACGGCGGGGGGCTGTCGTTCTACGGCGACCCGATCCTGCTCCCCGGGATGCCCTCCGGAAGCAACGACGACGACGGCGGGGGCGGGGCTCAGGCCCTCGGCGAGCTGCTCTCCCAGAGGGACGTGCCATGACCCCCGCCCTGCAGGCGTACTTGCTCGTCCTCGCCGGCGTCTTCGGCCTGGTCATCGGGTCGTTCCTCAACGTCGTCGTCTACCGCGTCCCCGCGGGGATCCCGCTCACCGGGTCCAGCCGTTGCCCCGCGTGCGGGGCCCCCGTGCGCGCGTGGCAGAACGTCCCCGTGCTCTCGTGGATCGTGCTGCGCGGCCGGTGCGCCTCGTGCGGCACGGGCATCTCGCCTCGCTACCCGCTGGTCGAGCTCGCTACGGCGCTCGCCTTCGTCGGAGTGGTGTGGGCGGCCATGGATGCCGAGCGGCTCTCGGGCACCCCGGTGTACAGCGCGCCGCTCGTCGCCGCCTTCCTCTGGTTCGCGGCGGCGGGCATCGCGCTCGCCCTCGTCGACCTCGACACGCTGCGTCTGCCGCGCAGCATCGTGATCCCCACGTTCGCGGTGGCGGCGGCGCTCTTCGCCGTCGCGTGCGTGCTGGGCGTGCCGTGGGCGATCTTCGGCCGCGCAGCGATCGGGGCGGCGGCGCTCTACGCCTTCTACTTCCTGCTGCGGTGGATCCGCCCCGACGGGATGGGCGGGGGAGACGTCACCCTCGCGGCCGTCGTCGGCCTCTACCTCGGGTGGCTGGGGTGGGGTGCCCTCGTCGTGGGCGCCTTCGCCGCGTTCCTGCTCGGCGGCGTGTACGGCGTCATCCTGCTGCTGACCCGCCGTGCCGGACGCCGGCAGGCGATCCCGTTCGGCCCGTGGATGCTGGCGGGCGCGTGGGTGGGCATCGTTGCGGGCGAGCAGATCGCCCGCGCGTACATCGACTGGGCGATTCCCGCCTGAGCGGGAAGAGGGGGACATCGTGGCGAAGACACGCATCGCGCTGGAGATCACCGAGGAGAGCGTCCGCGCGGTCGAGGTGAGCACGGGGCGCACCCCCGCGGTCGTGGCGGCGGCCGAGGTGCCGCTGCCGCCGGGCGCCGCGCGCGACTCCGAGGTGCTGGACCCGGATGCCGTGGCCGTCGCCGTCAAGCAGCTCTGGTCGCGCGGGGGATTCCGCGCACGACGCGTCGTGCTCGCGATCGCCAGTCGCCGCATCCTCGTCCGCGAGCACGTCGCGCCCGCCATGAAGCCCGAGCACCTGCGCCAGGCGCTGCCCTTCCAGGTGCAGGACCTGCTGCCCGTTCCCGTCGCGCAGGCCGTGCTCGATTTCTATCCCACGCTGGAGCACGACGGGAAGATCCACGGCCTGCTCGTGGCCGCCGTCGCCGAGACGGTCGAGACCCTCATCCGCACGCTCGCGAAGGCACGCCTGAAGGTCGACGTCGTCGACCTCGCCCCCTTCGGCCTCGCCCGGGCCGCGCAGAAGCTCGCCCCGACCGACTGCGTCGCCATGGTGCACCTCGGCGATCACACGAGCTGCGTCGTGATCGTGGATGCCGGCGTGCCGCGCTTCGTGCGCATCATCCCCGCGACGCTGCCGACCGCGGTCGTGCGGGGTCGCGCGGACGCGGCCCGTGCGGGCGCCGGCGATCCGTCCGTGCCCGCACCCGTGCGCGAGCTGGCGCTGGCGGGCGGGACGTCGGGCGCGGCCGACGGCGCCCCGAGCCTCGACACGCCGTCGGTCCCCACCCTGCGCGCACGGGCGTCGGCGCGCGCGGGATCGCTCGATCCCGTCGTGGCGGAGATGGTGGCGCGCGTGCACGACACGATCACGTTCTACGACGAGCGGCCCGGCACGATCCGCCCGGTCTCCGGCGTCTTCGTCAGCGGCGCGGGATTCGCCGCCTCCGGCATGGACGCGGCGCTCGGCGAGGCCATGCGGGTGCCGATGCTCGCGGTCACCGCCGGTGAGCTGCTGCCGGGGCCGGGGGCGCCGTCCGAGGGCGATCTGCCGCTCGACCTGGTGCCCGCGCTCGGTGTGCTCCTGAGGGAGGTGCCTGCGTGGTCTCGCGCCTGACGCCGCGCCGCAGGCAGCTGCGCCTGCCGCTGAACCGGCGCGCCGCCGTGTCTGCGATGACGCGCCCGCCCACCGTCGACCTCATGCCCCGCAGCGAGACGCAGCGCCGAGAGCGCGACGCCCTGCTGCGCCGGTGGGGCTGGGGACTCGTCGCCGCTCTCGCCGGCATCCTGGCCCTCAGCGCCGCCGCCTACACGATGACCCTCGCCGCCGACCAGCGTCACGCCGCCGCGCAGACCCGCACGACCGAGCTGCTCGCCCAGTTGGCGACGCTGCAGGACGTGCGTCGGGCGCTGTCGACCGAGGCGGAGCTCACCGCCTTCCGCTCGGAGGCGATGGCCGCCGATCTCCGGTGGCAGGGCGTGTTCGACACCCTCGCGCCCGCCCTGCCGGAGGGGGTCGGGCTGACGGGCTTCGATCTCACCGTCGGAGGGGTGCCGGTCGGGGAGGAGGAGCGGGAGGCCACGCCGGGCCTCGAAGGCAGCCTGACGCTCGCCTCACCCACCGCGATCGACATCGCTCCCGCCGTCCGCGCGGTGCGCGCGCTTCCCGGCGTGCTCTCGGCGGACGCCCGCGACGTCACGTCGGAGACCGGCGAGGGGGCGGCGCGCACGTACGTCTACGGGCTCACCGTGACCTTCGACCAGAGCGTGTACTCCGACGCGTACGCGCCCGCCGCCGACGGCGACCCCGCCGCCGATGACGCCGTCGCAGAGAGCGAGCCCACCGGATGATCGCCAAACAGCTCATCAACGTCGCCGGCGCGCTCGTCGTGCTGGGCGCACTGCTGGCCGGGGTGCTCCTCGCCGCGCTGCCGCTGTTCCTCAAGGCCGACCAGACCCACCAGGCGGCGGCCACCGTCGAGCAGGGCAACGTCGTGTACGACGCGCAGGTGCAGTCGCTCCGCGCCGACGCCGCCCGCTTCGACGCGATCTCGGCGGACGTCGCCGAGCTGCGCGAGCAGATCCCCGCCGACGTCCGGAGCGACGACGTCTTCGAGATCGTCGGTGCCGCGGCCGCCGAGACCGGCGTGACCATCGTGAGCGTCGCCGCCGTCGACCCGGAGACGTGGACCGAGCCCGCCGCGGCCGACTCCGACCAGCAGGATGCCGCGGCCACCGTGCCCGAGGAGGCCGCGGCATCCACCCCCGCCCCCGCACCGTCGGCCCCGCCCGGCGCGGAGCCCGCTCCCGACGCGGAATCGCCGCGCACGCAGGTGCCCTTCTCGATCGCCGTGCAGGCCGCCGACCCGGCGCAGGCGGTCGCCTTCATCGACGCGCTCGGCCGCGGTCCGCGACTCGTCTCGATCGAGCACGCCGCGCTCTCGCCCACGACCGACGGCTACGACCTGACCGTCGCCGCACTGACCTTCGTCCGACTGGACGGCTGAGGAGGCCCCGATGACCCCCACCCTCGACCCGATCCTGCACGCCGCGGCATCCGCCCGCGCGTCCGACGTGCACCTCACGGCCGGCGCGCCGGCGCAGCTGCGCATCGACGGCGACCTCGCCCCCGTGCCGGGGTTCACGGAGCCGTTGCCGGCCGCGTGGCTCGAGGCGGCCGTCGCGGGAATCCTCACGCCCGACCAGCGCGCCGACTTCGCCGCGCACGGCGAGGTCGACCTCTCCTATACGGCTGCGGATCTCGGGCGCTTCCGCGTCAACGTCTTCCGCCAGGTGGGGCAGACCGCCGTCGCGCTGCGCTTCATCAACACCCGCGTCTCGACACTCGCCGAGCTCGGCGCTCCGGCCATCTGCGGCGACCTCGCGCTGCGGCCCCGAGGCCTCGTGCTCGTCACGGGCCCCACCGGCTCGGGGAAGTCGACGACGCTCACGGCGATGGTCGACATCATCAACTCGACGCTGCCCGCGCACGTCATCACGATCGAGGACCCGATCGAGTTCCAGCACACGAGCAAGCGCTCGCTCGTCCACCAGCGCGAGATCGGCACCGACACGGCCTCGTTCGCCGAAGCGCTGCGGCGCATCCTGCGTCAGGACCCCGACGTGATCCTCATCGGCGAGCTGCGCGACCAGGAATCCATCCACACCGCGCTCTCGGCCGCCGAGACCGGCCACCTCGTGCTCTCCACGCTGCACACGCAGGGCGCGGCGAAGAGCATCAACCGCATCGTGGACGTCTTCCCCTCGCACCAGCAGGATCAGATCCGCACGCAGCTGGGCGACACGCTGCAGGGGATCATCAGTCAGAGCCTCCTGCCCCTCGCGCAGCGCGCCGGCCGCACGATCGCGACCGAGGTGCTCGTGAACACGCCCGCCGTCGCCAACCTCATCCGCGAGGGGCAGGTGGGTCAGCTCTACTCGGCCATGCAGGCGGGATCGGCTCTCGGGATGCACACCCTCGATCAGGATCTGCGCCGCCTCGTCGAGGCCGGAACCGTCTCCCTCGCCGTGGCGAAGAGCTATGCGGCCGATCCCAAGAGCCTCGACGACGTGCGCGTGCGACCCGCAGAGCTCGACGCCGATGCGTGGTCGATGCACGGGGGCGAGCGGCAGCTCTCCGGCTGGAGCCAGTGATGCCGAGCATCCAAGAGTTCAGCTACCGGGCCGTCGACCTCACGGGCGGGGGCGTCGTCAAGGGCGTCATCGAGGCCGCCGGCGAGCACGCCGTCACCGCGAAGCTGCGCGCCCAGGGGCTCACGCCGCTGCAGGTCTCCGCCGTGTCGAAGACGGGGCTGAACGCCGAGCTGCAGATCCCCGGCTTCGAGAAGCGCGTCAAGGTCGCCGAGCTGGCGATGTTCGCCAAGCAGATGGCAGGGCTCACCAACGCCGGCCTGCCGCTCATGCGCACCCTGTCGATCCTCATCGAGCAGACCGAGGACAAGACGCTGCAGCGCGCCCTCGTGTCGGTGCATGCGGATGTCGAGTCGGGGTCGTCGTTCTCGGCGGCGCTCGCGCGGCATCCCAAGGTCTTCCCGCCCCTGCTCATCAGCATCGTGCGGGTGGGGGAGACCGGCGGATTCCTCGGGCAGTCGCTCGCGTCGATCGCGAAGACCTACGCGGGGGAGGCGGAGCTGCAGAACAAGATCCGCACGGCGACGACCTACCCGATGGTCGTGCTCGTGGTCGCGCTCGTGGGCGTCCTGGCGATGGTGACGTTCATCGTGCCGATCTTCGAGGGCATGTTCGCGGGGATGGGATCGGAGCTGCCGCTGCCGACTCAGCTGCTCGTGACGCTGTCCAAGAACATGATGTGGATCCTGCCGCTGCTGGGCGTTGCGGCCGGGCTGGGCTGGGTCTGGTGGGTGCGCAACCGCACGACCGATCGGGTGCGGCGCGTCATGGACCCGCTGAAGCTGCGGATGCCGGTGTTCGGCACACTGGTGACGAAGATCGCCGTCGCGCGGTTCGCCCGGAGCCTCTCGATGATGCTGCACGCGGGCGTGCCGCTGCTGCAGGCCCTGGCGATCGTGGGACAGGCATCCAACAACTGGGCCGTCGAGCGCGCGGTCCACGACATCCAGGATTCGGTCCGGCAGGGCCGGTCGTTCTCGGTGCCGCTGGCCAAGGCGGGCGTGTTCCCCCCGATGGTCGCCCAGATGGTGTCGGTCGGGGAGGAGTCGGGAACCCTCGCCGACATGCTCGCGAGCATCGCCGACGTCTACGAGAACGAGGTCGAGACCGCGACCGACCAACTCGCGTCGACGATCGAACCCGTGCTCATCGTGGGCATCGGCATCATCATCGGCGGCATGGTCGTCTCGCTGTACATGCCGATCTTCAGCCTCTACGGCGAGATGGGCGCCACCGGCTGAGCGCGACGCCGCTCACGCCGCGACGCGCAGCACCTCTTCGATCGTCGTCAGCCCCTGCGCCACCTTGACCCAGCCGTCCTCGCGCAGCGAGGTCATGCCCTGCGCGAGCGCGGTCTGGCGGATCTCGGTGCCGGTCGCGCGCGTCACGACGAGCTGCTCGATCTCCTCGGTGAGCGTCATCACCTCGTGCAGCGCGATCCGGCCGCGGTAGCCCGTGCCCGAGCACGCGGGGCACCCGACCGCGCGGAACAGCTGCGGCGGGTCGGCGGGGTCGTGCGGGAACCCCAGCGCCGAGAGCACGCCGGTGGGTTCGGTGACGGGCCCGCGGCAGCGCACGCACAGCCGCCGCGCGAGGCGCTGGGCGACGACCGCGGTGAGCGCCGTCGCGACGAGGAACGGCTCGCAGCCGATCTCGATCAGCCGCGTCAGGGCGCTGGGGGCGTCGTTGGTGTGCAGCGTCGAGAGCACGAGGTGGCCGGTCAGCGAGGCCTCGATCGAGATGACGGCGGTCTCGTGGTCGCGGATCTCGCCGACGAGCACGACGTCGGGATCGCTGCGCAGGATCGACCGCAGCGCCGCATCGAACGTCAGGCCCGCCCGGTTGTTGACCTGCACCTGATTGATGCCGGCGATCCGGTACTCCACGGGGTCTTCGACGGTGATGACGTTGACCTTGGGGTTCGCGACGTCCCGCAGCGCCGTGTAGAGGGTCGTCGACTTGCCCGACCCGGTCGGCCCCGTCACGAGCACCATGCCGTGGGGGCGATGGATCGCCTCCGCGAAGCGCTCGAGGTTCGCGGGCGACATCTGCAGATCGCTCATCGCCATGCTCTGCCCCGAGGTGTCGAGGATGCGCATGACGATCTTCTCGCCCCACACGGTCGGCAGCGTCGCCACGCGCAGGTCGATCTGGCGTCCCTCGTGCTGAACCGAGAGCCGGCCGTCCTGCGGGCGGCGCCGCTCGGCGATGTCGATCGACGACATGATCTTCAGCCGCGAGATGATGCCGTCCTGGATGCCGCGGTCGGCGCGCTGCATCTCGTGCAGCACGCCGTCGATGCGGAACCGGACGGTCAGCTCGTGCTCACCCGGCTCGACGTGGATGTCGCTCGCGCGGTCGTTGATGGCCTGCGCGATCAGCAGGTTCACGAACCGGACGATGGGCGCGTCGGCGTCCTGCTCGTCGAGCGACTCGGTGAAGACCGCGCCCGGCGTGGTTCCGGTCTCGCCGATCTGCTCCGACAGGTCGCTGAGCTCCTCATCGGAGCGGAGGTAGCGCTCGAAGGCCTGCTGCAGGGCGTCGGCGGCCACGACCACGGGCTCCACCCGCATATCGGTGAGGCTCGTCACGTCGTCGAGGGCGATGATGTCGGTGGGATCGAGCATCGCGAGGGTGAGGCGTTCGCCGACACGCTCGATGGGGATCACGCGGTAGCGGCGGCAGAGCGCGCCCGGCACGAGCGAGACGATCGACTGGTCGAGCACGGCGTTCGAGAGGTCGACCAGCCGGTTCCCGGTGTGCAGCGCCACCGCCTCTGCCAGCTGCAGCTCGGTCACGACCCGTGAATCGACGAGGTGACGCTCGAGTTCGGGCGTCTCGCCGAACCGGGCGAGCACGGCCGACATGTCGGCGGCGCGCACCGCCCCCGTCAGCACGAGCGTCTGAGCGATTCCGCGCACGAGCCCTCCCTCTCCCGCGGTCATCCTATCCGCGGGAGAGGGGCGGACGGCTGAGCGTCCTCCCGGGGGTGCGCCGCCCGGGTGTCAACCCCGGGCGAGGGATGCCGCGGCAGGCATAGCCTGGGACGCATGGCGCAGACCTCGGCATCCGGTTCGATCATCCAGCGCGCGATCGCGTGGGCGCTGTCTAAGAAGCCCGTGCGCGCCTTCCTGCTCTACTCGGAGCACCGTGGTCCGATGCTCGCCGACAGCGTCACCTACCGGCTCCTGTTCGCGGTCTTCGCCGCCGTGCTGCTGGGGTTCTCCATCGCGGCCCTCTGGCTCGCGGGCAATCCCGTCGCGTGGCAGACGCTGCTCGATGCCGTGAACTCCTTCATCCCGGGTCTCGTCGGCGAGGACGGCATCGTCGATCCCTCCGACATCCAGGCCCCCGCCGGCCTGACCATCACGGGTGTCGCCTCGTCGCTCGGTCTCATCGCGGCGGCGATCGGCTCCGTCTCGCAGGTGCGCGCCGCCATCCGCACCCTCGCCGACGAGCCGAACCAGGACATCTTCATCGTGTGGGCCATGCTGCGAAACCTCGCGGTCGCGATCGGCGTGGCAGTCCTGCTCGCCGTCGCCGCGGGGGTGACGTTCCTCGCCACGGGACTCATCGACGTCGTCGCCGGATGGTTCGGGCTCCCCGCCGATCACCCCCTCGCCGGCTGGGCGACGTGGCTGATGTCCACCGCCGTCGTCTTCGTGATCGACGTGCTCGTGATCGCCGGGGTGTTCGTCGTGCTGTCGGGTCTGAAGGTGTCGGTGCGGACGGTGCTGCCGGGCGCGCTGCTCGGCGGCGTGGGCCTGGTCGTGCTGCAGCAGCTGTCGGGCCTGTTCGTCGGCGGCGCGCGGTCGAACCCGCTGCTCGCCTCCTTCGCCGCCCTCATCGCCCTCCTGCTCTGGTTCAACCTCTCGAGCCAGGTGCTGCTCCTCGCCTCCGCCTACGTGCTGACGGGCATGGAGGAGAAGCAGGATCGAGTGCGGTCCCGCCACGGTTCGGCGACGTTCGCGCAGCGCCGCGTCAAGCGCGCCGAGCGGTCCGTCCAGAAGGCCGCCGACGAGCTGACGGCCGCGCGCCGCGACGAGGAGAAGGAGCGAGAGGACGCGCTCTCGCCATCAGACAAAGGGGACCACCGATGACACAGGATGCGACGCCGCATCGCTCCGAAGGCTCGTCGCCCGCGAGGCTGCCCGCCTACACGGCGGCGGCCGTCCGTGCCGCCGAGAAGCCGCTGCTGGATGCCGGTGAGCCTCTCATGGAGCGCGCCGCCTCCGCCATCGCGGCCGAGGCGCGGGCGATGCTCGACGGCGAGCCGGGCCCCGTCCTGGTTCTGGCCGGCCGCGGCGACAACGGCGGAGACGCGCTCTTCGCGGCCGCCGAGCTGGCGAGCGGGGGATGCCGCGTCGACATGCTCCTCACTTCCGACGGCGCGCACAGCGCGGCGCTCGGGGCGGCGCGCCGCGCGGGTGCGACCTGCCGCTATCTCGACGACGTGCGCGACGCGGCGTTCGGGTACCGGCTCGTGATCGACGGAATCCTCGGCATCGGCACCTCGAACGATCCGGCACTGCGGGGCCTCGCCCGCGCGACCGTCGAGGCACTCGCGCCCGCGATCCGCGCCTCGGACGCCGCCGTGCTCGCCGTCGACCTGCCGAGCGGACTGCACCCCGACACGGGAGAGAGCGACGGCGTCGTCCTCCCCGCTGACACGACCGTGACGATGGGCGCCCTCAAGACCGGCCTCGTCACGGGGCGCGGGCCGGAGTTCGCCGGCCGCATCGTGCTCGTCGACCTGGGGCTGGCGCCGCAGCTGGCCAAGGTCCGGCCCGCCGTGGAGGTCGCGGTCCAGAGCGTCCCGCGCCCGGCGGGGGATCAGCGGGCGTAACGGGACACGAAGTTCGCCAGCACGCGGTCGGTGTGCTCCACCGGCTCCCGCGCGGCGGCGGCCAGGGTCGCCTCGAGTTCGCCCGCGGCGAAGTACCCGTACCCGGCGTAGGCGTGGATGCGGGTCGTGATGCCCGGCAGGTCGAGCTCGGGGTGGAACTGCGTCGCATAGGCGTTCCGCCCGATGCGGAACGCCTGCACGGGGCAGGCGGCCGAACCCGCCAGCAGCACGGCGTGAGGCGGCAGGGTCGACGCCGCCTCCTTATGGCCCACGAACGCCGAGAATCGCGTGGGCATCGAGGCGAAGAGCGGGTCGGCTGCCCCGGCATCCGTCAGCGTGACCGTCGTCACCCCGATGGGCTCGCCGTAGCGGCGGTCGATGACCGCGCCCTGGTGCAGCCCGAGAGTGCCGATGCCGTAGCACGCGCCGAGGAAGGGGATGTCGCGGGCGACGACCTCGTCGAGCAGCGTCGCCAGCTCCGCCTCCGCGCGGCGCTGGGCGGGCGACTTCAGCTCGATCGGATCGGAGGCGTTGTACGGGCCGCCGCCGACGATGATGCCGGAGATCGCGTCGAGGTCCAGCGCGGGCAGGGGGCCCGCCTCGAGTCGGATCCGCACGAGGTCACGCTCGTCGAGACCGCTCGCCCGGAGGAAGAGGGCGTACTCCTCGTCGGCGGGTTCGTCCTCGGCGCGCGTCGCGATCAGGATGAAGGGCTTCACGGGCTACGACGCGGAGGTGACGAGCCCCAGCTCGACATCGGAGACGAGCTGCGGGTGCGTCGGCACCACCCGCACGGTGTAGCCGAACGTGCCCGTCATCTCGAGCGGGAGGAGGCCGCGGAAGGCGGTGACCCCGTCGGGCCGTGCGTCCTCGGGCAAGAGGCGCACGATGTGGCGCTCGGCCGCTATCGCATCGTCGGCGTCCGTCGCGCCGTACACGAGCTGCACGGCGACGTCCTCGGGAGCGAGGCCCCCCAGCGCCACTTCGGCATACACGGGCACGGTGCCGCCCGCCTGCGCCTGCTGCGGGATGCCGGAGCTGTCGACGCTCACGATGTGCACGGCCGGCCAAGCCGCCCTCACGCGCGCGGTGTAGGCGGCGAGCTCCCTGGCGCCCGCGAATCCGTCGGCGCGCAGCGCTGCGTCGTGGACGGCGGCGGGGGTGTAGCGGCGGTCGACGTATTCGCGCACCATGCGGTCGCTCGTCGCCTTCGTGCCGAGGTCGGTCATCGTATGACGCAGCATCGCGAGCCAGCGCCCCGGCATCCCGTGCTGCCGCTCGTAGAACGCCGGGGTGAGCTGGTGCTCGATGAGGTCGTACAGTGCGGCCGCCTCGGCGTCGTCGCGCTCCTCGTCGGACGCGGCGGTGTCGGCCGTGGGGATCGCCCACCCGTTCTCGCCGTCGAACCACTCGTCCCACCAGCCGTCGAGGATCGAGAGGTTCAGCGCTCCGTTGAGCGCCGCCTTCATCCCCGAGGTCCCGCAGGCCTCGAGCGGCCGGAGCGGGTTGTTCAGCCACACGTCGCACCCCGGGTAGAGGGTCTTGGCGAGCGTGATGTCGTAGTCGGGCAGGAAGACGATGCGCCCGCGCACCCGAGGATCGCGGCTGAACCGGACGAGCTGCTGGATGAGGATCTTGCCCGAGTCGTCGGCGGGGTGCGACTTGCCGGCCACGACGATCTGGACGGGGCGATCGGGGTCGGTGAGGATGCGGGTGAGGCGCTCCGGATCGCGCAGCATGAGCGTGAGCCTCTTGTAGGTGGGCACGCGTCGGGCGAAGCCGATGGTCAGGACGCCGGGGTCGAGGATGTCGGGCTGGCAGAGGGCGCTGCGGGCGTGCTCGACGAGCTCGCCCTTCATCGACTGCTTGGCGTCCCAGAGCTCGCGGTCGGAGACGACCGCGGCATCCCGCCAGTCGTGCGTCTCGACGAGCGCGTCTCCGAACGCGCGTTCGCTCAGGGCCTTGAGCGTCGGGTGCAACCAGGTCGGGGGGTGCACGCCGTTCGTGATCGAGGTGATCGGCACCTCGTCGGTGTCGACGCCTGGCCAGAGCCGGCCGAACATGCCGCGGCTCACGCGCCCGTGCAGCAGCGAGACGCCGTTGGCGTGCTGGCCGAGGTGAAGGCCCAGCACGGCCATGTTGAACACGTCGGGATCGCCGCCGTCCCAGCTCTCCAGGCCCAGCTCGAGAGCGCGCTGCGGGTCGACGCCCGCGAGCAGGCCGCCGCCGAGGAACGATGCGACGAGGTCCTTCGGGAAGCGGTCGATGCCGGCGGGCACCGGGGTGTGCGTCGTGAAGACGGTGGATGCCCGCACCTGCGCGAGAGCCGCGCCGAAGTCCAGCCCGTCGCGGGTGATGTACTCCGACATCCGTTCGAGGCCCTGGAACCCCGCGTGACCCTCGTTGGTGTGGTAGACGTCGGGTTCGGGGCGGCCCGAGAGGCGGGTGAAGGCCCGCACCGCTCGCACGCCGCCGACTCCGAGCAGCAGCTCCTGGAGCAGGCGGTGCTCGCCGCCGCCGCCGTAGAGGCGGTCGGTGACGCGGCGCAGCTCCTCGGTGTTCGAGGGCGTCTCCGAGTCGAGGAGGAGGAGGGGCACGCGCCCGATGTCGGCGATCCACACGCGGGCGTGCAGTACGCGGTCGCCGGGGATCGTGAGCGAGATCTCGACGGGCGTGTCGTCGTCCTCTCTCAGCAGGGTGAGACCGAGGCCGTACGGGTCGAGGAGCGGGTAGCTCTCCCGCTGCCAGCCGTCGTCGCCGATGGACTGGCGGAAGTAGCCGGCGCGGTAGAAGAGGCCGACGCCCGTGAGCGGGACGCCGAGGTCGGAGGCGCTCTTGAGGTGGTCGCCCGCGAGGATGCCGAGGCCGCCGGAGTACTGCGGGAGGGAGCCGTCGACCCCGAACTCGGGGGAGAAGTAGGCGATCTGTGCGGGACGATCGCCTTCGATGCGCTGGAACCAGCGCTCGCCGGTCAGGTAGGCGTGCAGCCGCTCGGCCTCCTCGCGCACGCGATCGACGAACGCATCGTCGTCGGCGAGGGCGTCGAGGCGGTCCTGGCCGAGCGCGCCGAGCATGCGCGCGGGGTTCTCGCCGACGCGTTCCCATAGGGCGGCATCCATCGAGGCGAAGAGGGCGTGCGTCGCCCTGCTCCACGACCAGCGCCAGTTCGATGCAAGGGCATCGAGAGCGGCGATCTGCGCGCGCAGGACGGGGCGGACCGTGAACGTGCGGATGGCCTTCACCCGACCGATCATAGGGGGCGGGATGCCGCCGCCGCGCCGCACTTCTCCGCCCTCCCCGGCGCACGCAGGGATAGGCTCCGGGGAGGAGGAACCATGGCTATTGCACGTCTTTCCGGCGGTCCCCTCGACGGTCAGCTGGTGCCGCTCGACGAGCCCGCTCAGGACTCGCTGATCATGCCCTACGCCGAGGGTCAGATCGTGTACCGTCGCGAGGGCTCGCTCGAGCGCACCGGCGAGCACGACGGACCCACGCAGGCGACGTTCGTCTTCGTGGAGGAGACCCAGGAGATCGGGCACTCCGACGACTGAGCCGACACGCTCGATCGAGATCGAGCGCACCTACGACGCCGGCGCGGATGCCGCGCTGCCCGATCTGCGCGCGCTCCCCGGGGTCGCGCGTGTCGACGAGGTGGAGCACCGCGATCTCGACGCCGTCTACCTCGATACGGCCGCGATGACCCTGGCCGCCGCCGCAGTCGCGGTGCGGCGGCGCACGGGGGGTCCCGACGAGGGGTGGCACGTCAAGACCTCCGCACCGGAGGGGCGCCACGAGTACGGCTGGCCGCTCGATGTCGCCGACCTGCCGGACGACCTGTCCGAGATCCAGGTCCCGGCCGGCGTCCGCGAGGCCGTCTCGGTGTGGACGGCCGACGAGCCGCTCTCGCCGCTGGCGCGGGTGCGCAACGCGCGTCGGGCCGTCGCGCTGCGGGACGCTGCGGGGGAGGTCCTCGCGGAGTTCACCGACGACCACGTCGTCGCAACCGACCTGCGGGCGGGGCGGCAGACGCGCTGGCGCGAATGGGAGCTCGAGCTCGGACCCGCCGCCCCGGACGACCCGGCCTGGCGCGAGGAGTTCTTCGCCGCCGCGGATGCCGTGGTGTGCGCCGCCGGGGGAGCCCCGCCCTCGTCGGGGTCGAAGCTGCAGCGCGCGCTGGGCCTCTAGGGCCCCGAGCTCGAACCCCGGATGCCGCGGCGTCCGCACCCGGAGCCCGCGCCCGAAATGCCGTGGTGTCCGCGCCCGAAATGCCGTGGTGTCCGCGCCCGGAGCCGCCCGCTCGGGGGGGGGGGGGGGGGGGGGGGGGGGGGGGGGGGGGGGGGGGGGGGGGGGGGGGGGGGGGGGGGGGGGGGGGGGGGGGGGGGGGCGGG
>NZ_JBITUP010000005.1:57608-273772 GCF_044542535.1 Microbacterium sp. NPDC078428
CCGGCTGCGCGGGGGGGGCCCCCGGGGCCCCGGCCCCCCATCCCCGGGGGGGGGGGGCCCCAACTCGGTGGGGGGGCCCCCCCCCCCCCCCCCCCCCACCCCCCCCCCCCCCCCCCCCCGCGCCCGGAGCCGCCGCGCCCCCGCAGCGCGTGCCTGCGAGCCGCTGTCTCCGCTCCTCCTCTTCTGCCGCTCGCGGCTCCCCTCTGCTCAGCAGAGGGGATCTGCCGAGCAGAGGAGAGCCGGCCGCCATATCCACCTCTGCTCGGCAATGAACCTCGCCTGGGCAGAGGAGAGAGGCGTGTGGTGGCGCAGCGCAAGCGTCCTCGCCTGGGCAGAGGAGAGAGGCGGGTGGCCGCGCAGCGGCGGCATCTGCGCGTGAGCAGGGGCGAGTGGGCGCGTCGGGCCCCCAGACACCGATGCCGCCCCCGGCTTCGGGCGGGGCGGCATCGGTGTGCGGGAAGGTTACTCTCGCGGGACGAGCGGGTAAAGATCAGAAGTTGATCATGTGGCCGGCCAGGCCGTGGAAGCCCTCCTGCAGCGCCTCCGACAGGGTCGGGTGCGTGTGGACGTTGCGCGCGAGCTCCAGGGCGGTGAGGTCCCACTTCTGCGCGAGGGTCATCTCGGGCAGCAGCTCCGACACGTCGGGGCCGATCATGTGCGCGCCCAGCAGCTCGAGGTGCTCGGCATCCGCGATCAGCTTCACGAATCCGACGGGCTCGCCAAGGCCGTGCGCCTTGCCGTTGGCCATGAAGGGGAACGTCGCGACCTTGATCTCGTGCCCCTCGTCCTTGGCCTGCTGCTCGGTCAGACCGAAGGAGGCGACCTGAGGCGAGCAGAACGTCGCGCGGGGCATCATGCGGTAGTCGCCCAGCGTCATCGTCTCGGCCTTGCCGATGGTCTCCGCGGCCACCACTCCCTGCGCCTCGGCCACGTGGGCCAGCTGCAGCTTGGCCGTGACATCGCCGATCGCGTAGATGTGCGGCACGTTGGTGCGCATGTGATCGTCGATGCCGATCGCGCCGCGGTCGGTCAACTCGACACCGGTCTTGTCGAGGCCGAAGCCCTCCACCCGCGGGGCGAAGCCGATCGACATGAGCACCTTGTCGGCCTCGATCGATCCGGCGTTGCCGTCCTTGCCGGTGTAGCTCACGACGACCTTGTCGCCCTGGTCGTCGATCTTCTCGACCTTGGTGGAGGTGAGGATCTCGATGCCGTAGTTGCGGTACTGCTTCTGGATCTCCTTCGACACGTCGGCGTCCTCGTTGGGCAGGGCCCGGTCGAGGAACTCGACGATCGTCACCTTCACGCCGTAGTTCGACATGACGTAGGCGAACTCCATGCCGATCGCGCCGGCGCCGACGATAACAATCGATCCGGGAAGCTCGCGCGAGAGGATCTGCTCCTCGTAGGTCACGACGTTCTCGCTGAGGGTCACGCCGGGAAGCAGGCGCACGGTGGACCCCGTCGCGATGATCGCGTTGTCGAAGGTCACCGTCTCGGTGCCGCCGGCGGAGGTCTTGACCTCGATCGTGTTGGCGTCGGTGAAGGTGCCGCGGCCGTCGTACTCGGTGACCTTGTTCTTCTTCATCAGGTAGTGGATGCCCTTGACGCGCCCCTCGGCGACGTCGCGGCTGCGGTCGAAGGCGACTCCGTAGTCGAAGGAGACGTCGCCCGACATGCCGAACATCTTCGCCTTGTGCTGGAAGATGTGGGCCAGCTCGGCGTTCTTCAGCAGCGCCTTCGAGGGGATGCAGCCGACGTTGAGGCAGACACCGCCCCAGTACTTCTCTTCGATGATGGCGGTGGACAGCCCGAGCTGGGCGCTGCGCACGGCCGCGACATACCCGCCGGGGCCGGCTCCGAGGATGACGACATCGTAATGAGGCATGGTCTCAAGCCTAGTCCCCGCGCGGGGAAGGCCAGCCGGCGCCGGGGCGGCTCAGGCGCCTCCGTCGCGGCGTCGCGCGCGGACCATCAGGACGGCCACCAGCGCGCCTCCCAGGGCCACGACGACGAGGCCGATCACGATCCAGACGACGGTCGCCACGGGCGGCAGGATCCCATCGGACGGGGGATCGACCTCGTCCTGCGGCGCGACCGGCTCGGACTCCTCGCCCACGGAGAACGTCAGCTCGCCGGAGATGGGGTGCCCGTCGCTCGAGACCACACGCCACGTGACCGTGTATGTGCCGACGGCGGCGGGATCCGCGGAGATGGCCTGGATGACGCCGTTGTCGACCACTTCGGGATCACCCGACTGCACCTCGGCACCCGTCGGGTCGACGACGCGCACCTGGGTGCTGCCGGGTTCCGCGAGCGGCTCCGCGCTGTAGCGGAGGTCGATCCGCTCGGGTGCGGCATCCAATACCACCCCTTCCTCGGGGTCGCTACCGATCAGCTCGTCGTGCGCGTGCGCGGGCAGCGGCGCCACCACGAGGAGGGCGACCGCCGCCACCGCGACGAGCAGACCGGGCAGACGTCGGGGGCGGCGGGGCAGAGTCATCCCACGAGCCTAACCGGGGGGTGTTGGCGGGGGCTCGCGCGGGCGCGAGGGGGCGGAGTTCCCGCGGAAGCGGATTCTTGGAAAGAATCATGAGCGCGGGCATCCCGCTCTCGTGGCGGGTCGCCCATCGGCTACGCTGGAGGGCCAAGGAGGACAGCGTGTCAGAGCAGCAAGACCCCGGCGTCGCCGGCCTCCGCCGAGGAGCGGATTCCGGCCACCTTCCCGCCGATACGACCCAGACGTTCGGGCACGACTCGGACCTGTCTTTCGTGCCGTTCGGCGCCGAGCTGAGCCAGGCCGAGCTCGACGCGATCCAGGCGCTGCCCTCCCGCGCTGCGCTGCTGCTCGTGCGCTCCGGCCCCACGGCCGGCGCGCGGTACCTGCTCGACACCGATGTGTCGACGGTCGGCCGCCACCCGGAGGCCGACATCTTCTTCGACGACGTCACCGTCTCGCGTCGGCACGCGGAGATCACACGGACGGGGTCCGAGTTCGGGATCGTCGATCAGCGCTCGCTCAACGGCACCTACCTCAACGGCGAGCGCGTCGATCGCGGCACGCTCGTCAACGGATCCGAGGTACGTATCGGAAAGTTCCGCATGACGTTCTTCATCTCGCCCGTCGACCTCCCCGTGGCGGCGAACGGCTGATGCCGGCAGCTTCGGCCCGCGGGTCCCTCCCCGTCGCCGGCCTGCTGAGCATCGGTCAGGTGCTCGCACGGCTGACGCCCGAGTTCCCCACGCTGACCACGTCGAAGCTGCGTTTCCTCGAGGTGCAGGGCATCGTCACCCCCACGCGCACGGAGTCGGGGTACCGCAAGTTCTCCCAGGGCGATGTCGAGCGGCTCCGGATCGCGCTGCAGCTTCAGCGCGACCACTACCTGCCGCTCCACGTCATCCGCGACTATCTCGCGGACCGCGACGCCGGACGCGACGCGCAGCACCCGGGGGAGCAGCCGCCGCCGTCGATCCACCCGCACGGCCGTCGATTCAGCCGCGACGAGCTGCTGAAGGCGACGGGCGCTCGTGCCCAGCTGCTCAACGAGGCCATCTCCATCGGCCTTCTCCCCGCGTCGGAGTCGTACCCCGAGTCGGCGGTCGGCCTCCTCGGGGCGATGGCGGCCCTCGACCGCCACGGCATCGAGCCGCGGCACATGCGTGCCCTGCGGCAGGCAGCCGAGAGGGACGCCGCGCTCGTGCAGCAGGCGCTGGCGCCGCTGCTGCACCGCACGGATCCACGCTCGCGAGCACGGGCGAGCGAGGCCGGCCCCGAGCTCGCACGTCGCCTCGACGAGGTCCGCGGCCACTTCCTGAAGGCGGCCCTCGAGCGGATCCTGCCGTGAGCGACCCCGCACGGTCGGGGTTGCGGCGTGTCGCGGCCGATGTCGTTGCCGGGCGCCCGGGCGTGGCCTACCGTGGGGGAAGATCGATCCGGACGAGGCGAGGAGAACGCGATGACCGCTGGTGACCTCGCCGACGAACCCCGCTTCGTCTCCGAGCTGCTCTTCACCGACGGTCTTCCCGCGATGGATGACGAAGTCGGCTATCGCGGCGCCGTCGCTGCCCGCGCCGCCGGCATCACCTACCGGCAGCTCGACTACTGGGCCCGCACCGAGCTGGTCGAACCGACCGTCCGTGGCGCCAGCGGATCGGGCTCGCAGCGTCTCTACGGCTTCCGCGACATCCTCGTCCTGAAGCTCGTCAAGCGCCTACTCGACACCGGCATCTCCCTGCAGCAGATCCGCACGGCGGTCGATCAGCTCCGCGCGTCCGGCATCCGCGATCTCGCGGGCACGACGCTCATGAGCGACGGCGCATCCGTCTACCTCTGCACCTCCAACGACGAGGTCATCGACCTCGTCAGCCGCGGGCAGGGTGTTTTCGGGATCGCGGTGGGAAAGGTCCTCCGCGAGGTGGAGTCGACGCTCGTCGAGTTCGACCCGCAGGCGCCCGACTCGCTCGACGAGCTCGCCGCCCGCCGGGCCAAGCGCACGGCCTGACGCCTCCTTCTCCGCCGGCCGTGCCGGGTGGAGAGGGGTGCGCTCTCGGGGATCAGGCTCCCGGGACGGGGATGCGCCCGGTCCGCATGACGCGGTCGAGAAGGGCGTCGAAGTCTGCCGCGAGCTCCTGTGCGGAGTCGCCGGGCCAGATGTGGAGCGGCTTCGCCGCGCCCTGCGCCTGCTGCAGCGAGGTGCGCTCGGGCAGCTGCGGCGAGAGCACGAGGGGGCCGAACATGTCCCGCAGCTCCTTGATGCGGAACTGGTGCTCGATCGACTGCGGACGCACGCGGTTCACGACGATGCCGAGGGGCTGCAGGCGGGGGGAGAGGCCGCGGCGGATCTCCTCGATCGCGCGAAGCGCACGGTCGGCGGCGGCGACCGAGAAGAGCCCGGGCTCGGTGACGACGATGACCCGGTCGCTGGCCGCCCATGCGGTGCGTGTGAGCGCGTTCAGCGACGGTGCGCAGTCCACGAGCACGAGGTCGTAGTCGGCCTCGATCGTCGCGAGCGCCTCTTCGAGCTTCCAGACGTCGCGCACCGACGGGTGCGGTCCGTCGAAGTTGATGGCGGAGGGGCTCCCGATGAGCACGTCGATCGTGCCGGGATGCACCTTGGCCCACCCGCTGGAGGTGATCGCCTGGCGGACGACCTTCTCCTTCGGGTTCGCCAGGACATCGGCGACGTTGAGTCGACCGGCGACGTGGATATCCATGCCGGTCGACACATCCGATTGCGGGTCGAGATCGACGACGAGGGTCCGGACACCGCGGGCGAACGCGGCCGAGGCGAGCCCCAGTGTCACGGTCGTCTTGCCGACCCCGCCCTTGAGCGAGCTGACGCTGAGTACGTGCACGGTCCCTAACGTTACCTTCCCCTAGGCTGAGGAACACATTCTGCCCCGACGCGCCGACGCTGGGAGGCCCCATGTTCCACAAGATCCTGGTTGCGAACCGAGGTGAGATCGCCATCCGGGCGTTCCGCGCGGCCTACGAGTTGGGGGCCCGCACGGTGGCCGTCTACCCGTACGAGGACCGATTCTCGCTGCACCGGCTGAAGGCCGACGAGGCCTATCAGATCGGCGAGCCGGGGCATCCGGTGCGGGCCTACCTCGACGTCGATGAGATCATCCGCGTCGCGCGCGAGTCGGGAGCCGACGCCATCTACCCGGGGTACGGCTTCCTCTCCGAGAACCCCGAGCTGGCCGCTCGCGCCGCCGAGCACGGCATCGCGTTCATCGGCCCGCCCGCGAGGGTGCTCGAGATGGCCGGCAACAAGGTCACCGCCAAACACCACGCGGTCTCGGCGGGAGTCCCCGTGCTGCGCTCGACCGAGGCCTCGGACGACGTCGAGGCGCTCGTCGCCCAGGCCGACGACATCGGCTTCCCGATCTTCGCCAAGGCGGTCGCCGGCGGCGGCGGCCGGGGCATGCGGCGCGTCGAGTCCAAGGCCGAGCTCGCTCCCGCCCTCGCCGAGGCCATGCGCGAGGCCCAGAGCGCGTTCGGCGACCCGCGCATGTTCCTCGAGCAGGCCGTGGTGCGTCCGCGGCACATCGAGGTGCAGATCCTCGCCGACGGCGGCGGGAACACGGTGCATCTCTTCGAGCGCGACTGCTCGGTGCAGCGCCGGCACCAGAAGGTCATCGAGATCGCGCCCGCACCCAACCTCGACGACGCCCTCCGCGAGAGGCTGCACCGGGATGCCGTGGCCTTCGCGACATCCATCGGCTACGTCAACGCCGGCACCGTCGAGTTCCTCGTCGACACGGCGGGGGAGCGCGCCGGCGAGCACGTCTTCATCGAGATGAACCCGCGCATCCAGGTGGAGCACACCGTGACGGAGGAGGTCACCGACGTCGACCTCGTGCAGTCGCAGATGCGGATCGCGGCGGGCGAGACGCTCGGGCAGCTCGGTCTGACGCAGGCGGAGATCCGGCTGCGCGGTGCCGCGCTGCAGTGCCGGATCACGACGGAGGACCCCACCCAGGGATTCCGTCCCGACACGGGGAAGATCACGACCTACCGTTCGCCCGGAGGCGCGGGCATCCGGCTCGACGGCGGCACGACCGCCGCCGGGTCGCAGATCAGTCCGCACTTCGACTCGATGCTCGCGAAGCTGACCTGCCGCGGACGCGACTTCCCCGCGGCGGTCGCCCGGGCGCGACGCGCGCTGGCCGAGTTCCGCATCCGCGGCGTCTCGACCAACATCCCCTTCCTGCAGGCCGTCCTCGACGACGCCGCCTTCGCGGCGGGCGACCTCGCGACCTCGTTCATCGACGAGAGGCCCGGTCTCCTCGCCGGCTCGGCGTCGAAGGACCGCGGCTCGAAGCTGCTCAACTGGCTCGTCGATGTGACGGTCAACAAGCCGCACGGCGACAATCCGATCTCGATCGCCCCGGCCGACAAGCTGCCGCGGATCGACCTGCTCGCCTCGCCGCCCGAGGGGTACCGCCAGAAGCTGCAGTCGCTCGGGCCCGCGGGGTTCGCCCGCGCCCTGCGCGAGCAGCCCGCCCTCGCCGTCACGGAGACGACGTTCCGCGACGCGCACCAGTCGCTGCTGGCCACGCGCGTGCGCACGAAGGACCTCGTCGCGGTGGCGCCCGCCGTCTCCCGCATGACCCCGGGACTGTTCTCGATGGAGGCGTGGGGCGGTGCCACCTACGACGTCGCGCTGCGCTTCCTGGGCGAGGACCCGTGGGAGCGGCTCGAGAAGCTGCGCGACGCGATGCCGAACATCCCGATCCAGATGCTGCTGCGCGGGCGCAACACGGTGGGGTACACGCCGTATCCGACCGAGGTGACGGACGCCTTCGTCCGCGAGGCGGCGGCGACGGGCGTCGACATCTTCCGCATCTTCGACGCGCTCAATGACGTCTCGCAGATGCGGCCCGCGATCGACGCCGTCCTGGCGACGGGCACGACGGTGGCCGAGGTCGCCGTCTGCTACACGGGCGATCTGCTCAATCCCGGCGAGGATCTCTACACGCTCGACTACTACCTGCGCCTGGCGGAGCAGATCGTCGATGCGGGGGCGCACATCCTCGCCATCAAGGACATGGCGGGCCTCCTGCGGCCGGCCGCGGCCGCGAAGCTCGTCTCCGCCTTCCGCGACCGCTTCGACCTCCCCGTGCACGTGCACACGCACGACACGGCGGGCGGACAGCTCGCGACCCTGCTGGCGGCCAGCGCGGCCGGGGCCGACGCCGTCGACGCGGCATCCGCCCCCATGGCCGGCACCACGAGTCAGCCCTCCCTGTCGGCGCTCGTCGCAGCCCTCGCCCACACGGAGCGCGACACGGGGCTGGACCTCGGCGCCGTCGCCGACCTCGAGCCGTACTGGGAGGCGGTGCGCAGCCTCTATCGTCCGTTCGAGTCGGGCCTTCCTGGCCCCACGGGCCGCGTGTACCGGCACGAGATCCCGGGCGGGCAGTTGTCGAACCTGCGCCAGCAGGCGATCGCGCTGGGGCTCGCCGACGACTTCGAGCTGATCGAGGACATGTATGCGGCGGCCAACGAGATCCTCGGCCGCATCCCGAAGGTGACACCGTCGTCGAAGGTCGTCGGCGACCTGGCGCTGCACCTCGCCGCCGTCAAGGCCGACCCCGCCGACTTCGCCGCCAACCCGCAGAAGTACGACATCCCCGACTCCGTGGTGGGGTTCATGGCGGGCGAGCTCGGCGACCTTCCGGGCGGATGGCCCGAACCCTTCCGCACCGCCGTGCTGGCGGGCCGCACGGTCACGATCGAGACCGCGCCCCTGTCCCGCGAGGATGCCGCGGCCCTCGAGGGCGATGCGGCCGAACGCCGTCACGCCCTCAACCGTCTGCTCTTCCCCGCGCCCACGAAGCACTACGACACGGTGAGGGAGACCTACGGCGACCTCTCCCTCCTCGACACCGCGGACTACCTCTACGGCCTCGTGCCCGGGGAGGAGCACGTCGTGGAGATCGAGCGCGGGGTGCGGCTCTACGTCGGCCTCGAGGCGATCGGCGCCGCCGACCACAAGGGCATGCGCACGGTCATGACGACGCTCAACGGTCAGCTGCGGCCGGTGTTCGTGCGTGACCGCAGCATCGAGGTGGAGTCGCGGCAGGCGGAGAAGGCCGACACGTCGCGCCCGGGTCAGGTCGCGGCACCGTTCTCCGGCGTCGTCACGCTCAAATCCGCGGTGGGGGAGAAGGTCTCGGCCGGTCAGCCCGTCGCCTCCATCGAGGCGATGAAGATGGAAGCGGCGATCACGGCGCCCGTCGACGGCGTGATCGAACGACTCGCGATCGCCGCGACGGCGCAGGTCGACGCAGGGGATCTTTTGGTCGTCATCCGGCCCGCGCACTAGCCTTAGGCAGTCCGACCGGACGACCCGACCGATCCCACGGAGCACGAGTGAGCCCGCACGGCCCCGATTCCCACCCCGACGAGAACCCCGACGAGCATCCCGACAACGGCCTGCTCAGTACGGCGCCCTCGGTGGACACGTCGGGGATCGGCATCCTGGGCGCCACGACGGCGCACGTCGAGATCGTCCTGCCTGCTCACGACGACGAGGAAGACGACGACGTCGTCGACGACGATGTGCTCGAGGAGGATGTCGAGGTCATCGTCGCCGAGCTCGCCGACGATGATCCGGCGGTCGCCGCCGAGCCCCCGCAGGAACCGGATCCCGAACCCGAGCCGGTGCCCGAACCGGTCGCCGCCGCCCCGCGCGCCGACGCTACGATGACGGCACACCTCGGTGCGGAGGACTCGTCCGCCCGCGCCGGGGACGAGCCGGGAGGGGATGCCGTGACCGACGACGCATCGCGCGCGGAGAACACGACCGCGGCCGTCGCGACGCGTGCTGCGGCCCGCGAGGTCACCCGGCACGCACCCGCCGAACCCGCCGCCCCGCGGCGCATCGGCGACATCGCGCAGGGGTCGGTACGGGAGACCCCCGACCTGCTGACGGCGGACCGGCTTCTCGATTCCAGCCGGCTCGCGCGTCCCGAACCCGACGGGGCATGGCGGCACCTGCTCTACAGCGCCACCCGGGGACGCATCAATCTGGGGGATTCGCGGCGGGCCCGCGAGCGCAAGGACCTCGACCGCCGCATCGCCGCGCCGCTGCCCGGCAGCGGTGCTCGCTTCGTGGCCGTCATGTCGCGCAAGGGCGGTGTCGGCAAGACGACCGTGACGACCCTGCTGGGCATGGCACTCGCGGACGCCCGCGACGACCGCGTGATCGCCGTCGACGCCAACCCCGACCGCGGCACCCTCGCCGAGCGCATCACCCGTCGCAGCGAGAAGACGGTGCGCGATCTCGTGCGCGAGAGCGAGAGCCTGCGCGGGTACAACGACGTCTCCGCGATCGTCGCCCGCGACGAGACACGACTCGACGTGCTGGCCTCCGACACCGACCCGCACGTCTCCGAGGCCTTCAGCGACGAGGAGTACCGCACGGTCGCCCGCGTGGCGGACCACTACTACTCGATCGTTCTCACCGACACCGGCACGGGGATCGTCCACTCCGTCACGGGTGCCACGCTGGAGCGCGCCGATCAGCTGATCGTCGTCGCCGGAATGAGCATCGACGAGGCCCGCCTCGCCTCGGAGACGCTGACGTGGCTCGAATCCAACGGGCACGAGGAACGGGTGCGCGACGCGATCGTCGTCCTCAACATGGCCTCGCCGGGGTCCGCACTCGTGCGCCCCGACCAGATCGAGGCGCACTTCCGCTCCCGCGTGCGCGACGTCGTGCGTGTGCCGTACGACGCGCACATCGCGACCGGCGGGGCCATCACCTTCCGAGATCTCCCGCCCGCGACGCGCGCCGCGGCGAGGCAGCTCGCCGTGAAGGTCGTCGACGCGCTGCGCGGCGCGCCGGCCCCCTCGACCACGACGGCGGGTGCCTGACGCATGGCCGTGCGTGAGATCCGTCTCTTCGGCGACCCCGTGCTGAAGGCGTCCAGCGCCGAGATCGCCGAGATCGACGACTCGGTGCGGGCGCTCGTGCGCGACCTGCTCGACACCGTCGCCCTGCCGGGGCGCGCGGGGGTCGCCGCCCCCCAGATCGGGGTCGGCCTGCGTGCGTTCAGCTACAACATCGACGGCGACATCGGCTATGTCCTCAATCCCCGCGTCGTCGAGGTGCGCGGCGAGGCGGAACCGGTCGACGAGGGCTGCCTCTCCGTTCCCGGGCTCTGGCATCCGGCGCTGCGTCACCCGTGGGCCCGGGTCGAGGGCATCGACCTCGACGGTCAGGCCGTGGAGCTCGAGGGCGAGGGCCTCCTGGCGCAGGCGCTCCAGCACGAATGCGACCACCTCGACGGCGTGCTCTACCTGCAGCGGCTCACCCCCGAGCAGCGCCGGATCGCCATGCGCGAGGTGCGTGAGAGCTCCTGGTTCTGAGCCCTGACGGCACCCCGCGCCCGGCGGGTCAGGGGATCGAGACGTTCGTCGTGTTGACGGGCTCGCTGTAGAGCTCCTCGATCTGCAGCGCGAAGTCGGACATGATCACGTTGCGCTTGATCGACATCTTCGGCGTCAGGTGCCCGGATGCCTCGGTCCACTCCGAGGGCAGGATCGTGAACTTCCGGATCGACTCCGCCCGGGAGACGTGGGTGTTGGCCTCGTCGATCGCCCGCTGCACCTCGGCCCGTACGGCGGCGTGCGCCGCGGCATCCGCCAGCGACATGTCGCCCGGCAGGTCGTTGTTGGCCAGCCACGTCGGCAGCATCTCGGGGTCGAGGGTGATGAGGGCCGCGATGAAGGGCTTCTGATCGCCGACCACGACGACCTGGCCCACGATGGGATTGGCGCGGATGGGGTCTTCGAGGGCTGCGGGGGCCACGTTCTTCCCGCCCGCCGTGACGATGATCTCCTTCTTGCGCCCCGTGATGGTGAGGAACCCCTCGGAGTCGAACGTCCCGACATCCCCGGTCTTGAACCACTCGCCGTCGAAGGCCGCCGCGGTCGCCTCGGGGTTGCGCCAGTACTCCTTGAAGACGTTGATGCCGCGCACCTCGACCTCGCCGTCCTCCGCGAGGCGGACCCCCACCCCGGGAAGGGCGGGGCCGACGGTGCCGATCTTGGACTTCTTGGCGAGGTTCACCGTCGCCGGCGCGGTGGTCTCGGTGAGGCCGTACCCCTCGAGGATCGTCACGCCGAGGCTGTGGAAGAAGTGGCCGAGACGGGGACCGAGCGGTGCCGACCCCGAAACGGCGTAGCGCACGTTGCCGCCCATCGCGTTGCGCAGCTTGCTGTAGACGAGCTTGTCGAAGAGGGCGAACTTGATCTTCAGCGCGAGGGGGATCCGCTTGCCCTCCTGCAGGAGGGTGGAGTGCTCGATCGCCGCGTGCGCGGCGGCGCGGAAGATCTTGCCCTTGCCGCCCGCCTCGGCCTTCTGCTCCGCGGAGTTGTAGACCTTCTCGAACACCCGGGGGACGGCGAGGAGATACGTCGGCTTGAAGCTGCCGAGCGCCGGCAGCAGCTGCTTCGTGTCGGGCTGGTGGCCCGTCTTGACACCCGCGTGGATGTTCAGGATCGAGATGAAGCGCGCGAACACGTGCGCCGTCGTGATGAACAGCAGCGTGGACGACCCGGGCACCTGCACGACCTCGTCGAGCGCCTTGGCGGCGTTGCGCGAGAGCTCGACGAAATTGCTGTGCGTCAGGACGCATCCCTTCGGGCGCCCGGTCGACCCCGAGGTGTAGATGAGGGTCGCGATGTCGGCGCCCACGGCGATGCCGCGGCGGCGCTCGATCTCGTCGTCGCCGACGGCGCTTCCCGCGTCGGAGAGCTTGCCGATCGCGCCGAGGCCCAGCTGCCAGACGTCGCGGATGAGGGGCAGGTCGCCGCGCACCTCGTCGACACGGGCGGCGTGGTCGGCCGACTCGACGATGAGTGCGACGGCGCCGGAATCCTGGAGGATCCACTGGATCTGCGAGGGGGAGCTGGTCTCGTAGATGGGGACCATCACCGCGCCGGCGTAGAACAGCGCGAAGTCCACGAGCGTCCACTCGTAGGTCGTCCGGGCGAGGAACCCGACCTTGTCGCCGGGCTCGATGCCGGAGGCGACGAAGCCCTTGGCGAGCGCGATCACCTGCCGCCGGAACTCGGATGCGGCGATGTCGCGCCAGCCCGAACCTTCGGGGACCGCGAACAGCGGGCGATCGGGGGTGGCCTTCACCCGCTCCTCGAGCAGATCGGCGATGTTGGCGCTCGGGTCGGCGGGGACGATGGCGGGAACCTCGAACTGGACGGCACTCATGTCGGCAACTCCTTCGGTACCGGTGGGGTGGCTCTGGCACTCAACTCTACCCCGCGGTGATACTCAGTCCCAGCCGCGAAACGATGCCCGGCGCCGGGCGCGACCTCCCTACTAGACTGCACGTTGGCCCGCGCGCGGCCGGGGAAGGAAGTGGCGGTGCTCGCGGTAGGTATCGACATCGGCGGAACGAAGATCGCCGGCGGACTCGTCGACGAGGAGGGGCGCATCCTCGCGCAGGTCAGGGTCGATACGCCCCTGACGGTGCCCGCGATCGAGGCGGCCGTCGCACAGATGATCGCCCACCTGTCGACGGATCGGGACGTGCGAGTGGCCGGGGTCGCCGCCGCCGGGTTCATCGACCGCGATCGCTCCACGGTGTATTTCGCGCCCAACATCGCGTGGCGGGATGAGCCGCTGCGCGCTCGGCTGGAGTCGCTGACGGGCCTCGACGTCGCGATCGAGAACGACGCCAACGCGGCGGGCTGGGCCGAGTACCGATTCGGTGCCGGTGAAGGCCGCCGTGACGTCGTGATGCTGACCCTCGGCACCGGCGTGGGCGGCGCCATCGTCGCGGGCGGGGAGCTGTACCGCGGGGGCCACGGCATCGGCGCCGAGCTCGGTCACATCCGGCTCGTGCCCGGGGGCCGGCTCTGCGGGTGCGGACAGCAGGGCTGCCTCGAGGTGTACGGATCGGGCCGCGCGCTCGGCCGGGAGGCGGCCGAGATCGCCGACACGGCGCCCGAGGGCCTCGGTCGCGCACTCGCCGAGGCTCGCGCCGAGAAGGGGAAGCTGACGGGGGCGATGATCTCCGGCCTGGTGCTCGCCGGGGATCCCGGGGCGGAAGAGGCGCTGCGCCGGATCGCGGTCGCGGTGGGACAGGCGTGCGGCAGCTTCACCGCGATCCTCGACCCCGAGCTGTTCATCATCGGCGGGGGAGTGTCGCAGCTGGGGGAGCGCGTGCTCGCGCCGATGCGCGAAGCGTATCTCGCCGCGACCCCGGCCGCGGGGTCGCGTCCGGTCGCCGACTTCGCGATCGCCCGGATGGTGAACGACGCCGGGGTGATCGGCGCCGCCGACCTCGCCCGCCGCGACATCCTCGGGGGTGCCTGAGCGGTGTTCTACTGGCTGATGAAGTACATCGTCATCGGGCCCGTGCTCAAGGCGATCTTCCGGCCCTGGATCGTCGGTCGCCGCAACATCCCCGTGCAGGGGGGAGCGATCCTCGCCAGCAACCACCTCTCTTTTGCCGACTCCATCTTCCTCCCGCTCATGATCGACCGGCCCGTGTCGTTCCTCGCCAAGAGCGACTACTTCACCGGGCGGGGCATCAAGGGGTGGGCGACGCGGGTCTTCTTCAAGGCCACGGGGCAGCTGCCCATCGACCGCTCGGGCGGAAAGGCCTCCGAGGCGTCGCTGAACACGGGGCTGAGCGTGCTCGCCCGCGAAGACCTGCTCGGCATCTACCCCGAGGGCACGCGCAGCCCCGACGGCAAGCTCTACCGCGGCCGCGTCGGAATCGCCCGGATGGCGCTCGAGGCCCGCGTGCCGGTCGTGCCGGTCGTCATGGTCGACACCGACGAGATCATGCCGATCGGGCGCCGCCTGCCGCGCATCGGCCGTGTCGGCATCGTCATCGGCGAGCCGCTGGACTTCTCCCGCTTCGCCGGTCTGGAGGGCGACCGCTACGTGCTCCGCTCCGTCACCGACGAGATCATGGTGGCGCTGCAGCGGCTGGGCGAGCAGGAGTACGAGGACGTCTACGCCTCGACTGTCAAGGACCGCCTGGTCGCGGCCCGGCCGACGCGAGGGTAGTCGCCCGCGCGCTGGTGGGCAACCCGCCCCGGCTAGACTGAGCGGATGCTTCAGCAGTTCGACGCGCTCGATCAGTGGCGCACCCTTCCGATCAAGCAGCAGCCGCAGTGGGCCGATCCGGATGCCGTGGCCGCCGTTTCCGCAGAGATCGCGACGCTCCCCCCGCTCGTCTTCGCCGGTGAAGTCGACATCCTGCGCGAGCGTCTCGCGCGGGCCGCGTCCGGTCGCGCCTTCCTCCTGCAGGGCGGCGACTGCGCCGAGACGTTCGCCGGTGCGACGGCGGAGCAGATCCGCAATCGCATCAAGACGGTGCTGCAGATGGCCGTCGTGCTGACCTACGGCGCATCCATGCCCATCGTGAAGATGGGCCGCATGGCGGGGCAGTTCGCCAAGCCGCGCTCGAGCGACACCGAGACCCGCGGCGATGTCACGCTGCCCGCCTACCGCGGCGACATCGTCAACGGATACGACTTCACCGCGGCATCCCGTCAGCCCGACCCCCAGCGGCTGCTCAAGGGGTACCACACCGCGGCATCCACGTTGAACCTCATCCGCGCGTTCACGCAGGGCGGCTTCGCCGATCTGCGCGAGGTGCACAGCTGGAACAAGGGCTTCGCGCAGAACCCGGCGAACCAGCGCTACGAGCGCCTCGCGGGGGAGATCGACCGGGCGATCCAGTTCATGGAGGCGGCCGGCGCCGACTTCGACGAGCTGCGGCGCGTGGAGTTCTACACTGGGCACGAGGGCCTGCTCATGGACTACGAGCGGCCGATGACCCGGATCGACTCGCGCACGGGCACGCCGTACAACACCTCGGCGCACTTCCTCTGGATCGGCGAGCGCACGCGGGAGCTGGACGGGGCGCACGTGGACTACTTCTCCAAGATCCGCAACCCGATCGGCGTGAAGCTCGGCCCCTCGACCTCGCCCGAGGTCGCGCTCGAGCTCATCGACAAGCTCGACCCCGAGCGCGAGCCCGGGCGCCTGACCTTCATCACGCGCATGGGCGCGGGCAAGATCCGCGACGCACTGCCGCCGCTGCTGGAGGCCGTCAAGGACTCCGGCGCGACGCCGCTGTGGGTCACCGACCCGATGCACGGCAACGGCATCACGACCCCCACCGGCTACAAGACGCGTCGTTTCGACGACGTCGTCGACGAGGTGCGCGGCTTCTTCGAGGCGCACCGCTCCGTCGGCACGTTCCCGGGCGGCATCCACGTCGAGCTGACCGGCGACGACGTCACGGAGTGCCTGGGAGGCTCGGAGATGATCGACGAGGCGACGCTCGCCACGCGCTACGAGTCGCTGTGCGACCCGCGCCTGAACCACATGCAGTCGCTCGAGCTGGCGTTCCTCGTGGCCGAGGAACTCGAGAAGCGCTGACCGAGCGGCGCATCCGCCGCACGCGAAGGCGCCCGGAACGGGAGGACCCCAGGGTCCGCCGTTTTCGGGCGCTTTCGCGTGGGCGGTGCGACCGATGCGGAGGTTCGGCGCGCGGGGGTCAGCCGGAGGCGGTGATCTGCAGATAGACCGACGTGCCGAGGGGGCGCTGCGATCCGATCGCCGGATCGGTCCCGGTGACGCGCGTGAGCCCGTTGGGCAGCGCGTTCCAGAACGGGGCGTAGTCGACCGTGAAGCCGGCGCCCTCGATGACCTCGATCGCCTCGTCGCGCGTGAGGTCGGTCACGTCGGGGATGGGGAAGGGCTCGGGCCCGAGCGAGACGACGAGGGTCGCCGTGTCGCCGGGTACCCAGTTGCGCCCCTCCGGCGCCCCGCGGATGCCGATCACGTCGCCCTCGGCGATGTCGTCGGAGTACTCCTCCGGTCGGTCGCCCGAGACCTGCAGCCCGACGCCCTCGAGCGTGGTGGTCGCCTGTCCGACGCTCATGCCCGTGACGTCGGGAACGGGGCCGCGGGAGACCGTGAGCACGACGGTGTCGCCCTCCAGCACCGTGCCGCCGTTGGAGAGGTCGCTCGGATCGCCGCCCGCCGCGGGCTGCAGGGTCGCCGCGAGGACGGTGCCGTTCGCAGGCTCCGCGAACTCCACCCGCGACTCGCCGACGGTCACGTTCGCCGCCGTCAGCACCTGGCGTGCGGCATCCTCCGACAGGCCCGCGAGCGCCTCGATCGGGTGCGGTCGCGGACCCAGTGAGAGCACGACGGCGACCTCGGTGTCCTTGTCGACCCGGTCGCCCGCGGCGGGATCGGTGCGGATCACCTGCCCCGGGGGCACATCCCGCGTGTACTCGCCCTCGGCCTGCGTGGCGACGAGGGTGTCCTGTGCGAGACGGGCGGCCGCCTCCTCGTAGGTGAGGCCGCTGACATCGGCGACGGCGACGAGGGAGCCCGGACCGGAGCCGAACCACCATCCCGCACCCCCCGCGAGCCCCGCCAGCAGGAGGACGATGACGAGCAGCCATGCCCCCTTCGCGCGGCGGCGGCCGGCGCGCGAGCGCAGGCGCGCGGAGTTGTCGATGTCCACCCCGGGCGCGTTCGTGCTCGCCATCGCGGTCGTGCCGGCGGCCGGCAGCACGGCGGTCAGCTCGCCCGAGCCACCGTCGGACACCGTCGGGATGCCGACGGTCGCCCGGGTCGGGGCGGGTGTCACGCCGATCTCCCGCTCGATCTCGCGCAGCTTCTCGAGCATCTCCTGCGCGTCGCGCGGGCGGTCGTCGGGCACCTTCTCGGTGGCCCACAGCACCAGCTCGTCGAGCTGCTCGGGAACCTGCGGGTTCTTCGCGCTCGGGCGGGGCACCGTGTCGGTGGCGTGTCGGTACGCGATCTGCATCGGCTGTTCGCCCTTGTAGGGCTGGTCGCCGACGAGCATCTCGTAGAGCATGATGCCGAGCGCGTAGATGTCGCTGCGGGCGTCGGCCTGGCCGCGGGTGACCAGTTCCGGGGCGAGGTAGGCGATCGTGCCGAGCAGCATCTGCCCGGTCGCGGTGTTCGCCGTCGTCGCCCGCGCGAGCCCGAAGTCGCCGATCTTGATGCGGCCGTCCTCGGCCAGCAGGATGTTCTCCGGCTTCACGTCGCGGTGGATGATCCCCGCGCGGTGCGCGGCGGCGAGCCCCGACAGGGTCGCGTCCATGATCGTGATCGTCTGGGCGACATCGAGGCGCTTCTGCTCGCGCAGCAGCTCTCGCAGGGTGATGCCGGGCAGGTACTCCATCACGAGGTAGGCGATGCCCTCGTCCTGCCCCTGATCGAAGACGTTGACCACGTGCGGGTCCGCCAGGCGCGCGGCTGCGCGCGCCTCCTGGATGAACCGGCCCTGGAAGACGGCGTCGTCGCTGAGATGGCCGTGCATCACCTTGAGCGCGACGCGTCGTTCGAGGCGCAGGTCGGTGGCGACGTAGACGGTCGCCATCCCGCCCCGCGCGATGCGGGCGCGAACGCGGTACCGGCCGTCGACAAGCCGCCCGATGAGGGGGTCGGCTTGCTGGCTGGTCGTCACGCAAGCAGTCTACGGATGCCCCGGCATCCGGCCCGGCAGCGGCTCACCTGTTCGGGAACCCCCCATGCGCCGGGATCGCGCGGAATGTCAGCCGAGCGCGGCCAGCCAGGCGTATGCCCGGCTCTCCCACTGGCCATAACGATCCGGGAACGCCGAGACCTGCACGGCCTGCGCCGCCTCGGCGAACCCCATCTGCTCCCACCCTGCGACATCGAGCAGGCCGCGCGTACGGTCGCCGTTGGGGTCGGCGGCGCCGCCGTAGAAGACGCGGATGGAGCGTGCCGCGTCACGGATCTCGCCCTCGGTGCCCCACCCGGTGCTCGGGCGCTGCTGGAACAGGCCGAGCGAGTCGCGGTCGCCCCAGTCGAGGTTGCGCACCCACGACTCCACCACCGCGGTGGCCAAGGCGATCGCGATGCCCCGGTCGGGGACCCCGATCTCGCGCCCGATCTGCACGATGAGCCGCGCGTTGGCGGTCTGCTCGGCATCCAGATCGGCGATCTCGGCCGGCGCGGGCGCGGGGGCCGTTGCGACGGCGAGCTCGACGGTGCCGGGGAGGGAGATCTGCTGACCCGGGTAGATGATCGAGCCGGGACCCAGCCCGTTGGCGTCGAAGACGGCCTGCAGCGAGACGCCGTGCGCGGCGGCGATGCCCGAGAGCGTCTCGCCGGCGGAGACCGTGTGCACGGCCGCGGCGGGCGAGGGAGCCTGCGGGGCCGTCTCGGGTGCGGCCGGAGCCGGAGCCGGAGCCGGAGCTGGTGCCGCCGCAGCCCCGGGGAGCGCGATCTGCTGACCCGGGTGGATCACGGAGTGCCAGCCGAGGCCGTTGGCGTCGAAGAGCGCGCGCAACGGGATGCCGTGGCGTGCCGCGATCGCGGAGAGGGTCTCGCCGGCGGACACGGTGTGCGTCGCGGCCGGGGCCGGGGCGGGCGCCGCGGGCGCGGGAGCCGCGGCGGCGGGCGGGCGGAGTACGACGGTGTCGCCGGGATGGATCACGGAGCCCGATGTGAGGCCGTTCCACGCGAGCACATCGGCGACTCGGACGCCGTACCGGATGGCGATGCCCCACACGGTGTCGCCCGGGGCGACGACGTACGTGTCGGGGGCCGTGCTGGCCGGCACCTGCCGCCACGTCGGGGCGGGGGAGCGGTCTGCGTGGGCGCCCGAGGCGTGGGCCGGTGTCGCGGCCAGGGCCGCCGTCAGAGTTCCGACGATCGCGGCGGGCACGCCGATGCGGGCGATCTGGGCGGACGAGCCGCGTCGAAGGATGTGTCGCACGGGTCTTCCCCTTCCTGTGAGACGACTGACACGCTGTCACGCCTGCTAACGAAAGTCAACGAAAGTGATATGTGCGACGCATGAGACGCGAGTGAGTTCTGTGACGGAGGTCAGGGGCGGTCCTCACGTGGATCGGGCCCGGGCGGGCGTGCGATAGTGGCTGGGTGACCGATTCACCGTCCTGGATCCGAGCCATCGACTGGCTCACCCTCCCCGATGTCGCCGACGCGATCGGCGAGACGACGAGCCGGGTTCGTCGCCTGCTGGATGACCACGCGCTCGTCGCGGTCCGTGTCGACGGCGTCCTGAAGGTCCCGGCCGACTTCCTGCTCGAGGGGCGACCGCTCTCCTCTCTGCGGGGCACCGTGATCGTCCTTCTCGACGGCGGGTTCACGCCCGAAGAGGCCGTGCAGTGGCTCTTCGAACCGGAGGAGACGATCGGGATGCCGCCGATCGAGGCCCTGCGGGCGGGACGCAAGAGCGAGGTCCGCCGCGTCGCCCAGACGCTCGGCTGACGGGCGCCCCGGCCTTCCTCAGGCCTCGCGCCGAACGGCGGCGATCGCGAGATCGCGCAGTTCGCCGACGGCCCCGTGGCCGAGGGGCGCTCCCGCGAGCGCGCGGTCGGCCTCGTGGGCATAGCCGGCGATCAGCTGCTCGACCCGATCGAGCGCGCCGCAGTCGCGGATCGCGCCCTGAAGGGCGACGACCTGCGCCGCGTCGAGCTCGGGGTCGCCGAGCAGTTCGTCCAGCGTCCGCCGCGCGGAGGGGGGAAGCGCCGCCCGCGCGAAGGCGATCAGGGCGGTGCGCTTGCCCTCGCGGAGATCGTCGCCGGCGGGCTTACCCGTGACGGCCGTGTCCCCGAAGACGCCGAGCACGTCGTCCCGCAGCTGGAAGGCCATGCCGATCGGGTGTCCGAACGCGCTCAGCGCGTCGTCCTGGGCGGGCGAGGAGCCGGCCAGGGCGGCGCCGATCGCGAGGGGCTGCTGCACCGAATAGCGCGCGGATTTGAAGGAGGCGACCAGCAGCGCCGCGTCAAGGTGCTCGTGCTCGGCGAGCACGGGGTGCGAGGCCTCCGCGGCGATGTCGAGGTACTGGCCGACGGTGACGTCGCGGCGCATCCGGGCGTACCGCGTCCGCACGGCGATCGCGCGCTCGCGGGGCGCGGTGCGCAGGCCCTCCTCGAGCAGGTCGTCGCTCCACGCCACGAGCAGGTCGCCGAGCAGGATGGCGGTGGAGCGGCCGTAGCCCGCGGCATCCCCGGCCCATCCGTCGGACCGGTGCTGAGCCTCGAGGGCCCGGTGCGCGGAGGGGCGGCCCCGGCGCGTGTCGGAGTTGTCGATGATGTCGTCGTGGACGAGGGCGGCGGCGTGGAAGATCTCGAGGGCGCCCGCGGCATCGACGACCTCCTCGGGCACCTCGCTCGGACGCCCTCCCGCCTCGGCGACGGCGCGCCACCCGGCCAGCAGGAACTGGGCGCGGAGGCGCTTGCCGCCCGCGAGCGCGGATGCCGCGGCATCCGTCACGGGCCGCGCCATCGGTGTCTCGGCGAGCGCCTCCTGGGTGAGCCTCGTGACGAATCTCTCCAGTCGCTGTGAAACTCGGGTGATCGCGTCCGGGGAAGCCTGCACGGGCCTAGCCTAGTAACCGGCGCCAGCACTAGACTTAGGCGCACTCTTCCATTACCGACCGGGGGGACCGATGCCACTCTCCGAACAGGAGCAGCGCCTTCTCGATGAGATGGAGCGCCACCTCCTGCGCAACGACGCCGATGTCGTCAGCGCCGACCGTCACGGCCGGACCGTCAACTACCGCAACGTCACCATCGGGGCCCTCCTCGTGCTTGCCGGTATCGGCGGGCTCATCGCCGGTGTCGCTACCCAGCTGATCGTGGTCGGCATCGTCGGGTTCGCCGCGATGCTCGGCGGTGTGATCCTCGCGGCCACGCCCTCCAAGGCCGAGTCGGCGCCCCTCACGGCTCCCCGACCGGGCGTCGGACCCACGCGGGCATCGTCCCCGTCTTCCAGCTTCATGGATCGCATGAACGATCGCTGGGACCGCCGTCAGGGAGATCGCTAGCTCCACCTCCCTCCACTCCTTCGGGGTCGACCTTCGGGTCGGCCCCTTTTTTCGTGCTCCGCGCGCCTTCACACGCGCCGAAACCCCGCTCTTGCGCCGAAACACCACACGGCGCGTGGTGTTTCGGCGCCGGCGTGGTGCCTCGCCGCCGTGCGCCGCGACGCGGGGCGGGGCGGAGAAGGGGAGCGGTGCGCCCACAAATTGATAGACGAGTGGGGGGAAGTGGAGTAATGTGGGGGCACATGAGCGCGGCCGGGCGAAGGGGGGATGCCGATGCTTCTCGGCACCTACACCCCGAAGCTCGACGACAAGGGGCGGGTCATCCTGCCCGCGAAGTTCCGCGAGGACCTCGCGGGCGGCGTCGTCGTGACGCGCGGGCAGGAGCGGTGCCTCTACGTCTTCAGCCAGCAGGAGTTCGAGCGTGTGCACGAGCGGATCCGCGAGGCACCGCTGTCCAACCGCGACGCGCGCAACTTCCTGCGGATGTTCCTGTCGGGCGCCTCCGCGGAGATGCCCGACTCCCAGAGCCGCATCACGGTGCCCGCCCACCTGCGCCAGTACGCCGGACTCGAGAAGGAGCTCGTCGTGACGGGTGTCGGGGCCCACGCCGAGATCTGGAACGCCGAGGCCTGGAACGCCTACGCCGAAGCCAACGAATCGACCTACGCCGAGCTGGAGCAGGAGGTGATCCCCGGCCTGTTCTGATCCCCGGACCCTGACTCCCAGCCGCACGCCCTGACACACTTCCCCGGTGCCAGGTCGGAGCGGATGGGGATCAGGGTCCGGGGCCCCGAGGCCCACATCATGGACGCCCGCGACCTGCACACCCCCGTTCTGCTCGAGCGCTGCGTCGAGCTCCTCGCCCCCGCCCTCGATCGACCGGGCGCCGTCCTCGTCGATGCCACCCTCGGCATGGGCGGACACGCGGAGGCCTTCCTGGAGCGCTTCCCCGACGCGCGCCTGGTGGGGCTGGACCGCGACACCGATGCGCTCCGCCTCGCCGGCGAGCGTCTCGAGCGCTTCGGCGACCGCGTGAGCCTCGTGCACACGGTGTACGACGGGATCGCGGATGCCGCGGCATCCGTCGGACTCGCCCGCGTCGACGCGGTCCTGTTCGACCTCGGCGTCTCGAGCCTGCAGCTCGACCTCGCAGACCGCGGGTTCGCGTATGCGCGCGACGCGCCCCTCGACATGCGGATGGACCAGACCCGCGGCACGACCGCGGCCGAGGTCATCGCGACGTATCCGGAGGGGTCGCTGCGGCGCATCTTCGAGAGGTACGGCGAGGAGAAGCTCGCGGGGCGCTACGCCCGCTTCATCGTCGACGCGCGTCAGAAGGCTCCGATCGAGCGGTCCGGTCAGCTCGTCGACATCCTCGTCGCGGCGACGCCCGCCGCCGTGCAGCGTGCCGGACACCCCGCCAAGCGCGTGTTCCAGGCCCTGCGCATCGAGGTGAACGCCGAGCTCAGCGTCCTCGAGCGCGCGATCCCCGCGGCCCTCGACCTGCTGCGGGTCGGCGGCCGCATCGTGGTCATGTCGTACCAGTCGCTCGAGGACCGCATCGTCAAGCGGGCCCTCGCGGATGCCACGGCATCCACCGCCCCCGCGGGCCTCCCTATCGAGATGCCCGAGCACGCAGCCCGCTTCCGGCTGCTGGTCAAGGGCGCCGAGCTCGCGTCCGACGCCGAGCGCGAGGCCAACCCCCGAGCAACCCCCGTCAGACTCCGCGCCGCAGAGAGAGTGAGGGCCGCATGAGCGTCCCGGCCGTCGCACCGCTGTCCGCACCCCGTATCCAGCGCGATCCGCAGCGAGGCCTCCGCGCCCTCGAGTCTCCCGCGCGCCGCCGTCGCCCGAGGGTGCTCTATGCGATCATCGCGGTGTGCGGGGCGTTCGGGATCGCGGCGGGTCAGATGGGGCTGTCGATCGCGATGACGCAGGGCGTGTACCAGGAGCAGGCGCTCGAGCGGCAGCTGACCGCGCTGACCTACGAGAAGCAGTCGCTCGCGGAGGCCATCACGGGCCTGAGCTCCCCGCAGTACCTCGCGGCGAACGCCAGTGCCCTCGGAATGGTCGTCGGGGAGCCGCCCTCGTACCTGCGCCTGTCCGACGGTGCCGTGCTCGGCAGCGGCGAGGCGGCCACGTGGAGCTCGTCGGTCGACGCGATCGGCCGCGGCAGCGTGCCCAACTCCCTCGTCTCGGATGCTCCGCTCGTGACCGCGCCGGGAGCGACGATCGGCGGAGTGCCGGTCGCGCCCGCCGAGGATGCGGATGCCGCGGCGGGCGACGCCGCGTCGCCGGCGGCGCCCGAGCCCCCCGCGCTCTCCGAAGGACTGCCCAGCCCGGTGACACGCTGATATGAGCACTCGCGCCACCCGGTCGCCGCGGCGCCGCACCGTGATCGCCCTCGCGGTCGTGCTCGCCGTGCTCGCCGCCTTCGTCGTTCGCCTCGTCGACATCCAGGTCGTCAACGCGGACTCCCTCCGGGACGACTCCCTCGGGGTCGGCATCGGCGCCTCCCACACCGTCTTCGGCGCGCGCGGCACGATCACCGACTCCACGGGCGCGCTGCTTGCGGGCAACGTCATGCAGTACGACGCGCAGGTCGACCCCCAGCACGTCGGGGACATCGAGACCGAGTCGGCGACCGGCGAGGAGATCGTCGTGACGTGGGCGGAGCAGGCCGCGCGCATCGCCGCGATCACCGGGCAGACTCCCGAGGAGATCCAGAAGATCGTCGCCGACGCGCTGAAGGCGGACCCGGACACGCAGTGGGCCCGCCTGACGACGGGCCTGTCGACGGACCAGTTCCAGGCCCTCGCCGACCTCGGGTACCCGTACCTGTACATGACCGAGCACCCCGCCCGCACGTACCCGGACGGTGCGGTGGCCGGCAACCTCATCGGATTCGTCGGCGCCGACGGCGACGCCCTCGCGGGTCTCGAGGGGGCGGAGGACGGGTGCCTCGCCGCGACCGACGGCGAGCGGGTCTTCGAACGGGGCAAGGACGGCGTCGTCATCCCCGGGACGATGCGCGAGACGCCGGCCGTCGACGGCGGCACGCTCGAGCTGACGATCAACCGCGACCTGCAGTGGTACATGCAGCAGATGATCGCGGAGGAGGTGCAGAACCAGGAGGCGAACTACGGAACGGTCTTCGTCCTCGAGGTCGGCACCGGCAAGGTCCGCGCGGCCGCGGAGTATCCCACCGTCGACCCCAACGACCCGTCGGCCTCTCCCGGGGAGGACCGGGGCAGCCGCATCTTCAGCTACACGTTCGAGCCCGGCTCGACGTTCAAGCCCGTGACGGCGGCCACGATCATCGAGGAGGGCGCGGCCACGCCGCTGCGGCCGATCATCCCGGCATCCGGCCGGGAGACGTTCCCCAACGGCGTCACGATCAACGACATCTTCTCGCACCCCTCGTACGACTACACGCTGACCGGGGCGCTCGTGGACTCCTCGAACGTCGCGCTGTCGAAGTTCGGCGAACTGGTGCCGGATGCCGTGCGCCACGACTACCTCGAGGCCTTCGGCGTGGGCCAGGGCACCGCGATCGGCTTCCCCGGAGAAGAGGCAGGCCTGCTGCACCCCGTGCCGTGGGACGACGCATCGCACTACACGACGACCTTCGGGCAGTACTACACCGTCACGGTGCCGCAGGTCGCGAGCGTGTATCAGACCATCGCGAACGGCGGCGTGCAGATGCCGCTCAGCCTCGTGGAGTCCTGCACGACGCCCTCGGGAGAGGTCATCGAGCCGGAGCTGCCCGCCGCGAAGCGGGTGATCAGCGAGAGCACCGCCGATCAGGTCACGCTCATGCTGGAGAACGTCTATCAGCAGGTCACGAACCACTCCGTGCTGGAGGTTCCGGGCTATCGGATGGCGACGAAGTCGGGCACGGCCCAGAAGCCGGACGGGCAGGGCGGATACAAGCAAGGTATCTTCTATACGACCCTCGCGGGCTTCGCGCCGGCGGATGACCCGCAGTACGTCGTGATCCTCACGCTCGACGAACCGAAGAAGAACCGGGCATCCGCGGCGAACGCGCCGGGATTCCAGAAGGCCATGACCCAGGTACTCAAGACGTTCCGGGTGCTGCCCTCTCAGAATCCGGGGCCGGAGATCCTGCCGAAGTACGAATGAGAGGGTTCGCGCGCCGATCGATGCGGCGCGCGTCGCTCCAGGAAGGATGTCCATGATCGCGTTGACGCTTGCCGAGATCGCACGGGTAACCGGCGGCGAGCTGCGCACGGCGGGGGAGCACACCCCCGACACCGTCGTCGACGGCACCGTGGACACCGACTCGCGACTGATCGAGCCGGGAGGGATCTTCGCGGCGAAGCCCGGCGCAGAGACCGACGGGCACCGCTTCATCGGAAAGGCGATCGAGCGCGGCGCGGTGCTGGCCCTCGTCGAGCGGCCCACCGACGACGCCGTCAGCCAGATCGTCGTGCCGGGCGTCGTCTCCGCGCTGGCCGACCTCGCGCGCCACGTCGTCGCCCGCGTCCGGGACGGCGGGGCGCTCACGGTCGTGGGCATCACCGGCTCCAATGGAAAGACGACGACCAAGAACCTCGTCGCCCGCATCCTCACCGACGAGGGCCCGACGGTGTATCCGCACGCCTCCTTCAACAACGAGGTCGGCGCGCCGCTGACGATGCTGCGCGTGCGGCACGACACCCGCTACCTCGTCTGCGAGTTCGGCGCGAGCGCGCCCGGAGAGATCGCCCGCCTCGCAGGCCTCGTGACCCCCGACATCGGCGTCGTCCTGATGGTGGGAATGGCGCACGCCGGCGGCTTCGGCGGCATCGAGGCGACCGTGAAGGCCAAGTCCGAGCTCGTCGGCGCGATCCGGCCGGGCGGGACGGCGGTGCTCAACGCCGACGATCCGCGCGTGGCCGGGATGGCGACCCTCGCGCGGGACCGCGGCGTGGAGGTGCGGTGGTTCGGGCGCGGAGCGGCGGCGGACGTCCGCGCCGACGAGGTCGTGGTGGATGCCGCGGGCACGTCGTGCACGGTGTACGCCGACGGCACCGCGGCATCCCTCCGCCTGCGGGTGCTCGGCGAGCACCACGTCATGAACGCCCTCGCGGCGATCGCGGTCGCCACGCGCATCGGCGTCACCCTCGCCGAGTGCACCTCGCGCCTCGAGACCGTCGAGCTCGCCGAGCGGTGGCGCATGCAGCCCCTCGGCACCGAGCGCATCCGCATCATCAACGACGCCTACAACGCCAGCCCCGACTCGATGGCGGCCGCCCTGCGCACGCTCGCGCAGATCGTCGGTCCCGGCGAGCGGACCGTCGCGGTGCTCGGAGCGATGAGCGAGCTCGGCGAGTACGCCGACGACGAGCACGACCGCGTGGGGCTCCTGGCTGTGCGCCTGAACATCCAGCGCATCGTGGTCGTGGGCCAGGACGCCCGACGCATGTACCTCGAGGCGATCGCGCAGGGCTCGTGGGACGGCGAGGCCGTGTTCTTCCCCGACGCCGATGCGGCCTTCGAGTACCTCGTCGCCGAGCTGCGCGAGGGCGACCGCGTCCTCGTGAAGTCGTCGAACGCGGCGGGTCTGCGGCACCTCGGCGATCGTCTGGGAGAATCGGTCTCGTGAGGTCTCTGCTGACGGCGGCCGCGATTTCGCTGGCATTCACGCTCTTCCTCACTCCCGTCTTCATCCGTCTCTTCCGCGCATGGGGCTGGGGGCAGGTGATCCGCACCCCCGAGGCGATCGAGAACCCCAGCCATGGCGAGAAGCGCGGCACGCCCACGATGGGCGGAACGATCTTCATCCTCGGCACGATCGTCGGCTACCTCATCGGCGGGTACACGGGCAACAACCCGCCCACGATCTCGGGGTGGCTCGTCATCTGGATGATGGTCGGCTTCGGAGCGGTCGGGTTCATCGACGACTACATGAAGGTGCGCCGGCAGCGCAGCCTCGGCCTGTCGGGGTGGCCGAAGGTGATCGGGCAGGTGCTCGTGACGGTGCCCTTCGGCATCGTCGCGCTGCACCCGATGTTCCAGAACGCCTGGGGGCAGACTCCCGCGAGCGCGTACGTGTCGCTGTTCCGCGACCTGCCCGTGCTGTCGTTCGTGGCGCTCGGGCCGATCCTCGGATGGCTGCTCTACCTCGCGTGGCTCTCGCTCATCGGCGTGGCCTCCTCCAACAGCGTCAACGTCACCGACGGTCTCGACGGGCTCGCCGCCGGCGCGGGCGTCTTCGTCGTCGGTGCGTACAGCCTCATCGCGTTCTGGCAGTTCAACCAGGTGTGCACGGGCGAGGGGCTGGCCCCGGCGCTGCAGCCCGCCTGCTACGACACGAGGGACCCCTTCGACCTGGCCATCATCTCCGCCGCGTTCGTCGGCGCCCTCGTCGGGTTCCTCTGGTGGAACGCGCCCAAGGCCAAGCTCTTCATGGGCGACGTCGGGTCGATGGCGATCGGCGGCGTCGTCGCCGCCATGGCGATCCTCACCCGCACCGAGCTGCTGATGATCCTCGTCGCGGGCGTCTACGTCATCGCGTCGGGCTCCGTCATCCTGCAGCGGCTCTACTTCAAGCTCACCCGCGGCAAGCGGCTCTTCCTCATGAGTCCACTGCATCACCACCTCGAGATGCGCGGATGGCCAGAGGTCACGATCGTCTTCCGGATGTGGATCATCGCGGGCATGCTCGCCGTCACCGGCATCGGGCTGTTCTACGTCGAGTGGCTGGCGCGCGCCTCGTGAGTGCGCCGCTGTCGGAGCTGACCAGCTGGCACGCCGACTGGAAGGGCCTTCGGGTCGCCGTCCTCGGCCTCGGCCAGACGGGGTTCTCCGTCGCCGACACCCTGACGGAGCTCGGCGCCGAGGTGCTCGTGCTCACCGAGCGCGCCGACGAGGAGTACGAGCGCCTGCTGCCCGTCATCGGCGCCGCGCTGCACGTCGGCGCGCTCGAGCCCGCCCCGGCCGAGCTCGCGGGGTTCGATCCCGAGCTCGTGATCGCCTCGCCCGGGTTCCCCCCGCATCACGCGGCGGTGCGCTGGTGCGAGGAGTCGGGCGTGCCGCTCTGGGGCGACATCGAGCTGGCGTGGCGCGTGCGCGACAAGGTCGTGGGCGCCGACGGCTCGCCGGCGGAGTGGATGTTCATCACCGGGACCAACGGCAAGACCACGACGACCAACCTCACCGCGGCGATGCTCGTCGCGGGCGGCATGCGCGCCGCGCCGTGCGGCAACATCGGCATTGCCGTTCTCGATGCGGTGCGCGACCCCGCCGGCTTCGACACGCTCGTGGTCGAGCTCTCCAGCCATCAGCTCTGGTACCTCTCGCTCTCGGCGCCCGAGGGGCAGCCCGTGCCCGCGGCATCCGTCTGCCTCAATCTGGCCGACGACCACCTGCAGTGGCACGGGTCCGCCGAGGCGTACCGCGACGCGAAGGCCCTCGTCTACCGCAACACGCGCATCGCCTGCGTCTACAACAAGGCTGATCCCGCGACGCGCGAGATGGTCGAGGATGCCGAGGTCATCGAGGGGGCTCGCGCGATCGGGTTCGACCTCGGTGTGCCCGGCCCGAGCGACCTGGGCATCGTCGACGGGATCCTCGTCGATCGCGCGTTCCTCGAGGAGCGCCGCACGAGCGCGCTCGAGATCACCACGATCGAGCGCCTCGCCCGCCACGGGCTCGGCGCTCCCCATATCGTCTCGAACATCCTCGCCGCCGCGGCGCTGGCCCGGTCGCAGGGGGTCGCACCCGCCGCGATCCGCGACGCGCTCGACGAGTTCCGGCTCGACCCCCACCGCATCGAGGTCGTCGCGGTGCACGCCGGGATCACATGGATCGACGACTCGAAGGCGACCAACCCCCACGCCGCCGCGTCGTCGCTGGGCGCGTACCCCGGTGCCATCTGGATCGTGGGAGGGCAGCTCAAGGGCGTCGACATCGGGCCGCTCGTCGCGCACCGCGGGCCGTCGGCGCGCGCCGCGATCGTCATCGGCGAGGTACGCGACGAGGTCGTGGCGGCATTCGGCCGACACGCGCCCGGGGTTCCCGTGTTCGAGGTGCAGGCCGGTGAGACTGAGGACGTCATGAGGCGCGTCGTGGAACTGGCGGCGGGCGTCGCACGCGAGGGAGACGTCGTCCTGCTCGCACCGGCCGCGGCATCCTTCGACCAGTTCACCGGCTATGCCGAGCGGGGCACGCGATTCGCGGACGCCGTCAGGAAGCACATCGAGCAGGAACCGAGGGGAGCGGCGGATGGCGATCACGACCCCGACGAGGCCCCGGGGCTCGGCTGACGGCGACGACGGCGGCGCGCGCTCCGGCGGTCTCGCCGCCCGGGTCTCGCTCGGCCGGGTGTTCGCGCCCGTCCCCAGCGAGTTCCTGCTCATCGCCTCCACGGCGATCCTGCTCACGGTGTTCGGCCTCGTGATGGTGCTCTCCGCCACCACCGCGACCGCCACCGCCTCGGGGGAGAGCCCCTTCGACGCACTGATCAAGCAGGGCGTGTTCGCGATCCTCGGCATCCCGCTGATGTTCGTCGCGTCGCGCTTCCCGATCGCGTTCTGGAAGAAGATCGCGTGGCCGCTGCTCGGGGTCGCGGTGATCTTCCAGCTGCTCGTGTTCGTCCCGGGCCTCGGCATCGAGGTCTACGGAAACCGCAACTGGATCGGCATCGGCGCCTTCACGGTGCAGCCCTCCGAGTTCCTCAAGCTCGCCCTCGCGCTGTGGATCGGCTACGTGCTCTACCGCAAGCGCACGCTGCTCGGGCTGTGGCGGCACGTGTTCATCCCGCTCGTGCCCGTCTCCATCGCCGTCATCGCGACCGTCATGGCCGGGCACGACCTCGGCACGGCGATGATCCTCGTGCTCATCGTGCTGGGAGCGCTGTTCTTCTCGGGCGTGAAGCTGCGCATCTTCATCCTCCCGCTCATCGCCGCGGCGGTCACCGTCGCCTACCTCGCGGTGACGAGCCCCAACCGCATGCGACGCATCCTGAGCTTCATGGATCCCGACTGCGACTACTTCAACGAGTGCTATCAGCCGCTGCACGGCGTCTGGGGTCTCGCGGGCGGGGGAGTGTTCGGCCTGGGCCTCGGCAACTCCAAGGAGAAGTACGACTGGCTCCCGGCGGCCGCGAACGACTACATCTTCGCGATCGTGGGCGAGGAGCTGGGGCTCATCGGCTGCATCGTCGTGCTGTTCCTGTTCACGCTCTTCGCCGTGGGCGCCTTCCACGTCATCCGCAAGACCGACGACCCCTTCGTGCGGATCGTCTCGGGTGGCATCACGATCTGGATCGTCGGCCAGGCGCTGATCAACATCGGCGTCGTGCTGCGGGTCTTCCCCGTGCTCGGCGTGCCGCTGCCCTTCATGTCGCAGGGCGGCACGGCGCTGCTGTCGGTGCTGCTGGCGTGCGGCGTGCTGCTCTCGTTCGCCCGGGCGCTGCCCGTGCGCGAGAGGGCGCGAGGGTAGCCTGCTGCGGTGACGACCTACCTCCTGGCCGGCGGCGGCACCGCCGGTCACGTGAACCCCCTGCTCGCTGTCGCCGACGGCCTCGCCGCCCGCGATCGCGGAGATGAGATCCTCGTGCTCGGCACGAAGGAGGGCCTAGAGGCGCGGCTCGTGCCCCTGCGCGGCTATGAGCTGCTCACGATCGAGCGCCTGCCCTTCCCGCGCCGGATCGACGCCGCCGCGGTGTCCTTCCCGGTGCGCTTCCGTCGCGCCGTCGCACAGGTGCGCGCCCTCATCCGCGAGCGCGGCGTCGACGCGGTGGTGGGGTTCGGCGGCTACGCGTCGGCTCCCGCGTACGTCGCCGCCCGGCGCGAACGGGTGCCCTTCGTCGTGCACGAGGCGAACGCGCGTCCGGGGCTTGCGAACGTGCTCGGAGCTCGGACGGCCGCGGGCGTCGGCGTCGCCTTCGCGGGAACCCCGCTGCGCGGGTCGCGAGTGGTCGGGATGCCGCTGCGTCCGGAGATCACCGCGATGGACCGCGCGTCGCTGCGCGATACCGCGGCATCCCACTACGGGCTGGATGCCGCGGTGCCCACCCTGCTCGTCTTCGGCGGATCGCTCGGCGCGCTGCGGCTGAACACCGCGTTCACGGGCGCCTACGCCGACGTGCTCGCCGCGGGCTACCAGCTCGTTCACATCACGGGAGCCCGGTGGGAGGGGGATGACCCCGGCGTGCCGGGCTACGTCGTGCGCGAGTACGAGGACCGCATGGATCTCGCGTTCGCGATGGCCGACGTCATCGTCTCGCGGGCCGGGGCCGCCACCGTGAGCGAGATCAGCGCCCTCGGCATCCCCGCCGTCTACGTGCCGTACGCCGTGGGCAACGGCGAGCAGAAGCTCAACGCGCGCTCGGCGGTGGAGGCGGGCGCGGCGATCCTCGTCGAGGACGGGTCGTTCACCGCCGACCGCGTGCGGACGACCATCGTGCCGCTGCTGCGGGATCCCGAACGCCTCGGCGCGATGCGCGAGGCGGCCGTCTCGGCGGGCACCCGCACGGGAACCGAGAACGTGATCGCCATGATCGACTCCGCGCTGCGGCGCTGACCACGCCCTCGGTCGGCCGCGAACGGTCGCGACACGCCGCACAGCTCGCCCCGGCGCGGCGTGTCGCGACCGTTCGGCGCAGGCCCGCGCGCGCCGGGGCGTCCCCACAGGAGGGCCGACCTACACTTGTGACGTCATGATCAAGCCCGACCTGAGCATTCCCATCCCCGAGCGCATCGAGGCCGCGCACTTCATCGGCATCGGCGGCTCGGGCATGTCGGGTCTCGCGCGCATGTTCCTCGCCCGCGGCATCCGCGTGTCGGGCTCCGACCGTTCCGACAGCCAGGCGCTGCGCGATCTCGCCGCGCTCGGCGCGCGCGTGCACGTCGGCCATGACGCCGCGAATCTCGGCGACGCCGACACCGTCATCCACACCGGCGCCATCTGGCCCGAGAACCCCGAGTTCGTGCTCGCGAAGCGCCGCGGGATGCCGGTGATCCACCGCTCGCAGGCGCTGCACTGGCTCATCGGCGGCCGTCGGCTGGTCTCGGTGGCCGGCGCCCACGGCAAGACGACGTCCACCGGCATGATCGTCACGGCGCTGCATGCGCTCGGCGAGGACCCGAGCTTCGTCAACGGAGGCGTCATCGCGCAGCTGGGCGCCTCCAGCGGGCCGGGCGCCGACGAGCTCTTCGTCGTCGAGGCCGACGAGTCCGACGGCACCTTCCTGCTGTACGACACCTCTGTCGCCCTGATCACCAACGTCGATCCCGACCACCTCGACCACTACGGCACGAAGGAGGCGGTGGAGGACGCCTTCGTGCGCTTCGCCGACGCGGCACGGGAGGCCGTCGTCGTTTCGGCCGACGACGCCGGCGCGCTGCGGGTCGCGGCCCGCCTCTCCCATCCGCACGTCGTGAGCTTCGGCGAATCCGTCGGCGCCGACGTGCGCATCACCGACATCACGACGCAGGGCCCCGTCGCGTTCTCCGTGTCGCACGACGGTGCGACGGTGCGCGTGCGTCTCCAGGTGCCCGGCGCGCACAACGCGATCAACGCGGGCGGGGCGATCGCGGTGGTGCTGACCCTCGGTCGAAGCCTCGAGGATGCCGCGCGCGCCGTCGAGGGGTTCACCGGGACCGTTCGGCGCTTCGAACTGCACGGCACGGAGCGGGGCGTGAGCGTCTTCGACGACTACGCGCACCACCCCACCGAGGTGGCCGCGGCCCTCGCCGCAGCCCGCACGGTGATCGGCGACGGCCGCATCATCGCCGTGCACCAGCCGCACACGTACTCGCGCACGCAGGCGATGCACCGCGAGTTCGCTGAGGTGCTCGAAAGCCACGCCGACCACACCGTCGTCCTCGACGTGTACGGCGCTCGTGAGGACCCGGTGCCGGGAGTCACCGGCGAGCTCGTCAGCGCGGACTTCGAAGATCCCACCAGGGTGCGCTTCGTCGCCGACTGGCAGCAGGCGGCCGACTACACCGCCGGCATCGCCCGCGCCGGCGACTACGTCATCACGCTCGGCTGCGGCGACGTCTACCTGATCATCCCGCAGGTGCTCGCAGCCCTCTCGACACAGGCGCCGGTCGGCGCCCAGGGCTGATCGGGATGCGCCGGCCCGCTCCCTTGCCGACGCCGCCGCGCGCGCAGGCGGACGCCGAGACGGATGCCGCGGCGCGCGCCCTCGAGGGCGAGCACGACGCCGGTACCGACGCCACGCAGGCGCAGCCGTCCGCCACGGAGGCTGCGCCCGCAACGAGCCCCGGGTCGCTCGATGAGACCGCCGAGGTGCCGTGGCTGCGCGACCGCACGCGGGAGGCGACGGATGACCGGGCCGCCACGCCGGCGGAGCGCGCGGCATCCGCCCTGCCCTTCGCCTCGGTGCGGCGACCGGCCGCCGTCGTCGACGACGAGCAGACCGCGACGGGCTGGCGCGACGTGTGGCGCGCGGCCCGGGCCCGGCGACGCGCGCTGCGCCGGGAGGTGCGGCGTTTCACGGCGCGGTCGCGGCGGCGGCGCGTCGCGTGGGCCGTCGGCGTGGGCGCCGTCGTGCTGCTCGTCGTCGGGAGCGTCGGGGCCGCGTACAGCCCGCTGTTCGCCGTCGAGCGCATCAGCGTCGTGGGCACCGAGACCCTTCCGGCCGATGCCCTCGAGCGGGCGCTCGGCGCGCAGCTCGGCCGGCCGCTGCCCCTCGTCGACGCCAGCGAGGTCAAGGCCGCGCTGGTCGGATTCCCGCTCGTGGAGTCCTACACCCTCGAGGCGCGGCCCCCGCACGACCTCGTCGTGCGCATCGTCGAGCGCACCCCCATCGGCGTCATCCAGGGACGGGCGGGGTGGACGCTGGTGGATGCCGCGGGCGTCGCGCTCGAGACGACTCCCGACGCACCGGAGGGCCGGCCGGTGCTCGAGGTCTCGGGCGGCACGGGATCCGACGCCTTCGACTCCGTCGGGCTCGTGATGCGCGCCCTCCCGGACGCGATCCGCGCGCAGGTCACCCGCGTGTCGGCCTCGACGCGCGACGACGTCACGCTGACCCTCGGCGCGACCGGGACGCAGATCGTCTGGGGCTCGGTGGACGACACTCCGATGAAGGCGCGCGTGCTCGAGACGGCCATGGGAACGCGCCCACCGGAGACCGTGAGCACGTACGACATCTCCTCGCCCGAGGCCATCGTCATCCGCTGACCGCGACGCCGGAAATCGGATGACGCGACACGCCCGCGCGCCTGCGTGCCGGGGAGGGGCCGGGACCTACCGTGTGAATACGGAATTGCATACCGAGCATTTCTTTATACCTCTACTTGAGGTTGAAGGTTGAGACATTCGGTGCGGGACACGGAGGCCGGCATGAGCCAGAACCAGAACTACCTCGCTGTCATCAAGGTGGTCGGCGTTGGCGGAGGCGGCGTCAACGCCGTCAATCGCATGATCGAGCTCGGCCTTCGCGGCGTCGAGTTCATCGCCATCAACACCGATGCGCAGGCGCTGCTGATGAGCGACGCGGACGTCAAGCTCGACGTCGGGCGCGAGATCACGCGGGGCCTCGGCGCGGGCGCCGACCCCGAGGTGGGTCGCCGCGCGGCGGAGGACCACGCTGAGGAGATCGAGGAGGCGCTCCGCGGCGCCGACATGGTCTTCGTGACGGCCGGTGAGGGCGGCGGAACCGGCACGGGCGGCGCCCCCGTCGTGGCGAAGATCGCCAAGTCGATCGGCGCCCTGACGATCGGTGTCGTCACCAAGCCCTTCTCGTTCGAGGGTCGTCGCCGCCAGACGCAGGCGGAGGCGGGCGTCGGTCGGCTCAAGGAAGAGGTCGACACCCTCATCGTCGTGCCCAACGACCGCCTGCTGGAGATCAGCGACCGCGGCATCTCGATGATCGAGGCCTTCGCCACGGCCGACCAGGTTCTCCTGGCCGGTGTGCAGGGCATCACCGACCTCATCACGACGCCCGGCCTCATCAACCTCGACTTCGCCGACGTGAAGTCGGTGATGCAGGGGGCGGGATCGGCCCTCATGGGCATCGGCTCGGCGAGGGGCGCGGACCGCGCGATCAAGGCCGCGGAGCTCGCCGTCGAATCTCCGCTGCTGGAGGCATCCATCGAGGGCGCCCACGGAGTGCTGCTGTCGATCCAGGGCGGTTCCAACCTCGGCATCTTCGAGATCAACGACGCCGCGCAGCTCGTGCGCGAGGCGGCGCACCCCGAGGCCAACATCATCTTCGGCACCGTCATCGACGACACGCTCGGCGATGAGGTGCGGGTCACCGTGATCGCCGCGGGCTTCGACGGGGGCGAGCCGCAGGCCAAGATCGAACCGGTCGTGGCTCAGCGGCCGGCTCCCGTGGTCCCCCCGACCCTCCCGGAGGAGCCGGCGACCGAGAAGCCGAAGGCCGAGGTTCCGCGCGAGAGCGTGGCCGTCGGGTCGAACAGCGGGCCCATCGTTCCGGAGAACGCCGGGTTCGAGTCGGCATTCGGGGACGACGACCTCGACATCCCCGACTTCCTGAAGTAAGAACGACCTGTCGCGCACGCGGGTCCGGCCATGCGCCGGGCCCGCGTGCGTGTTCCAACGGAAGGGATGCCGTGAGCCACCCCTCGCTCGCTGAGCGGCTCGAGGCCATCGATCAGCGCATCGCCGACGCCGCACGGGCGAACCGGCGCGACCCGGGTGAGATCACCCGCATCGTCGTGACGAAATACCACCCCGCCTCGCTGGTTCGGGAGCTGTGGGCGCTCGGCGTGCGCGACGTCGGCGAGAACCGCCAGCAGGAGCTGCACGCCAAGCGTGCGGACCTCGCCGACCTCGCCGATCTGCGCTGGCACTTCGTCGGTCAGGCCCAGACCAACAAGGCCCGGGCGATCCGTCACGACGCCGCCGCCGTGCACTCGGTGGACCGCACGCGGCTCGCCGACGCCCTGGACCGCGCCGCAGAGCCGGGGGAGGGCGCCCTCGACGTCCTCCTGCAGGTCAACCTCACGTCGGACCGGGCTCGGGGCGGGGTGGCTCCGTCGGAGGCCGCCTCACTCGCAGAGCACATCGCCGGATGCCGCGGTCTGCGCCTGCGCGGGGTCATGGCGGTCGCGCCCCTCGACGAGGCCCCCGCGTCGGCGTTCGCGCGGCTCGCAGGCGTCGCGGAGGCCGTCCGCGGGGTGGAGCCGAACGCGCGATGGATCTCCGCGGGCATGACGGCGGATTTCGCCGAGGCGATCGCGGCCGGCGCGACACACCTGCGGATCGGGTCCGCAATCACGGGCAACCGACCACCCCGGGCGTAGCCTCGGAACAGCCCAGCGAACACGGAGGAAGCGATGGCGAACCCGCTCAAGAAGACGATGGTGTACCTCGGTCTCGCCGACGAGGAGGAGATCATCGACGAGCAGCCTCAGCAGCAGACGCAGCACACGCGCGAGCAGCGAGTGCAGCCCGTCGAACAGCCGAAGGGAACGGTGACCCCCATCCGCAAGCCCGCCGTGGTCGCGCAGCCCGCCAGCAGCGGACTGACCGAGATCCTCACCGTCCACCCCAAGCAGTACCGGGACGCACAGGTGATCGCCGAGAACTTCCGTGAGGGCGTTCCGGTCATCATCAACCTCTCGCAGATGTCCGACGCCGACGCGCGCCGCCTCATCGACTTCGCCAGCGGGCTCTCGCTGGGGCTCTACGGCCGCATCGAGCGCGTCACGAGCAAGGTCTTCCTCCTCTCGCCGGAGCACGTGGCCGTGTCCGGTGACGGCGGCATCCCGCACGCCGACCCGGAGCAGCCCTCCTTCTCTCCGGCGTAGTCTGGAGGAGTGGAACTGCTGGGGCTCATCGCGTCGATCCTCAACGGCCTTCTCCTCCTGTACGTCTTCGTCCTGTTCGCGAGGCTCATCCTCGAGTACATCCCCGTGTTCAATCGCGAGTGGCGGCCGAAGGGTGCGGGATTGATCGCCGCGGAGATCGTCTACACCGTCACCGACCCTCCGATTCGCTTCTTCCGGCGCTTGATCCCGCCGCTGCGCATCGGTCCGGTCGCCATCGACCTGGGCTTCGCGCTCACCATGCTGCTGTGCTTCATCCTCCTCGGGGTGACGCGCACGCTCGCCGCGGGCGCCTGACCCGCCGGCGCGCACCCGCGCCTCGCGACGCGAAAACCCCTGGACTATGCTGGACAGGCCTCGCACGCGGGGCGCCATCACACCGACCACGAGATAGAAGAGGACGGATCCCATGGCTCTGACCCCCGATGACGTCGTCACCAAGCAGTTCCAGCACGTCCGCTTCAAGGAGGGTTTCGACCCCGAAGAGGTCGACGACTTCCTCGACGAGATCGTCGTGGAATGGCGCAAGACGATCGCCGAGAACGAGGAACTGAAGGCCAAGCTCGCCGCGTACGAGTCCGGCGAGGCATCGGCCCCGTCCTCGGCGCCCGCGCCGGCGGCAGAGGCATCGGCGCCCGCCCCCGCCGCGGAGGCATCGGGCGATGGCACGGCACCCGCAGCCACGAGCGCCGGGATCATCGAGCTGGCCCAGCGCCTGCACGACGAGCACGTCTCCGAGGGCATCGCCCAGCGCGACAAGCTCGTCGCCGAGGCCCAGGCCACCGCATCGCGCATCATCGCCGAGGCGGAGGCCAACCAGCGCGAGCAGAAGGAGCGCCTGGAGAAGGAGCGCCAGCTCCTCGAGGGCCGCATCTCCGAGCTCCGTCAGTTCGAGCGCGACTACCGTGCGCAGCTGCGCAGCTACATCGAGGGCCAGCTGCGCGACCTCGACTCGAGCGGCACGAACTCGGGCTCGGCCCCGGTCTCGGCCGTCGGTCTCTGACCCTTGGGTGCTGAGCGCCCCGCCGTGGAGCGATCCTCCGGCGGCAGGCGCCCCCTGAACCGAGCGGCGGCCGGCATCCTCATCGCGATCCTCGCGGTGACGGTGCTGGCCGCCGATCAGTTGACGAAGGCCCTCGCCCTGGCGCAGCTGGAGCCGGCGGACCCCGTGCAGGTGCTCGGCGAGGCGCTGGTCTTCGTGCTGGTCTTCAACCCGGGTGGCGCGTTCTCCCTGGGTGCGGGCTTCACCTGGTTCTTCACGATCGCCCTCGCGAGCGTGGCGATCGTGATCGTGTATCTGATGCTCACGCGCGTGCGGTCGCGACTGTGGGCGGTCGCCCTCGGCCTTCTCCTCGGCGGCGTGCTCGGCAACCTCACGGATCGCCTGTTCCGCGACCCCGGCTTCCCTGTGGGCCATGTCGTCGACTTCATCCACACGCCGTGGATGATGGACGCCGTCTACAACGTCGCCGACATCTTCATCGTGGGCGACATGATCGGAATCGCCCTGCTGGTCCTCCTCGGCGTGCACATGGACGGCACGCGGGAGCGGCGTCGGGCCGGGGCGACGGATGCCGGGTCGTCCGCGGAGGGCGACGTGCCGCGCGGGTCGTCGCCGGCGTGAGCATGCAGACCCGCACCATGCCCGTCCCCGACGGTCTCGACGGTCAGCGCGTGGATGCCGCGTTGGCGAAGATGCTCGGATTCTCCCGCACCTTCGCCGCGGAGGTCGCGGAGGCCGGCGGTGTCGCGCAGTCGGGCCGCCCGCTCGGCAAGTCCGACCGCGTGAGCGCGGGCGAGTGGCTCGAGGTGAACTGGCAGCCGCGTACGGAGCCGCAGATCGTCCCCGTCGAGGTGCCCGACCTCGGGATCGTCTACGACGACGACGAGATGGTCGTCGTCGACAAGCCCACGGGCGTGGCCGCTCACCCCTCTCTCGGATGGGGGGGGCCCACGGTGCTCGGCGCCCTTGCGGCGGGCGGCTTCCGCATCGCGACCACGGGTGCGGCCGAGCGACAGGGCGTCGTACACCGCCTCGATGTCGGCACGAGCGGCCTGATGGTCGTGGCGAAGACCGAGGGCGCCTACACGGCGCTCAAGCGCGCCTTCAAGGAGCGCGAGGTGGAGAAGGTCTACCACGCCGTCGTGCAGGGGCATCCCGATCCCCTGTCGGGCACCATCGACGCCCCGATCGGTCGCCACCCGTCCCACTCCTGGAAGTTCGCGGTGACGCCCTCGGGCAAGGACTCGGTCACCCACTACGAGACCACGGAGGCGTTCCCGGGCGCCTCGCTTCTCGAGATCCACCTCGAGACGGGCCGTACCCACCAGATCCGCGTGCACATGGCGGCCCACCGGCATCCCTGCGTCGGCGATCCCCTGTACGGCGCCGATCCGACGCTCTCGGCCAAGCTCGGGCTCACCCGGCAATGGCTGCACGCACGGCGGCTGGGGCTCACGCACCCGGCCACGGGCGAGTGGATGACATTCACCTCCGAGTACCCAGAGGATCTCGCGCACGCTCTGGAGACCCTGCGAGGCGGGTGAGCGTCAGCGCTCGAAGAACGCCTCGGGCGCACCGCTGAGCGCAAGCCGGATCGCGCGCTTCTTGCCCTCGGGTGCGAGGGCGATCGCGTCGTCCGGGGCCATCCAGCGCAGCTGCGTCAGCTCTCCGTCGGCGGGCCACGGATCGCCGTCCTCCCAGACGCACAGGAAGGCGATGTCGAGGTAGTCGACCTGGTCGCCGCCCACGTGGGTGATGCGCGGCACCTGGTGCACCGACAGGAGACGCTCCACCCGGATGCGGATGCCCGCCTCCTCGAGCGCCTCGCGACGTGCCGTCTCGGCGGGTTCCTCGCCGGGGTCGACGATTCCGGAGATCGGCGCCCAGGCGCCGTTGTCGCTCCGGCGTCCCATGAGCACCTCGTCGGCCCTCACGACGACGGCGGTCACTCCGACGAGGGGAAGGGGGGCGTGCCCGATGTGCCGGCGCAGCGCGAGGACGAAGTCGGGGGTCGGCATGCCGACACCCTACCGGCGGGGGTGTCGGCGGCCACGCGTAGGCTGGTCGCGTGGCAGCCGACTCCTTCGTACACCTGCACGTCCACAGCGAGTACTCGATGCTCGACGGTGCGGCCCGCGTGGGCCCGATGGTGCAGGAGGCGGCCAAGCAGGGGATGCCCGCGCTGGCGGTGACCGATCACGGCAACACCTTCGGCGCCTTCGAGTTCTACAAGGCCGCGAAGGATGCCGGCGTCAAGCCGATCATCGGCATCGAGGCCTACGTGACACCCGGCACGCACCGGGCGGACAAGGCCCGCGTGCGGTGGGGGAGCCCGGACCAGTCCGACGACGACGTGTCGGGTGCCGGCGCCTACACGCACATGACCCTGCTGTCGCACTCGACCCAGGGCATGCACAACCTGTTCCGCCTCTCCTCCAAGGCGAGCATCGAGGGCTACTACTTCAAGCCGCGCATGGACCGCGAGCTGCTGCAGACCTATTCGTCCGGACTCATCGCCACGACGGGGTGCCCCTCCGGCGAGGTGCAGACCCGACTGCGGCTCGGGCAGTACGACGCGGCGAGGGCGGCGGCCGCCGAGTTCCAGGACATCTTCGGCAAGGAGAACTACTTCGCCGAGATCATGGACCACGGCCTCGGGATCGAGCGCCGCGTCATGGCAGATCTGCTGCGGCTGGCCAAGGATCTGGACATTCCCCTCGTCGCGACGAACGACCTCCACTACACGCACCAGCACGACGCCACGAGCCACGCGGCGCTGCTCTGCGTGCAGTCGGGTTCCACGCTCGACGATCCCAAGCGGTTCAAGTTCGACGGCGACGGCTACTACCTGAAATCGGCCGCCGAGATGCGGCAGGTCTTCCGCGACCACCCCGAGGCGTGCGACAACACCCTGCTGATCGCAGAGCGGTGCCAGAGCGAGTTCAACACCAGCGCGAACTACATGCCCCGGTACCCCGTGCCCGACGGTGAGACGGAGCAGTCCTGGTTCGTCAAGGAGATCGAGAAGGGCCTGCAGTACCGATACCCGGGCGGGGTGCCGGAAGAGGTGCGCCGTCAGGCGGAGTACGAGACCGACGTCATCCTCCAGATGGGCTTCCCGGGATACTTCCTCGTCGTGGCCGACTTCATCAACTGGGCCAAGGACAACGGGATCCGCGTCGGTCCGGGGCGCGGCTCGGGCGCCGGATCCATGGCGGCGTACGCGATGCGCATCACGGATCTGGACCCCCTTCAGCACGGCCTGATCTTCGAGCGCTTCCTCAACCCCGACCGCGTCTCCATGCCCGACTTCGACGTCGACTTCGACGACCGTCGCCGCGGCGAGGTCATCCAATACGTCACCGAGAAGTACGGCGACGACCGGGTGGCCCAGATCGTCACGTACGGCACGATCAAGGCGAAGCAGGCGCTCAAGGACGCCAGCCGCGTGCTCGGCTTCCCCTTCGGCATGGGAGAGAAGCTCACGAAGGCGATGCCGCCCGCCGTGATGGGCAAGGACATGCCCCTCGACGGCATGTTCGACCCGCAGCATCCGCGCTACAAGGAGGCGTCGGAGTTCCGCACCCTCATCGAGACCGATCCCGAGTCCAAGACGGTCTTCGACACCGCCGTGGGGCTGGAGAACCTCAAGCGGCAGTGGGGCGTGCACGCCGCCGGCGTCATCATGTCGAGCGAGCCGCTGATCGACATCATCCCGATCATGAAGCGGGAGCAGGACGGCCAGATCGTCACGCAGTTCGACTACCCGGCGTGCGAGTCGCTCGGCCTGATCAAGATGGATTTCCTCGGGCTTCGCAACCTCACGATCATCGACGACGCCCTCGACAACATCCGCGCCAACCGGAACGAGCACCTCGTCCTGGAGGATCTCGCTCTCGACGACGCCGCGTCGTACGAACTTCTCGCGCGGGGCGACACCCTCGGCGTCTTCCAGCTCGACGGCGGACCGATGAGGTCGCTGCTGCGCCTCATGAAGCCCGACAACTTCGAGGACATCTCCGCCGTGCTCGCGCTGTACCGGCCGGGCCCGATGGGCGTGAACTCGCACATCAACTACGCGCTGCGCAAGAACGGCCAGCAGGAGATCGAGCCGATCCACCCCGAGCTCGCCGAGCCCCTCGCCGACATCCTCGACACCACCTACGGCCTGATCGTGTACCAGGAGCAGGTCATGGCGGTGGCACAGCGCGTCGCGGGGTACTCGCTCGGACAGGCCGATCTGCTGCGCCGCGCGATGGGGAAGAAGAAGAAGTCCGAGCTCGACAAGCAGAAGGAGATCTTCTTCGGCGGCATGACCGAGCGGGGCTTCTCGGATGCCGCGCAGCAGACCCTCTGGAAGGTGCTGGAGTCGTTCGCGGACTACGCCTTCAACAAGGCGCACACGGCCGCCTACGGTCTCGTGTCCTATTGGACGGCATACCTCAAGGCGCACTATCCCGCCGAGTACATGGCCGCCCTCCTGACGAGCGTGGGCGACTCGAAGGACAAGCTCGCGATCTACCTCAACGAGTGCCGCCGCATGGGCATCAAGGTGCTGCCGCCGGATGTCAGCCAGTCGATCCGCTACTTCGCCGCCGTCGGCGACGACATCCGCTTCGGCCTCGGGGCCATTCGCAACGTCGGTGCCAACGTCGTCGAGGCGATCGTCGCGGCCCGACGGGAGACGGAGTTCACGACCTTCCACGACTTTCTCCAACGCGTTCCGCTGCAGGTCGCCAACAAGCGCACGATCGAGTCGCTCATCAAGGCCGGCGCCTTCGACTCCACCGGGGCGACGCGTCGGGCGCTGCTGGAGGTGCACGAAGACGCCGTCGAGCAGGTCGTGCTCGACAAGCGCCGTGAGGCCAACGGCGAGGTCGGCTTCGACTTCGACAGCCTGTGGGATGAGCCGCAGACCGCCCAGAAGGTGCCCCAGCGGCCTGAGTGGACGAAGAAGGACAAGCTCGCGTTCGAGCGCGAGATGCTCGGACTGTACGTCTCGGATCACCCCCTGGCCGGGCTGGAGGTGCCGCTCGCGAAGCACGCTTCGCTCGGCATCCACGAGCTGCTGGCATCGGACGACCTCTCCGACGGGGAGCAGGTGACGATCGCCGGCCTCGTCACGAGCGCCCAGCACCGCGTCGCCAAGTCCAGCGGCAATCCGTACGGCATGATCACCGTCGAGGACTTCAACGGCGAGATCACGGTCATGTTCATGGGCAAGACGTACCAGGAGTTCCAGCCGATACTGCAGGCCGATTCGATCCTCGTGGTGCGCGGGCGGATCTCGCGCCGCGACGACGGGATGAACCTGCACGCCGTGTCGGCGATGGCGCCGGCACTCGACTCGTTCGACGCGTCGGGTGCGCTCGACCTCGTCATCCCCGAGCATCGAGCGACACAGCCCGTCATCGGCGACCTCGCCGAGATCCTCGCGCGGCACGGGGGACCCACCGAGGTTCGGCTCACGCTCACGAAGGGCCAGGTCGCGAAGGTCTTCGAGGTGCCGCACCCTGTGAAGATCTCCGCCGACCTGTACGGGGAGCTCAAGTCGCTGCTCGGCCCGGGGTGCCTCGGGGGGTGAGGCGGGGGCGGCGAAGCCGCCCCCGCTCCTCCAGCCGGCGACGGTAAGGTAGGCGAGGCGCGCAGCGCCGGACGAAAGGGGAACAGCGTGAGCGATGCACAGGCCGGATCGGACCCGATCGAGCAGCACACCGCGTCCGACACGGAGACGCCGACTCGCGAGGGTCAGTACGGGGTCGGACCCTTCACCATCCGCGAGGTCGCCATCCTCGCGTTCTGGGCCGTCGCGTTCCTCGCGTCGTTCTTCTCCATCTGGGGTCGTGCGTTCAGTTCGGTGTGGATGAGCGGCATCGAGTGGATCCTGCTCATCGGCGCTCCCACCGTGGCGGTCTTCCTCATCGTGCTCCGCCGCTTCTCGCCGGAGGGGATCCGCCGTGTCGGGTCGCTCGGCATCGACCAGTTCGCCTCGGTCGTGTTCTCCGTGTCGGCCCTGCTATGGCTGCAGTACATCTGGAGCACGATCGCGACGGTCGCAGGACGCGGCCCGTGGCTGACGACATGGGTGATCTGGGTCGAGTTCTTCGCGATGCTCGCGCTGGTGTTCCTCACCGTTTTCGCACCCTACGTGGCTCCGTTCGACGAGGACTTCCGCGGACGACCCGAGGTGCCCGCCCACCGCAACGCGCGCCCGGTGCGTGCCGTGATCCCTCGGCCGGCGCCGGCGCCGGCGCCGAAGCCCGAGACCGGGCCCGTCGCGACGAGCGAGCCGCAGACGTCCTCGATGACCGAGGCCTTCGCGCCGCTCGGCGACCCGTACGCGGCGGAGACCCGCGACACCGACACCGGGGCGCCCGCCGAAGACACCGGCTGGGCTCCCACTCCCGCCTATGCGCGCTCCGGCTACGACCCCTCCGCGCCCGACGCCGAGGACGCGCCCGCTCCGGCCGCGTCCGAACAGCCCTTCTGGGCGCTCGTCCCCGTCGAACGCGACGTGGTCGATGAGGCCACCGGGGCTCCGATGTTCCGCATCGGCCCCACCGCCTGGGCGCTCGTCGTGGCCGATCGCGGGTCCAGCTTCCTCGTGCGCCACGAGGACGGTCGCGTCGGGGTGCTCAACGACGTCTCCGGCGTCACCCGCGGCTGAGCGCCGGTAGCCTGGAACGATGCGCACGATCGATCTGCGCGGTGTTTCCGCGCGCGACGCGGCGGCCCTCGTCCCTCGGGCCGTCGAGGCCCGCGAGAACGCCCTGAAGGTGGCCGGCGAGCTCGTCGCCGACGTCCGAGACCGGGGCGAGGCCGCCCTGCGAGAGCACGCCGAACGTTTCGACGGCGTCAGCGGACATCCGCTGCGGGTGCCGCGAAGCGACATCGACGCCGCCGTCGCATCCCTCGATCCCGCGGTGCGGGACGCTCTCGAGCAGGCGATCGTGCGCGTACGGCGGGCGTCGGCGGCCCAGGTGCCCGCGCCGGCCGTCACCGAGCTCGCCCCGGGCGCCCGCGTCACGCAGCGCTGGCAGCCCGTGAGGCGGGTGGGCGTCTATGTGCCGGGAGGCAAGGCCGTCTATCCGTCCACCGTCGTGATGAACGTCGTGCCTGCGCAGGTCGCGGGCGTCGAGGCCGTCGCGCTCATGTCGCCGGCTCAACGCCCCGACGGCAGCGTCCACCCGACGATCCTCGCGGCCGCCGGCATCCTGGGGGTGGAAGAGGTCTACGCGATCGGGGGAGCCAGCGCGATCAGCGCGCTCGCTCACGGGGTCGACGAGATCGGTCTCGAGGCCGTCGATGTCGTGACGGGACCCGGAAACAACTTCGTCGCCGCGGCCAAGCGCCACGTGGCGGGGATGGTCGGCATCGACTCGGAGGCGGGCGCCACCGAGATCCTGGTCATCGCGGACGCGACCGCTGATCCCGTCGTCGTCGCCGCCGACCTCGTGAGCCAGGCCGAGCACGACGAGCAGGCGGGCTCCGTCCTGGTGACGGACTCGCCGGAGCTGGCCCGCGCGGTCGAGCGGGAGACGGAGCGCCTGGCGGCCCGCACGCTTCACAGCACGCGGGTGAAGGCGGCTCTGCAGGGCTCGCAGTCGGCGATCGTGATCGTCGACGACCTCGCCGCGGCGGCCGACTTCAGCAACGCCTACGCGCCCGAGCACCTCGAGGTGGTCACGGCCGAGCCCGAGGACCTGCTTCCGCGGCTGACCAGTGCCGGGGCGATCTTCCTCGGCGCGAGCACTCCGGTGAGCCTCGGCGATTACCTCGCCGGAAGCAATCACGTCCTGCCCACCGGCGGACAGGCCCGCTATGCGGCGGGGCTGGGAGCGCACACGTTCCTCCGGCCGCAGCAGGTCATCTCCTACGATCGTGCGGCGCTGGCCGAGGTGGCGGGGCCCATCATCGCCCTCGCCGAGGCCGAGGCGCTGCCGGCGCACGGCGAGGCCATCACCGCGCGCTTCTCACCCGAGCGGCTGGCCGGCGGCAGCGCCATCGACGCAGCATCCACCGACTGAGCGATCCTCATGCACTGTCCGTTCTGCCGCCACGCTGACTCCCGCGTCATCGACTCCCGCACGAGCGACGACGGGCTGTCGATCCGGCGGCGCCGTCAGTGCCCCGAGTGCGGGGGCCGCTTCTCGACGATCGAGACGGCCAGCCTGAACGTCATCAAACGCTCCGGTGTCATCGAGCCCTTCAGCCGGGAGAAGGTCATGTCGGGAGCGCGAAAGGCATGCCAGGGGCGGCCCGTCACGGAGGCCGATCTCGCGATACTGGCGCAGAGCGTCGAAGAGACGGTGCGTCAGACGGGGTCGTCGCAGATCGACGCGAACGACATCGGCCTGGCCATCCTGGGCCCGCTCCGGGAGCTCGACGAGGTCGCCTACCTGCGATTCGCCAGCGTGTATCAGGCCTTCGACTCGCTGGAGGACTTCGAGAGCGCCATCGGCGAGTTGCGCGCCGACCACGACCGACCCCGTCGCCGCACCGTCGAGTGAGCGCCCCGACCCGAAAGCCCGAGGCCGCCATGTACCGCGCCCTGTTCTCGCTCGTCCTCTCGCGGCTCGATCCGGAAGACGCCCACCACCTCGCGATGCGGGTGATCAGGGTCGCGGGCACACGACCGATCGCCCGGCTGCTGCGCCCCTTCACGCGGCCGGATCCCTCGCTCGCGGTCTCGGCGCTCGGCCTCGACTTCCCCTCCCCCTTCGGGGTCGCGGCGGGGTTCGACAAGGACGCGCACGGCGCCCTCGGTCTTGGCGCGCTGGGCTTCGGCCACGTCGAGGTGGGCACGATCACCGCTGTGCCGCAGGACGGCAATCCGCGTCCACGGCTCTTCCGGTTGATCCCCGACCGCGCGGTCGTCAACCGGATGGGATTCAACAATGCGGGAGCCGAGGCGGCCGCCCACCGCCTCGCCCGGCTGCGCGCCCGACGCGATCGGCCCGTCCTCGGCGTGAACATCGGCAAGAGCCGCATCGTGGATGTCGCGGACGCCACCGAGGACTACGTCCGCAGCGCCACGCTCCTCGCGCCCCTCGCGGACTACCTGGCCGTCAACGTCTCCTCTCCCAACACTCCCGGGCTTCGCACCCTGCAGGCGGTGGAGAGCCTCGCCCCGCTGCTGAGGTCCGTCAAGGACGCCGCGGGAGCGACGCCCCTGCTGGTGAAGATCGCTCCCGACCTGGACGACGCCGAGGTCGACGCGATCGCTGCCCTCGCGGTCGAGCTCGGACTGGACGGCATCATCGCGACGAACACGACGCTGTCGCGCGATGGGCTCGCATCGGACCCCGACGTCGTCGCCGCGGCGGGAGCGGGCGGACTCTCCGGCGCACCCCTCGCGGGGCGCGCGCTCGAGGTCTTGAGACGCGTGCGGGCCGCGGTCCCGGCGGACTTCTGCGTGATCTCCGTCGGCGGGGTCGAGGACGCCGACGACGTACGGCAGCGACTCGCCGCGGGCGCCACCCTCGTCCAGGGCTATACGGCGTTCCTTTATCGCGGGCCCCTGTGGGCCCGTCAGATCAACCGCGGTCTCGTGGACTGACGGCCCGCGCGCGGGTCAGGACAGCTTCGCGCCGCGCCGCACCTGCGGCTTGGGCAGACGCAGGAAGCGCATCTGCATCGACCGCATCGCGGCATACCAGCCGGTGCCGCGCTCGAGCGCGTTCTCACCGAACTTGCGCCGCACCGCCCTCTTCGTGCGCCAGGAGGTGATGAACATCTCGACGACGACGAACAGGATGAAGCCCCACAGGGCGACGAACGCGTAGAACTGCACCGCGGGGATCGAGATGAAGGACAGCAGGATGACGACGATCATGGCCGGCATGATGAACTCCGCGAGAAACCAGCCGGAGTCGACGTAGTCGCGCACGAACCGTCGCTGAGGACCCTTGTCCCGGGCGGGCAGGTACCGCTCGTCGCCCGCGGCCATTCCGGCGCGCGCCAGGTCGCGCTTGGCCTGCAGTTGGGCGCGTGCGGCCTTCTTCGCCTCCTTGGTGTCGGGCACGAGCGGCCGGCGACGGCCGGCGACGGCCTCGGCCCGCGAGGGCGTGGGGCGACCCTTTCCGGAACCCGCGGGGGTGTCCTGCTCGTCGCTGGGCACCGGGGCGGGAGTCTTGGCCACGATCGTTCCTCTACAGCCGGGAAAAGGGGACGTCTCTAAGATTACCCGCATGCATCCCGCGCATTCCCCGACACCGACCGACCTGCGACGCCTGGTGGAGGAGGGGATGCCCGGCACCCTCGCCGCGCTCGGTGCGCTCGTACGCATCCCGGGCATCGCCTGGCCGGCGTTCGACCAGTCCGCGTTGCAGCGCAGCGCCGAGGCCGTCGCGGCGCTCGCGGAGGCCACCGGTGCGTTCGACGAGGTCCGCATCCTCCGCGCGCCGATCCCCGGCACCGCCGAGCAGGGCCAGCCCGCCGTGCTCGCCACGCGCGCCGCGCGGCGCGGTGCGCCGACCGTCCTGCTCTACGCCCACCACGACGTGCAGCCTCCCGGCGATGACGCGCTCTGGGATTCGCCGCCCTTCGAGCCCACCGTTCGGGACGGCCGGCTCTACGGGCGCGGCGCAGCCGACGACAAGGCCGGCATCATGACGCACATCGCCGCGGTGACGGCTCTTCGCGAGGCCGCGGGGGAGGACTTCCCGCTGGGGCTCGCCCTGTTCGTCGAGGGCGAGGAGGAGTACGGGTCGCGGTCGTTCGCGAACTTCCTGGCGGAGAACCGCGAGTCGCTGGGGGCCGACGTCATCGTCGTCGCGGACTCGGGCAATTGGGACTCCGACACCCCCGCGCTGACGGTGTCGCTGCGGGGAAATGCCCGCTTCACGCTGCGGGTGCGCACTCTCGCCCACGCTTCGCACTCCGGCATGTTCGGCGGCGCCGTTCCCGACGCCATGATGGCACTGGTGAAGACACTGTCGACGCTGTGGCACGACGACGGTTCTGTCGCGGTCGAAGGCATGACGGCCCGCGATGCCGAGACCCCGTCGTACAGCGAGCAGACTCTGCGGGACGAGGCCGGGCTGCTCGAGGGGGTCGATCCTGCGGGTCGTGGCGACATTCTCGGGCGCATCTGGAACCAGCCCTCCATCACCGTGACGGGGATCGACTTCACGTCGGTGGCCGCGGCATCCAACACGCTCGCGCCGGAGGTCTCCGTCGTCGTCAGCGCGCGCGTCGCGCCGGGTCAGGACGCCGCGGCCGCCTACGAGGCGGTGCGCACGCACCTGATGACGCACGCGCCGTTCGGCGCGCAGCTGGAGTTCTCGGACGTGGATCTGGGCGACGGCTTCCTCGTCGACACCTCCGGGTGGGCGGTGGCGGCGGTGCGGGAGGCCTTCGCGGAGGGGTACGGAGCGGAGCCCGTCGACATCGGCGTCGGGGGCAGCATCCCGTTCATCGCCGATCTCGTGAGGGAGTTCCCCGACGCGCAGATCCTCGTCACGGGCGTCGAGGACCCCCATTCGCGGGCGCACAGCCCGAACGAGTCCCTCCATCTCGACACGTTCCGGCACGCGATCCTCAGCGAGGCGGTCTTCCTCGCTTCCGCCAACGCGCGCACGACAGGCGCCGCGGGGCCGGGCCGCGGGTAGACTCTCCGAAAGGAGGACTGCCATGACCGATACCACGATCGTTTCCACCGAGGCCCCCGCTCACGGTGTCACCCTCACGACGGCGGCCGCGGCCAAGGTCAAGAGCCTGCTCGAGCAGGAGGGGCGTGACGACCTGCGTCTGCGTGTCGCCGTTCAACCGGGCGGATGCTCGGGCCTGATCTACCAGCTCTACTTCGACGAGCGCTATCTCGACGGCGACGAGACGGTCGACTTCGACGGCGTCGAGGTCATCGTCGACAACATGAGCGTGCCCTACCTCGATGGCGCCGCCATCGATTTCAAGGACACCATCTCGGAGCAGGGCTTCACCATCGACAACCCCAATGCCGCGGGCAGCTGCGCCTGCGGCGACAGCTTCCACTGAGCTGATCAGCCCCTTCCAGACGCCCAGTCCGACCCCGTGTCGGGCTGGGCGTCTGGCCTGAGTGCGGTGTGAATTGTCCTAGACTGACTCAAGTCACACCCGCGAGCCCCGAAAGGTGCACCGTGCGCTCGAAACGCCGTCTTCGCCTCGCCGCCCTCCCCGTGGGAGCAGCGGCTGTCGCCATCCTCGCCGGATGCACGCCGACCGAGCTCAACGGGTACCTCCCCGGATTCCAGGAGGACGGGTCCCAGGCCACCAACCACACCGAGATGGTGTCGGGCCTGTGGGTCAACTCCTGGATCGTGCTGCTCGCGGTGGGTGTCATCACGTGGGCGCTGATGCTCTGGGCGATGATCGTCTACCGCCGCCGCAAGGGTCAGAGCGGCCTGCCCGTGCAGCTGCGCTACAACATGCCGATCGAGATCTTCTACACGATCGTGCCCCTGATCCTCGTGGTCGGCTTCTTCGCCTTCACGGCGCGCGACCAGACGATCCTCGAGACGCAGTACGACGACCCCGATGTCTCCATCGTCGCCATCGGCAAGCAGTGGGCGTGGGACTTCCAGTACAACGGCGACGACGAAGACGGCTCCGACGCGGTGTGGACCATGGGCGTCCAGGCGGTCCCCGAGGCCAACGGCGACGTCGACCAGGCCGCGCTCCCGACCCTCGTCCTGCCCGTCGACCAGACCGTCCAGATCGAACTGCGCTCGCGCGATGTCATCCACAGCTTCTGGGTCATCGACTTCCTGTACAAGAAGGACATGTACCCGGGCCGCGAGAACTTCTGGTCCTTCACGCCGACGCGTGAGGGCACCTACGCCGGGAAGTGCGCGGAGCTCTGCGGCGAGTACCACTCCGCCATGCTCTTCAACGTCGAGGTCGTGAGCGAGCAGGAGTACGAGGACTACCTCGACACTCTGCGGGCCGCGGGACAGACCGGCGACATCACCGACGATTACGACCGCAACAGCAACCTGCCCGGGACCGGCGGCGACCTCGCCGGCGCGGGCAGCGAGGAAGGCTGAGCCCATGGCCACGACCCTGCCGTCGAAGGAATCCGGCTCGAGCCGGACGACGACACTGCCTCCCCGTCAGGCGGCGCTGCTCTCGCGGTCGCGCGTCGACCAGAAGGGCAACATCGTCGTCAAGTGGATCACCTCCACAGACCACAAGACCATCGGGTACATGTATCTGATCGCGTCGTTCCTGTTCTTCCTGCTCGGTGGAGTGATGGCGCTCATCATCCGTGCGGAGCTGTTCGCGCCGGGGATGCAGATCATCCCGACGAAGGAGCAGTACAACCAGCTGTTCACGATGCACGGCACGATCATGCTGCTCATGTTCGCGACCCCGCTGTTCGCCGGGTTCGCCAACGCGATCCTGCCGCTGCAGATCGGCGCCCCCGACGTGGCGTTCCCCCGCTTGAACGCCTTCGCGTTCTGGCTCTTCCTGTTCGGGTCGACGATCGCGGTCTCCGGGTTCCTCACGCCCCAGGGCGCGGCATCCTTCGGCTGGTTCGCCTATCAACCATTGGCGAATGCGACGTTCTCGCCGGGCGCGGGTGGAAACCTCTGGATGCTGGGGCTCGGCATGAGCGGCTTCGGCACGATCCTCGGCGCGGTCAACTTCATCACGACGATCATCACGATGCGCGCCCCCGGCATGACGATGTGGCGCATGCCGATCTTCACCTGGAACACTCTCGTCACGAGCCTTCTCGTGCTGATGGCATTCCCGGTCCTCGCCGCGGCGATCCTGGCGGCGGCCTCGGACCGCATCCTCGGCTCCCACATCTACGACCCCGCAAACGGCGGCGTCCTGCTGTGGCAGCACCTCTTCTGGTTCTTCGGTCACCCCGAGGTGTACATCATCGCGCTGCCGTTCTTCGGCATCGTGTCGGAGATCTTCCCGGTCTTCAGCCGTAAGCCGATCTTCGGCTACAAGACCCTCGTCTACGCCACGATCGCGATCGCGGCTCTTTCGGTGGCGGTCTGGGCGCACCACATGTACGTCACGGGAGGCGTTCTGCTGCCCTTCTTCGCCTTGATGACGATGCTCATCGCGGTGCCGACGGGCGTGAAGATCTTCAACTGGATCGGCACGTTGTGGCGAGGCTCGGTCACCTTCGAGACACCGATGGTCTTCGCTCTCGGCTTCCTCATCTCGTTCGTCTTCGGCGGGCTCACCGGCGTCATCCTCGCTTCGCCGCCGCTGGACTTCCACCTTTCCGACTCGTACTTCGTGGTCGCGCACTTCCACTACGTCGTGTTCGGCACGGTCGTGTTCGCGATGTTCGCCGGATTCTACTTCTGGTGGCCCAAGTGGACGGGGCGCATGCTCAACGAGCGCCTCGGCTACGTGCACTTCTGGTTGCTGTTCATCGGCTTCCACATGACGTTCCTCATCCAGCACTGGCTGGGTGTCGACGGCATGGTGCGTCGCTACGCCGACTATGCGGAAGCCGACGGGTGGACCTGGCAGAACCAGCTCTCCACGATCGGTGCGATGATCCTCGCCGCCTCGATGCTGCCGTTCCTCCTGAACGTGTGGATCACGGCGCGCAAGGCTCCGAAGGTCACCGTCAACGACCCGTGGGGCTACGGTGCATCCCTCGAGTGGGCCACGTCGTGCCCGCCGCCGCGCCACAACTTCACCTCGATCCCGCGCATCCGCAGCGAGCGTCCGGCGTTCGATCTGAACCACCCCGAGGCCGGTCTTCCCGTCGGCGTCGGCCCCGTGAAGGACGCTCCCGACGCCCCGGTCGTCGACGTCGCCCAGGGAGAGGTCAAGTAATGCGCTCCAACGTCGTCCTGTGGTGGCTGCTGGCCGGTTTCTTCGGCTCCGTCGGCGCGCTGTACATCGGCTGGAACATCGTCGCCCACCCCGACGTGCCGTGGTACAACGGCATCGAGTGGGTGGGCTCCGTCGCCCTCGTCTTCGGAACCCTCATGGCTGCGTTCATCGCGTGGTACCTCCAGCGTGTGCACAAGGCACAGGGGGGTGAGCTGCCCGAGGACACGTTGACGGCCGACATCGATGACGGCGACCCGGAGCTCGGCGAGTTCAGCCCGTGGTCGTGGTGGCCGATCGTGCTCGCGTTCGCGGCCGCGCTGGCGTTCATCGGGCTCGCCGTGGGGTCGTGGATGGTTCCGATCGGTTTCGCGGTCTTCCTCGTGGCGATCGTCGGGTGGGTCTACGAGTACTATCGGGGCTACTTCGCCCGGTGACGCCCCGTCATCCCGCGGCGCGCCTCGGGCTCCGTTCGGCGATGCGGTCCGACACAGGACCACAACCTAGCGGCAATGAGGATTCCGCGTTCGTGTCGTCCATGTCGACGGTCGTCGCCGATGGTGTCGGCGGTGGTCCCGCCGGCGAGGTCGCGTCCGCCGCGTTGATCCGCCGGATGGCTGCCGCACCCGCGAACACGCGCCCCGCACCGATGCCCGCATGCACGCCGCCCTCGACGTCGCTCACCGCGACCGTGACCTTGCCGTTCGCCGAGCAGCTCGAAACCGCCTGACGCTCCCCGGGACGCGCGGTCTCAGCGCGCGGTGCGGACGACCATGACCTGGGGGTCGAAGACGCGGGGAGCGGGCCCTCGTCGTTCTCCGTGGCTTGCGCGAGCGCGGCCTTGACCGGATCTTCGGACATCCGGTGGGGTCGAGCCGCCGCCGTAGAGTGCTGCATGGCGTGCCCGGGAAAGGTCGGGTACGAGTGGAGCGAAGACGCGAGCGATCAAGCCGGATTCGGACTGCCACGCAGCAGACCTCAGGGCGGTTCCACCCGACACGATCCATATACGATCGAGCGAGAGTGATACGCGTTCCGTCCTCAGGGGGCGAACCACCGCCCCGAGGAAGGTGCGAACAGGCATGAACCCTGCGACGACGCGCGGCAGGTCGAAACTGCAACGGTGGGGTTCCCTGATCGCCGCTGCTCTTCTCGCTGCGGCAGTGCTGGTGGTAACCGTGCCGGGCGCGGCGCGCGCGGCTCTGACCCCGCAGACGACCATAGCGGTCAGCGACGGCCGATCTCGTTAGCGGTGTCCCCCGACGGGGCGACGGTCTACACCGCCAACGCTTTGAATGACTCCGTGTCGGTGATCGACGCGGTCACGAACACCATCACCGCTACGGTCACTGTCGGCGACGGCCCGTACGGGGTGGCGCTGTCCCCCGACGGGGCCACGGTCTATACCGCCAACTATTCCGGCGACTCGGTGTCGGTGATCAACACGGCCACGAACACGGTCGTCGACACGATCAGCGTTGGTGGCGGCCCGAGGGCGGTGGCGGTGTCCCCCGACGGGGCCACGGTCTATACCGCCGACTATTTCGGTGAATCGGTGTCGGTGATCGACACGGCTACGAACACGGTCGTCGGCACTATCTGGGGCCTCGGCGGCCCAGTGGCAGTGGCGGTGTCCCCGGACGGGGCCACGGTCTATACCGCCAATTCCGATGATTCGGTGTCGGTGATCGACACGGCCACGAGCACGGTCGTCGACACGATCAGGGTTGGTGGCGGCCCGAGGGCGGTGGCGGTGTCCCCCGACGGGGCCACGGTCTACTCCGCCGACTATTTCAATGATTCGGTGTCGGTGATCGACACGGCTACGAACATCGTCGTCGACACGATCATCGGCCCTGGCGTCCCAACGGCGGTGGCGGTGTCCCCGGACGGGGCCACGGTCTATACCGCCAATTCCGATGATTCGGTGTCGGTGATCGACACGGCCACGAACACGGTCACTGGCACGGCTGCTGTCGGCGACGGCCCAGTGGCGGTGGCGGTGTCCCCCGACGGGGCCACGGTCTATACCGCCGACTATTCCGGTGATTCGGTGTCGGTGTTGCGTGACATCCCCGCGATGCACACCGTGACCTTCGATGCCAACGGCGGCACGGGGGAGATGGCCGCGCAGTCGGCGAACGCGTCCACGCCGCTCGCGCCCGGCACGTTCACGCATGACGGGTACACCTTCGCCGGATGGAACACCACCGCGGACGGCACCGGCACCAGCTATGCGGACGGAGCGGACTATGCGTTCACCGCTGATGGGACACTGTACGCGCAGTGGGCGGCAGACGATTACGCGATCTCCTACGATCTGGCCGGTGGCACCGCGGGCGTGCCCGCGAATCCGGTGTTCTACACGGTCGAGTCGACGGCGATCACCCTGACGGCCCCGATACGGGATGGGTTCACGTTCACTGGCTGGGTCGGCACCGGCATCACGGACCCTACCATGTCGGTCACGATCACGACCGGCTCCACAGGGGAGCGGGCCTTCACCGCCACCTGGGAGGAGAATCCTGCCGCCACCTTGGTGATTACGGGACCGGCCATGGTCACGGAACGGGATCTCACACCGTTCGCTGTCGAAGCATTCGATGCGCACGGGGTCTCCTTAGGGGATGTGACCGCTGACGTGACGTTCGACGGAGCGGATACGACTGGAGCAGGTGTCGCCTTCCCGATTGCCTATGCCACCGCGGGACAGACCACGACCCGCACTCTCACCGCGACGTTGGACGGTGATCCGTCAGTCTCGGGAACCGCGGATGTGCAGGTGGTCTCCGCGGTCACCGGGATCGCGATCACCTCGCCTGCGACGGCGAATCAGGGCGACACGATCACCGTCCACGTCACCGCCACCGGGACCTCCGGGCCCCTCGGCGATGCGACGGCGTACGCGGTGATCACCTCCGGCGTGCTCACTGACGTGATCGACGGGGCGCAGGTATCGTTCCCGTCCGCGAGCCCCCACACGCTCACCATCACTCTGGGGGTGCTGACGGCCACGCATACGGTCGAGGTCACCCCCATCCCGGCCGCGACAAGCGGGCTTCCCGCTACGGGCGCGATTCTCAGCTGGGGTGTGGTCGCGGCGGCTGGGCTGCTGCTCGCACTCGGCGGAGTGATTACTGTGACCGGCTACCGGCGACGCCAGGGCTGAGCGATCCAGACGTGCGTTGACGAGAGAATCTGTCAGCGTCAGCGCGAGGAGACGCCCTCGCGAACTCAGGCATGACCGCGGATCGCGGCGTGCAGTGTCACGTGTCGACTTTGGTGGCTCTTCGCACATCGGGTGTGATGCGGGGTGAGGCCGCGGGCGGCGAGGAGCACTCGTCGCCGGTAGCTGTCGCGGTTGCGGGAGCCGCGGGCAAGGCGGCGGTGCAGCTCGAAACCGCCTGACGCTCCCCGGGACGCGCGGTCTCAGCGCGCGGTGCGGACGACCATGACCTGGGGGTCGAAGACGCGGGGGAGCGGCCCCTCGTCGTTCTCTGTGGGCTGTCCCTCGCGCAGCCAGTACTCGTATCCGCCGATCATCTCTTTGACGGAGAAACCCGCCTCGGCGAATGCCCGTGCCCCCTTTACGCCCGCGTTGCACCCCGGGCTCCAGCAATAGACGACGTCGGGCACGCGGGGATCCAGCTCGGCGGCCCGACGGGGGACGTCGCGGTAGGGCATGTGGGTGGCGCCGGAGATGCGGCCCTGCGCCCAGGCCTCGTCTCCGCGGACGTCCACGAGAACGAAGTGCTCGCCCGCCCTCTGAGCGGCGTACACGTCCGATGGATCGGTCTCGTGCGCCAGGCGGGAGGAGAAGTACGACACGGCGTTCGTCATCTCTCGACGATAGGGGACCGCAGGCGTGCCCCGACATCGCTCCCCGGTCACGCGTCGTGCTCTTCCTGCCGATCTCGCTGCGCGCACTGTCGAGCCCGACCGGCGTCGCACGAGAAAGGGCCCGGACCGCACCCCGTGGGGGGAGCCTGTCCGGGCCCTTGTGACCGGCTCCGGGCCTCAGTTGTCCTCGGGGCCCGACTTCTTGGTCTGCGACGACTTCTCGTCCTCCTCGAGCGCGATGACGGTCGTCGGTCGAACCGCCGTCTCGTGGATACGCTCGGACCCATCCGCCACGAGCGGCGCATCGGGCGCGCCGGCGCGCTCGTGGGCGCCGCGGATCTCCGCGGTCTCCTCATCGGCGATGTGGTCCAGCGCGTGGTGCTGGTGCGCCACGGCCTCGTCGATCTCCGCCTGGGTGACGGGCGTGAGGCGATCCTCGAAGAACCAGCGCGAGATCGACGCGCGAACGTTCTGGTGCCACGCGATGCGTCCGCGGGAGTCGGGGCGCACCACGAGCGGCTCGAAGGTCTCGTGGGAGACCAGCTTCCACCGCTCGTACTCGTCGACGGGCTGGTGGACCTCGATGTACTCGCCGCCGGGGAGCCGGACGATGCGCCCGGACTCGTAGCCGTGGAGAGCGATCTCGCGGTCCTTCTTCTGCAGGGCGAGGCAGATGCGCTTCGTGACGAAGTACGCGACGACTGGGCCGAAGATCAGCATCGCCTGGAGGGCATGGATCACACCCTCCATCGTCAAGAAGAAGTGGGTCGCGATGAGGTCGGAGGATGCCGCGGCCCACAGGACTGCGTAGAAGGTCACGCCGGCCGCGCCGATCGCCGTGCGCGTCGCGGCGTTGCGCGGGCGCTGGGCGATGTGGTGCTCGCGCTTGTCGCCCGTGACCCACGCCTCGATGAAGGGGTAGATCGCGACGAGCACGATGAACAGGCCGATCACGACGAGCGGAAGGATGATGTTCCACGACCACGTGTGGTCGAGGAAGACCGTCTCGAGGTGCGGGGGAACGAGCCGCAGCGCGCCGTCTGCGAACCCGATGTACCAGTCCGGCTGGGTTCCGGCCGACACCGGCGACGGGTCGTAGGGGCCGTAGTTCCAGATCGGGTTGATCGTGAACAGCGATGCGATCAGGGCGATGACACCGAACGTGATGAAGAAGAAGCCACCCATCTTCGACATGTACACGGGCATCATCGGGTAGCCGACGACGTTGTCGTTCGTGCGGCCGGGGCCAGCGAACTGCGTGTGCTTGTTCACGATCATCAGGATGAGGTGCACCGCGATCAGTCCGATCACGAGCAGCGGCAGCAGCAGGATGTGCAGCGTGTAAAGGCGACCGACGATCTCGGTGCCGGGGAACTCGCCGCCGAAGAGCAGGAACGAGGTCCACGTGCCGATCAGGGGGATTCCCTTGATCATGCCGTCGATGATGCGCAGACCGTTGCCCGAGAGCACGTCGTCGGGGAGCGAGTAGCCGGTGAAGCCCTCGGCCATCGCCAGGATGAAGAGCACGAAGCCCACGACCCAGTTCAGCTCGCGCGGCTTGCGGAACGCGCCCGTGAAGAAAACGCGGAGCATGTGGACGCCGATGCCGGCGACGAAGATGAGCGCCGCCCAGTGGTGCATCTGGCGCACCAGGAGGCCACCGCGGATGTCGAACGAGATCTCGAGCGTCGAGGCCATCGCCGCGGACATCTCGATGCCGCGCATCGGGATGTAGGCGCCGTAGTAGTGGGTCTCCACCATCGAGGCCTGGAAGAAGAACGTCAGGAACGTTCCCGTGATCAGGACGACGACGAAGCTCCAGAGGGCGATCTCGCCGAGCATGAACGACCAGTGGTCGGGGAAGATCTTCCGACCGAGCTCCTTGACCATGCCCGAGAGGCTCGTGCGCTCATCGATGTAATTGGCGGCGCCTCCGACGAAGCGGCCACCCAGGGGCGCCTTCTTGGCGCCTTCGTTGCCGGCTGCAGTACTCAATGGCGCTCCCAGAAGCTCGGGCCGACGGGTTCATGGAAGTCGCTCTGCGCAACGAGGTAGCCCTCGTCATCAACGGCGATGGGCAGCTGCGGGAGCGGACGGGCAGCGGGTCCGAAGATGACCTCCGCACCGCGAGAGACGTCGAATTGCGACTGGTGGCACGGGCACAGCAGGTGGTGCGTCTGCTGCTCGTACAGGGCCACGGGGCATCCGACGTGGGTGCAGACCTTCGAGTACGCCACGATGCCGTCGTACGACCAGCTCGCGCGCTCCTCCGTCTCCTGAAGCTGCTCGGGGGGCAGGCGCATCAGCAGGACGATGGCCTTCGCCTTCTCCTCGAGGTAGCCGTCGTGGTGCGAAAGGCCGGCCAGTGGCTCCGGGATGACCTGGAAAGCCGAGCCCAACGTGACCTCGGAGGCCTTGATGGGCGTGCCGGAGGGGTCGCGCGCGAGTCGCATGCCCGACTCCCACATCGTGTGGCTGAGCAGCTCGACGGGGTTCACGCCCTGCGGCGCGAGACCGCGGAAGAGGACGATGCCGGGGGCCACGGAGGCGACCAGGGCGGCGATCAGGGAGTTGCGGATCATCGCGCGGCGACCGAAGCCGGACTCCTCGTTCGCGTCGGCGAACGCCTGCACCGCGCCGGCGCGCGTGGTGTCCTTGCCGCGGGTCGGGTGGCGGTGCTCGACGTGCTCCTTGTCGGACATGATCGCCTTGGACCAGTGGATCGCGGCGACGCCGATCGCGAGGAGCGCGAGCGCGATCCCCAGCCCGATGAAGAGGTTGTTGGCGCGGACCGAGGCGAGCTCGCCGTCTTCCATCGGGAAGAGGAAGTACGCGGCGATGGCCCAGATGCTGCCCGCGACCGAGAGGTAGAAGAGCGTGTAGACGGTACGGACCGCCGCGCGCATCTTGGCGGGATCCTGATCCGTCACCCGCTCGCGGTGCGGCGGCAGGCCGGGGTTGCGAACGGGATCGGTCACGGCGACCGCGAGCCCGGACGAGGGAGCGGGGCCCCGGTCCTGGTCCGGTGCCTCGATCTCGTGTGCCATGGTGCTCCTCGTGCGTATTGGTGTGTCGTCGTTGCGGGGCGTCAGTTGGACTTCGCCGTGATCCACACGGTGAATGCCACGAGCGCTCCGATACCGAAGATCCAGATGAACAGGCCCTCGGAGACGGGTCCGAGCGAGCCGAGCGAGAACCCGCCGGGGGAGGGGTTGCGCTCCATCCACAGCAGGGCCGAGATGATGTCGCGCTTGTCCTCGGGGGAGAGGTTCAGATCGCTGAAGACGGGCATGTTCTGCGGGCCGGTGACCATGGCCGCGTAGATGTGGCGGGGCTCGACGCCCACGAGCGAGGGCGCGTACTTGCCCTCCGTGAGGGCGCCGCCGGCCGCGGCGACGTTGTGGCACATCGCGCAGTTGATGCGGAACAGCTCCGCGCCGTGCGAGACGTCGCCCTCGCCGTCCAGCACCTGCCCCGTGGCGATCTCGGGGCCGGGCGCGACCGACTGGACGTACTCGGCCATCGCCAGCGTCTGCTCTTCGGTGAACTGCGGTGGCTTCTGCGGTGCCTGCGGTCCCTGCATCTGCAGGGGCATGCGGCCCGTGGCGACCTGGAACTCGACCGCCATGGCGCCCACGCCATAAAGGCTGGGGCCGTTCTCCGTGCCCTGCAGGTCGAGACCGTGGCACGTGGCGCAGTTGGCCTGGAACAGCTTCTCGCCGTCTTCGACGGTGAGGGTCTGCGTCGGCGTCTCGGGGGTCGCGGCCATGGCCGCCGAAGCGCCCGCGTAGAGACCGCCGGTCAGGAGGAGGCCGATTCCGATGAGGCCGGCGGCTGCGAGGGGGCTGCGGCGACCGGAGCGGCGCTTTTTGTCTCGTGGCATTTCGGGGCTTTCGCTTCTTATTTGAGGAAGTAGATGACCGCGAACAGGGCGATCCACACGACGTCGACGAAGTGCCAGTAGTACGACACGACGATCGCGCTCGTGGCTTCCTTGTGGCCGAAGTTCTTCACCGCGTAGGCGCGGCCGATGACGAGGAGGAATGCGACGAGCCCGCCGGTGACGTGGAGGGCGTGGAAGCCGGTCGTGATGTAGAACGCGGAGGCGTACGAGTTCGTGTCGATCGACAGGCCCTCCGCGACGAGCTGCGCATACTCCCAGACCTGGCCCGACACGAAGATCGCGCCGAGGGCGAAGGTGAGGAAGAACCACTCGACCATGCCCCAGCCGAGGATGCCGCGCTTGCGCGTGGAATACGGCTGGAACCGCTCCGCGGCGAACACGCCCATCTGGCAGGTGACGCTCGAGAGCACGAGGATGATCGTGTTCACGAGAGCGAACGGGACGTTCAGAAGAGCGCTGTCCTCGGCCCACAGACCGGGCGAGGTGTTGCGCAGGGTGAAGTAGATCGCGAAGAGGCCGGCGAAGAACATGACTTCGCTTCCGAGCCACACGATCGTTCCGACAGCGACCGGATCCGGACGCTTGATGGTCCTCGCCGCCGAGGCATAGGTCGCTGTAGTGCTCGTCACGCTCCCCATTATGGCCGATCCTGAGCGGTTGGGTTCGCACCGCGGCGCCTCCCCGCGCCCGAGCGGGGACTTTGGGCCGCCTCGGAGCGCCCGGCCAATCTGCCGGGAGAGTGCTGAATGCCGCGGTCGATAGGATCGGGAGACATGAGCGATGCCGAGACCTGGCCCGATCTGATCGCCGCGCTGCTGGCCGGGAAGGACCTCAGCGTGTCGGAGGCGACGTGGGCGATGTCCCGTGTCATGACGGGCGAGGTGACGCCCGCTCAGCTCGGCGGATTCCTCGTCGCGCTGCGGGCGAAGGGGGAGACCGTCGAGGAGGTCGTCGGCTTCCGCGACGCGGTCCTCGACGCCGCGCTGCCTCTGGATATCCCCGCCGACGCCCTGGACATCGTCGGCACCGGGGGCGACAGGCTCGGGACCGTCAACGTCTCGACGATGGCGTCGATCGTCGCCGCGGCATCCGGTGTGCCCGTGATCAAGCACGGGAACAAGGCGGCGAGCTCTTCGTCGGGCTCGTCCGACGTCCTCGAAGCCCTGGGCGTATCGCTCACACTGAGCCCCGAGGCCGTGGCCGAGTCGCTGCGCCGGGTCGGCATGACCTTCGTCTTCGCGACCGCGTTCCATCCGGGCTTCCGTCACGCGGGCGCCGTGCGACGCGAGCTCGGCGTGCCGACGGTGTTCAACATCCTCGGCCCGCTGTGCAACCCCGCGCGAGCCGAGGCCAACGCCGTCGGCGTCGCCCACCTCGACCGCGTGCCCCTGATCGCGGGCGTCTTCCGCACGCGCGGCGCGACGGCACTGGTCTTCCGCGGAGACGACGGCCTCGACGAGCTGACCACGACGGGGCACAGCCGTATCTGGGAGATCAGCCGGGGCGACGTCCACGAGCACGACCTCGATCCCCGCGACCTCGGCATCCCGCGCGCCGAGATCTCTCAGCTGCGCGGCGGCGATCCCGCCCACAACGCGGATGTCGTGCGCCGCGTGCTCGACGGGGAAGCCGGTCCCGTGCGAGACATCGTGCTGCTGAACGCCGCGGCGGGGATGGTCGCCTACCGGCTGTCCCACGACGCGGGGCAGGTGCAGAGACCCATCCTCGAGCGCCTCGCGGAGGAGCAGGCACGCGCGGCCGCGGCCATCGACGACGGGAGCGCGGCGGCGACCCTGCGGCGCTGGGCTGCGGTCACACGCGAACTGTCGTGATGGCGGCCCCCGCTCGTCCCGGCGCGCGCCCCGATGCGCCGGGCTAGGGTGGTCGCCGTGAATCCGGTCGAGGCGCTCTCCGAGATCGCGTCCCTGCTCGAGCGCGAACGGGCGTCGAGGTACCGCTCCGCCGCGTTCCGGGGTGCGGCGGCGGCCATCGCCGGTCTCGACGATGCGGTGCTGCGCGACCCCGCGCGGCTGCGGCGGGTGAAGGGTGTCGGCGCGTCGTCGATGGCCGTCATCCAGGAGGCGCTCGCCGGCGCGGTGCCCGGCTACCTCGCGGAACTGCGCGAGCGGTACGACGTGCCCCCGAGCGGAGGCTCGCTCCGGGCCCTGCTGCGCGGCGACCTCCACTCCCACAGCGACTGGTCAGACGGACTCTCTTCGATCGATCTCATGGTGGACGCCGCGCGGCAGCTGGGCCATGAGTACCTCGCGCTGACCGACCACTCCCCGCGCCTGCGTGTCGCGAACGGACTCAGCGCCGAGCGACTGCGCGAGCAGTGCGCACTCGTCCCCGACTTCGGAACGGGGGAGTTCACCCTGCTGACCGGCATCGAGGTGGACATCCTCGACGACGGGGCGCTCGACCAGGAGGACGAGGTCCTGGACGCTCTCGAGGTCGTCGTGGCCTCGGCGCACTCGAAGCTGCGGATGGAGGAGGCGGCGATGACCCGTCGGCTGGTCGCCGCCGTGTCGAATCCTCGGGTCGACGTGCTCGGTCACGTCACGGGCCGTCTCGTCGAGGGCTCGCGCGGGACGCGGCCGCCCTCGACATTCGATCCGGTCGCCGTCTTCGAGGCCTGCGCCGCGCACGGGGTCGCCGTGGAGATCAACTCCCGCCCGGAGCGGCAAGACCCGCCCGACGACATGATCGCGATCGCGCTCGAGGAGGGATGCCTGTTCTCGATCGACTCGGATGCGCACGCCCCGGGGCAGCTCTCGCTGCTGGACTACGGCGCCGCGCGCGCGGAGGCCGCCGGCATCCCGCCCGAGCGCATCGTGACGACCTGGGATCTCCCGCGCCTGCGGGAGTGGGCGGGGCGCTGAGCTCAGGGAGTGAGGGCCGCGGCGGCGCGTTCCATCGCGGTACCGAGGCCCCAGCGCTGGGCGACGGCGGCGGCATCCGCGGGGTCGGGCGCGGCGGGCGGTGGCAGGTGCAGGTCGAGATCCCTTGCGACCGCGACCACGCGGGGTGCGACGCGCAGGTAGGGGAGCGCGGCGAGGATGCGGGAGCGCACGCCCGCGGACATCCCCTCGCCTGCCTCGGCGGCCGCGATGATGCCGGGCAGGTCGCCGTGGGCGGCGAGCAGCGTCGCCGCGGTCTTCTCGCCCACGCCCGGGACGCCGGGAAGGCCGTCGGACGTGTCGCCGCGCAGCGTCGCGAAGTCGGCGTACTGCTGCGGGATGACCCCGTACTTGGCGACGACGACGGCATCCGTCACGACCTCCAGCTTGCTCATGCCGCGAGCGGTATAGATCACGCGCGCCTCTCGCGCGTCGTCGACGAGCTGGAAGAGGTCGCGGTCGCCCGTCACGACGTCGACCGGGCCCTCCGTCTGGTGGGCGAGGCTGCCGACGACGTCATCGGCCTCGTGCTCCGCCGCACCGACGACGGGGATGCCGAGGGCGTCGAGCGCCTCCCGGATCGCCGGAAGCTGCGCCTCCAGCGCATCCGGCACCTCTTCCTCGTCGGGTGCGCCCGCGTGCTCCGCGGCGACACGATGCGCCTTGTAGCTCGGGATGAGCGCGACCCGCCACGCGGGACGCCAGTCGTCGTCCCAGCAGGCGACGACACGCTGCGGGGCGTAGGTCGATGCGAGCTTCGCGATCATGTCGAGCAGCCCGCGCACGGCGTTGACGGGCGTGCCGTCGGGTGCCTTCACCGTGTCGGGGACACCGTAGAAGGCACGGAAATACAGCGAGGCGGTATCGAGGAGCATGAGGCGTCCTTGCGCCTCGGCATCCTCTCCTCGGGTGCTCACGTGTCGTGTTCGATCGGCGCGGCGTCTTCGCGGTGGTCGTCGTGTCCGCCGGGTGGGAACGACTCCCGCTCTGGGCGTCGGCGGAGGAACAGCGTGCTCGTGACGAGGCCGCCCCACACGATGACGACCGCGAGGAGGAAGAAGGCGATGGCCAGCGGGGTCATGACCGCACTCCCTTGCCGGCCTCGGCCGCCCGCGGCGCGGGGTACGGCGGCCAGGGCGTGAAGTCGTCCGGGGGTCGTCGCCATCGGATGCCGGTGAGCACGGCGGCGGCGACGACGATCAGGAGGATGGTTCCCCAGCCCACGATGCCGAGGTACCAGGCGGGCATCCCGCCGTAGCCCTCGACGAGCAGCGTGACGATGCGTGCGACGAGCATGTAGCCGAGGACCACCGGCGCCAGCAGGCCGACGAGGGCGATCCACGCCCGACCCACGGGGAAGGTCGAGACGGAGTTGAGGTGGTAGCGCAGCTCCGGGCCCAGCCGCAGCACCCAGATGACGAGGATCGTCGAGGCGACCGCGGAGGCGACGATGCCGATGTTGTTCGCCCAGTTGTCGGCGACATCCAGCGCGAGCAGTCCCGTCGTGGTCGAGAAGAGGAGGATCGACAGGACCGCCGAGACCAGTCCGAGCCGGATCGCCGCCTGCCGCGGCGTCAGGTCGAACTTCTCTTGGAACGCGGCCGAGACGACCTGCAGCACGGAGATGAGGGAGGTGAACCCCGCCAGCGTGAGCGAGCCGAAGAAGAGGACTCCGAAGACCGGGCCGCCCGGCATCTGGGACACGATGGCGGGGAAGGTGATGAACGACAGCCCGACGCCCGTGAGCCCCTCGAGCTCCGCGATGTCGACACCCTGCTGGAAGGCGAAGAACCCGAGGGTCGCGAAGACGCCGATGCCGGCGAGGATCTCGAACGACGAGTTCGCGAAGGCGACGACGAGACCCGGCGCGGTCAGGTTCGCCCGGCGCTTGCGATACGACGCGTACGTGATCATGATGCCGAAGGCGATCGACAGCGAGAAGAAGATCTGGCTGTAGGCGGCGATCCAGACGTTGGGGTCGCCGAGAGCCGCCCAGTTGGGCGTGAACAGGGCGTTGAGGCCGTCGGCCGCGCCGTCCAGGAACAGCGCGCGGACGACGAGCACCGCGAAGGCGATGATCAGGACGGGGAGGAAGACGACGTTCACGCGCTGCAGGCCCTTCGCCACGCCGAGCGCGAGGACGACGATCGTCGCGATCCAGATCAGCGCGAGCGGGATGAGCACTCCGGGGACGAACTCCAGGCTGAAGCCGGGGTCGCCGGTACGCAGATACTCGCCGGTGAAGAAACCGGCGGGGTCATCGCCCCAGCGCAGATCGAACGAGAAGACGAAGTACGACAGGGCCCACGCGATCACGGCGGTGTAGTAGAGCCCGATCACGAACGCGATGGCGACCTGGAACCAGCCCAGCGACTCCAGGAGCCCTTTCGCCCTTCCCGCCGCACGTCGGAACGCCGTGGGGGCGGCGCCTCGGAACCGGTGCCCCAGGGCGTAGTCGAGGAACAGGATCGGGATGCCGGCCGTGACCAGCGCGATGAGGTAGGGGATGAGGAACGCGCCGCCGCCGTTCTCGTAGGCGACCCCCGGGAAGCGCCAGATGTTGCCGAGCCCCACCGCCGACCCGATCGCCGCGAGGATGAATCCGATCTGGCCGGTCCACTGCTCGCGCGGGGGTGAGGATGACGTGGCCGCCGACGTGGGTGCATCTGCCATGGCGCTCCCTGCTTCCGGTGAGAGGCTGCGGGGTCGCAGCCGCGGTCTGCCGGAACGCTATCAGCCGGGAGTCGCGCGGGTCACCCGCCGGAGGTCAGGATGCCGATGATGCCGGAGACGACGAAGTACACACCCACGCCACCCGCGATGATCCAGATGGTGATGCGTGCGGGGGAGGGCCCCTGGGAATCGCCGCCGCCGAAGATGCTCACCCCTCGAGAGTAGAGCAGGCGCGCCCGGACCCGGCCCCGGGTCATCGGCGCGGACTACCGTGGGTCGTATGAACCGCCCGCGTCCCGAACCCGCCGGTCCCGGCCAGGAATCCGTGTGGGACTATCCGCGTCCGCCGCGTGTCGAGCGCGTCGATGCGCGCGTGAGCATCGACCTCGGCGGTGAGCGGATCGTCGACACCGACGACGTCGTGCGCGTGCTCGAGACGAGTCATCCGCCCGTGTACTACCTGCCCATCGCCGCGTTCGTCGCGGGCGCCCTCACGCCGACCGCCGGCGCCTCGTTCTGCGAGTTCAAGGGGGCGGCGTCGTACTTCGATGTGACCGGCGGAGGGCGCACGGCGCCGCGCGCCGCGTGGACCTACCCCCGCCCCTCGCCCGGCTTCGCGGAGCTGTCGGGCCGCGTGGCGGTGTACGCCGGGCCGATGGATGCCTGCACCGTCGGCGGTGAGGTCGTCGCGCCGCAGCCGGGAGGCTTCTACGGGGGATGGGTCACCTCTGATCTGGTCGGTCCCTTCAAGGGCGGACCGGGATCGATGGGGTGGTGAGCGCGCCCGACCCATGTCCGTGCGGCAGCGCGTCGTACGAGGCATGCTGCGCGCCGCTGCACCGCGGCGGCGCGGCCCCCACCGCGGAGGCGCTCATGCGCTCGCGGTACAGCGCCTTCGCCCTCGGCGACGCGGACTACCTGATGTCGTCCTGGCACCCCGGGACGGCGCCGGGGAGCATCGAGCTGGACGGCCACGTGCGGTGGACGGGGCTCGAGATCCATGACCTGCGGGGCGGCGTCCCGGGGGAGAGTCGCGGAGTCGTGGAGTTCACGGCGCACTACCGCGAGGCCGGTCGGGATCGCACGGTGCGCGAGCGCAGCCGCTTCGTCTTCCAGAGCGGGCGATGGTGGTACCTCGACGGGCGCGGCTGAGCGCCCCCGCGCGCACCTCGGGCGGGGCTCACCTGTCGCATACCGTTCGAGCCGCGGCATCCGGTGAGCGGTTCGTGACAGGCGACGGTGCCGCCGCCCGCGCCCCGCGGGGTCAGGCGAGCAACCGTCCGCTGGCCTCGAGCACGACCCGTCGCGGGATGATGCCCGAGAGCATGCTCGCCACGGCGTTGGTGGCTCCCGAGACCACGCTCGGCGGCGTGCTGCGCCGGTCGAGCGCCTTCAGCGCGGTCTCAACCACCTGCGCCGGGGTCTGCATGCCGCGCGCGACCTCCTCCGCGCCCGCGATCTCGAAGAACTCCGTCGCGGTCGACCCCGGGCTCAGGGCGAGCACGCGCAGGCCGGTGTCGCGCGTCTCGTAGGCGATCGCCTCGGTGAGGCTCAGCACGAAGGCCTTCGTCGCGCCGTAGACCGCCATGTACGGCGTGGGCTGATACGCCACGACGCTCGCGACATTGACCAGGGCGCCGCGCCCGGAGGCGACGAGGTCGGGCAGGAACTCTCGCGTGATCGCCGTGAGGGCAACGACGTTGAGCTGGATCATGGCGGCGAGGCGGTCGGGATCCTCCGCGAGGATGGCGCCGCGTGCCCCGAAGCCGGCATTGCCGATGAGCGTGTCGACGCGGATGCCGCGGTCGTCGAGCTCGCGCCGCAGCGTCGCGGCGATGCCCGCCACGCCCAGGTCCAGGGGGAGCACCGTGGCCGTGATGTTGTGGCGCTCCTCGAGCTCCGCGGCGAGTGCGCGCAGACGGTCCTCGCGTCGCGCAACGAGAACGACATCCGCGCCGCGTTCGGCGAAGCGGGCCGCGAACTCCGCGCCGATCCCCGAGCTCGCCCCCGTGATCATCGCCGTCGTCCCGCGGTAGGTCATCTCGCTCGTGGTCACCTGATCAGGCTAGGCGGCCCGCGGCGGGGCGGGGGCGAGTAGCGTGGACGGATGGCTCGCATCCTCGTCTTCGGCGGTCACGGCAAGGTGGCCCTCCTGCTCACTCCGATCCTGGCTGCCCGCGGTGACGAGGTCACGTCCGTGATCCGCAACGCCGATCACGCGGGCGACGTAGAGGCGGCGGGTGCGACGCCCGTCGTGGCCGACATCGAACAGCTCGACACGAGCGCCCTCGCGGGGCTGATCGCCGGGCATGACGCGGTCGTATGGACGGCGGGCGCGGGCGGCGGCGATCCCGCCCGCACCTATGCGGTCGATCGCGACGCGGCGATCCGCTCGATGGAGGCGGCCGAGGCCGCCGGTGTGCGGCGGTACGTCATGGTTTCCTACTTCGGCGCGGGTCCCGACCACGGCGTCCCCGAGCACAGCTCCTTCTTCCCGTACGCGCAGGCCAAGGCGGCCGCCGATGCGCGCCTGCGCGCCTCCGGGCTCGACGCCACGATCGTCGCGCCGAGCGCCCTGACGTTCGACGAGCCGATCGGCGCCATCGATGTGGCCGCTGTCGAGTCCGCGTCCGTTCCGCGGGCGGATGTCGCGGCCGTCATCGCGGCGGTGCTGGCCGATGACGCCACGCTCGGCCGCACCATCCGGTTCAACTCGGGGCCCACGCCCATCGCCGCGGCGGTGCGCGCGGGCTGAGCCGCCCCCACCGTCCGCGCGGCGGTCAGGCCGTGTCGCCGAGCGCTTCGTGGATCCGCCGGAGATCCTCGAGCAGTGAGCCGATGAGGATCCAGTGGTCCGCGGAGGGCGTCTGCACCAGCAGCGGCGAGGTCAGGGCGGGCATGGTCGTCGTGGGCGGCGCGGAAGCCCCGGCATCCCCCCGCGGCGGGGCCTGCGTGCGAGGCGCGGCGGCCCTGCGCATCCGAAGACGCACGTCGTGCGCCGCGCGGTGCAGCTGCTCGCCGATCGCGGGGAGCACCGGCTCGTCGGCGATCGCCGGGTCGTAGTGGTCGTACACGGCGCGGGTCATTCCGATCACCTGCGTGACGACGGGGCGGAAGCGATCGAGCAGGGCGCGCAGATCGCGGAGCTCGTCGCGGTGCCGGCGCCCTCTCGGGTTGAGCGCGAGCGAGTCCTGCGCGTCGTCGATCGCCTGATCGGCGGTGGCCAGCATGGGGCGCATGAGCCGGGCTTTCAGCAGAAGCTCTTCGAGCTGAGTGCGACTGCGCGGTTCGGCCAGCGCGTCGCCGAGCCGGTCGAGTGATGCGGCGAGCTCGTCCGCCAGGGCGTCGATCTTCTCGTGGGCCGGCGCCACGGCGACGGGGGGCACGAGCACCACGTTGACGATCACGCCGATGACGGCGCCGATGACGGTCTCGAGGACGCGATCCACCGCGTACCCCGGGGTCGTCGCGCCGAGGGCCAGCACGAGGACGGCGCTGATCGCCACCTGGTTGGCCGTGCCCGCCGTCATCTTCAGCGCCCAGGCGACGAGGAGGGCCGCGACGATGGCGATCACGACGACCCACGCCGACTCGCCGAGCAGGACGCCCAGGAGCGAGGCGACGGCGACCCCCGCGATGACGCCGACCGACCGCTCGATCGCCTTCGCGAACGACTGGTTGAGGCTCGGCTGCACGACCAGGAGTGCCGCGATGGCGGCGAAGACGGGGGGTGGGCCCTGGATGAGCCAGCCCGCGAACACCCACGCGATGGCTGTCGCGACCGCCGACTTCGTCACCTGGAGAAGCGGAGCGCGCTGCGCCGCCCGAAAAGCCGAGGTCATCCGCATACGCCCACGCTACGGCCCCGCCGCAGTGCCCCGCATCGCCGCCGTGACGAGACGGCCTCAGGGAAGCATCGCCGCGACGACGGGGGCGCCGATGCCGGCTGCGACCGCGACGGGAACGGCGAGGGCGGCGGCGGCCACCCACGCGGCGCGCGTCCCCGCCGCCCGGCGCACCTGCCGGCTCAGCCGGACGAAGGCGGGCACGTCGACCGGATCCGGGTGGTCGTCGGGACGCGTCATCCAGGTTGCCGGACGCGCCGCGATCGAGCTGATCCGCGCCACGTCGCCGGCGCCCCAGACCTCGGGCGCGGATCGCAGCCACCGGGCGAGGTCCCGATCGCGCAGCACCACGACGCTCTCCTGGGGGCCGTGGTCCGGGAGCGATCGCGCGCCGACGGTCACGACCAGCCCCCGGACGGCGATCGGCAGATGGGCGGCCGCAGACAGCAGCCGCGTCGCTTGGGCGGCCTCGGCGACGGCGTGGCGACCCACGCCGGCCGTGTACAGCGGGTCCCGATCGCGCGCCGTCCGGTGCCCGCCCTCGCGCATCAGGGTCGTGACGGTGAAGACCCCCGCGGGCCCGATGAGCAGGTGGTCGATGTCGGCGCCCGGGCAGCCCACCGGTACGGCGTGCAGCACGCTCCACCCGGGCCCGACGCCGTCGAGGAGGCGACCGACGGCGATCTCTCCGAGCGCGCCCACGTACCAGGGGCGCGCGAGGGAGCTGAGGGGGCTGCGTCCGAATATCGCCGCGAGGCGCGAGCGAGGAGGCGATGCCGCCTGGCGCCGGAGGCACTCGCGGATGACGGATGCGCCCGGCGGTCTCATCCGCAGGTCGGTCGGTGTCTCGGATCCGGGTACGGCTCTGCTCGTCATGGACCCCCCCTCCGCGCCGCATGGTAGCCGCGGCAGACGACAGCCGTGTTTCGATCGCCTGGGATCGGATGCGGAGGGGGGTGGCTGGGAAGGCGCCGGGATTCTCGCATCGAGCGATCCTCAACGACATATCGGAGAGTATCGTTGCCGGCGCGGACAGACCACCGCGAGGAGGACACCATGAACGGTTCATTCACGGGAGACGGATTCGGCTTCGGCGCCGGGCTCGGCAAGGCCGGATCGGGTATCTGGGAGACGATGGAGCAGCTCCGCGACGAGTTCGAGCGGCGCATGTCGCCGCGTCAGGGCGGCCGTATGGGACGAGGCGACGTCCGCGCCGCCGTCCTGTCGCTGCTGGCCGAGAAGCCGATGCACGGATACCAGATCATCAGCGAGATCGAGCAGCGCAGCGGCGGCTCGTGGAAGCCGAGCCCGGGGTCGGTGTACCCCACGCTCCAGCTGCTTGCCGACGAGGGCCTCATCACGGCCGAAGAGGCCAACGGCCGCAAGACATACGCCCTCACCGACGCCGGTCGCGAGGAGACGGATGCCGCCGGGGACCGCCCCGCACCGTGGCAGACCTCCGCGTCGCGCTCCGAGGCGGGCCCCCGTGCGGGCGCGCTCCCCAAGGCAGGCGTGGAGCTGGCGCAGGCGGCCGCACAGGTGGCCCGCTCGGGATCGCCCGATCAGGTGCAGCGCGCGGTGGACGTCCTCGAGGAGGCGCGTCGTAAGCTCTACTCGATCCTCGCCCAGGACTGACGCGAGTGCCTCCGGCACGTCGGCGTCACGGAGACATGATGACCGACGTCGGCGACACGCGTGCCCGCTACCGTCGTATCCTGCGGTTCGCCGCTCGCTACCTCGTGCAGACATGGTGGTTCGAGATCGCGTTGCCGCGGCTCGGGATGGCGCGGATCGCGGAACGCACCCGCAGTTCTCGGATGCGGCGGTTCGCGCGTAGGTTCCACGTGCTCGCGGTCGACCTCGGCGGGCTCATGATCAAGGTCGGGCAGTTCATGTCCTCGCGCCTGGACGTGCTGCCGCCCGAGATCACGAAGGAGCTCGAAGGACTGCAGGACGAGGTGCCGCCGGTTCCGTTCGCGCGGATCCGGGCCGCGGCGGAGGCGGAGCTCGGCGTGCCGCTCGAGGCGGCGTACGCGTGGATCGACGAGACGCCCGTGGCCGCGGCATCCCTGGGCCAGGCCCATCGCGCAGGGCTGGCGGCCGCCGACGCGGAACAGACCGGCATGTCCGCGGTCGTCGTGAAGGTGCAGCGGCCCGGCATCCAGGAGATCGTCGACGTCGACCTGGCGGCGCTTCGCCGCGTAGGCGGCTGGCTCAGCCGCATCCGGCTCGTGTACACGCGGGTCAATGCCCCCGCCCTCGTGGAGGAGTTCGCGGCGACGAGCCTGGAGGAGATCGACTACCTGCATGAGGCGGAGAACGCCGAGCGGTTCGCGCGGGATTTCGCCGACGACGACCGGGTGGCGGTGCCCGAAGTGGTCTGGGAGCGTTCGACGCGTCGCGTGCTCACCCTGCAGGACGTCACGGCGATCAAGATCACCGACCACGAGGCCCTGCGGGCCGTGGGCGTCGAGCCAGACGCCGTGGCGCGCCGGTTCGCCGCCGTCATGTTCGATCAGCTGTTCGACCACGGCTTCTTCCACGCCGACCCCCACCCCGGGAACGTCTTCGTCACCCTGGGAGAGGGCCCGCAGGAGGGCGAGGGGCCACGTTGGCGGTTCACGTTCGTCGACTTCGGGATGATGGGCGAGGTGCCCTCCGGCATCCGTCGCGGCCTGCGTCAGCTGCTCATCGCGGTCGCCTCCCGCGACGGGAGAGGACTCGTCGCGGCGATCCGCGAGGTGGGGGTGCTTCTGCCCTCGGCCGACACGGCGGAGCTGGAGCGGGCCATGACGCAGCTGTTCGCGCGGTTCGGGGGCATGGGATTCGCCGAGCTCGCGCAGGTCGACCCGCGCGAGTTCCGCGCGTTCGCGATCGAGTTCGGCGACGTCGTGCGGTCGCTGCCCTTCCAGCTCCCCGAGAACTTCCTCCTGATCGTGCGCGCGTCGTCGCTGACCTCGGGCGTGTGCAGTGCGCTGAACCCGGCGTTCAACCTGTGGGACTCCGTCGAGCCGTACGCCGCCAGGCTCCTGCAGGACGAGCGCGGCAACATCGCGCAGGCCATCGGCAAGGACGTGCTGCAGGCCGCGAGCATCGCGGCACGCCTCCCCGTACGGCTCGACGAGCTCGTCACTCGCCTCGACGACGGGCAGGTCTCGATCGACACGCCGCGCCTCGATCGCCGCATCGCGCGATTGGAGCGTCTTGGACGACGGATCTTGTCCGCCGTGCTCTTCGTCGGGCTCGTCGTGGCGGGTGCGGTCCTGCTGCCGGACCAGGCCGTCCTCGGCACGGTTCTGGTGAGCGCGTCCGGCCTGCCGCTGCTGCACGCCCTCTTCGCGGGCGCCGGCGGCCGCTCGGGAACTCCCTAGCGCTCCCGGCCACGACGAACGGCCACGACGAACGGCCACGACGTGACCGGGCGGACCCTGACGGGGGCCTCGGCGCGACGTGGCCGTTCGAGGTGACGAGGGTCAATACCAGCCGACCGACTGCGAGTGCGACCAGGCGCCGCAGGGGCTGCCGTAGCGGCCCTGGATGTAGCCGAGACCCCAGCGGATCTGGGTCGCCGGGTTGGTCTGCCAGTCGGCACCGGCCGACGCCATCTTGCTGCCGGGCAGAGCCTGCGGGATGCCGGTGGCGCCGCTCGAGGCGTTGTAGGCGTTGTAGCGCCAGCCGGACTCCTTGTGCCAGAGGGAGACGAGGCACGAGAACTGGTCGTCGCCCCATCCGTAGCCGCCGAGCATCGAGCGGGCGGTCGCCTGCGCGTCCGCGGGGCTCGTGCCGCCGACGGCGCCGCCCGCGGCGATGGGGGCACCGGCAGCGGAGGAGCGCGGGGCGGGTGCCGCGGCGGCGGCCCTCGCTGCGGCCTCGGCCTCGAGACGCGCCTTTTCGGCGGCCTCCTCCTCGGCCTTCTTCGCCTGGGCTGCCTCGAGGCTGCCTCGCAGGCTGGCGACCTGGCCGTCGACGACCGTGCGGTGCTCGGTCACGTCGTCGGTCAGGTCGGGAACGAGAGGCGCCGGCAGGTCGGTCGCGCCCTCGAGTCGATCGATCGCGTCTTCCAGCGCGGCGGTGTCGACGGTCGTCTCGGGCACGCCGATGTCGAGTCCCGAGGCCGAGATGTCCGATGCGACGGCGGTGGCCGCGGCCAGCGACGCGTCGGCCGCCGCCAGTTCGGCCTGCATCGCGGCGGAGATCTCGTCCGTGCCCGTCGGCGAGACGACAGGGGTCGGCTCGATGGCGGTCGTGAAGGAGGCGAGCGCGATGCCGGGGGAAGTGCCGGAGGCACCCGCCTGGGCCGCGGGGGCCGTCGACAGGCCGACCGCCGCGATGAGGCCCAGCGCGAGTGCGCTCGTGGCGATCGCGGGCCGGCGGCGGGCCCGTCGTGCGCTGCGATCAGCGAGGCGACGGGTGCGGCGGTCGGGTGACGAAGACGTGAGGGAGCGCATGAAGTACCGGTTCCGTATCGATGAGCTGCGCCGTTCGGGCGGCGCCGGGCGTCCGTGGAGCGGACACAAAGCACCGACCCTGGCACAGGCCACCTGAAGGTCTCCTGGGTGCAGAGCATGTCCGGGCGCCGGAAAAGGCCCGATCGCGGGCCATGGCGCGCGTGACGCAGGGCCGGTGGAGTGTCGCGCTCCGGCCTCAGACCGCCGCGCCGCCCCGCAGGATCGATGCCATCTTCTTCCCTCGGGCGACCTCGTCGACGAGCTTGTCCATGTACCGGATCTGCTGCATCAGAGGATCCTCGATGTCCTCCACGCGCAGGCCGCAGATGACTCCGGTGATGAGCGTGCTGTCGGGATTGATCCGGGGGGCGCGCGCGAAGAACGTCGCGAGGTCGACGCCCTCCTCGATGCTGCGCCGCAGGCCCGCTTCGTCGTAGCCGGTGAGCCAGGTGATGACGCGATCCACGTCTTCCGGGGCCCTCCCTTTGCGCTCGACCTTCGCGAGATACAGCGGGTAGACCCGGGCGAAGGGCATTGCGAAGATCCGGTGTTCGGCCATGGCCACTGCTCCCTCGTGTCGCGTGTCTGATCCTCCATTGTGGGATGCCGAGGCGCCCGGTGCCACCGAGGGCGCACGGGGGAGGCGGGGCGTACGCTGGGCGGGTGCCCGCTTCCTCCTCGTCTCGGAGCGCCCGGGCGCAGCTGGCGGCGTTCGCGGCGCGGGGCGCCGGAGGGGCCCTGGCCCAGCGGTTCGGTCCTCTGCCCGGGGCCGGCGTGCGACCCGCGGCCGTGCTGATGCTCTTCGGGGTGCTCGACCGCCTGCCGAGCGATCACGAGGCCCAGGCCCGGGCCGTGTCCCGCGACCTCGACGTGCTGCTGCTGGCCCGCGCCGCGACACTGCGCTCGCACCCCGGTCAGATCGCCTTCCCCGGGGGAAGGGTGGATCCGGGAGACGAGGGCGCGGTGGCCGCCGCCGTGCGCGAGGCCGAGGAGGAGACCGGCGTCGACGCCGCGGGGGTGGAGGTGCTCGGCGAGCTGGAGCGCGTCTCGCTGGCATTCTCCGGTCATGTCGTGACGCCCGTGCTCGCCTGGTGGCGGCATCCCTCTCCCGTCGGGGTCGTCGACGAGGCGGAGTCGGCGGACGTGTTCCGGATGCCCGTCGCCGACCTGCTCGATCCCGCCAATCGCGGGGTGACCGTGATCCGGCGCGGCGGTCGGGAGTTCCGCGGCCCGGGATTCCTCGTGCCGCACGGCCGCGACGGCCGACTGGTGTGGGGATTCACCGGCATGCTGCTGGACGGGCTGTTCGACGCGCTCGGATGGACCGAGGACTGGGATCGCTCGCGCGAGCTTCCGCTCTGAAATGCCCGGCGCCCCGCACGAGCGCGCAAGCGTGCCGTGCGCAGGCGCGGATGTCAATGGGGGCGGGCGAGCGCAGCCAGGCGCGTAGCGTTCCCGGCACGACGACCCGGCCCGGCCGGAGGAGGAGGCAGCGATGACCGATCGCGACACGTCCGACATCCACAACACCGAGGGCACCCCGGGCGGGGACGCCGAAGCCGACACGACGTCGGGTGGCGCCCCCGAGGAGCCCGACACGACGCTCGACGGCGACGGCAAGCCCGTCGAGAACCCCTCGGGCGGCTGACTCCGATCACTCCTGCGGGCGCGATGCCCGCAGGGGATCGGCGCACCTCGGGTAGATCGGGAACACGGATGCCGCGCAGACCGTTGTCCCCGTCGGGCACACCGAGCCCGCACCCCGGACAGAGAGGTACGCTCACCCCATGACCGACGACGGCAGCATCACCCGCACCCCCGGAACCGAGACGGCGGTCCTCGCCGGCGGATGCTTCTGGGGCATGGAAGACCTGATCCGGCGCCAGCCCGGCGTGCTCGGCACGCGGGTCGGCTACACCGGGGGAGAGAACGCCCACGCGACCTACCGCAACCACCCCGGTCATGCCGAAGCGGTGGAGATCGTCTTCGACCCGGAGGCGACGACCTACCGCGACATCCTGGCCTTCTTCTTCCAGATCCACGACCCGACGACGCTGAACCGGCAGGGCAACGACATCGGCACGAGCTACCGCTCGGCGATCTTCCCGCTCACCCCCGAGCAGGAGCGCGTCGCGCGGGAGACCATCCTGGACGTGGATGCCTCGGGCCTGCGGCCGGGCAAGGCCGTCACGACGATCGAGGAGGCCGGTCCCTTCTGGGAGGCCGAGCCGGAGCACCAGGACTACCTGTTGCGCTACCCCAACGGCTACACGTGCCACTTCCCGCGCGCGGGCTGGGTCCTGCCGCGCAAGGACGCCACCGCCACCGCTTAGGCGTCGTCGCGCGGGCGCTGCTGCGACGCGCGGCGCCGCCGCACCAGCGCCCGCACGCCCCAGACGAGAGCGGCCGCCAGGGCGATGACCGCGAGCCAGGGCAGCAGGAACCCGAGGGCGACGACGAAGCCGTTGAGGGCGGCGATCATGCTGTTCCAGCCGGTGACGAGACCATCGCCGAACCCCGCCGGATCGGCCCTGACCTCCGTCCGCTCCACCGCGAGCTCGACCGTCAGCGACGACAGCTCCACCTGCTCCTCGAGCTGCTCGAGCTGCTGGCGGTACGACTCCAGTTCCGCCTGCCTCTCCGCGAGCGCGGTCTCGGCCGCGATCAGGTCGGCCACCGATCCGCTCTGGGCCATGAGCTCGGTCAGGCGCGCGACGGATGCCTCGGCCGCGGCCAGGCGTGCGCGCAGATCCTGGGCCTGCTCCGTGACGTCGACCCGCGACACGCTCGAGGAGGTCACCTCCCCGCGTGCGCCGGCCGCCGCCATTGCGGCCGGAAGCTCGTCGGCGGGCACGCGCACGGTGATCCACGCACCGTCGACCGGCGCGGGCATCGACGTCCCCGTCGCGGGGTCGACGACGAGATCGGTGCGGCCGACGTTGAGGCTTTCGACGTACCCCCCGCGGGCCTGCGCGTCCTCGGCGATGGCCTCGGCCGCGGCATCCACATCTCCCACGAGCACACGCATGGATCCGGAGGCGATCAGCTCGCGGTCGGGCGCGCTCTGGGAAGCCGACGCGTCCCCCGCGGAACCCTGCCCGGCGATGATCGACCCGTCGACCGACTCGGGTGCCGCGTCACCGGGGAGCGCGCCCCCGGGAGCCGGCTCGAACGCGCCGTCGGTGGCGATCACGCCCGCCTCGTCCGAAGCGGCGCCTCCGATGCCGCCGACGACAGCGGGCGAGATGACGGCGGCGACGACGAGCACGGCCGCCGCGGAGGCCGCAACCGCCCAGGCGGTGCGCCGCCGGCGGCGCCTGCTCGCGCGATCGTGCTGCGCGGCATCCATGACACGCGCCTCGATGCGGTCGATCGTCGCCTCGGTCAGCGGCGGCAGGGTCGGGGTCGGGGTGCTCATCAGGTCTCTCCCAGGGATGTGCGCACGCGCGATCGGATACGAGAGAGACGATTGCGCACCGTGCCGTGCGTGACTCCGAGCGCGCCGGCGGCGGCGTCGTAGCCGTAGCCCTCCGTCGCACACAGCAGGAAGATGTCACGGTCGAGGGGGTCGAGCTGTTCGATCTCGGCCAGGATGCGCCGGGCGTACTCGGCGTCGATCACCTGCTTCTCGACATCCACCGTGGCCGGCAGCTGTTCGGCGTGCTCGAGCGGTTCCGTTGCGCGGCGGGCGCGCAGCCTGTTGGCGCAGTGGAAGCGGCAGATGGTGACGAGCCACGGCAGCATCGACGTGCCCCGCAGCTGCAGGCCCGAGAGCTTGCGCCACGCGGTCACGAACGTCTCCTGAGCGGCATCCTCCGCCTCTCCCGCGTCGCCGAGCACGCCATAGGCGACCCAGTACACGGGGCGCACGTGCGCGCGATAGAGCGTGCGGAAGGCGAAGTCGCTGCCCGCCGCCGCCTGCGCGACCAGCGTGGCTTCGTCGTGCATCGCCGCCTCCGCCACGCGCTGGTCCCTTCATCGCCCGGGTCGCCCCGGCTCGCCGTCATCATCTCTCACCCTGTCAGTGTCGAGCCAGGGCGGATCGTCTCAGATCCGTCGCATCGTCTGCGGAGGGACGGGCGGCGTAGACTCGTCGCCGCTCGACAGGCGCTGCGTCGACAGCCCGTCCCGTCTTCGGCTTTCCCCTCTTCCTCCCGCCGCGAAAGGCCGTGCATGGACCTCGTCCTTCCCGTCTGGTTCCAGATCGGCTCGCTCGTCGCGGTGACGCTGATCCTCGTGGCAGACCTGCTGATCATCCTCAAGCGGCCGCACATCCCCTCCACGAAGGAGTCGACCCTGTGGGTCGTCTTCTACGTCACTCTCGCCCTGATCTTCGCGGGTGTCATGTGGTTCTTCGCGGGGGGAGAGGTCGCGGGGCAGTTCGTGGCGGGATGGCTGACGGAGTACAGCCTGTCGATCGACAACCTCTTCGTCTTCGTGCTGATCATGAGCCAGTTCTCGGTGCCGCGGCGGTATCAGCAGGAGGTGCTGATGGTCGGCATCATCATCGCGCTCGTCCTGCGCGGCCTGTTCATCCTGGTGGGTGCGGCGGTCATCGAGCACTTCAGCCCGATCTTCTATCTCTTCGGCGCGTTCCTGATCTACACCGCCGTCAAGCAGGCCTTCCCGGGTGGCGACCACGACTCCGACGTCAAGCAGGAGAACTTCCTCCTCCGCCTGCTTCGCCGGGGCATAGACATCCACGACGAGTACGACGGCTCGAAGCTGCGCACGGTCGTGGACGGCAGGAAGATGTTCACGCCGATGATCATCGTCTTCGCGGCGATCGGGGTCACCGACCTGCTCTTCGCGATCGACTCGATCCCCGCGATCTTCGGCATCACGCAGAGCGCCTTCATCGTCTTCACCGCCAACGTCTTCGCGCTGATGGGGCTGCGCCAGCTGTACTTCCTCCTCGGCGACCTGCTCGACCGCCTGCGCTATCTGCACTACGGCATCGCGTTCATCCTCGCCTTCATCGGCGTGAAGCTCATCCTGCACGCGCTGCATGAGAACGAGCTGCCCTTCATCAACGGGGGTGAGCACATCGAGTGGGTGCCGGTCATCTCGACGTGGGTGTCGCTCGCCGTCATCGTGCTCTCGATGGCGGTCGCGACGATCGCGAGCCTCTCGGCCTCGGCCCGCGAGCGCCGCGCCGACGGCGAGGACGAGGCGGCTGCGAGCGTCGCGGTCGAGAAGGGCACTCCCGCCACCGTCGAGCAGCCCCCGGCATCCGACGCCAAGCCCGACGCCCGCAGCTGAGGCGTCGGCCCGCGAGGCGTCGCGTCCCCGTGCCGAACGGTCGCGACACGCCGCATCGGGCCGTGTGGTCGCGGCGTGTCGCGGCCGTTCGTCAGGAGAGCCAGCCTCGTGAGCGCAGCGCTCGACGGGTGCGGGCGACCACCTCGGCGTCGCTCATCGCCCGCGTCTCGCGGGGCGACCGCGAGCCCGGGCGCACGAAGTCGAGAGCCGTCCCGAGCGCAGCCCTGCCGCGCCGACCCGCGTGCCGGTGCACGGCGTCGACGAGGTCATCGGCGGTGGCCAGCGGAGACGGGAGTCCCCGCAGGCGATCGCCCGCGATGACGAGTTCGTCGAGAGAGAGTAGTGCGCTGAGGTCGGCCCACGTGCGCGCGGGCGAGGTGACGCGCAGCATCCCGAGCGCCCTCACCTCCGGCATCCGTGTCGTCGTGTGACCGGCCACTCCCGGCCCGCGCGGCGCCCGTCCGCCGAGCGCGGTGACGTGGACGCGCGGGTCGTCCTCGAGCCGGGTGGGCAGCGGGATGCCGAGCAGTCGTGCGGCCGTGGCGTGCGAGAGCACGGCGTGCGGGGGCATGAGCGCGGCGTAGGCGCGCACGTCCGCCATCCATCCCTCGTCTCCGATGGCACGGCGCACGCCGCGGAAGGGTGCGGCGAGGTCGCGCCGGCGGAGACGGGATGCCGCGACGCCGTGATCCCGCGCGCTCCGCGTCGTGAAGGGTGCGCCCCGCAGGGCCGGAGGCAGGGGGTGAGGTTCGGGCATTGCCGGATCATCGCGCCCGCCGGGCCGGACCCCGACGAGTGGCCCGCAGTCGGGGGGAGATCGGTCAGCCACCTCCGAGGGGGAGGAGCCCCGACTCGCGTCGGTCCTCGCCGGGAGAGGAGGGTGCGCAACGGCCGGGAGAGGGGGCGGGCCCCGGCCGGGGAGGGGTGTGCCGCCGCGGTGATACCCTGGGGCCGTGCGGATCGCTCGCCTTCTCCTTAGCGGCCGCGACGAGTCCTAGTTCCCAGGCCTCACTCGTCGCGGAGTTCGTCGCGGGCTTGATCCCCTCACAGGAGAGAAACCACTGAGCATGAGCACACCGCAGACCCACGCGTCCGACATCACGATCCCCGATCGACCGCGCACCCTCGCCGAGAAGGTCTGGGACGACCACCTCGTCGTCAAGGGCGAGGACGGCCAGCCCGACCTCATCTACATCGACCTGCACCTCGTGCACGAGGTGACCAGCCCGCAGGCATTCGACGGACTGCGCACCGAGGGCCGCCCGCTGCGGCGTCTCGACCTGACGATCGCGACCGAGGACCACAACACCCCGACGCTCGAGATCGACAAGCCGATCGCCGATCTCACGAGCCGCACCCAGATCGAGACCCTGCGCCGCAACGCCGAGGAGTTCGGCGTGCGCATCCACTCGCTGGGCGACAAGGAGCAGGGCATCGTGCACGTCGTAGGCCCGCAGCTGGGCCTGACGATGCCGGGGATCACCGTCGTCTGCGGAGACTCGCACACGAGCACCCACGGCGCGTTCGGCGCGATGGCCTTCGGCATCGGCACGAGCGAGGTCGAGCACGTCATGGCGACCCAGACCCTGCCGCTCAAGCCCTTCAAGACGATGGCCATCACGGTCGAGGGCGAGCTCAAGCCCGGCGTCACGGCGAAGGACATCATCCTCGCCGTCATCGCCAAGATCGGCACGAACGGCGGCCAGGGCTACGTGCTCGAGTACCGCGGCAGCGCGATCCGCTCCCTCTCGATGGAGGGGCGGATGACGATCTGCAACATGTCGATCGAGGCGGGCGCGCGCGCCGGCATGGTCGCGCCCGACGAGACGACCTTCGCCTACGTGAAGGACAAGCCGCACGCCCCCCAGGGCAAGGATTGGGAGGATGCCGTCGCCTACTGGCGCACGCTGCCCTCCGACGAGGGCGCCGTCTACGACGCGGAGGTCTTCCTCGACGCGAACGAGCTCGAGCCCTTCGTCACGTGGGGGACCAACCCCGGCCAGGGCGTGTCCCTCTCGGACTCCGTGCCCGACCCCGCGGCGATGACCGATCCCAACGAGCGCCGCGCCGCCGAGCGCGCGCTCGAGTACATGGACCTCGAGCCGGGCACCGCGATGAAGGACGTCGCCGTCGACGCCGTCTTCATGGGCTCGTGCACCAACAGCCGGATCGAGGACCTGCGCGCGTTCGCATCGATCATCCGGGGCCGCACGAAGGCCGAAGGGGTGCGTGTCATGGTCGTCCCCGGATCGGCGCGCGTGCGCCTCGAGGCCGAGGCCGAGGGCCTGGACAAGGTCTTCGTCGACTTCGGTGCGGAATGGCGCTTCGCCGGCTGCTCGATGTGCCTCGGGATGAACCCCGACCAGCTCGCCCCCGGCGAGCGGTGCGCGTCGACGAGCAACCGCAACTTCGAGGGCCGGCAGGGCAAGGGCGGGCGCACGCACCTCGTCTCCCCGCTCGTGGCCGCGGCCACCGCCATCCGGGGCACGCTTTCGAGCCCGAGCGACCTCGAGCCGGCCGACGCTGTGGCGGCCACGACCGGGGCGGAGGCCTGAGCATGGAGAAGTTCACCACGCACACGGGTGTCGCGATGCCCCTGCGCCGGTCGGCCGTCGACACCGACCAGATCATCCCCGCCGTCTACCTCAAGCGGGTCACCAAGACGGGCTTCGAGGACGCCCTGTTCGCCAACTGGCGCCAGGATCCCGACTTCGTGCTGAACCAGCCGGCGTACGCGGGGGCGAGCATCCTCGTCGCCGGCCCCGACTTCGGCACCGGCTCGAGTCGGGAGCACGCCGTGTGGGCGCTGCGCGACTACGGGTTCCGGGTCGTGCTCAGCTCGCGCTTCGCCGACATCTTCCGCGGCAACGCGGGCAAGCAGGGCCTGCTCGCCGCCGTGGTGCCGGAGGCGGACCTGGAGCGAATCTGGTCGGCGCTGGAGGCCGAGCCGGGCGCGCGGATGACGGTGGACCTGGAGGCGCGCGAGGTGTCGGTCGCCGATGTCCGGGTCGCATTCGACATCGACGATTACACTAGGTGGCGGCTCCTGGAGGGACTCGACGACATCGGGCTCACCCTCAGGAACGAAGACAAGATCGCAGCTTACGAGGCGCGACGCGAATCCTGGAGGCCACGCACCCTACCGGTGCCGCCCCTTCCCCTAACGTGAGGCCCACCGCATGACGACACTCCTGAACGACTCCGTGGCGCTGGGCGGTCGGAAGGGAGGGTCGGGGGAGACGCTTCAGATCCGGGGCGGGCAGCCGCTCTCCGGGACGGTCGACGTCAAGGGCGCGAAGAACCTCGTCACGAAGGCCATGGTCGCCTCGCTGCTCGGCGACACCGCCAGCATCCTGCACGACGTCCCCGACATCAGCGATGTCGCGGTCGTGCGCTCGCTGCTGGAGGTTCACGGCGTGCGGGTGCAGGACGGGGATGCCGAGGGCAGCCTCGTGCTCGATCCCCGCGACGTCGAGTCCGCCCACATGGAGGAGATCGACGCGCACGCGGGGGCCTCGCGCATTCCGATCCTGTTCTGCGGCCCGCTCCTGCACCGCCTCGGCCAGGCCTTCATCCCCGACCTCGGCGGATGCCGCATCGGCGACCGGCCGATCGACTTCCACCTCGACGCCCTGCGCAAGTTCGGCGCCGTCGTCGAGAAGCTCCCGAGCGGCATCCGCCTGTCGGCGCCGGGCGGTCTGCACGGTGCGAACATCCACCTGCCGTACCCGAGCGTGGGAGCCACGGAACAGGTGCTGCTGACGGCCGTGCGCTCCAGGGGCGTCACGGAGCTGAAGAACGCCGCCATCGAGCCGGAGATCATGGACCTGATCGCCGTGCTGCAGAAGATGGGCGCGATCATCTCCTACGAGCCGAACCGCGTCATCCTCATCGAGGGCGTCGACGACCTGCGCGGGTACGAGCACCGTGCGATCTTCGACCGCAACGAGGCCGCGAGCTGGGCCAGCGCCGCGCTCGCGACCGACGGCGAGATCTTCGTCGGAGGCGCCAAGCAGCAGGAGATGCTCACGTTCCTGAACATCTTCCGCAAGAGCGGGGGCTGGTTCGACGTGCGCGAGGACGGCATCCTGTTCCGGCGCGGGGGCGACCTGCGCCCCGTCGTCGTCGAGACCGACGTGCACCCCGGCTTCATGACCGACTGGCAGCAGCCGCTCATCGTCGCGCTCACGCAGGCCACGGGCGAGTCGATCGTGCACGAGACCGTCTACGAGAACCGCTTCGGCTTCACCGATGCGCTGAACAAGATGGGCGCCAAGATCGCCGTGCACCCGCACGGCCTGCAGGACGGGGTGCGCCGCGTGCCGCGCCGCACCCTCGAGCAGGCCGCCGTCATCACGGGCCCGACGCCGCTCACCGGAGCCGACATCACCGTGCCTGACCTGCGGGGCGGGTACAGCCACGTCATCGCCGCCCTCACCGCGGAGGGCACGTCCACCGTGCGCAACGTCGGCATCATCAGCCGCGGATACGAGAAGTTCTTCGACAAGCTGACCGGCCTGGGCGCCGACTTCGACGTCGTCGGATGAGCGCGCGCCCCCGCGCCTCGCGCGAGAAGACCCGCCCCAGCATCTTCTGGGTGCTCGCCGGCATCGTCGTGCCGGTGGTCGGGCTCCTCGCTCGGATCGAGATCGTCGGCGGCGAGAAGCTCCCCCGCAAGGGCGCGTACGTGCTCGCGCCCAATCACTACAGCGAGATCGATCCGCTCATCGTCGCGGTCGCGGTGTGGCGCCTCGGGCGCGCGCCGCGTTTCATGGCGAAGGAGAGCCTCTTCCGGGTCCCCGTGCTGGGCTGGGCGCTGCGCGCGACGGGAATGGTCCCGGTGGCCCGCGCCTCCACCGCCTCGGGGGCGGCGCAGACGATCGAGGCCTCGCGCCGACTGGTCGGCGACGGGCGGGGCGTCATCGTGTATCCCGAGGGGACGCTGACGCGCGATCCCGACCTGTGGCCGATGCGGGGAAAGACGGGGGCGGCTCGTCTCGCCCTCGCGGGCGGCCTGCCCGTCATCCCCGTCGCGCACTGGGGCACGCAGCAGATCATGGGCCGCTACAGCAAGAAGATCGACCTGTGGCCGCCGCGCAAGCACGTGCGCCTGGTGATCGGAGATCCCGTCGATCTGTCCGACCTCCGGGCGACGGGATCGCAGCCCGCGACCCTCACCGGGGCGACGACCCGGATCATGGACGCGATCACCGCGCTGCTGGCCTCCCTCCGGCAGGAGACGCCCCCCGCCGAGCGGTGGAATCCCGCGGAGCACGCGCAGAAGGAGACGGGCCGCTTTGAGTCGTAGGGGCAACGAGGCTCCGCGCGTCGCGGTGATCGGCGCCGGCAGCTGGGGCACGACGTTCGGCAAGATCCTCGCGGACGGGGGTGCGCACGTGACGATGTGGGCGCGTCGCCCCGAGCTCGCGCACGAGATCGCCGAGGCCAAGCGCAACAGTCAATACCTCCCCGGCGTGAACCTGCCGCGCGCCATGACCGCCACGCCGCACCTGTCGGAGGCGCTCGAGGGTGCCGAACAGGTCTACCTGTCGATCCCGAGCCAGGCGGTGCGTCAGAACCTCACCGCGCTCCGGCCACTCCTTTCCACGAGCGACGTGCCCATCGTGAGCCTCATGAAGGGCGTCGAACAACGCACCGGCCTGCGCATGAGCCAGGTGATCGAGCAGGGCCTGGACTGCGACCCGGCCCGCATCGCGGTGGCGTCCGGACCGAACCTCGCGCTCGAGATCGCCCGTGAGCAGCCCACCGCCGCCGTCATCTCCTCGCTCAGCCTGGAGACCGCGGAGGCCGTCGCCCGCCGGGCGCGCAACCGGTACTTCCGCTCCTTCGTCAACACCGACGTCACCGGAACCGAGTTCGGCGGCGTGCTGAAGAACCTCATCGCGGTCGCCATCGGCATCGTCGACGGCGTCGGGTACGGCGAGAACACGAAGGCGTCGATCATCACGCGGGGACTCGTCGAGATGACCGACTTCGCGGTCGCCTTCGGCGCCCAGCCCGAGACCCTGCAGGGGCTCGCGGGGCTCGGAGACCTGATCGCGACGTGCCAGTCGCCGCTGTCGCGCAACAACACGGCCGGCCGGCTTCTCGGCCAGGGCTACAGCTTCCAGAACGTCGTGAAGCAGATGCAGCAGACCGCGGAGGGCCTGGCCTCGGTCGCGCCGATCCTGCAGCTGGCCCGCGGGGCCGGGGTGGAGATGCCCATCGTCGAGCAGGTCAAGCGCGTGCTGGACGGCACGATGGATCCTCGCGACATCGCCCCGCACCTGACCACCGACGATGACACCCCGCAGGGGGAGAGGACCCAGAATGGAACGACAGGTCGTGGCGGTGCTCTTCGGAGGGCGCTCGAGCGAGCACTCGATCAGCTCCGCCACGGCGGGGGGAGTGCTTCGGGCGATCGACCGTGACCGTTTCCGGGTGATCCCCATCGGCATCACCCGCGACGGAGTCTTCGTGCTCGAGGCGGACGATCCCGACCGTTTCGCCCTCGACGCGGCGCGGCTGCCCGAGGTGACCGACAACGGCACGCGGATTCTGTGGCCGGAGGGCGGGCAGGACCGGTCCCTCCGCGTCCGACGCGCCGACGGCGAGGTCGAGGAGCTCGGGTCCGTCGACGTCGTGCTCCCGATCCTGCACGGCGTGCACGGTGAGGACGGAACGGTGCAGGGCTTCCTCGACACCCTCGGCATCCCGTACGCCGGTGCCGGCGTGATCGACTCGGCGCTGTGCATGGACAAGCACTTCATGAAGGTCGCCCTCGAGGCATCCGGCGTGCCCGTCGCCCCGTGGGTCACCGTGCGCGAGCGTTCCTGGCGCGCCGACCCCGGCGCCGTGCGGAGCGATGCCGCGGGCCTCGGGATGCCGCTGTTCGTCAAGCCCGCGCGCGCCGGCTCCAGCGTGGGGGTGTCGAAGGTGCACACGATCGACGAGCTCGACGAGGCGCTGCGCGTGGCCTTCGCCGAGGACGAGAAGGTCCTCGTCGAGCAGGGGATCTCCGGGCGCGAGGTCGAGGTGGCGATCCTCGAGGGCAGCGACGGTGTCGTCCGTGCCTCTCTTCCGGGCGAGATCGTGCTGACGACGCGGGAGTTCTACGACTTCGAGGGCAAGTACCTGGGTGGCGACGGGGTGGAGGTCGTGTGTCCCGCCGACGTCGACGCGGCATCCACCGACCGCATCCGCGACATGGGCGTGCGGGCGTTCGAGGCGGTCGATGGGCGCGGGCTCGCGCGGGTGGACTTCTTCCTGACCGCCGACGGCCTCGTCGTCAACGAGCTCAACACGATGCCGGGCTTCACCCCGATCTCGATGTTCCCGAAGTGCTGGATCGCGTCGGGGATGAGCTATCCCGAGCTGATCTCCGAGCTCCTCGACACGGCCCTCGGGCGCGCGGCCTGAGGCCTCACTCGCCCGCGGGACGCTCCGTGCAGCGCCCGTCGACGGGCAGCCGCGAGACCGCCGGCGAGAGCGCGTCGAGCACGTCGAGGCTCGAGACGGCCTCGTTGTCGAGGTACACCTGCACGGCCGGCGTGCGCCCGAAGCTCGTGACGAGGTAGCGCGGGGCGTCGGAGTCGTCGATGATCCAGTCCACCGAGCCGACCGTCTGACACGGCAGCGTCGTGGGACCGGGAGGTTCCACGCCGCAGCTGACCACGACGGCGGTCGGGGAGCCCCAGGATGCCGTGGCCTGCGCATCGGTCCAGACGCGAGCCTGTCCCGCGAGCTCGTCCGGGTACCGCACCGACACCTCGGCGCAGAGGGGATCGTCCGCGTTCGCGGCAGGCTCGAGCGAGACCACGGCGCTGCAGCCGGCGAGGGCGAACGCCGCGAGCGAGAACAGCCCCGTCGCGGCGGCGAGGCGGGAGCGGGGGCGGAGCACCCGACCAGGCTACCGTGGGGGGATGAGCGTGCTGCCGGAGGACCCGCGTGTGGGCGAGCTGTCCGAAGCGATCATCCTCCGCGGCATCCTCGAGCGTCTGGGGGGCTCTCGCGCTCTCGTCGGCCCCGGGGACGATGCCGCCGTGCTCGCGATGGCGGGCCGGGTCGTCGCGACCACCGACACGCTCGTCGAGGGCCCCGACTTCCGTCTCGCGTGGTCGAGCGGGTACGACCTCGGGTGGAAATCCGCCGCCGTGAACCTCGCCGACGTCGCGGCGATGGGCGCGCGTCCCACGGCGCTCCTCGTGGCGCTCGCGCTGCCTGCCGAGACGCGGCTGTCGTTCGTGCTGGACCTCGCCGACGGGCTCCGCGACGCGTGCGACCGCCTCGCGCCGGGGTGCGAGGTGGTGGGCGGCGACCTCACGGTCTCGCCCACGCTCACCATCGCGGTGACGGCGCTCGGCGAGCTCGAGGAGAGGGAAGCGGTTCGGCGGGACGGGGCCCGTGCGGGGGACGTGCTCGCCCTGGCGGGGGAGGCGGGGCAGGCCGCCCGCGGCCTCTCGGTGCTCTTCGACCGTTTCCGTGACGCCGACGGGAGGCCTGTCCCGGTCGACCGGTCCGGGCTCGTGCCCGACGACGCCCGAGCGCTCGATGCGCAGCTGCGTCCGCTGCCGCCCGTCGCCCTCGGTCCCGTCGCCGCGGATGCGGGCGCGACCGCCATGATGGACGTCTCCGACGGTCTGGCCCGCGACGCGGCGCGCATGGCGGCGGCATCCGGCGTCTCGTTCGACATCGACGGGGCGGCGCTCGGCCCGCACCGCGCCTGGGCGGTGTCGGGGGGCGAGGATCACGGCCTGCTGGCGACCTTCCCGGACGGGCGGGAACTGCCGGAGGGATTCCGCGCAATCGGTCGCGCCGTGCCCGCGCGCGCCGACGGGCCGGCGGTCAACGTCGACGGAGCGGCCGCCGACGGCGGATGGGACCCCTATCGTGACTGGGATGGGCGCTCGGGCTGACCGCGGTCAGGATGCGACGGAGACCCACCACAGCGTGGTGTCGCCGTAGCGCCTCTCCCTGCGGTGCTGCAGGCCCTCGGGAAGTGCGGGCGCGGGGGAGCGCCGCGACCGTTCGAGGATGACCGTGGCGCGAGCGCCGAGGTGGGGCACGAGCGCCGCGAGCGCGTCGGTGAGTGCCGCATCGGTGTGGTCGTAGGGCGGGTCGAGGAACACCAGGTCCCACGTGGCCGACGTGGAGCGCAGGAACGCCTCGGCGGACATGCGGTGCACGCGCGCGTCGCCCGAGCCGACCGCAGCCGCGACCCGCCGCGCGTTGCGCTCGGCGACGGCCGCTGCGGACGACGCCTTCTCCACGAGATCGACGGATGCCGCGCCGCGGCTGAGCGCCTCGAGGCCGAGCGCGCCCGATCCGGCGTAGAGGTCGAGCACCCGCGCGTCCTCGATCGCATCCGCCGACTCGAGTCCCGCGAACAGCGACTCGCGCACCCGGTCGCTCGTGGGTCGCGTTCCCGCGGCGGGAACCGCCAGCGGCAGCGATCCGGCGCGTCCGGCGATGATGCGTGTCACACCCTCACGATAGCGAGGCGACGCCTTCCCGCAGCGTCGGAGGCCGACCCTAGACTCGGGTCGTGCCCTCGCTCAGCCTCGAATCGCGCCTGGACGGCGTCGTGGGCGGAAAGACGGCGGCGGCTCTCGGCCGAGCCTTCCAGATGCAGACGGTCGGCGATCTGCTCTCGCACTATCCGCGCCGGTACGCGCGCCGCGGCGACCTCACGCCCATCGACTCGCTACCGCTGGGCGAGAACGTCACGATCGTCGCGGAGATCCGCAGGGTGAGCGAGCGGGCGATGCGGCAGCGGCGCGGTTCGCTGCTCGAGGTCGTGATCGGCGACGGTCTCAGCGAGGTGTCGTTGACTTTCTTCAATCAGCAGTGGCGGATGTCCGAGCTGCGCCCCGGTCGCCGGGGGATCTTCTCCGGGAAGGTCGGGCAGTACAAGAGCGGCCGGCAGTTCGCGCACCCCGACTACGTGCTCTTCGACGGCGATGTCGAGAACACGCTGCGCACGACCGCGGCGTTCTCCAACGCGATGATCCCCATCTACCCCGCGACCTCGTCCCTGCCGAGCTGGAAGATCTCGCAGGCGGTCGATCTCGGGCTCGACTCGCTCGGAGGTCTGGACGACCCCCTCGTCGGCGAGATGCGAGAGCGGATGCAGCTGCTCCCGTTCGCCGATGCGCTGCGCGGCATCCATCGTCCCGAGACCGACGCGGACGTCGATGCCGCCCGCCGCACGCTGCGGATGCACGAGGCGCTCGTCCTGCAGACGGCGCTGCTGCAGCAGCGTCAGTTCGTGCGGGCGCTCTCCGCGACCACCCGTGCCAGCGAGTCCGGGGGCCTGCTCGACCGTTTCGACGCCGCCCTTCCCTTCGAACGAACGACCGACCAGATCAGCGTCGGCGATCAGATCTCGGCAGATCTCACGACCCCGTGGCCGATGAACCGCCTGGTGCAGGGCGAGGTGGGATCGGGCAAGACGCTCGTCGCCCTGCGCGCGATGCTGCAGGTGGCCGAGTCCGGGGGGCAGTCCGCGCTCATCGCCCCCACCGAGGTGCTCGCGGGCCAGCATCTCCGATCGATCGCCCGCATGCTCGGGCCCGACCTCGCCCCCGCTCTGATGCCGACCCTGCTCACGGGCCAGCAGGGCACCGCGGAGCGACGCAAGGCCGCGCTCCGCGTCGCGTCGGGGCAGGCGCTCATCGTCGTCGGCACTCACGCGCTCCTGAGCGACAAGACGACGTTCGCCGATCTCGGGCTGGTCGTCATCGACGAGCAGCACCGGTTCGGCGTCGAGCAGCGCGAGGCGCTGCGGGCCAAGGGGACGAGTCCTCATGCCCTCGTCCTCACGGCCACGCCCATCCCGCGCACCGTCGCGATGACCGTGTTCGGCGACCTCGATGTGTCGACGATCCGGTCGATGCCCACGGGGCGCGCCGGCATCGAGACCTTCGTCGCGCCGGTCGCCGAGAAGCCGGGATGGTTCGATCGCGTCTGGGCGCGCGTCGCGGAAGAGGTCGGCAAGGGGCACCAGGCGTTCGTCGTGTGCCCCGCGATCGATCCGACGGCCTCGACGGCGGCCGCACGGGACGACGATGCCGACGCGGCCGACGCGCCGGTCGCGGAGGGCGCACCGGCGAAGCCGCGGTGGGGCGTCGTGCAGGCAGCGGACCTGCTCGGCCGGCATCCTCTCTTCGGCTCGATCCGCGTCGCGACCCTGCACGGCCGGATGCCCGGGGAGGAGAAGGATGCGATCATGCGCTCCTTCGCCGCGGGGCAGATCGATGTGCTCGTCGCGACGACCGTCATCGAGGTCGGCGTGGACGTGCCGAACGCGTCGACGATGGTCGTGCTCGATTCCGACCGCTTCGGGGTCTCGCAACTCCACCAGCTGCGCGGGAGGGTGGGCCGGGGCAGCGTCGCAGGCCTCTGTCTGCTCGTGACGGAGGCCGCGGGCGGGTCGCCCGCTCGCTCCCGGGTGGAGGCGGTGGCGCGCGTCTCCGACGGCTTCGAGCTCGCCGAGATCGATCTGGAGCTGCGCGGGGAGGGCGACGTGCTGGGCGACCTGCAGTCCGGCGCCCGATCGTCGTTGCGCCTGCTGCGGGTCGTCGATGACGCGGCACTCATCGGTCTCGCGCGCGACGAGGCGGAGCGGATCCTCGAGGAGGATCCGGCCCTCAGCCGCCACACGGGGCTGTCGTCGGCGATAGAGCGCCGCCTGGATGTCGCCGAGCGCGCGGCGATGGCCCGGGCCTGACGGGGCGAGCGCGCTCCGCGGGTAGTCTCGAGGGGTGAACAACCGGATCGCCGTCGTGCCGGGCTCCTTCGATCCGCCCACGCTCGGCCACCTCGATGTCATCCGGCGCGCCGCGGGACTGTACGACCGGCTGCACGTGCTCGTCGTGCACAACCCGGGCAAGGCGGCGATGCTGCCGATCGCGCAGCGGCTGAGCCTGCTGGAGCAGTCGATCGCCGAGAGCGACATCGACAGCGACGTGGTCGTCGCCTCCTGGAGCGTCGGGCTGCTCGTGGACTACGCGCGCGATGTCGGAGCGGGGGTGCTGGTGAAGGGCATCCGCTCGCAGGTGGATGTCGCCTACGAGACGCCCATGGCGATCGTCAACCGTCATCTGGCCTCCGTCGAGACCGTCTTCCTGCTTCCCGATCCCGCCCACGCGCTCGTCTCCAGTTCGCTCGTGCGCCAGGTCGCCTCCCTCGGCGGGGACGTCTCGCCGTACGTGCCGCCCGCGGTCGCCCGCTTCCTCGACACGGGCGCCCGCGACATCTGACCCGGCCCCGGCCCGGGCGAGCGCGGGTAGCATGGTCGACCGTGAGATCCCCACGCCCCGGCCCCTTCAGCATCGGCGTCCGCGACATCGTCCGGCGCCCCGGTGAGATGCGCGAAGTCGAGCTCGACGTCCCCCTGAAGGAGAAATGGGGGGAGGGGCTCGTCGCGGTCGAACCTGGTGAGACGATCCACGTCTTCGCCCGGCTGGAGTCGGTGCACGAGGGCATCCTGGCCACCGCAGCGGTGGACGCGCAGTACCGCGGGGTGTGCGGGCGATGCCTGACGGACATCTCCGCGCCGGTCGAAGTCGAGTTCCAGGAGCTTTTCGCGTATCCTGGGCAGGAAACATCTGACCTCGAGGTTCAAGACGACCACGTGGATCTTGAAACTCCGGTCAGGGATGCGATCGTTTTGACGCTTCCGTTTCAACCGGTCTGCCGACCGGATTGCCCGGGGCTCGACCCCGCGACGGGCGAGCCGATGGCGGATGGATCGGGCACGGAACCTCGTGCCGACCTCGATCCGCGCTGGGCGGCGCTGGCGGAGTACACCGCGACAGACGCCGATGGCGGCCGGAAGCCCTAGAACTCACCGACGAAAGAGATGACCCATGGCTGGTAACCCTCCGAAGCGCAAGGTCTCGCGCTCCAACACCCGTTCGCGCCGCGCGCAGTGGAAGGCGGAAGCCCCCGCGCTCGTCAAGACGGTGGAGAACGGCAAGGTCGTCTACAGCCGTCCCCACCAGGCGAAGGTCGTCACCGACTCGCAGGGCACCGAGCTGTTCCTGGAGTACAAGGGCCGCAAGGTCGCCGACGTCTGACAGCGACGCTCGTGACGGACGTCCCTGGGGGGAGACGGCCACTCACAGACACGCTCGGCGTCGACATCGACGCCGAGCTTCTGTCTCTCGCCCTCACGCATCGCTCATACGCGTATGAGAACGGCGGAATCCCGCACAACGAGCGTCTGGAGTTCCTCGGGGACTCGGTGCTCGGACAGGCTGTGACGGTCACTCTCTTCACGAGATATCCCGACCTGGACGAAGGCTCGCTCGCCAAACGACGTGCGAGCCTCGTCTCCACCGTCGCCCTCGCCGAGGTCGCCCGACGCGTCGGCGTCGGGGCCCACGTGCTCCTCGGCCGAGGCGAAGAGCAGACCGGCGGTCGCGACAAGGACTCGATCCTCGCCGACACGACGGAGGCCCTGATCGGCGCCGCCTACCTCTCGGCGGGCCAGGATGCCGCGACCTCCCTCGTCATCCGCCTCGTCGAGCCCCTGCTCGACGACCCCGAGCGCTACGGCGCCGCGATGGACCCGAAGACGAGCCTGCAAGAGCTCGCTGCGCGCCGTCAAGCGCCGCCGCCGGAGTACTCGGTCGTCGCCGACGGCCCCGACCACAACCGCGTCTTCACCGCCACGGTGCGTGTGGGGGACGTCCGAGCGGACGGAGTGGGCACGAGCAAGAAGGCGGCCGAGATGGCGGCGGCCCTTCAGGCCTGGCGCGATCTCAGCGCCCGTGCCTGAGCTCCCCGAGGTCGAGGTGGTGCGTGCGGGCCTCGCGCCCGCCGTCACCGGCGCGACGGTCGCGGCCGTCGTGGTCGACGATGCCCGCGCCCTGACCCGGCACGCGGCGGGCGTCGCCGACTTCTGCGCTCGTCTGACCGGCCGCCGCGTGCTCGGCGCGGCCCGCCGCGGGAAGTTCCTCTGGTTCCCGCTCGCTCCCGACGGGGAGGGAGCGCCGGAAGCGGTGCTCGGTCATCTCGGGATGAGCGGACAAATGCTCCTGCGGGCGGCGGGCGCGGACCGCGAACGCCACGAACGCGTCCGACTGAGCTTGGACCACCCGCTGCACGGGGAGCTCGATCTCGTCTTCGCCGACCAGCGGACGTTCGGCTCCCTCGCCGTCGACGCGCTCGTCCCGACCGACGACGGCGAACCCGCGGGGCGGGGAACTCGCGACCCCCTTCTTCCGGCGCAGGCCCGCCACATCGCCCGCGACCCTCTCGACCCCGCTTTCCGCGATCGCGCATTCGTCGCGGCTGTGTCGCGCACGCGCTCCGCGATAAAGCGCGTGCTCCTCGATCAGGGCGTCGTGAGCGGCATCGGCAACATCTACGCGGACGAGGCCCTCTGGTCGGCCCGGCTGCATCCCGAGACGCCGTCCGACGCGATCTCCTCGCGTCGAGCCGGACGCCTGCTCGCGGAGGTGCGGGCCGTGCTGGAGCGGGCGCTCGCCGAAGGCGGCACGAGTTTCGACGCCCAGTACGTCAACGTCAACGGTCAGGCCGGGTACTTCGCCCACTCGCTGAACGCCTACGGTCGTGGCGGGCGGCCGTGCCCGCGGTGCGGCCGCCCGATCGAGCGCATCGCCTTCACCAACCGCGCCAGCCATTTCTGCTCGCGTTGCCAGCGGATGCCTGAGGCCGGCTGATCAGCGAAGCACCTTCTTCCACGCCCCTTCGTACGCGATCGGCGCGAACCCGATCGCTTCGTTGATGTCGAGCATCGGCCGGTTCTCCTCCGCGTTGTAGGTCAGCACGCGCGGTGAATCGGGCGCGATCGCCCGCCACGCGAGGAGCCCCTCGCACTTCACGAGCATCCCGAGGCGGTGACCACGATGCCGGGAGAGCACGAGCGTGTCCTCCTGATGCGTCGCCTCGGAGCGGTCGGCGGCGATGACCAGCTCGTTGAAGGCGCACAGCTCACCGGTCGCGATGTGCTGGGCGGCCGTGACGAGCATCGTCTGCCCGGCCTCCAGGTATCGCTCATCGTGCGTCGCGACACGAGCGGCATCCCACACCTCGTCGTCGTATTCGAGGGCGGCGGAGGGGGCGTCGGTGACCATGCGCGATTTCATCCACGCGTATCCGGCGGTGAACTCCGACGGGGTCGGCAGCGTCCACGACACGACCCGGTAGCCCACGGCGGCCTCGAGCGCGTCGTCGCGCAGGGTGCGCACGCGATCCCACGACCCGCGCAGGTCGAGGGCGCTGCACCGCTCGACCTGCTCGAGCGCGAAGCCCCGGCGGGCCAGGAAGCGCGCGGCGTGGCCCTCCGCCGGCACCGAGCCGAAGCCGGTCGGCGGGTGCAGGCGCCCACCGGGTGCCTCGGGATGCTCCACCCACGTCTGCAGCGTCTGCCGACCGTGCTCACGCGCGACCCGTTCGATCATCTCGAGAGCCGCGCCGCCGATGCCGCGCCCCCACGCTGCGCGGCGCAGCTCGATGAGGACGAACGCGAGGGTCGATTCCCGTTCGATCGGCAGATCCACCCCGATGCGCCCGACCGGCTCGTCGTCGTCGAGGACGAGCCACGTCATCCGCTTCTCGTACGGATCGTCGCGGTAGTGCGGGAGGAGGCTCTCCGCGCTCATGGAATGGTCGGTATGCCCGGAGATCTCCTCGTACACCGCGTTGCGCACGCCCGACATCGCGCGGAAATCGGCGCCGTCGGGATCGTCGGCGCGGGTGGGGATCGTCACGGGCCGGATGGTGACGCCGGCGGGAAGGGATGTCATCGCGGTGCTCTCATCGTGAAGGGGTGGGGAGGGGGAGGCCGGTGCCCGTGCGTGGGCCCGGGCACCGGCGGGTTACGCGCCGTGCATCCACAGGCGGGTGGCCCAGGCCGCGTCGGCATCCCGGAGCTCGCGTCGGTCGACGGCGCGCTGCCGCAGCAGCTCCCGTTCGCCGGCGTCGGCGCCGGTGCCCCTGTCGGCGGTGCGAGGGGGACGAGCGCTCCAGATGAGCAGCCAGAGCCCCACGCGCATGGCACAGCGATCGAGGATCGAGGTGCGCGGTGGAGCGGGAAGAGCCGCCGCCAGGAGCGAAGGCAGGGAATCGGGAGGGTGCGCGGCTGTCCGCGGCGGGGAGGTGGTGTTCACGGGAATCGCTTTCGGAGGACCCGGGGTATCGGGCGGGAGAGGAAAGGGCGGGGGAGGGGGCCCCGAAGACCCGTGCCGTGGCACGGGGGTGGGTCCACGGATGCCCCCGGGTACCGGCATGCACCGAATAGCCCGGGAACCGGGCAGAGGTGCGGCGCGGACGCTAGCGCGCGGAGAGGGCGGGTGTTCCGCCGAAGGCGCCGACGGGGCCGGTCGCGAGCGATGCGCGGGCGACGACTCCGAATGGAGCGTGCGTGCGGGGCGCTGTGCCCGTCTTGGTGTTGTGCATCATCATGGCGACCTCCTCTCGATGTCCGACGCGAGCACAGACGCTAGCGCCCACGTGCGCCGCCGTCAAGCGGATTCTCAGGTTTCCTCGCGCGGCCGCGCGGTGCCTGCCGGGCTCCGAGGGATGCCTCGGGTAGCGTGAACCCGTGAAGATCCGGGGCCGAGGGGCGCATCCATGCACCTGAAGAGCGTGACGCTCAAGGGCTTCAAGTCGTTCGCGCAGCCGACGACGTTCGCGCTCGAGACGGGCGTCACGGCCATCGTCGGCCCCAATGGATCCGGCAAGTCCAACGTCGTGGACGCCCTGGCGTGGGTGATGGGCGAGCAGGGCGCGAAGACCCTCCGCGGCGGCAAGATGGAGGACGTCATCTTCGCGGGGACCTCGACCCGCGGCCCCCTCGGCCGCGCCGAAGTCCAGCTGACGATCGACAATTCCGACGGCGCGCTGCCGATCGAGTACTCCGAGGTCACGATCAGCCGGACGCTGTTCCGAAACGGCGCGAGCGAGTACGCGATCAATGGCGAGTCGTGCCGGCTGCTCGATGTGCAGGAGCTGCTCAGCGACTCCGGTCTCGGCCGTGAGATGCACGTCATCGTCGGGCAGGGCAGGCTCGACGCCGTGCTGCAGGCGTCTCCCGAGGATCGTCGCGGGTTCATCGAGGAGGCGGCCGGAATCCTCAAGCACCGGCGGCGCAAGGAGAAGACGCTGCGCAAGCTCGAGGCGATGGAGTCCAATCTCACGCGTCTCAGCGATCTCGCCGGCGAGATCCGGCGACAGCTCAAGCCGCTCGGGCGGCAGGCGGAGATCGCGCGGGAGGCGCAGTCGATCGCGGCGGTCGTGCGGGATGCGAAGGCCCGGCTGCTGGCCGACGAGGTCGTGCAGCTGCGGCGCACCCTCGCCGATCACGCGCGCGCCGAGCACGAGCGCCACTCGGAGCGGCTCGTCCTGCAGGACCGGCTGGAGCAGGTGCGCGCTCGGGTGGCCGCGCTGGAGGCGGACCCGGGCGGGGAGGGCGTGGATGCCGCACGCGGCGTGCTGTTCGGCCTCGAGCAGGTGCAGGAGCGGCTGCGGAGCCTCTTCACCCTCGCCAATCAGCGCCTCGCGCTGCTGGGCGGCGAAGACGACGCCCCCGCGGGGGTTACGGTCTCGGAGGCCGACATCGACGAGGCGCGCCGCGAGGTCTCCGAGCTCTCCGACGGGCTGACGGGAGCGCAGGACGCGGCCGTCGCCGCGGGGCGGGCGGTGGCGCAGGCACGAGCCGAGCTCGACGCGCTCGACACCGACATCGCCGCGCAGAGTGCCCTGGTCTCGGAGCATGACATGCGGCTCACGACCCTGCGGGGCAGGGCCGAGGCAGCGGCATCCGCCCTCGCCGCCGTGCGAGAGGCGGTGCAGAGGCAGAGGGGGGCGCTGGATGCGGCGCTGGCGCGACGCGCGGAGGCGCAGGAGGCGATCGAACAGCTCGGCACGCCTCCCGACGGCGGCGACGACGCCGCGCACGCGGCCGAGTACGAACGCGCGGGCCGCGCCGTGTCCGAGGCCGAGGCGCACGTCGCCGGGATGCGTGATCGGCTCCACGCCGCGGAACGCGAGATCGACTCGCTGACCGCCCAGACGGCCGCACTCACCCGTGCGCTCACGGTGCGCAACGCGGCGGCCGCCATCATCGATCGCGGCCTGACGGGTGTGCAGGGCCTCGTGGCGGACGGGATCCAGGTGCGACCCGGCTTCGAGGCCGCCATCGCCGCCGTGCTCGGTCCCGTCGCCGAGGGCCTGCTCGTCGAGGAGCGCGATTCCGCGTTCGCCGTTCTCGCAGAGGCCGCGCGCGCCGATCTCGGCACCGTCGACGTCGTCGTCGCGGACGCTCCCGTGCGCCACAAGCCGCCCGCCGTCGAGGGACTCATCGCCGCGAGCGACGTCGTCTCCGGCCCAGACGGTGTGCGGGGCATGCTCTCGGGCGTGTTCGTCGCCGACGACCTCGCGGCCGCGCGGAGCGCGTGGGAGCGGATGCCCCTCCTGACCGACGCCGCTCCGGTGACCGTCGTGACGCGCGCCGGGGAGGTGACCACCGCCCAGCTCATCCGCGGCGGGGCGGGGGGATCGCCGTCCCGCCTGGCGCTCATCGCCGAGCGCGACGCGGCCGACGAACGTCTCGCGGAAGTCCGCGTCATCGCCGACTCGCTGCGCGAAGCGCTCGGCGATGCCCAGGCCGCGCTCGCGGCCGCGCGCCGGCACGCGGCCGACTCGCTGACCGCGCTGCGGGAGCACGACGCCGCGCTGGCGGCCGACGCCGAACGCCGGAACAAGGTCACCGTGCGCTACGAGGCCGCCGCGGCCGAATGCGAGCGCCTCGAGGCGGGCGTGGCCCAATCGGCGGGATCGGTCGCCGACGCCGAGGCGGCCGTGCGCCGCGCCGACTCCGAGCTCGAGGCGGCGCAGGAGCTGCCCCGCCCGATCCTCGACGCGTCGGCCCGCGAGGGCATGCTGGCAGAGCTCGAGGCGGCGCGCGAGGGCGAGATGCGCGCCCGGCTCGACGTGGAGACGCTGCGGGAGCGGATCCGTGCCCAGGAGTCCCGAGTGGGCGGACTGGTCCGGCAGCGGGAGACGGAGCGCAAGGCCGCCGAGGACGCGGCTCGTCGCGCCGTGGTCCGGCGTGCGCAGCGCGAATCCGCCGGGGGAGTGGTCGCGGAGGTGCCGCGGGTGCTCGACTCCGTGGAACGCTCTGTCGCCCAGGCTCGCCTGGAGCTGGCCCGTGCCGAGCAGGATCGCGCCGAGCACAACGCCGAGTTGAAGGACCTGCGCGGTCGGGAAGCGGGGCTGCGCGAGCGGCTCGCCGGACTGACGCAGGGGGTTCACGCCCTCGAGCTCCAGATACACGAGAAGAAGCTCCACCTGAACGGTGTGCTCGATCGCGTCCGGTCGGAGTTGGCGATCGATGAAACGATTCTCATCGCGGAATATGGTCCGGACCAGGATGTAGAGGTTCCGGGTACCGACGATGACGAACCCGTCACCGAACCATTCGATCGCGATCGTCAGCGCCGTCGCCTGCAGGATGCCGAGCGCAAGCTCGCGCAACTCGGCCGGGTCAACCCGCTCGCGCTCGAAGAGTTCGCCGCCCTCGAGCAGCGGCACGCGTTCCTCGTCGATCAGCTCGCCGACCTCACGAAGACGCGCACCGACCTCATGACGATCATCGAAGAGCTCGATGAGCGGATGCAGGCCATCTTCCATGCGGCCTACGAAGACACCCGCACGGCGTTCGGCGAGGTCTTCCCGATCCTCTTCCCGGGAGGGGCGGGCAGCATCTCGCTGACGGACCCCGACAACCTCCTGACGACGGGTATCGAGGTCTCCGTCCGCCCCGCGGGCAAGAAGATCGAACGGCTCTCGCTGCTCTCGGGCGGGGAGCGATCGCTCGCGGCGGTGGCGTTCCTCACCGCCATATTCAAGGCGCGTCCGAGCCCGTTCTACATCCTCGATGAGGTCGAGGCGGCGCTCGACGACGCGAACCTCGGTCGGCTCCTCGGGGTGTTCGAGCAGCTGCGCGCCTCCAGTCAGCTCATCGTCATCACGCATCAGAAGCGCACGATGGAGGTCGCCGATGCCCTGTACGGGGTCTCGATGCGGCAGGACGGCGTCTCGGCGGTCGTGGGGCAGCGCGTGAACGAACGCGCCTCGGCCTAGTGCCCGCGTAGGCTGGAGTCATGGCGGAGAAGTCCTGGTCGCTCGGTCGCGCGCTGCGCGGCATGTTCGTCAAGCCGACGATCGATGAGACGACGTGGGACGACCTCGAGACCGCGTTGATCCAGGCCGACTTCGGGCCGGACATCACCGAGCGGATCGTCGACGAGCTGCGCGAGAAGGTCGAGCGCTACCGCACGACCGACCCCAAGGACCTCCAGCGAATGCTGCGCGAGACGCTCGAGGAGCATTTCGCGAGGTTCGACACGACCCTGCGGCTCACCGAGCGGCCCGCGGTGGTGCTGATGGTGGGCGTGAACGGCGTGGGGAAGACCACGACGATCGGGAAGTTCGCGAAGTTCCTGCAGCGGTACGGTCGCTCGGTCGTGGTCGGTGCCGCCGACACGTTCCGCGCCGCCGCCGTCGATCAGCTGGCGACGTGGGCGGATCGCGGAGGGGCGCAGATCGTGCGGCCCCAGCAGGAGGGCCAGGATCCGGCATCCGTCGCCTATCAGACGGTGGACTTCGCCCAGCGCACGGGGACCGAGATCGTGCTCATCGACACCGCCGGGCGCCTGCACACGAAGGGCGGCCTGATGGACGAGCTCGGCAAGGTGACCCGCGTCGTTGAGAAGCTCGCGCCCATCAGCGAGGTCCTGCTGGTGCTGGATGCGACGACCGGTCAGAACGGCGTCATGCAGGCGGAAGCCTTCCTGCAGCACGCGGGCGTCACGGGTCTGGTCATCACGAAGCTCGACGGCTCCGCGAAGGGCGGTTTCGTGCTCGCCGTTCAGGAGCGCACGGGCATCCCCGTCAAGCTTCTCGGTCAGGGTGAGGGCATCGGGGACCTGACCGGCTTCACGCCGCACGTCTTCGCCGCCGCGCTCGTGGAGTGAGCCATCCGGCGACGCGCCGCGGCGGGCTACCGTGTGGCGTCGCGTGCTGGTTTCATGGAGGTATGGCGATCGAGCACGACTTCTTCGGACTCCTCGAGTCCGGACCCGACGGGTCGATCTTCTGGTCCGAGAACATCGAGTTCGGCGACCAGCAGGTCACCGTCGATCTGACGGCGCCCGATCAGGAGGACGTGACGCCCGCGGCACTCGACATCGCGGCCGGAATGGTCGCGACGATCGAGGGGATCGACCGGCTGGCGCGGGACGCCATGCTCGCGCAGGTCGATGACCGCACGAGCGAGGTGACGGAGTACATCCTGCAGCAGCAGGCGTCGTACGGGGAGGACGAGCTCGAGGAGATCCTCGCGGACGTGTCGGGCGACATCGCCGTCGACGTCATCCGGTCGCTGCAGCTGATGAGCATGACGATCCTCGCCGACGAGCTCGGCAGCGGGGACCCCTTCGCGGTGCTCGAGTACGCCCTCGACCCCGATGCGACCGACGACGTGCTCCTCGTGAATCTCGCCAGCAACGGAGCGGTTCAGTCGGTCACCAGCGCCGAGTGACACGGCCTCCGGCTCAGACCGCCTGGGCGAACCCGTGGTCGACGCCCTCGGCGATGTGCGCGAGGTGAGGCGGGATCTCCCGGCCCTTCGAGATCATCGACTGGGCCCATAGGCGGCCCGCACGGTAGGACGAGCGCACCAGCGGCCCCGCCAGCACGCCGAGGAATCCGATGCGCTCCGCCTCCTCCTTGAACTCCACGAACTCGGCGGGCTTGACCCAGCGCGCCACCGGAAGGTGGCGGGGAGAGGGGCGCAGGTACTGCGTGATCGTGATGATGTCGGTGCCCGCCTCGTGCAGATCCTGCAGGGCCTGGACGACCTCCTCGGGCTCCTCGCCCATACCGAGGATGAGGTTCGACTTCGTGATGAGCCCCGCGGCGCGCGCCTGCGTCAGCACGTCCAGCGAGCGCTCGTACCGGAACGCCGGCCGGATGCGCTTGAAGATGCGGGGCACCGTCTCGACGTTGTGAGCGAACACCTCCGGGCGGGAGGAGAAGACCTCTGCGAGCAGGTCGGGGTTGCCGTTGAAGTCGGTGGCGAGGATCTCGACGCCCGTGTTCGGGTTCATCTCGTGGATCTTGCGCACGGTCTCGGCGTGCAGCCACGCACCCTCGTCGGGCAGGTCGTCGCGAGCGACGCCCGTCACCGTGGCGTACCGGAGGTTCATCTGCACCACGCTCTCGGCGACGCGGCGCGGTTCGTCGCGGTCGTAGTCGGCCGGCTTGCCGGTGTCTATCTGGCAGAAGTCGCATCGTCGGGTGCACTGCGACCCGCCGATGAGGAAGGTGGCCTCGCGGTCCTCCCAGCACTCGAAGATGTTGGGACAGCCCGCCTCCTGGCAGACGGTGTGCAACCCCTCGTCCTTGACCAGCGAGTGCAGAGCGGTGTACTCCGGGCCCATCCTGGCCTTCGTCTTGATCCACTCCGGTTTGCGCTCGATCGGGGTCTCGGCGTTGCGGATCTCCAGGCGCAGAAGCTTGCGGCCCTCGGGTGCGGCGCTCATGCGGCCATCCCCGCGGGGGTGCCGGCGTATGTCGCCTCGAACGCGGCGGCCACCTCGTCGACGATGTCGGCGGGCGAGATCTCCGCGCCGGCGACCTCGCTGAGGGTGGTGACCCCGGCATCCGCGATGCCGCACGGGATGATCGCGCGGAACGCGGCGAGGGAGTTGTCGCAGTTCAGGGCGAAGCCGTGCATCGTGACGCCGCGCTGGACGCGGACGCCGATCGCGGCGACCTTGTCCTCCGAGAGCGGGCGACGCACCCACACGCCGCTGCGTCCCTCGATGCGGTAGCCGTCGACGCCGCGCTCGCGGAGCACATCGATGAGCACCCCCTCGAGGAGTCGTACGTGGCCCACGACGTCGACGGGCTCGTGCAGGCGCACGATGGGGTAGCCGACGAGCTGACCCGGCCCGTGCCACGTGATCTTGCCTCCCCGGTCGACATCGACGACGGGCGTGCCGTCCTGAGGGCGCTCCGCCGGCTCGGTGCGCTTGCCGGCGGTGTACACGGCCTCGTGCTCGAGGAGCAGCAGCGTGTCGGGCCGCGTGCCCTCGACGACAGCGGCGTGCACGTCGCGCTGCAGCTGCCAGCCCTGCATGTAGGGGACGAGATCGGGTGAGAGTCCCACCCGCTGGATGTCGAGCACGCTTGCTCCCTCGCTTGTGGCGATTGTTTTCTGTACCGCGTCCAACAATACGCCCCGATGGCGCGCGGGGTGCCCGGCCCGGGGACGCGGCGCGGCGCGGCCGGATACGCTGACCGCATGTCGTCGGAGCCACGGAGCGGTCGCCCTCGCGCGTCATCGCGCGAGGTGCTCGCCGAGGCCGCGTGCGAGCTCTTCCTCGAGCAGGGGTACGCCGCGACATCCGTCTCCGACATCACGCGGCGTGCGGGCGTGAGCCGGTCGAGCTTCTTCAACTACTTCCCCTCGAAGGCCGACGTGCTCTGGGGCGGGTTCGACGAGCGCGTCGCGCGCCTGAGCGCGTCGCCGGATGCCGGGGCCGACGCGGATCCGGACGCCGCGGTGCGGCGAGCCCTCGTCGAGACGGTCGACGGGTTCGCGCCCGACAGTCTCGCCCTCGCCCTGGCCAATTCCCGGCAGATGGGGCTCGACGACGAGCTCGAGCGCGAGGCATCCGTGCGCCAGGCGCGCATCGCGCGGCACGTGGCGGGCCGGCTGCGCTCCGCCGGTGCCGGCGAGCTGCGGGCCGCGGTCGCCGGTGCGGCGTACGGGGGAGCGGTGCTGGCCGCCGTCGAGGAGTGGGCCCGGCAGGGCGCGGGACGCGTCTCGCTGCGCGACGTGCTCGTCCGCGCCCTGTCGCTGCTCGGCGTCACGGGCCCGTAGCGCCCCGCGATCGCGCGCGAACGGTCGCGACATGCCGTACACCCGCGGCGGGGGCGGCGTGTCGGGACCGTTCGCGGGCGGGTCCGCCGAAATCGGCGCGGTATCCGCTCGCGTAAACTCGACGCATCATGGCTACCTTCGGCACCCTCTCCGATCGTCTCACCGATACGTTCCGCAACCTTCGCAAGAAGGGGCAGCTCTCGCCCGCCGACGTGGATGCGACGGTGCGGGAGATCCGGCGTGCCCTCCTGGACGCCGACGTGGCCCTGTCCGTCGTGAAGGACTTCGCCGCGACCGTGCGGGAGCGCGCCCTCGGCGACGAGGTCAACCGCGCCCTCAATCCCGCGCAGCAGGTCGTCCAGATCGTCAACGAGGAGCTCGTCGCGATCCTCGGCGGGCAGCAGCGCCGGCTCCAGTTCGCCAAGACCGCCCCTACCGTGATCATGCTCGCGGGCCTGCAGGGCTCGGGCAAGACGACCTTCGCGGGCAAGCTCGCCAAGCAGCTCGAGAAGGAGGGGCACACGCCCCTCCTCGTCGCCGCCGACCTCCAGCGTCCCAACGCCGTGGGCCAGCTCCAGGTCGTCGCCGAGCGCGCCGGCGCCGCCGTCTACGCACCCGAGCCCGGCAACGGCGTCGGCGACCCCGTGCGTGTCGCGCGCGACGGCGTCGAGCACGCCCGCCGCCAGCAGCACGACGTCGTCATCATCGACACGGCGGGTCGCCTCGGCGTCGACGCCGAGCTCATGAAGCAGGCCTCCGACATCCGCCGCGTCACCGACCCGGACGAGGTGCTGTTCGTCATCGACGCGATGATCGGTCAGGATGCCGTCAACACCGCCAAGGCGTTCCAGGAGGGGGTCGACTTCACCGGCGTCGTGCTCTCCAAGCTCGACGGCGACGCCCGCGGTGGCGCGGCGCTCTCCGTCGCCTCCGTCACCGGCCGGCCGATCATCTACGCCTCCACGGGCGAGGGCCTCGACGACCTCGAGGCCTTCCACCCCGATCGCATGGCGAGTCGCATCCTCGACCTCGGTGACATCCTCACCCTCATCGAGCAGGCCCAGCAGGCGTTCGACGAGGACGAGGCGCGCAAGGTCGCCGAGAAGCTCGCGAAGGAGCAGTTCACCCTCGAGGACTTCCTCGAGCAGATGCAGCAGCTGAAGAAGATGGGTTCGATGAAGAAGATGCTCGGCATGCTGCCGGGCATGGGCGCGATGAAGCAGCAGCTGGAGGACTTCGACGAGAGCGAGCTGGGTCGCACCGAGGCGATCATCCGCTCGATGACGCCGGGGGAGCGACGCAACCCCAAGGTCCTGAACGGATCGCGGCGGCTCCGCATCGCGCGCGGGTCGGGTTCGACCGTGACCGACGTCAATCAGCTCGTGACGCGCTTCGACCAGGCGGCGAAGATGATGAAGACGGTCGCGCGTGGCGGGATGCCGCAGATCCCCGGCATGGGCCCGATGCCCGGCGCCCACGGCGGCGGCAAGCGGGGAAAGCAGCAGAAGGCGAAGGGCGGCTCGCGGTCGGGCAACCCCGCCAAGCGCGCCGCGGAGAACGCGGGTGTCGGCGCCAAGGCCCCGACGGGGTCGGGGTTCGGCCTGGGCGCGGGCGGGGCGGGCGCGGGGGCGCCGAGCGAGGCCGATCTGGCGGAGATCCAGAAGCTGTTCGGGAAGGGCTGAGCCCCCGCTTGGGGGCCTCAGCGGGTGCCGCGGCCCCGCCGCAGCATCCTCACCCCATGCCGAGGTGCTGACGCAGCGTGGGGCCCGTGCGGAACTCCCGGATGAGGTGCTGAACGATCTGGCGGAGGTCGCCGCCGGAGGCCTCCGCCACCACGAGCTGGCGCTCGTAGCTCGCCCCCTGTGTGAGGATCGACTCCAGGCCCGCGAACTCGCGCGCGCACTTGAGCTCCTCGGCGATGGGCTGCAGGCGTGCCATCGTCTCCCGCAGATGGTCGGCGACGAGCTCCTGGGTGCCGGCGCGGTCGACGATGACCCGCGCGTCCATGCCGTACCGCGCGGCGCGCCACTTGTTCTCACGGACGAACCACGGCTGGATGGTGGGCAGCTCCCGGCCCGCATCGAGCTCGCGCGAGAAGTGCTCCACCAGCACCTGCGTGAGCGCCGCGACCGCCGCCAGCTCCGGAAGGGTCGACATGCCATCGCACGCCCGCACCTCGACGGTGCCCCAGCGCGGTGCGGGACGGATGTCCCACCGCACCTCCGTGGCATCCTCCATCACACCGGTGCGCACCATGTCGTCGAGGTAGGACTCGTACTGCGCCCACGTGTCCAGCTGCCACGGCAGTCCCGCCGTGGGCAGCTGCTGGAAGACCAGCGCGCGGTTGGACGCGTATCCCGTGCGCTCGCCGGCCCAGTAGGGGCTGGATGCCGAGAGCGCCTGCAGGTGGGGCAGGTACACCGACAGTGCACCGATGATCGGGAGCACTTTGTCGACGTCGTCGACGCCGATGTGGACGTGGATGCCCCAGATCATCATGTTGCGGCCCCACCACTGGGTCCGCTCGATCAGGGTGTTGTAGCGCGTCTTGTCGGTGACCGACTGCTCGAACCACTGCGCGAACGGGTGCGAGCCCGCGCAGAGCATCTCGATCCCGCGCGGGTCGGTGATCTCGCGCACCGCGGCTATCGCGTCGGCGATGTCGTCCACCGCCGCGGCGACAGTGTCGCCGACCCCGCTGGTGAGCTCGATCGTGTTCGTCAGCAGCTCGCCGGTGACGGTGAAGCGCTCGAGGCGGGTCTCCTCCTCGAGGTGTTCGAGCACCTCGGGAGCGCGAGGGACGAGGTCGCCCGAGGTGCCGTCGGCGAGCATGAGCTCCCACTCGATGCCGACGGTCGATCGGGGCGATGCCGCGAACGTCACTGTCATGGCGACAGTCTGGCACGCGGCATCCCGCGTCTCCGCTGCGGCCGGGGGGTTCGCGGGAGACCCGCGGATCTGGCAGAATGGTGGGTCGGGTCCAGCGCTCGACCCTCTATCCAGCGCGGTCCCGACTTATTGAGCTTCCGCCGGGTGTGCACCCCACGCTCCAGGCGATCGGTTCGTTCCCTTCCACACCATTCAGGAGAATCGTGGCTGTCAAGATCCGTCTCAAGCGCCTGGGCAAGATCCGTGCGCCGTATTACCGCATCGTCGTCGCCGACTCGCGCACCAAGCGCGATGGTCGTGTCATCGAGGAGATCGGCAAGTACCACCCCACCGAGGAGCCCTCGCTCATCGAGGTCGACTCCGACCGCGCCCAGTACTGGCTGGGCGTCGGCGCCCAGCCGACCGAGCAGGTGGCTGCGCTGCTGAAGCTCACGGGCGACTGGGGCAAGTTCAAGGGCGACAAGGACGCGGTCTCGACCGTGAAGGTCGCCGAGCCGAAGCAGGCGTTCCAGGCGGATGCCGCCAAGAAGCCCGTGCTGCTGCCCAAGGCCGAGAAGAAGGCCGCTCCCGCCGAGCAGCCCGCCGAGGCCGCGTCCGACGACGCGACCACCGACGCCGAGTAAGACGTTGCTCGCCGCCGCGCTCGAACACCTCGTCAAGGGCATCGTCGATCACCCCGACGATGTCCGCATCGACGCTGTCTCCTCCGCTCGCGGGGAGGTCCTCGAGGTGCGCGTGCACCCCGATGACCGAGGCCGGGTGATCGGGCGCGGCGGACGCAACGCGAAAGCCCTCCGCACGCTCGTCTCCGCGCTCGCCGACGGTCGCCGCGTGCGCGTCGACGTCGCGGATGACTGACGTGCCCGAGGACACCGGGCCCGTCAAGGCCCGTCCCCCGAAGGGGGCGAAGACCCAGCTGCGCGTCGGGCGTCTCGTGAAGGCGCACGGTCTCAAGGGCGCCCTCAAGCTGGAGCTCTACACCGACGACCCCGGGGGACGGTTCACGCCCGGGGCCACTTTCACCCTGCAGGTGCCGGAGTCCTCCCCCTGGCACGGCAAGCCGTTGACGGTCCGGGAGTTCCGCTGGATGAACGGCCACCCGGTCGCCTTCTTCGAGGGCGTCGACGACCGCAACGCCGCGGAGGCGCTCGTCCGCGCGATCCTGTGGATCGACGCGGATGCGACGGCCGAGCCTTCGGAGCCCGACGCCTGGTACGACCATCAGCTGACGGGACTCGACGTCGTGCGCGACGGGGTGAGCGTCGGTCGGGTCATCCGCGTCGAGCATCTGCCCGCGCAGGACCTGCTGATCGTCAAGGCCGGTGAGCGCGAGATCATGGTGCCCTTCGTCGGCGCCATCGTGCCGGAGGTCGACGTCGACGCGGGACGTGTCGTGGTCACGCCGCCCGCCGGTCTCTTCGAGGACCTGGACGACGAACCGGACGAGGACGCGCCGCACGAGGACGCGCCGGGCGAGGCGTCGGCGGATGACGGCGCCGGCGACGACGCCCGCGAGAGCTGACGGGGCCGGCGTCGTGCGCATCGACATCGTCACGATCTTCCCGGCGTTCTTCGATGTGCTGGACCTGTCGCTCATCGGGAAGGCGCGGGCGCGCGGCATCCTGGATCTGAGGGTCCATGACCTCCGCTCCCACACCCACGACCGCCATCGCACCGTCGACGACACCCCGTACGGGGGCGGGGCGGGCATGGTGATGAAGCCCGAGCCGTGGGGTGAGGCGCTCGATGGCATCCTCGGCGAGGACGCCGTGCTGATCGTGCCCTCCCCCGCCGGGGAGCTGTTCACGCAGGCGACCGCTCGCGAGCTCGCGTCCGAGCAGCATGTCGTCTTCGCCTGCGGACGCTACGAGGGCATCGACCAGCGCGTGATCGACCACTACGCGGCGCGCGGCCGGGTGCGGCTCATGAGCCTCGGAGACTACGTCCTCAACGGGGGAGAGGTCGCCGCGATGGCGATGATCGAGGCCGTCACGCGGCTCGTGCCCGGCGTCGTCGGCAATCCCTCGAGCCTCGTCGAGGAATCGCACGAGGACGGCCTGCTGGAGTACCCGATCTACACGAAGCCGCCCGTCTGGCGGGATCGATCGGTCCCCGAGATCCTGCTCGGCGGAAACCACGGCGCGATCGCCCAGTGGCGACGCGAACAGAGCATCGAACGCACGCGTCAGTACCGTCCCGATCTGCTGAGCTGACCGCTCCGGGCGTCACCCGGCGCTCGGCGGGGCCGCGGATCGTTACGGGCCGTACATGCGCGCGGGGCGCGAACGGTGGAGAATCGCGGGAACGCCCGTGGACCATCTCTGCAGAGGAACCTCTCATGCGCCGCGCCAAGATCGTCGCCACCCTCGGACCCGCATCGCAGGACGAGGACACCATCGAAGCCCTCGTGCGCGCGGGCATGGACGTCGCCCGGCTCAACCTCAGCCACGGCGATCGCGAGGTCCATGAGAGCGTCTACCAGCGGGTCAGGCGCGCCGCAGACCTGACGGGTCGCGCCGTCGGTGTGCTGGTCGACCTGCAGGGCCCCAAGATCCGGCTCGGACGATTCGCAGACGGCCCCCACGACCTCGAGCCCGGCGACCTGTTCACGATCACCACCGAGGACGTGCGGGGGACGAAGGACTACTGCGGCACGACCTTCGCGCCGCTCGTCCGGGACGCCGCTCCGGGCGACACGCTGCTCATCGACGACGGGCGCGTGCGGCTGCGCGCGATCGAGAGCGACGGCGTGCGCCTGCTGACGGAGGTCGTCGTGGGAGGCACCGTCTCCGACAACAAGGGGATCAACTTGCCGGGGGTGGACGTGCGGGTCCCCGCCCTCACGGAGAAGGACGAGTCCGACCTGCGGTGGGCGCTCGCGCTGGGGGCGGACATGATCGCTCTGTCGTTCGTCCGCTCTCCCAAGGACGCGCTGCGTGTGCTGCGGATCATGGCCGAGGAGGGCCGGCGTGTGCCCGTCATCGCGAAGATCGAGAAGCCGGAGGCCGTCGAGGCGATGCACGCCATCGTCGATGCGTTCGACGGCGTCATGGTCGCGCGCGGCGACCTCGGCGTGGAACTGCCGCTCGAGCAGGTTCCCATCGTCCAGAAACGCGCGGTGCAGGAGGCGCGCCGCTGGGCGAAGCCGGTGATCGTCGCGACGCAGATGCTGGAGTCGATGATCGAGAACCCGGTTCCGACGCGGGCCGAGACCTCCGACGTCGCGAACGCCGTGCTCGACGGGGCCGACGCGCTGATGCTGTCGGGGGAGACGGGTGTCGGAGCGCACCCCGTCACGGTCGTGTCGACGATGGCGAGGATCATCGAGTCGACGGAGCGCCACGGGTTGGAACGGATCCCCCCTCTCGGGACGAGTCCGCGCACGCAGGGCGGCGCCATGACCCTCGCCGCGACGGAGATCGCGGACTTCGTCGGGGCCCGATTCCTGTGCGTCTTCAGCCAGTCGGGGGATTCCGCCCGTCGGATGGCGCGGCTGCGGCATCCCACGCCCATCCTCGCCTTCACCGACATGCCCGGGACGCGATGCCGCCTCGCGCTCACGTGGGGCGTGGAGACCTTCCTCGTTCCGCGCGTGGGGACCACGGACGAGCTCATACGTCTCGTCGACGAGGTGGTGCTCGGATCGGGCCGCGCGTCGGCAGGGGAGGTCGTGGTGATGACCGCGGGGGCTCCTCCCGGCGTCCCCGGCACGACCAACAACGTCCGCGTGCACCGCCTCGGCGACGTGGGCGGCGCGTGACACGCGGACCGGCCCTGCGCCTAGGCCTGTCCGGGGCCTCGCGCGGGCGAGCGGGTCGGAGACCGAATGGGCTCGATGCGCACGATCGCCGTCTTGAACTCCGGCATCGCCGAGATCGGGTCGACCGCGTCGCTCGTGAGCAGGTTCGCGCTTTCGGCATCCGCGAAGTGGAACGGAAGGAAGATCGTGTCGGGGCGGATGTCGGGGCTCATCCCCACCACGGCATCCACCGTCCCCCGCGTGTTGGACACCCTCACGAGGCCGCCGTCGGTGAGCCCCCGATCGGCCGCGGTGACGGGGTGCAGCTGTGCCACGACGCGCGGACGGGCGTCGTTCAGCTCGGCCACCCGTCGGGTCTGGGCCCCGCTCTGGTAGTGCTCGAGGAGCCGGCCGGTGATGAGGGTGAGCTCGTCTCCCGCCGCCGTCCGCCGGTGCGCTGCGCGCCTCACGGCCACGAGACGGGCACGACCGTCCGGGTGCGCGAAGCCGTCGTCGAAGAGGCGCTGCGTGCCCGTGCTCCCCGCCGGGAAAGGCCAGAAGGCGGCGTCTCCGCGCTCGCTCATCTCGTCGAGCAGGACGTGACTGAGGCCGGAGTAGTCGGCGAGTCCGCCCGCCGACGCGCGGGCGAGTTCGTCGAAGACCTCGGCCGGATCGAGGCTCCATGTGCCGGGCGCATCCAGGCGCCGCGCGAGCTCCGCCATGATCCACAGCTCGCTGCGTGCGCCCTCCGGCGCGGTCAGTGCCCGCCGACGGCGGAGCACGCGCCCCTCCAGGTTGGTCATCGTGCCCTCCTCCTCGGCCCACTGGAGCACGGGCAGGACGAGGTCGGCGAGTCGCGCGGTCTCGCTCAGGACGAAGTCGCAGACGACGAGGAGGTCGAGGCGGGCGAGGGCGGCCCGGGCCGCCCCGGCGTTCGGCGCCGAGACGACGACGTTCGACCCGTGCACGAGCAGCGCCTTGACGCCCGCGTCGGTGCCTGCGCTCTGCAGCAGCTGGACGGCGGGCACGCCCGGTCCGGGGATCGCGTCGGCATCCACGCCCCATACGCTCGCCACGTGCGTGCGCGCCTCCGGGTCGGTGATCTTGCGGTACCCGGGCAGTTGATCGGCCTTCTGCCCGTGCTCGCGTCCGCCCTGTCCGTTGCCCTGGCCCGTCAGGGTCCCGTACCCGCTGCCCGGTTTGCCGGGCAGACCGAGCAGCAGGGCGAGGTTGATCGCGGCCGTCGCCGTATCGGTGCCGTCGGCGTGCTGTTCCACGCCGCGTCCCGTGAGGATGTAGGTCGAGCGCCCCTCGGCCAGCCGGCGAGCCAGGGCGCGCAGTGTGGGCGCGGGCACGCCCGTGGCCTGCTGCACGCGCTCGGGCCACCACGACGCCACCGATGCGCGCAGCGTGGACAGCCCTGTCGTGCGGGCGGCGACGTATTCGGAGTCGTAGAGGCGCTCGGCGAGGACGATATGGCAGAGGCCCAGCAGCAGCGGCAGATCGCTGCCCGGCACCGGCTGGACGTGCAGGCCGCCGCCGTCCTCGGTCAGGCGAGCGGTGCTGCTGCGGCGCGGGTCGACGACGAGCAACCCGCCGGCGGCGCGCGCTCCCTGCAGGTGCGAGACGAACGGCGGCATGGTGTCGCCGACGTTCGAGCCCAGCAGCATCACGGTGTCGGCCGTGTCGAGGTCGGTCAGCGGAAAGGGCAGGCCCCTGTCGATGCCGAAGGCCCGGGTGGATGCCGCCGCAGCCGACGACATGCAGAAGCGCCCGTTGTAGTCGATGCGCGAGGTCCGCAGGGCGATGCGGGCGAACTTGCCCAGCTGGTACGCCTTCTCGTTCGTGAGGCCGCCGCCCCCGAAGACACCGACCGCGTCGGGACCGTGCTCGGACCGCAGCTCCTGCAGTCGTGCCGCGAGGGTGTCGAGGGCGGTCTCCCAGGAGGTCTCCCGCAGCTCGCCGTCCTCTCCGCGCACGAGAGGCGTCGTGAGGCGATCGGGGATCGCGAGCAGTTCCGCCGAGGTCCAGCCCTTCTTGCAGAGCCCGCCGCGGTTGGTGGGGAAATCCCGGCCCGTCACGCGCACGGGCACGCGGTCGCCCGGCGCGGGATCCAGGGTCATGGCGCACTGCAGCGCGCAGTAGGGGCAGTGCGTGGCGGTTCCGGTCGAGGGCCCGTCGCCACCGCCGGCGGCGTCCGGCGCGCTCATGCGGGTGCCGCCTCGAGGGTGCCGGAAGCGGTCAGCATCTCGGCGATGCGGGAGCGGCAGCCTCCGCATCCGGTGCCCGCGCGGGTGCAGCGTCCGATCTCGGGGACGCTGGCGCAGCCGTCGGCGATGGCGTCCTCGATGGCGCCGGCCGTGACGGCGTTGCAGACGCACACGGTCGCCTCGCGCCCGGTCGCCCGCGGCGCGAGGTCCTCGACGGCGTCCAGACGCAGCAGAAGCGAACGGTCGGAGGGGAGCTCTCCTCGCCGCGTGTACAGCACACCCAGCTCGGCGGCCGTGCGCGGCATCCCGACGCTGACGAAGCCGGTCAGCACGCCGTCGCGCGTCACCATCTTCGTGTACGTGCCGTGCTCGGGATCGGCCCAGAGCGCGACGCCCGGCGCCTGCTCGCCGCGGGGGACCGGAGCGAACGGGTCGGCGCTGACATCGCCCGCCGACACGAGATCGACGCCCTCGGCCTTCAGGAGCACGACCCCCGGCGTGTCGTCGACGAAGGGCTCGACGTCGGAGCCCTCGCACTCCGCGATCAGGGCCCGCGCGAGCCATTCCGCTTGGCGCCAGCCCGGGCCGATGAGCCCCGCGGGTCCGCCGGGGACCACCTGGTCGTGCAGATGCGCGTCGGCGTCGCCGATGTGCGCGCAGTCCCCGATCGCGAGGATGTCCGGATCGGTCCATGAGCGCAGTCGGTCATCGACGAGGACGCCGCCGCCCACCCGCAGCCCCGCTTCGCCGGCGAGCTCGGCGCGGGCGGTGACACCGCACGAGAGCACCAGAAGATCGCCCTGGATGCGTTTGCCGTCGGCGCTGACGAGAGCCTCGAATCGGCGGATGCCCCGCTCGTCCGGGCGCGCCACGATCGCCTCGGCGCGGGTGTGCGGGACGACGTGCACGCCCGCGCGCTCGAGGGCGGCTCCCAGGACGGCGGCCGCCCCGCGATCGAGCTGTCGCGGCATGGGCGTGGGGCCGAAGTGGGCCACCGTCGGGCGGGCGCCCGCGTGGGCGAGCAGGAGGGCCAGTTCGATTCCCAGCACCCCCGCCCCGAGAACGACGACCCGGCCGCCCTCGGCGACCACTGTGCGCACGCGCTCGGCGTCTTCGGCGGTGCGCAGGACGCACACGCCCTCGGTGAGGGTGTCGTCCAGCCCGTCGGAGGCGCCCACGATCCGCTCGAGACCGTCGAGCACGGGGACGTTGGCGCGAGCTCCCGTCGCCAGCACGAGGCGGTCGTAGACGAGACGATCGCCCGTGGAGAGGTGCACGAGGTGCGCCTCGCGGTCGATCCCGGTCGCCCGGACACCGCGCAGCACGGTGGCGCCGGCATCCGTCAGCGTGGTCGACCCGAGGAGGGTGAGGTCGTCGCGGGCGACCTCACCGGCCGCATACTCCGCCACGAGCACGCGGTTGTACGGGTCGTCCCGCTCCGCCCCGACGACGGTCAGGGCGATCCGGCCGGCGGCGATGGCCGGAAGCATCTCCTCGGCGAATCGCGCACCGACGGGGCCGAAGCCGGCGAGGACGACGCGGAGCGGGACGGGGGTGCTCATGCGGCTCAGATCCTCTGTCCGGCGAGCGAGCGGCGCGGGATCACATAGGCGAACACCGTGATCAGCAGCAGCGCGACATACGCCCCGACGAAGCCGTAGAAGGCGGCCGAGTACGCGCCCGTCGCCAGCTGCGAGGCGTTCAGGATCTGCGGGATAACGAACCCGCCGTAGGCCCCGATGGCCGAGATCAGCCCGAGCGCGGCGGCCGCCTTGCGCTGCATGCCCATGCTGCCCGACGCGGCGCCGCGAGCCAGCCCGCGGGCGGCGAACACGTTGGGGATCATGCGGTACGTCGACCCGTTGCCCACGCCGGTGGCGGCGAAGAGCACGAGGAAGCAGCCGAGGAAGAGCGGGAAGCTGCGCATCGGGAGCGTCCACACCAGGGCGAGGGCGCCGAGGGCCATGACGGCGAAGGCAGCGACCGTGATCCGGGCTCCGCCGAACCGGTCGGCCAGCTTCCCGCCGTAGGGGCGCGCGAGCGATCCGACGAGCGCACCCAGGAAGGCGAGGGAGATCGCCGCCTGCCCGACCTGGAACGTGGAGAACTCGGGGAACTGATCGGCGATGAGCTTGGGGAAGACGCTCGCGAAGCCGATGAACGAGCCGAAGGTGCCGATGTAGAGCAGCGACATCAGCCAGAGGTGCGGCTCGCGAAGCGCTGCGGCGGAGCCCGCGACGTCCGCCTTGGCATTGGACAGGTTGTCCATGTAACGCCACGCGCCCCAGATCGCGAGGAGGATGAGGGGGATCCACATCCATCCCGCGAGCGAGATGTTCAGCGTCGCACCCGCACCGATGGTGACGGCGATCGGCACCGCGAACTGCGCCACCGACGTGCCGAGGTTGCCGCCCGCGGCGTTCAGGCCCAGGGCCCAGCCCTTCTCCTTCTGCGGGAAGAAGTAGGTGATGTTGGCCATGGAGCTGGCGAAGTTGCCGCCGCCGAACCCCGCGAGAGCCGCGACGAGCAGGAGCACGCCGAACGGGGTGTCGGGGTTGCCGACGACGAACCCCAGCAGGGTCGCGGGGATCAGCAGGAGTGCGGCCGAGACGATCGTCCAGTTGCGCCCGCCGAACCGGGCGACCATGAAGGTGTACGGGAAGCGCATCGTGGCGCCCACGAGGCTCGGCAGCGAGATGAGCCAGAACGACTGGGAGCTGGTGAGATCGAAGCCCGCGGCGGGCAGCATGACGACGACGATGCTCCACAGCTGCCAGACGATGAAGCCGAGGAACTCGGCGAAGATCGACCAACCGAGGTTGCGCCGGGCGATGCCGCGACCCTCGCCCCGCCAGAACTCGGCGTTCTCGGGGTCGTAGCCGTCGACCCATCGTCCGGGGCGGCGGGTGAGGTGGACGGCGGCGCTCCCGGCGGGAGCTTGGGTTCCGGCATCGCTGCCGACGGACGAGGGCTGCACGGTCGTTGACATCGGATCTCCTCGGATAGGCGTGATCCGACGCTACGGACGCCGTGTTTCGTGCCGACTGTCGCGGGGGTTACCGCTGCGTCACTTCTGTGTCACGCGGCGGCGGACGCGAAGGTTAGGGCGCGGTCATCTGCCGGAAACATTGCCCTCCGAGATCACTTCGCGAGCGCGGCCGCGCCGTGCAGCTGCCCGGCCGCGGCCCGGAAGCGCTCCACGATGAGCGCCGCGATGCGCACGTCCGGGGCAAGCGGAGCGGTCACGGCGTCGGCTCCCGCCCGGCCGATGACGTCGGCGAAGTACCCGGGCGCGAGGACGTAGCTGGCCGCGATCACGCGCTCGGCGCCCGCCGCCCGTGCGCTCTCGACCGCCGCGTCGATGCGAGGGTGGGCTCCTGCGGCGAACCCGACGGTGATCGGGGCGAAGACGCACTGCGAGAGGCGGTCGGCCATCGCCTGCACGTCGATCGCGGCGGAGGGATCGCTCGACCCCGCCGCCGCCAGGACGATCGCGTCTCCGCCCTGCAGATCGGCGTCGGCGAGGCGCGATTCGAGGACGAGCGCCAGGAGGTCGTGAGGTCCGAGCGCCGGCGCGGCGATGGCCCGGCCCGGGTGCGCGGCGACGGCTCGCGCGATGTCGACGCGGGTGTGGTAGCCGGTAGAGAGCAGCACGGGGACGACCACCGCGGGGCCCTCGGCGACGGCGCGATCGACGACCTCGTCGATGGCCGGTTCCTGGACGTCGACGAACGCCTCCTCGATGCGCACGCCCGGCACCAGGGTGCGCACCTGGTCGAGGAGGGTGCTGATGGCCTGACGGCCTTCGTGCGATCGCGTGCCGTGGGAGCACGCGATGAGGGTGGGTGTCATGGATGTCCCTCGGGCTCGACGACGTTGAGGCGGTAGCCGCGCTTGACCACGGTCTTGATGAGATCGGGGGAGGCGAGCGCTTCGCGCAGCCGCGCGACCGCCATCTCGACCGCGTGCGTGTTGTGACCGGAGCGCGGCAGCGCGCCCTGCAGGGTCGCACGCGAGACGACGCCGCCCCCGGCGGCGAAAAGGGAGGCGAGTACGTCGATTCCGGTACGCGAGAGGGGGATGTGCCGGCCGTCGAAGACGGCGCCCGAACTGCGAAGCTCCAGCCGGCCCGCGATGGTCTCGAGCCCGGCGGCATGACCGCCGCCGAAGTGCGTCACGACTCCCCGCACGAGGGATCCGAGCCGTCCGCGCTCGGCGATGAGGGGGGACAGCCCGGCGTCGACCAGCGGACCCGCCGTGATCGGGCCGACGGCCGCCATCAGCACCCTCCCGGCGGCCCACATCCCGCGGATGTCGTCGAGCATGCCTTCGCGCCGCGCCGCGCTGATCCATTCCTCGGCGCCGGGCGCGGAGGTGAACAGGACGGCATCCACGTCGCCCGTGCCCGTCGCGACGACCGATCGGCGCACCGCCTCGGGGTCGGGCGGGGGACCCCACCGGTACACCGTGAGGCTGACGACATCCGCGCCGTGTCCGGTGAAGAGCTCGTCCAGACCGTCTGCGCCGGAGCCGTGGTGCTGCACGGCGACGCGGCGTCCCGAGACGCCCTCCGCGAGCAGGAACTCGCCGAGCTCGGTGGAGGTCTCGGACTCGGCCACCCAGTCCGCGGTCAGGCCCGCCTGCTGTATCGCCCCACGTGCCTTCGGACCCCGCGCGACGATCTGAGCACCCTCCAGGGCGCGGTGGAGCTGATCGTGCAGTCCCGCCTCGTCGGCGGCTTCCATCCAACCGCGGAACCCCACCCCCGTCGTGGCGACCACGATCTCCGGCGGCGAGGCGATGAGCTCGCGGGTGCGAGAGATGAGCGCCTCGTCGTCGATGTGCGGCACGATCGTCAGCGCCGGCGCGTGTCGCACCTGGGCGCCGTGCCGCTCGAGCGCGGCCGCCAGTTCGCCCGAGCGCCGGTCGACGGCGATCACGATCGTGCAGCCCTCGAGGGCGGCCGACAGTGCGGGGCGGGCAGCGGATGTCACCGGCCGGAGCCCTCTGCCAACGACGGGTCGGGCATCAGGAGGCCGGCGCGTGCGACCTCCCCGACGACGATCACGGCGGGGTTCTGCACGCCGGCCGCGGCCGCGTCGGCGACGACACGTCCGAGCGTCGTTCGCGTCGTGCGCTGGTGAGGGGTGTGGCCGTTCTCGACCACGGCGATGGGGCGGTCTGCGGGAACTCCCGCCTGCTCGGCCGCGCGAACCAGGCGGGGGAGGGCGGCCACGCCCATCAGCACGACGGTGGTCACCGTCTCGTCGGCGAGGGCGGCGAGTGTACTCTCGCTCGTCTCGGCCTGCCCGTTGACGATGTGCACGCCGGCGGCGGTGCCGCGGTGAGTGACGGGGATTCCCGCCGCCTGCGGCACCGAGACGACGCTGGTGAGACCGGGCACGACCTCGACGGGGATGCCGGCGGCCAGGCACGCGGCGACCTCTTCGCCGCCGCGGCCGTAGACGAACGGGTCGCCCCCCTTCAGGCGCACGACGCGCTTTCCCGCGCGCGCGTGCGCGACCAGGAGGGCGTTGATCTCGTGCTGGGGCACGGGGTGGTGATTCGGACGCTTGCCGACGTCGATCACCTCGACATCGGGATCGAGCTCGCTCAGGACGTCGGTGGGTCCGAGGCGATCGGCGACGACGACGTCGGCCTCGGCGAGGAGGCGACGCCCTCGCAGGGTCATGAGGTCGGTCGGGCCGGGCCCGCCGCCCACGAGGTCCACACGCCCCGCGGCTCCCGCGCGACGCCGTCGCAGAGGCAGCCGACCCTCCCTGAGCAGGGCCCCGATCGTGTCGCGCAGGCGCGCGGCGCGGCGCGGATCGACGCCCGCGTCGGAGACGACCCCGACCACGACGTCGCCCGAGCGCGCCTCGGCGGCCAGGCGCGCGGTGCCGTGCGCGCCGTCCGACGCGTTCACGCACAGGATGCGGCGTTCTTCGCAGGCCGCGGCGATGAGTGCGTCGACGCGGGGGACCCCCGTAGCGGTGTGGACGAGCCAGGCGCCGTCGACATCGGTGGTGCGGGCCGGGCGCGGCAGCCACTCGAGGGAATGGGCGTCCACGAGGTCCTGGACCTCGGCGCTCAGCAGCGGCGCCACGATGCGGACGCGCGCGCCGTCGTCGAGCAGGCGCTGCAGCCGCCGCGCGGTGACCGTGCCCCCGCCGACCATGAGCACGTCGCGGCCCGCGAGCGAGATGCCGAGCATCGTCGTCATGTCAGCTCCTCCGATCGGACGTAGACGTCTCCGTCTTGCACCGCGACGGGCCAGACGGCCAGCGTGCGGGGCTCCTTCCCCTGCGTGTCGAGACAGGAACCCGTGCGTAGGTCGAACACCTGCTTGTACATCGGCGAGGCGACGGTGGGGGCATCCTGCCGCGTCCCGACGATACCCCGGGAGATGACGTGCGCACCGCTGTAGGGGTCATAGTTCGACACAGCGTGCACCCGGCGCTCGTGCGTGAGGAAGAGGGCGATCTGCGTGCCGCCGACGAGGGCGGCGCGCCCGCGCTCGGGTTCGAGATCGGTGAGCGTGCACACGCGCACCCACGGCGAGCGCGGGATCGCGGCGTCGGACTCCGGCCTCGCGTCGGCGATGGTCATCGGCGCACCTCCAGGGTGGTTCCGGCGATGAGGACCCGTCCGTCCTCCCGTTCCGCCGCGGTCGCGGGACGCGGCTGCCCCCGCTCGGCCGTGTACGCGAGCGACGGGTCGGGCGTCGCGGGCGCGTTGACGAAGGAGGCGAAGCGGCGCAGCTTCTCGGGGTCCGCCAGCGTCGACTTCCACTCGTCCTCGTAGTTGGCGACGTGGGCGGCCATCGCGGCGTCGAGGTCCGCGCAGATGCCGAGGCTGTCGTCGAAGATGACGGCCCGCACCTCGTCGATGCCGCCCTCCAGGTCCTCGAACCACGGCGCGGTGCGCTGCAGGCGGTCGGCCGTGAAGATGTAGTACATCAGGAACCGGTCGATGGCCCTCAGGAGAGCGTCGTCGTCGAGCCCTTCCGCCAACAGCACCGCGTGGCGCGGCGTGAAGCCGCCGTTGCCGCCGACGTACATGTTCCAGCCCGCCTCGGTGGCGATGACTCCGACGTCCTTGCCGCGCGCCTCGGCGCATTCGCGCGCGCAGCCCGAGACGCCGAGCTTGATCTTGTGAGGAGAGCGCAGGCCCCGGTAGCGCAGTTCGAGCTGCACCGCCATTCCCACCGCGTCCTGAACGCCGTACCGGCACCAGGTCGATCCCACGCACGACTTCACCGTGCGCAGCGACTTGCCGTACGCGTGCCCGGATTCGAAGCCGGCGTCGACGAGGCGCTTCCAGATCTCGGGCAGCTGCTCGAGCCGCGCGCCGAACATGTCGATGCGCTGCCCGCCCGTGATCTTCGTGTACAGGCCGAAGTCCTTGGCCACCTGCCCGATCACGAGCAGTCCCTCGGGCGTGATCTCGCCCCCCGCGATGCGCGGGACGACTGAATAGCTGCCGTCCTTCTGCAGGTTCGCCATCACGTGGTCGTTGGTGTCCTGCAGCGTCGCGTTCTCGCCCTCGAGCACGTGACCGCCGACGAGGGTCGAGAGGATGCTCGCGAGGGCGGGCTTGCAGATGTCGCAGCCGCGTCCCGTGCCGAAGCGCTCGATGACCGCGCTGAAGGTGCGAAGACCCGAGACACGCACGGCGTCGAAGAGCTGACGGCGCGAGAGGTCGAAATGCTCGCAGAGCGCGCTGCTGAGGCTCGCGCCGGATTTCGCGAGCTCGGTGCCGACGAGCTTCTTGATCATGGTGACGCACGACCCGCACGCCGCGCCCGCCTTCGTGCAGGACTTCACGGCGGCGACGTCGGAGCAGCCCTCCTCGTGCACGGCGCCGCGGATGGCGCCGGCGGTGACCGAGTTGCACGAGCAGACGAGGGCCGAGTCCGGGAGGTCTCCCGCGGGCGCGGCGACCCCTCCCTCCGGCATGAGGTAGGCGGCGGGGTCGCCACCGAGAGCCCCGCCGACGAGCGGCCGGAGCGAACCGTAGGCCGAGGCGTCACCGACGAGGATGCCGCCGAGCAGCGTCTTGGCGTCGTCCGAGAGGACGAGCTTCTTGTACACCCCCGCGACGGGGTCGGCGTAGACGACGTCGAGCGCGCCGGGGGTCGTGGCGAACGCGTCGCCGAAGCTGGCCACGTCGACCCCGCTGAGCTTCAGCTTGGTGGAGAGGTCGTATCCCGGGAACGAGGCGTCGCCACCCCGCAGGCGGGTCGCGGCGACCTCGGCCATCGCGTACCCGGGGGCGACGAGCCCCACGCACTGCCCGTCGAAGTTGGCGACCTCGCCGATCGCGAGGATGCGGTCGTCGCTCGTGCGGCATTCGGCGTCGATGAGCACGCCGCCGCGCTCGTGCACGGCGAGGCCGGCGGCGCGGGCAAGCTCGTCGCGCGGGCGCACGCCCACCGTGAAGACCACGACATCCGTGCGCTCCCACGTGCCGTCGCGGAACTCCAGCCCCGTCACCCGGCCGTCGCGACCCGGATCGACGCGGGTCGTGATCGCGCCGGTCTTGACCCGGATGCCGCGCGCCTCGATCAGCCGCGCGAGCGCGGCGCCCGCCGGCTGGTCGAGCTGGGCCGACATCAGCCGATCGGAGGACTGCACCACCGTGCTCTCGACACCCAGGCCCTGCAGGGCCCCCGCCGCCTCGAGGCCGAGCAGGCCGCCGCCGATGACGGTGCCGGTGAGCGGTCGGCCGAGCTCGGCCCGCCGGGCCTCGACGAAGCCGCGCAGCGCCTCGACGTCGTCGAGCGTGCGATAGACGAAGCATCCGTCGAGCCCGAAGCCGTCGACGGCGAGGCGGGCCGCGTACGAGCCCGTCGCCAGCACCAGGCGGTCGTAAGCGATGCGCTCGCCCGACGCGGTCGTGACCTCGCGCTCCTCGCGGTTGATCGCGGTGACCGCCGTGCCGCGCACGAAGCTCACGCGTTCGTCGTCGAGCACGGTGCGGTCGAGGGTCAGGTCCTCGGCGCTCGCTCCGGCGAAATAGCCGGTCAGCCCGACCCTGTCGTAGGGATGCCGGGCCTCGTCCCCGATGACCGTGACGCGCCACGGGCGGTCGCCGCGCGAGAGCAGGCTCTCCACGAAGCGGTGTGCCACCATGCCCGCTCCCACCACCACGATGTGCGGGCTGTCATCGGGGTGGGGCATGCCCTCACGGTAGCCAGGGGAGATTGCCCCGGTGTGTTCGCCAGGTTTCGGGTTCCCGACGGCGGGCGCCGGCCGGCGGGGCGCGCTGTTGTCCTCATGCGGGGTCATGGCGTCGACGCTACGGTCGGGGTGTTTCGGCGGGGATCGATCCCGCGTTACCCTCTGCGAACGTTTCCCTCACGCCCGAGCGGCGGCACTTGTGAGAAGCGCCGCATCGGCCGCCGAGGCGGCGGTCAGGTCAGGAGACTCCGAGCCACGACCGGTCGGTGAGCACGATCGGACCGTCCGCGGTGATGGCGACGGTGTGCTCCGCGTGCGCGCCCCGCGAGCCGTCGGCCGAGCGGAGCGTCCATCCGTCGGCGTCCGTCACGAGCTGATCGGTGGAGGCGAGGAACCACGGCTCGAGTGCGACCACGAGGCCGGCGCGCAGGGGGTAGCCCCTGCCGGCCTTGCCGTCGTTGGGGATGTGGGGATCGCCGTGCATGATCCGTCCCACGCCGTGGCCGCCGAAGTCGGTGTTGATCGAGTAGCCGTCGGAGCGGGCGACGTGGGAGATCGCCGCGGAGATGTCGCCGACGCGATGGCCCACGGTCGCCGCGTCGATCGCGGCCGCGAGGGCGCGCTCCGTCGTGTCGATGAGGCGCAGGTCCTCGTCGCGCGGCGTGCCGACGACGAAGGAGACCGCGGAGTCGGCGACCCAGCCGTCGACGGAGACCGCGAAATCGAGCGAGACGAGGTCGCCGTCGCGCAGCACGTAGTCGCGGGGGAGCCCGTGCAGGACGCCGTCGTTGATCGAGGTGCAGATCACCTTGCCGAACGGGCTGGCCCCGAAGGAGGGGTGGTAGTCGATGTAGCACGACTCCGCGCCGGCGCGGCGGATGAGATCGTGCGCGCGCCGGTCGATGTCGAGCAGGTTCGTGCCGACCTTCGTGTCCTCCCGCAGAGCCGCGAGCGTCTCCGCGACGAATCTGCCCGCGGGACGCATCTGCTCGATCTCGGCGGGTGTGCGCAGCTCGATCATCGTGTTCCTTTCGCCGAGTCCATTCTGTCGGATGCCGCTGTTCCGCCCTGGGAGCTCGCCCAGCCTCACCGGTGCCAGGGAGCTGCGCGGCGTAGCATCGGTGTCATGTGGCTGCGGAGGGCGTACTATCACTGGCTCCTGCCGGCGGCGTTGGTCCTGCCGCTCTGGCTCGTCGTCGGCTGGGCGGTGTTCCAGGCCGGCGCGTGGGTGTTCCTCTGGGTCCTCTTCATCGCGGTGCCCTCGGTCCTCGTGGGCCAGCTCGTGCTCACCCTCCTCGTCCGCTCACGGCCCTCCGTGCGAGAGGAGCGAGCGGTCTCGTGGGCGGATGTCGCGGGTTTCACGGTCTGGCACGCGCTCACGATCGCGGTCGGGCTCTTCAGCGAGGCATGGTTCGTGCCGATTCTGATCGGCGCCATCGCCGCGGGGATCGGGATGTTCTGGCTGTCCCTCTGGCAGCTGTGGCGCGACGCCCGCGAGAGCGGCACGCGCATGATGCTGCGCTACGGCGCGACGTCTCCGTCGCCCGGGGCCTCGGAGCGCACCGACCGCGCGGACGGGCCGCGGGTCATCGTCGTCGACGAGTCCCGCCGAGGACCCCGCGGCGACTGAGCGGCCGTTTGGCGGGGCCGCGGCATCCGTGGCAGAATAGGCGTTTGTGCCGAGACCGGCTCTGCCTCAGGGGAGCCCGCGGACGAGTGAATCTCCGCATGCACACCTCATACCCACCATTTCACCCGCGTGGCCGACCTGTGGCGGCCGCAGGAAGAGACGATCATGCAGATCCTCGACGCGCTCGACGCAGCATCGCTGCGCAGCGACATCCCCGCTTTCGGTCCCGGTGACACCGTCAAGGTGCACGTGAACATCACCGAAGGCAACCGCTCCCGCATCCAGGTCTTCCAGGGCGTCGTGATCGGCCGCTCGGGCGACGGTGTGCGCGAGACCTTCACGGTCCGCAAGGTCAGCTTCCAGGTGGGCGTCGAGCGCACGTTCCCCGTGCACAGCCCCGTGATCGACCACATCGAGGTCGTCACCCGCGGCGACGTGCGTCGCGCCAAGCTCTACTACCTCCGCGCCCTCCGCGGCAAGAAGGCCAAGATCAAGGAGAAGCGCGAGGGCTGAACCCCTCTGCTCTCCGAAGGCCCCGGGCGAACGATGCCCGGGGCCTTCGCCGTTCAGGGGCGTCTCCGCGCCCTTTGCGCGTCGCGATGTGCGACGCTTGGTGGAGCGCCGGCGCGTGAGTCCCGGTCATGAAGGAAGAACCGTGAGCACCCCTGTGACCGACGTCGACGAGCCGTCCCGCCCCGCACGCAGCCGTCGCCGCAGCGCGCTGGCGCTGTTGCGCGACATCGTCGTCATCCTTCTCGTCGCCGTGCTCGTGTCGTTCCTGGTCAAGACGTTCCTGGTGCGCTCCTTCTACATCCCCTCGGGGTCCATGGAGAACACCCTCATGGTCGACGACCGCATCCTCGTCGACGAGATCACGCCGCGATTCGGCGGCTACGACCGCGGAGACGTCATCGTCTTCCGCGATCCCGGCGGCTGGCTGCCGCCGTCCACGGCGCCGGAGCGTCCGCCCGTGGTCGTGGCCGGAGAATGGCTGCTCTCGCTCGTCGGCCTCGCCGCGCCCGACAGCGACGACCACCTCATCAAGCGCATCATCGGGCTGCCGGGGGATCGGGTCGTGTGCTGCAACGCGCTCGGTCAGATCGCCGTCAACGGCGTCCCGCTCGACGAGGGCTCGTACCTCCGGCTTCCGGCGGGGCAGACCGCGGCATCCGCCGATGCGTTCGACGTCACGGTCCCGGAGGGCTCCCTGTGGGTCCTCGGCGACAACCGCTACAGCTCGAAGGACTCGCGGTACAACCAGGACCAGCCCGGAGCCGGCTTCGTCCCTCTCGACAATCTCGTCGGCAGGGCGTTCCTGATCACCTATCCGCTCGACCGGTTCGGCCTCATCGATTTCCATCACGAGGTGTTCTCGGGGGTGCCCGCGCCCGAGGGGGTGCCGTGACGGTCGCCGTCCCGACGCTGACACGCGAACGGCGTCTCCTGAGGGAGTACCCGCTCGTCATCGCGTGCGACGAGGTGGGCAGGGGAGCGCTCGCCGGTCCCGTCGCCGTCGGCGCGACGGCGATCGATGCGGCCGCGTCGCGCCGACGGATGCCGGAGGGGCTGCGCGATTCGAAGCTGATCCCCGAAGCCCGGCGAGCGGCCGTGGCGACGCGGGCGGCGGCGTGGGTCTGCGCATCCGCGGTCGGCTGGTCCAGCCCCGAAGAGGTAGACGACGTCGGGATCGTCCGCGCCCTGGGCCTCGCGGCGATCCGGGCGCTGGACGGGCTGCGCGCCCAGGGCGTCGCGGCCGGCGAGGCGATCGTGCTGCTCGACGGGAACCACGACTACATCACGCCGGCCGGAGCGACGGGGCTCACGGTCATGCCCGTGGTGAAGGGCGACCGCGACTGCGCGAGCGCCTCCGCGGCATCCGTCATCGCCAAGGTCGCCCGCGATGCGCTCATGGTCGACCTCCACCCGCAGCACCCGCCTTACAACTGGCTGCGGAACAAGGGCTACGCCAGCCCCGACCATCGGATGGCGATCACCGAGCATGGACTGAGCCCCCACCACCGCGCGTCGTGGGCGATCCGGCCCGCCACGCTGTTCTGAGCGCCGGCGCCGGTCGAGATCGGGATGGCCGGGTGCCCATCTAGACTGGGGGGACCATGGATGACGATGTGTTCGAGGACTACGACCGCGAGCTCGAACTGGCTCTGTTCCGCGAGTACCGCGACGTCGTCTCGCAGTTCCAGTACGTGATCGAGACCGAGCGCAGGTTCTATCTGGCCAACGACGTCAACGTCGTCCGTCGCGACACCGAGCACGACTTCTACTTCGAGATCACGATGTCTGACGTGTGGGTGTGGGACATCTATCGCGCCGACCGATTCGTGAAGGCCGTCCGCGTGCTCACGTTCAAGGACGTGAACGTCGAGGAACTCTCCCGCCGCGACTTCGAGCTGCCGCAGGAGCTCTCCCTCGACGGAGAGTGACGCAGCCCTCCTCCCCGCGGGTCTGATCCGCGATCTCTCCCCGACCGTCGCGAGGGCGAGCCTCCGGGCACGGCCGCGCTGACACGGTGGGTCTCGCGTGCCGTCGGGTGCGCGGGAGGAGGCGGCCGTGGCGGCGAAGGACGAATTCGGGCGTGCGGGCGAGGAGCGTGCCGCACGGTACCTGGCGGATGCCGGATGGTTGATCCTCGCCCGCAACTGGCGCTGCCGGGAGGGCGAGCTCGACCTCGTCGCGCAGCGGGGCGACGTCCTGGCGGCCGTGGAGGTGAAGTCCCGGCGCGGCATCGGGTACGGCCACCCCTTCGAGGCGATCACTCCCCGCAAGCTCGACAGGCTGCGCCGGCTCGCCGTCGCCTGGGCGATCGCCCATCCCGATGAGGCGCGCGGGCGTCGCGTGCGCATCGACGCCATCGCGATCACGGGCGACGACGCGGCCACGGCGCCCCTCGAGCATCTCGAGGACGTGCGGTGAGCGTGGCGCGCACATGGGGCGTCGCCCTGACGGGGCTGCACGGCGCGCTCGTCGAGATCGAGGCGGACCTGTCGAATCAGCTCCCCGAATTCCGCGTGATCGGTCTGCCCGACAAGGCGCTCGGCGAGGCGCAGCTGCGGGTGCGCAACGCGACGGCGAACTGCGGGATGCCGCTGCCCGCGCGCCGGCTGACGGTCAACCTCTCACCGGCGGCGCTTCCGAAGCAGGGATCGGGCTTCGACCTGGGCATCGCGGTCGCGGCGCTCGCCACCGCGATGCCGTTGGACCGGGCATCGATCGAGGAGACCGTGCACATCGGCGAGCTCGGTCTGGATGGGAGGCTGCGCCCCGTCGCGGGCGTCCTCCCCGCCGTGATGGCGGCGGCGCGGGGCGGGCGACGCCGAGTCGTCGTGCCCCACGCCAACCGGGACGAGGCGGCACTGGTCACCGGCATCGACGTGCACGGTGCGGTCTCGCTCATCGACGTCATGCGTCTCCACGGGTCGGAGGTCGAGGAACGCGCCATGGTTCCCGTCGGCGCGGCTGCCGTACCGCCGGGCGGATCCGGCGAGGCGGCGGAGCTCGCCGACGTCGTGGGCCAGCGGGACGCGGTGGAGGGCCTCGTCGTCGCCGCCGCCGGAGGACACCATGTATTGATGTCGGGTCCGCCGGGGGCGGGCAAGACGATGCTCGCGGCCCGGCTCCCCGGCATCCTGCCGCCGCTCGCGGACGACCAGGCGCTCGAGGCCGCCGCGGTGCGCTCGCTCGCGGGAGAGCCGATCACGCGGCTCTCCCGCACTCCTCCCTTCGAGGCGCCACACCACGGCGCATCCGCGGCGGCGCTCGTCGGCGGCGGGTCGCGAGTGGTGCGCCCGGGCGCGATCGCGCGGGCGAGCGGGGGAGTGCTGTTCCTCGATGAGGCGGCCGAGTTCGCCCCCTCCGTGCTCGATGCGCTGCGCCAGCCGCTCGAGAAGGGGAGCATCACGATCCACCGCGCCGGCGCGAGCGCGACGTTCCCCGCGCGGTTCCAGCTCGTGCTCGCCACCAACCCGTGCCCGTGCGGCAACTACGGGGTGCGCGGCGCGTCGTGCGGATGCCCGCCGCAGGCGATCCGGCGCTATCTCGGCCGGCTCTCCGGCCCCCTCCTCGATCGTGTCGACATCGAGGTGCAGATGACCCGGGTCAGCGTCGCGCACGCATCGCAGGACGAGGGAGGAAGGCTCAGCACCGCCGCCGCGCGAGCGCAGGTGGCAGAGGCCCGGGCACGGGCCGCCCGTCGACTGGAATCCACGCCCTGGCGGCTCAACGCGGAGGTCTCCGGGCCGTGGCTGCGGCAGGGGCCGCTGGCGCTGCCCGCTTCCGTTCGACGCCCGCTCGATGTGGCCCTCGCGCGAGGGGCGCTCACGCTGCGGGGATACGACCGCGTTCTGCGCCTCGCGTGGAGCGTCGCGGATGTCGCGGGTATCGATGCGCCCGGTCTCGCGGAGATCGGCCGGGCGCTGTTTCTGAAGAAGGGGATCACGACGTGAGCACGATGACGGCGGCCGAGCTGGCCGGGTGGAGCGAACGGCGGCGCCGGGACGACCTGCGGGGCCTGGGACCGGCCTCCGAGGACGATGCGGCAATGACCGATCGGTGGGCGCGGGCGGTGTGGTCGCTGCTGGCCGAACCCGGGGACCGGACGGCACGTGCCCTGATCGAGGCCGTGGGGGCGATGGAGGCCCTCCTCGTCGTGGCGGAGAAGGATCCCGGGAGTGCGCTGGAGACTCCCGGGGCGGTGAGTGACGGCCTTCGCCGGTGGCGACCCCGCCTGCGGCGCGGCGGCATCGAGGCGATGTTCCACACGGCGCGGGCGGCGGGGGTGTCGATCCACGTCCCGGGCGACCCCGCGTGGCCGATGCGTGTCGACGATCTCGGCGACCACGCACCCGTATGCCTGTGGGCCCGGGGGAGCATGCGCATGGCGGCCGCAGACGGGCCGGCTGTCGCCCTGATCGGCGCGCGGGCTTCGACGGCGTATGGAGAGCGGATCGTGATCGACATGGCCGCCGAACTGGTGGGAGCCGGTGTGCGCATCGTGTCGGGTGCCGCACACGGAATAGACGGGGCGGCGCACCGAGCGGCGCTCGCCGGCGGCGGGGTGACCCTCGCGGTGCTGGCGGGTGGGCTCGACAGGCCGTACCCGACCGGCCACAGCGATCTCATCGCGCGCATCGCCGCGACAGGGACGGTGCTCTCGGAGATCCCGCCCGGGGGTGCGCCCACCAAGTGGCGCTTTCTCGCCCGCAACCGCACTATCGCCGCGCTCGCCGATGCCGTGATCGTCGTGGAGGCCGGATGGCGCAGCGGTTCGCTGAACACCGCAGGGCACGCCGCCACGCTCGGCCGTCCGCTGGGCGCGGTGCCCGGTCCCGTCACGAGCGGCGCATCGGCGGGGTGCCATCGCCTGCTTCGCGAGTACGACGCGGTCTGCGTGACGGGCCCCGAAGACGTGCTCTCCCTCTTGGGTGGCTCGGCGTCCGTCCGGCGGGCCGTGGGGCCGGCGACCGACGACTCCACTCGCGTGCTCGACGCCCTCTCGACGAGGGCGGATCGATCGGTCGATGACGTCGCCCGCCGGGCGGGCCTGGCCCCGGCCGACTGCGGCGCGATCCTGGCGCTCCTCGAGCTCGAGGGGGTGGCCAGGCGCGGGGCGGTGGGCTGGCGGCGCGCCGCCGCGGTGCCGGCGCGCGGAGGGGCGCATTCTTGAAGGATGCTGCTGACCGAGGCATCCGAGGCGTTCGCGCACCACCTGGGCGATGTGCGCCGACTCTCCCCGGCCACGGTGCGGGCCTACCGTGCCGACCTTCGCGACCTGGCGGCTCTCGCGGCGACCCGAGGTGTCACGGCGCTCACCGATGTGGACCTCGAGCTGCTCCGGGAGTGGCTGTGGCATGCATCGGAACGCGGCGACGCCCGATCGACGCTGGCGCGCCGCACGGCGACCGCCCGGGCACTGTTCTCGTGGGCGCTCGAGACGGGGTTGGTACCGACCGATCCCAGCCTGCGGCTCACCGCGCCCAAGCGGGCGCGCACGTTGCCGCGCGTGGCTCCGTCGGCGGCCCTTGCGGAGGTCATGGAGCGCTCGGCGGCGGAGGCGGCCGACGGAGACGCGATCTCCCGGCGCGACCATGCCGTGCTGGAGCTGTTGTACGGGTCCGGGATCAGGGTGTCCGAGCTCTGCGGCATCGATATCGACGACATCGATCAGCAGCGCGGGGTCGTGCGCGTCGTCGGCAAGGGGGACAGGGAACGGGTGGTGCCGTTCGGAGCGCCCGCCCGGCGCGCCCTCCAGGCCTATCTGCCGGTGCGACCGGCCCTGCTCACCGGCACGGCCCCCGACGCGCACGGCGCCCTCTTCCTCGGCGCCCGCGGCGGCAGGCTCTCGCCTCGGGTCGTCCACCGACTCGTCTCCCGCCGGATCGGGCCGGTCATGGGCGCGGAGAACGTGGGTGCGCACGCGCTCCGGCACGCCGCGGCGACGCACCTGCTCGACGGTGGCGCAGACCTCCGCAGCGTTCAGGAGCTACTGGGGCATGCCAGCCTCGGCACGACGCAGATCTACACCCACGTCTCGAGCGAGCGTCTCGCGGCCGTGTACCGGCTCGCGCACCCCCGCGCCTGACCGCCCCCGCTCATCGGCCGAGGCCGCCCGCGCCCGGTGCGGCAGGCGCGGATCCGAGCGGCAGGAGCACGGCGCGCGGCAGGTCGCCCAGAAGTGCCAGGGGGTTCAGGTATCGGCCGTGACGCCGTGCCCCGAGATGAAGATTGCGGGGCGTCGTGTGACCCCCGACGGAGAGGTGCGCGATCGGCTCGCCCGCGCGTACGGCGGTGCCCGCGGGCCACAGCGGCTCGACGGGCTCCACGGTCGAGACCAGCCCGTCGCCGTGGTCGATCGTCACGACGGAGCGATCGACCACCCGACCCGCGAATGCGATAACTCCGTCGGCGGGAGCGGTGACGACGCGTCCGCCCGCGTCATCACCGAGCGGCTGGATGTCGATCCCCCGGTGCCCCGCGGCATAGTCGTGCACCGGTGCGACGTAGGGACGGGCGATCCGTCGAGGGGGTGGCAGCGGCCACTGCCACACGGCCTCCGTGCGCGCTTCGATGATCCCGTCGTGAGGGCCCGCCCGGTGGGACGGCGCCGCGGCCGCCGAGAGGCCGTGCGCCTCCGTGCACAGGGCGGCGACCACCACCGTGAGCGCGAGCGCCCGGCGCCGCGGTCGATCGAATCGTCGTCCGAGTGCGCGGTCCATGGTGACAGGGTCGCGCGCATCGCCCGCACCGCCGCCGGAGAGGCTCGGAACCCCGGGGAAGCGAGCCGCCGACCACGATGGGGAGGAGGTCCGCTGCTGATACACTGGGCGGGCACCTCGGAAACGGGGTGACTTCGCGTGCCCACAGCGGAGCGGCCTCGCCGCCCGCGGCACACCTCCCTTCGGTCCCGCTGCATTCGGGTGGGAGCGTGTCGGGCACCAGGGAACCGCATCGTCCGATCCGGTTCGTCAAACCGCAGAACCGGCGCCTCGCGCCGAAGAAAAGGAGAGCGGCCATGGCCGTCGTCACCATTCGTCAGCTGCTCGATTCGGGCGTGCACTTCGGTCACCAGACCCGCCGGTGGAACCCGAAGGTGAAGCGATTCATCCTCACCGAGCGCAGCGGCATCCACATCATCGACCTGCAGCAGTCGCTGTCGTACATCGACAAGGCCTACGAGTTCGTCAAGGAGACGGTCGCCCACGGCGGCACCATCCTCTTCGTCGGCACCAAGAAGCAGGCCCAGGAGGTCATCGCGGAGCAGGCGACGCGCGTGGGCCAGCCCTACGTCAACCAGCGCTGGCTCGGTGGTCTCCTCACCAACTTCCAGACCGTGAGCAAGCGCCTCGCCCGTATGAAGGAGCTCGAAGAGCTCGACTACGACAACCCGGCGGACAGCGGCTTCACCAAGAAGGAACTGCTGATCAAGAAGCGCGAGCTCGACAAGCTCCACAAGTCGCTCGGCGGTATCCGCAACCTCACCAAGACGCCCTCGGCGATCTGGGTCGTGGATGCCAAGCGCGAGCACCTCGCGGTCGACGAGGCGAAGAAGCTCGGCATCCCCGTGATCGGCATCCTCGACACCAACGCCGACCCCGACGAGTTCCAGTTCCCCATCCCGGGCAACGACGACGCGATCCGCTCCGTGAGCCTGCTGACGCGCATCGTCGCCGACGCCGCCGCGGAGGGCCTGATCCAGCGTCACCAGCCCAGCGACGAGTCGGCCGAGGCCGAGCCGCTCGCTGACTGGGAGCGTGAGCTCCTCGAGCAGCCGGAGACCGCGACCGGCGATGCCGAGGTCTCGACCGCGTCAACGGAGACCGCCGCCGACGAGGCCGGCGAGGAGGCGCACGACGCCGCCGAGGCGCCTGCCGCCGAGGCCGAGGAGCCCGCCGCGGAGGCCGAGGGGCCCGCCGCGGACGAGGCCGCCGAGGCCGAGGCCAAGTAACCCTCTGCCGGGTGAGAAGCCCGGCATCCGAGTACCCACCAGAACCACAGAGGGAGGGCCACCACCCATGGCAAACTTCACGATCGCCGACATCAAGGCGCTGCGCGAGCAGCTCGGCACCGGCATGGTCGACACCAAGAAGGCGCTCGAAGAGGCCGACGGCGACGTCGAGAAGGCCGTCGAGATCCTCCGCCTCAAGGGAGCGAAGGGCAACGCGAAGCGTGCCGACCGCTCCACGAGCGAGGGGCTCGTCGTGGCCCGCGAGCACGACGGCAAGGTCACCCTCGTCGAACTCGCCTGCGAGACCGACTTCGTGGCCAAGAACGACCGCTTCATCGCGCTGGCCGACAAGGTCGCGGATGCCGCGGCCGCCGCATCGGCCGATTCGGTCGACGCCGCTCTCGCCGCGCCCGCCGGCTCGGGAACGGTCGATCAACTGATCTCCGACGAGGCCGCCATCATCGGAGAGAAGGTCGAGCTGCGCCGCGTCCGCACGCTCTCCGGCGACGCGTTCGAGATCTACCTGCACAAGACGAGCAAGGATCTGCCCCCGCAGATCGGCGTCGTCGTGGCCTACAGCGGCTCTGACGCGGAGACCGCTCGCAGTATCGCGCAGCACATCTCCTTCGCGAACCCGAGCTACCTCAGCCGCGACGACGTGCCCGAGGCCGACGTCGAGAAGGAGCGGGAGATCGTCACCGAGATCTCGCGCAACGAGGGCAAGCCCGAAGCGGCGCTGCCGAAGATCGTCGAGGGGCGCGTCAACGCGTTCTTCAAGCAGGTCGCGCTGCTCGATCAGGACTACGCGAAGGACAACAAGCTCTCCGTCGCCAAGGTCGCGCAGGAGGCGGGGATCACCGTCACCGACTTCGCGCGATTCAAGGTCGGCGCGTAGCGCAGGGACGAGCCCGCATCGCCATCAGGCGGTGCGGGCTTTTCTCATGCCGGGCCACCGGCGATAGGTTGGAGACGACGAGAGGAAGTCGCCGTGATCGATGAGACCAGCGGGACGCGAAGGGTTTTGCTCAAGCTCTCCGGGGAGGCGTTCGGCGGGGGCGCGCTGGGTGTCAACCCCGACGTCGTGGGCCAGATGGCACGCGAGATCGCGGAGGCGGTGGACCGCGTCGAGATCGCGGTCGTCGTCGGCGGCGGGAACTTCTTCCGTGGGGCCGAGCTCAGCCAGCGGGGGATGGACAGGGGGCGCGCCGACTACATGGGCATGCTCGGCACGGTGATGAACGCGCTTGCGCTGCAGGACTTCCTCGAGCAGGCGGGCGCCGCCACGCGTGTCCAGTCGGCGATCTCGATGACCCAGGTCGCCGAGCCCTACATCCCGCGCCGTGCCGAGAGGCACATGGAGAAGGGCCGCGTCGTGATCTTCGGCGCTGGTGCCGGCCTGCCGTACTTCAGCACCGACACGGTGGCGGCCCAGCGGGCACTCGAGATCAAGGCCACGGAGGTGCTCGTGGCCAAGAACGGCGTGGACGGCGTCTACACCGCCGATCCGCGTCTCGACCCGACGGCGAGCCGCATCGACCGCCTCACATACAGCGACGCCCTGCAGCAGGGGCTCAAGGTCGTCGACTCGACGGCGTTCAGCCTGTGCATGGACAACCGCATGGACATGCGGGTCTTCGGCATGGAGCCCGCCGGCAACGTGACCCGTGCCCTGCTCGGAGAGACCATCGGCACGCTGGTCACGGCGTGACGCGCGTCGCTGACTAGACTGGACCGACGCTTCACCCCCTGTTAGGAGTCACCGTGATCACGGACGTCTTGGCGGATGCCGCCACCCGCATGGATCGAGCCGTCGAGGCGGCGAAGGACGACTTCTCGACGGTGCGGACGGGACGCGCGAACCCGCAGTTGTTCCAGAAGGTGCTGGTCGACTACTACGGGTCGCCGACCCCCCTCGCCCAGCTCGCCTCGCTGAACACCCCGGAGGCGCGCACCATCGTTGTCACTCCTTACGACAAGTCCGCTCTCAAGGCCATCGAGCAGGCCATCCGGGACATGCCGAACCTCGGTGCGAACCCCACGAACGACGGCAACCTCATCCGCGTGACGATGCCCGAGCTGACGGCGGAACGTCGCAAGGAGTTCGTCAAGCTCGTGCGCTCGAAGGGCGAGGACGCCAAGGTTCATGTTCGCGGCATCCGACGCAAGGCGAAGGACGACCTGGACGCGCTCAAGAGCGACATCGGCGAGGACGAGATCGCACGGGGCGAGAAGGAGCTCGACGCCCTGACCCGCACGCACGTCGATCTGATCGACGAGGCCCTCAAGCGCAAAGAAGTCGAGCTCCTCGAGGTCTGACGCCAGCGATGACCGACGCACCCGGCGAGGGACCGGCAGAACCCGAGGCGACGCGGCAGACGCGGCGGGGGAGTTCTGCGGAGTCCGCTGCGTTCCAGGCGCACGTCCGCGCGGCGCGCGAGGAGTTCGAGACGCAGGTCGCCCACGCACGGGACCAGTTCGGCGAGGCGAACGAGCGCATCAAGCAGCGGACGGGGCGAGATCTCATCGTCGCCACCGTGATCGGGCTGGCCGCCGGTGCCGTCGTGATCGCCTCCCTCATCTTCCTCAAGTGGGTCTTCGCGATCTTCGCGGCGGGAGTCGCGCTGCTCGGTGTCTTCGAGCTCGGCCGGGCCCTGCAGGGGGCGGGACGCAAGATAGACCTCGTTCCGCAGCTGCTGTTCGCGGTCGTGCTCGTGGCCGCCGGCTTCTTCGCCGAGGTCTGGCTGCTCTGGGTGCTGCTCTTCGTCGATGTGGCGGTCATCGTCGTCTGGCGTCTGCTGGCGCAGATGTCCGCGCGCAACGGCCGCACGTACGGCGAGGTGCTGGATGACGTCCTCGCGGCCGTGCTCGTGCAGATCTACGTGGCCTTCATGGCGAGCCTGGCGATGCTGCTGCTGCGGGAGCACAACGGCGAGTGGTGGGTGCTCGCATTCCTCATCATCGCGGTCGCCTCGGACACGGGCGCGTATGCGACGGGTCTCGCGCTGGGCAGGACACCGATGGCGCCTCGCATCAGTCCCAAGAAGACGTGGGAGGGCTTCGCGGGCGCCGTCGTCGCCGCGCTGGGCGCGGGTATGCTGCTCGCCCTCTTCATGCTGGGGCTGCCCTGGTGGGCGGGCCTCGTCATCGGCGCCGTCATCCTCGCGACCGCGACGGCGGGCGATCTCGGCGAGTCGATGCTCAAGCGAGACCTGGGGATCAAGGACATGAGCTCCTGGCTGCCCGGGCACGGTGGCGTGCTCGACCGTCTGGACTCGATCCTCCCCTCGGCTCCGGCCGCCCTCGCCCTGTTCCTCCTGCTCTCCCCTCTGGCGGCCCTGTGAGCGAAACGCACCCCGTTTCGGGCTTCCCCGATGCGCCCGGGAGAACCCGCGGTTACGACAAGCGTGCCGTCGACGAGTTCCTCGAGCGTGCTCGTGTCGCGTTCGAGGTCGACCCCTCCACGGAGGGGGTGTCCGGCGCCGACCTGGATGCCGCTGCCGTTCGCACGGCATCCTTCCCGCTCGTGCGGGGGGGCTACGCGATCGGCCCCGTCGATGCGGCGCTCAGCCGGGTGGAAGACGCCTTCGCGGCCCGCGAGCGGGACAGCGCCGTCAGCGAGCACGGTGCGCGCGAATGGGTGGAGCGTGCGCGCGGCGAGGCGCAGGTGCTGCTCGACCGCCTCTCGCGTCCCGCGACGCGCAAGTTCGCCCGCACCGGGCTGCTGGGGTTCGGCTATCGCGTCGACGAGGTGGACCTCGTCGCGGGGCGTCTCGTCGCCTACTTCGAACGGGGTGCTCCCGTCAGCGTCGAGCAGGTGCGATCCGTGGCCTTTCGGATGCAGCGCCGGGGATACCGTGAAGAACAGGTGGACGCCGTTCTGGACGCCGTGATCGAGGTCATGCTCGCGGTTCGATGACGCGTTGCGACCCGTCGACCGAAAGCGTGCGGCGGATGCCGGGTGGCGGCTAGACTCGTGAAACTGTGAGCCTGGGCAACGAGATCACTCCCGCGCCGACGCGCGGTGTCTCTCGTGCGCACGCGTCCGGCCCCGCCCTGCGCCCGGCCGCCGTCCGCTGGTCGAGGCGTCGCAGCGTGACGGGCGTCTTCGCGGCCGTGGCCGCCTCCGCCTTCCTCGCAGCGTACGTGCTCGCCCCCACGGGGTCCGCGATCGCCGAGCCGAACGCCGATGCCCCCGTGTCTGCGCTGACCTCCTTCGCCGCGGCGCAGGAGGACGCGCAGTCGCTCGTGGTGGAGGCGGCATCCGACGCTGCGACCGATGGCTTCGGCCGCAGCGGGTACGAGGTGTACGTCACCCCCAAGCCCACTCCGACGCCCGAGCCGGTCGCGCCGCGCTCCAGCGGCGGGGGATCCGCGAGCGGCTGGGCCCCGCCCGCGGTATCGCCCGACCCCGGCTCCGCCAAGGCGATCGCCTACGACATGGTCATGGCCCGCGGCTGGAGCTCCGCGGACTACGACTGCCTCGTCGCGCTGTGGCAGAAGGAGTCCGGATGGCGGGTCAATGCACACAACCGCTCCAGCGGCGCCTACGGCATCCCGCAGTCCCTCCCCGGGTCGAAGATGGCGAGCGCGGGAGCGGACTGGGAGACCAGCGCCGCCACGCAGATCACGTGGGGCCTCGGGTACATCGGCGGACGCTACGGCACCCCGTGCGGCGCGTGGGGACACTCGCAGGCGCGCGGCTGGTACTGATCCGTGCCGCGCTCGAACCGGCGCCGGCCCGAGCAGCCCAGCGGTGACGGGTTCGAACGGATGCTGGCGGGATGGAAACGCACGGAGACCCGTCGGGGGTCTTCGTGGACCGTCCAGCCGATCAGCGCCGCGCAGGCCGTCAAGGACTACACGTGCCCCGGGTGCGGGCGCACGGTCGCGGCCGGCACCGCCCACGTCGTGGCGTGGCGTGCGGATGGCGTGATGGGCGACGCGGCGGACCTCGCCGCGCGCCGACACTGGCACACGGCATGCTGGAGGATCGCATGACGACCGAGATCCGAGGTCCGCTTCAGCTGCCGGCGCGGCGTGAGGACATCGAACTGGAGACGATCGACGGGCTGACCCTGGTCGGCGAGCTGGCCACCCCGGCGGATAAGGAACCGGTCGCCACCCTCGTGACGCTGCACCCCCTGCCCACGGCTGGCGGGTTCATGGACTCCCACGTCCTGCGCAAGGCCGCGGCGCGCCTGCCGGCTCTTGCCGACCTCGCCGTCCTGCGCTTCAACACGCGCGGCACCGAGTCGCCCCGGGGACGCAGCGAGGGCACCTTCGACGGCGGGCACGCGGAGGCCTTCGACGTGGCCGCGGCCATGGCGTTCGTCACGGCGCGCGGGCTGCCTCGCCCCTGGCTCGTGGGGTGGTCGTTCGGCACCGAGCTCGCTCTGAAGTACGGGCGCGATCACGATATCGAGGGCGCGATCCTCCTCTCTCCGCCCCTTCACCGCGCGACCGATGACGACGTGGCGGCCTGGGCGGGGGAGAGCCGGCGGCTCATCGCCCTCATCCCGGAGTTCGACGACTACCTCCGCCCCGACGAGGCGGCGGAGCGCTTCCGTTCGGTGCCGCGGATGACGCTGGTGCCGGTCGAGGGCGGCAAGCACCTGTGGGTCGGCGAGACGCAGACGCGGCGGGTGCTCACGGAGATCGTCGCCGCGGTCAACCCCGGTGCTCTTCCGCTGCCGACGGAGTGGGAAGGCCCGCTGCCCTCGGCGTGACCCGTCAGGGGGAGTGGTCCGTCAGCGTTCGTTCTGGCGCGGGATGATCACCTGACGATAGATGATCAGGATGCTCGCCGCGATCGGGATCGCCACGAGAGCTCCCAGCAGCCCGAGGAGCGACCCGCCCGCGAGCGCCGCGATCACCACGACCGCGCCGGGAACCGATACGGCGCGGCTCATGATCCGGGGGGCGAGCACGTAGGCCTCGATCTGCATGTAGATGAGGTAGTAGATCGCCGCGGCGAGGGCCGTGCCGGGGGAGCCTACCCCGGGCAGGAGGCACGTCAGGACGATGATCGCGGAACCCGTCAGCGTTCCCACGAGGGGGATGATCGAGAAGAACAGTGCGATCACCGCGAGCACCGCGGTGAAGGGCGCGCCGATGATCGACAGGAAGATGAAGCTCAGGACGCCGTTGGTGAGCCCGAGGCTGAGCTGGCCCATGACGAAGTAGCCGACCGAGTCGGTGATCTGCTCCGCGAGGTCGATGAAGCGCGCGCGCTTGCTCGCGGGGACGAGCTGATACACCGCGGCCTTCAGATTCGGCGTGGACGCCGTGAAGTAGATCGTGAGGATGAGGACGATGAATCCGCCGGCGAGTCCGGCCACGACGGTCGCCCCGAAGACGATGACGCTCTCGCCGATCGCGGCGAAGTCGAGGGAGTTCACCCAGTCCGTGACGTACTGGAAGACCTGATCGACGTCGAGGTAGGGGAAGACGCCGCCGACCCACTCCCGGATGTCCGCGAGGAACGGCTCGACCCCCTGGTCGAGCGCTTCGGAGATGACGACGACCAGCTGGCTGATCTGATCGACGATGATCGGCACGATCATGAGCACGATGCCGGTGAAGGCGGCAAGGATGACGAGGACCGTGATCAGAACGGCGAGCCACCGCTTCATCCGCCGCCGCTCGAGGAAGGAGATGGCGGGCTCGAGACCGAGCGAGAGGAACAGGGCGGTGCCGATGTAGAGCAGGATCGTCGAGAGGGTCTGCACGCTCTGGATCAGGACGATGCCGAGTCCGACGCCGAGCGTCGCGACGAACGCCACGCGGAAAGGGTTCTGCACCTTCATCCGACACTTCTCTCCGCCGCGGTCCGTCACGGCTCCGTCAGAATACGGCTCGCCGGGGCCGCGTCCGTGCGACACCCGCTCGTGGCGGACATTCAGGTCGTCTTGGATAGGCTGGAATGTCCGATTCCGCGCCGAGACCACCCACGGCGTGACGAGGAGGGGTACTTCTTTGCGATTCGTCTGGGCCGTGCTGGCCTTCGTCATTGCTGCCGTGCTGATCGGTGCGGGCATCGCTCAGCGCACCGTGTTCCTCGGGCCGACCACCGAGGTCGCCGAGATCACCGGGCTCGACGAGCACGCCTACACGCTGGTGGACGGCTCGGTGCTCACCAGCCTGCCGGGCTCGCAGACCCTGCGTGCAGAGGGCGAAGACGTGGTCTTCGCCGCGTACGGCCGCACCGCCGACATGACCGCCTGGCTCGCCGACACGACCTACACCCGGGTCGCGATCGACGAGGGCACGATCGCGACGGAGACCGTGGAGCCCGTGGCCGAGGAGCCCGACGCGGAAGACGCGTCCCCGGCGCCCGACGAAGCCGCTCCCGAGGACGGCAGCGCCGCGGACGAGGGCGCCGCTGCGGATGCCCCGGGGCGCAACCCGGCCGGTTCCGATCTGTGGCTCGACGAGTTCAGCGACTCGGGCACGCTCACCGCCCGGCTCCAGCTTCCCGAGGACATGAGCGTCCTCGTCGCCTCCGATGGCACGCAGCCCGCGCCCGCGCGGATGACCGTCACGTGGCCGATCCAGAACGCCACCCCGTGGGCGGGACCCCTCATCGTGCTCGGCGGTATCGTGATGGCCGCCGGCGTCGTGCTGTACTTCCTCGGCATCCGCCACGCCCGGCGTTCGCGTGGCCCGCGACGCAAGGGTCCGCCGCCGCTGCCCGAGACGCAGCCGATCGACACGCTTCCCCCCTCGGAGGAGAAGGGCGTCGTCGGTTCCACTCCGCCTCGCAGGGCCCTGCAGCGCCGTGCGCTGCACGCCCTGCCCGCCCTCGTGGTGGCCGGGCTCGTCGTCAGCGGCTGCTCCGCCGAGGCTTGGCCGCAGCTCGGTCCCACGCCGACCCCGAGCCCCACGGCGACGGTCCTCACGACCGAGGACCAGCAGCAGCCCGTCGTCACCGAGACGCAGGCGCAGCGCATCCTCGCCCGCGTCGCCGAGACGGTGGCGGAGGCGGATGCCGCGGGCGACGCCGACCTGGCAGCGACGCGCCTGGACGGCGCCGTCCTCGCCGAGCGTCAGACGAACTACCAGATCCGCAGCAGCGTCAGCGATCACCCCGCGCTCCCCGCGATTCCGAGCGAGCCGGTGGAGATCGTGCTGCCCGAGGCGAAGAACGGCTGGCCGCGCACGTTCATGACCGTCGTGGCGCCGGCCGAGGGCGAGAGCGCCGCCCCCTCCATCGCCGTGCTCACGCAGGACGACCCGTGGAGCGAGTACCGCCTGACGTACCTGGCGAGCCTCGCGGCATCCGCCGAGTTCCCCGGCGGCGTCGCGCCCGCGACGATCGGCGCAGCGCAGGTGCCGCCGGACTCCTCGTTCCTCGTCATCGAGCCGCAGGAGATCGCCGCGGCCTACGCGGACGTGCTCAACAACGGCGCGGAGAGCGCGTACGCCGACCTGTTCCAGGAGGACGGGGATCAGTTCCGCGTGAAGGTCGCGGAGGACCGTCGCACCCGTCTGGAGCAGTTCAACCAGACCGGCGCCGAGACCGGGAGCCTCACGTTCTCGTCCGCCGCCGGGGCCTACGAACCCATCGCGCTGGCCACCCTCGAGTCGGGGGCGATCGTCGCGGTGAGCGTGACCGAGACCGACACGGTGCGGCCCACGAACGAGGACGCGGTCATCCGCCTCGACGGCAATCCCACGGTCCAGGCGCTGGCCGGCACCTCGACGTCGGCCTCGGGCTTCGAGACGACGTTCTCCGACCAGCTCTTCTTCTACGTCCCCAACCAGGCCGACGGCGGGCAGATCCAGCTGCTCGGCTACGCCTCCAACATCCTCAGCGCGGGAGTGATCCAGTGAGCCAGAACGTGACCCCCGGCGCCGTCATGCGCGGTGCCGTCGACCTTTCCTCCCTGCGGAACCGCCCCTCGGGGTCGGGACCCGCCGCGGAGGCCCCCGGATCGGCCGCCGCGTCTGCCGCGGGCGGTGCGGCATCCGTGCCCTCGCTCGTGATGGACGCGACGGATGAGACCTTCACCGCGGTCTTGGAGCTCTCGCGCACCGTTCCCGTGGTCATCGACCTGTGGGCGGAGTGGTGCGGGCCCTGCAAGCAGCTGAGCCCCGCGCTCGAGCGCGTCGTCACCGAGCTCGGCGGCCGTATCGTGCTCGTCAAGGTCGACGTCGATGCCAATCCCCAGCTGGCACAGGCGTTCCGCGCCCAGTCGATCCCCATGGTGGTCGGTCTCGTCGCCGGTCAGCCCGTGCCCCTGTTCACGGGCGCCGTGCCCGAGGCGCAGATCCGCGAGGTCTTCGCCCAGCTGCTGCAGCTCGCCGCCCAGAACGGCGTCACCGGAACGGCGCAGCCCGCCGGTGCCCCCGAGGACGCGGGGGAGCCGGGGGAGCCGGAGGAACCGCCGCTGCCTCCGCTGCACGCCGAGGCGTTCGAGGCGATCGAGGCGGGGGACTACCCGCGGGCGATCTCGGCGTACGAGCGCGCGATCGCGGAGAACCCCGGCGACGCGGACGCCCGCACGGGTCTGGCTCAGGTGCGCCTGCTCGAGCGGGTGCAGGACGCCGACCTGCAGGCGGCGCGGGATGCCGCGGCCGCCGAACCGACGGGGATCGACGCACAGCTGCGGGTCGCCGACCTCGACATCGCCGGCGGGCACGTCGATGACGCGTTCGGGCGCCTCCTCGACCTGTTCGCCCAGCTGGATCCCGAGTCGCGCGCGCCCGTCCGCGAGCGCCTGCTGGAGCTGTTCGGGCTCGTGGGCGACACCGACCCCCGCGTCATCCGTGCGCGCGGGCGTCTCGCCTCGCTGCTATTCTGACCGGGTCGTGCCGCTCCGTCCCGACACGGAGCGGCACGGAGGCGTTCACTCCGCCGTGGGGCCCGGTGCATCGCCCCGGTGGGCGAGCCACAGCACGCCGAGCGGCGGAAGCACGAGACTCGCGCGTGGGGGTTCTCCCTCACCACGGTCCTCGGCATACACGACGCCCAAGTTCCCGACGCCGGAGCCGCCGTACTCCGCGGCATCCGAGTTGAGGATCTCCTCCCACACGCCGGGCGCCGGCATGTCGAGCTCGAAGCCGTGGATCGGCACACCGGAGAAGTTGCACACGACGGCGACGATGTTGCCGTGCCAGTCCCGGCGCGCGAAGGCCACGACGCTCGGGTTGTGGTGCGGCCCCCAGATCCGGCTGAATGCGGCGCCGTCGTGGTCGCGCGCCCAGAGGGCGGACCTTTCCACGTAGACGCGGTTGAGCGTCCCGACGAACGACTGCAGCTGCGCGTGCGCCGGCTGGTCGAGGATCCACCAGTCGAGCGCCCGCGACTCCGACCACTCGGAGAGCTGGCCGAACTCCTGCCCCATGAACAGCAGCTGCTTGCCCGGATGCGACCACTGGTACGCCAGCAGCAGCCGGGTGTTGGCGAGCTTCTGCCAGTGGTCTCCCGGCATGCGTGACATGAGCGTGCCCTTGCCGTGCACGACCTCGTCGTGGCTGATGGGGAGCACGTAGTTCTCGCTGAAGGAGTACACGAAGGTGAAGGTGATCTCTCCTTCGTGGTGAGCCCGGTACATCGGGTCGCGCCCGAGGTACTGCAGGGTGTCGTTCATCCACCCCATGTTCCACTTGAAGCCGAAACCGAGTCCGCCCTGGTCGGTCGGCGCCGTCACCCCCGGGAAGCTCGTGGACTCCTCGGCGATCATCGCGATGCCGGGGTAGCGCTTGTAGGCGGTGGCGTTGACCTCCTGCAGGAACGAGATCGCCTCGAGGTTCTCGCGGCCGCCGTGGATGTTCGGCTCCCAGTCGCCTTCCTCCCGCGAGTAGTCGAGATAGAGGATCGACGCGACGGCGTCCACCCGCAGCCCGTCGACGTGGAACTCCTCCAGCCAGTACAGTGCGTTGGCGACGAGGAAGTTGCGCACTTCCCGGCGTCCGTAGTCGAAGATGTACGTCCCCCAGTCGCGGTGCTCGCCGCGGCGCGGATCGGGATGCTCGTAGAGCGCCTCGCCGTCGAAGCGGGCCAGTGCGAAGGCGTCCTTCGGGAAGTGGCCTGGGACCCAGTCCATGATGACGCCGATGCCGGCCTGGTGGATGCGGTCGATGAGGTACCGCAGATCGTCCGGCGTGCCGAAGCGGCTGGTCGGCGCGAAGTAGCCCGAGACCTGGTAGCCCCAGGATCCGCCGAACGGGTGCTCGGCGAGGGGCATGAACTCCACGTGTGTGAACCCGAGGTTCAGGACGTAGTCGATGAGCTCGTCGGCCGCGTCGCGGTAGGACAGGCCGGGACGCCACGACCCGAGGTGCACCTCGTAGATCGACATCGGCCGATCGGTGGGGCTGGTCTTCGCGCGACGCGCCATCCAGTCGGCGTCCTGCCACCGGTGACGGGCCTTCGTCACCACCGACGCCGTTGCGGGCGGCACCTCCGCCGCGCGCGCCATCGGGTCGGCCTTCATGATCCAGTGCCCCGACCGCGTGAGGATCTCGTACTTGTACGCCGAACCTTCCCCGACCCCGGGCACGAAGAGCTCCCACACGCCCGTCGATCCGAGCGACCGCATGGGGTGGCCTTGGCCGTCCCAGCCGTTGACGTCGCCCACCAGGCGCACCGCCTGGGCGTTCGGGGCCCACACCGCGAAAGCGGTTCCGTCGACGCCGTCGATCGTGCGCAGGTGCGAGCCGAGAACGCGCCACAGCTCTTCGTGGCGGCCCTCGGACATGAGGTGCAGATCGAGCTCGCCCACCGTGGGGAGGAAGCGATACGGGTCATCCGCGATCCAGTCGGGGCCCTCGTCGTAGGTCGCCTCGATGCGGTACGGCTGCGGATCGCGCCGGTGCAGGCCCGCCCACACGCCGTGGCGCTCGTGTTCCAGATCCACGCGGGTGCCGTCCGCGAGGAGGGCGGTGACCGTTCTCGCGAGCGGCCGGCGGACGCGGATGCGCGTGGCCGGCGAGCCGGACGCATCCGTCGCGGGGTGATGACCCAGCACGGAGTGGGGGGAGTAGTGCGACCCCGTCGCGACCCGGTCGAGGTCCTCGGTCGAGATGGTGCTCATCGGGTGCTCCTCACGTGCAGGATGTGGACCGGCTCGGAGAATGCGTCGAGCCGGACGTAGTTGTGGTCGCGCCAGTGCCATACGGCGCCCGTGATGAGATCCTCGACCTCGAACTCCTCCCCGGGGTCGACACCCCAGATCCGGGTGTCGAGATGGACGGTGGTCTCACGGGCCGAGTGCGCATCGACATTGGCGACGACGATGATCGTGTCGTCGGCGCCGGTGGGCGAGAGCGCCGCGTCGAGATGCTTGGAGAACACCAGGATCGCGTCGTCGTCGCTCCAGTGGATGTCGATGTTGCGCAGCTGGCCGAGGGCGGGGTGTTCGCGGCGGATGCGGTTGAGCTGCGCGAGATAGGGTGCCAGCGAGTCGCCGCGCTCCTCGGCGCCCTCCCAATCGCGGAACTTGTACTCGTACTTCTCGTTGTCGATGTTCTCCTCTGAGCCGGGACGGGCGACGCTCTCGTAGAGCTCATAGCCCGCGTAGACGCCGTAGGTGGGCGCGGCGGTCGCGGCGATCGCGACGCGGATCTTGTAGCCCGCGCGCCCGCCGTACTGCAGGTACTCCGTCAGGATGTCGGGCGTGTTGACGAAGAGGTTCGGGCGCAGGTAGTCCGCCGTCTCGTGGGCGAGCCCGTCGAGGAACTCCTCGAGCTGACCCTTCGTGTTGCGCCACGTGAAGTAGGTGTAGCTCTGCTGGAAGCCCGCCTTCGCGAGTGCCTGCATGATGGCGGGCCGTGCGAACGCCTCGGCCAGGAAGACGACCCCGGGATGCTCCGCGGTGACCTCCCGGATCAGCCACTCCCAGAACTGCAGGGGCTTGGTGTGCGGGTTGTCCACTCGGAAGATCTGCACGCCCTGGGCGATCCAGTGCCGCACGACGCGCAGCACCTCCGCCCGGATGCCGTCCGGGTCGTTGTCGAAATTGATCGGGTAGATGTCCTGATACTTCTTGGGCGGGTTCTCCGCGTAGGCGATCGTCCCGTCGGGAAGGGTCGTGAACCACTCCGGGTGCTCGGCGACCCACGGATGGTCGGGCGCCGCCTGCAGGGCGAGATCGAGGGCGACCTCGATCCCCGCCTCGCGGGCGGCGTCGACGAAGGCCCGGAAGTCCTCGAGCGTGCCCAGATCGGGGTGGACGGTGTCGTGGCCTCCGTCGGCGGAGCCGATGGCCCACGGCGAGCCGGGGTCGCCGGGGAGGGCCTCCAGGGTGTTGTTGCGGCCCTTGCGGTGAACGGTTCCGATCGGGTGGATGGGCGGCAGGTAGAGCACGTCGAAGCCCATCGCGGCGACCGCGGGCAGCCGCAGGGCGGCCGTTTCGAACGTTCCGCTGACGACGGCGCCGTCGGCCCCGCGCGTCGCGCCCTCGGACCGCGGGAAGAACTCGTACCAGGCGCCGACGCCCGCGCGGGCCCGTTCGACGAGCAGCTCGCGCTCCTCGCCGACCGTCAGAAGGCTGCGGACGGGCCGGGCCGCGAACGACGCCGCGATCCGGTGGTCCTCGACGATGTCGAGGGCGGCCGCGGCATCCGTGCCCTCCTCGCGGAGTCGCCTCGCGGCATCCGAGAGGAGGCGGCGCTCAGCCGCGGGCCGTGACTTCTCGGCCGCGGCGCGCTCGAACAGTGCGGCGCCGATCTCGCACATGAGCTCGACGTCGACGCCCGCCGCGATCTTGATCCCCGCGGCGTGGTGCCAGGTCGCGTACTCGTCGCCGAACACCTCGAAGCGGAACCGCCACACACCCTGTTCAAGGGGAGCCACGAGCACGCTCCAGCGGTCGGTGCCGTCGTCGAGGGGGCTCAGCCGGTGCAGCGACTCATCCCCGGACGGTGCCAGGAGCCGCACGTGCGCGCCGATGCGGTCGTGGCCCTCGCGGAAGGTGGTGACGCCGAACGGGACCGCCTCTCCGACGAACGCCTTGGGGCGGTAGAGCCCGCCGGGAACCGACGGTCGCTGGTCGAAGAGGGGCAGGCGCGGGGCGATCGTGTCGCGGTCGCCCTGCCACGGGGCGGCAGGACGGACCGGGACGGCGGCGCCGCTGCGCCATGGCGGAGAGCTGGTTTTCTGACGAGACGCGGTAGCCACAACCCGAACCTACCGCGCTCAAATGAAGGGCGATACGTGTCGCGTTCCGGGCCTCGATGCGCTATGGGCGACGATCACTCGGCGCGGAAAAGGCGCATGGATGTGGGGGCCAGCTGCACCACGTCGCCCGGCGCGAAGGCGGTTTCGGGCGCCTCGGGGCGCTCGTCGGACGAGCACCACAGCGACACGTAGCGGGACACGCCCGCGATCTCGGGAAGCGTGACCCGGGCGGGCTGCTCCGTGCCGTGGACCATCAGCAGGATGCGGTTGAACGCCTCGGTCTCGGGGGTCGACGCCGCGACGTACTGCAGCGTGCGGTGGGCGGGGCTCGTCCACCGCTCGGCCGACATCGTCTCGCCGTTCTCGTCGAACCAGTCCATGACCGAGGCGGAGGGAGTGACCCGATCCTGCCGGGCGAAGTGGACCGGTCGTAGCGCGGGATTCTCCCGCCGCACCCGGGTGAGATGGCGCACGTGCTCCATCAGGTCGTCCTGCCACGGCTTGTGATCCCAGCGCAGCCAGGTGAGCGGGCTGTCGTGGCAGTATGCGTTGTTGTTGCCGCGCTGGGTGCGACCGAACTCGTCGCCCGCGGTGAGCATCGGAACCCCCGCGGACAGCAGCAGCGTGCCGAGCAGGTTGCGCATCGCCCGCCGTCGCGTGGCGAGGATCGCCTCGTCGTCGGTCGGCCCCTCGGCCCCGTGGTTGAAGGATCGGTTCGTGTCCGCGCCGTCGCGGTTCTGCTCGCCGTTGGCGAGGTTGTGCTTGACGTCGTAAGAGACGAGGTCGTGCAGGGTGAAGCCGTCGTGCGCCGTGACGAAGTTGACGCTCGCGAGGGGACCGCGCTCCTGATCGAAGGTGTTCGAGGAACCGGCAAGGCGGGTGGCGAAGCCCCCGATGCCGACCGGGGAGGTCGAGGCGCGACGGGCGTAGTCGATGTCGCTCAGCCAGAAGTTGCGGACGCGGTCGCGGTAGCGGTCGTTCCACTCGCTCCAGCCCGACCCGAAGTTGCCGGTCTGCCAGCCGCCCATTCCGACATCCCAGGGCTCGGCGATCTTCTTGACCCCCGCGAGCGCGGGATCGTCGACGATGGCCCGCAGCAGCGGATGCTCGGGGGTGAAGTGGTGCTTCTCGTCGCGGCCCAGCGTGGCCGCGAGATCGAGGCGGAATCCGTCGACCTGGACGTCGTTCGCCCAGTAGCGCATCGAGTCGAGCACGAGCCGCGCCGCGGCATCCGTCGACGTGTCGACCGCGTTGCCGCACCCCGTCTCGTCGACGTACGTGCCGTCGTCGAGCTGCCGGTAGTACGCACGGTTGTCGATGCCGCGAAGGCTCGTGCGCGGGCCGCCGAAGCCCTCCTCGGCGGTGTGGTTGTAGACGACGTCGAGGATGACCTCCAGGCCCGCCTCATGCAGGAGCTTCACCATGCCCTTGAACTCGCGCAGCACCGCTTCCGGTCCCTCCCGCCGGTTCGCCTCGGTCGCGTAGGGCGCGTGCGGGGTGAAGAAGTTGAGCGAGTTGTAGCCCCAGTAGTTCGACAGGCCGAGCTGGTGCAGGCGGGGCTCGCTCGCGAACGCGTGGACGGGAAGGAGCTCGACGGCCGTGACCCCGAGGCGGAGGAGATGATCGATCATCGCCGGATGGGCGAGGCCCGCGTACGTGCCGTGCAGGGCGGGCGGGATGCCGGGGTGCCGCTTCGTGAGGCCCTTCACGTGACCTTCGTAGATCACGGTGCGATCCAGCGGCGTCTTGGGTTTGGCGACACCGCCCCAATCGAAGGAGCGGTCCACGACGACGGAGCGCCAGTCACCGCCGCCCGCGGCCCACCCTCCCGAGACCAGACCGCGGGAATACGGCTCGACGAGGAGGGTGCGCGGGTTGAACGCGTTGCCGGGACCGCTGGGACCGGAAACGCGGATGGCGTAGCGGGCGCCCGGACGAAGACGGGGGGATCGCACCTCCCACACCCCGCGGCCCACGGGAGCCAGCGGCGCGGTGTCGGTGATCCAGTCCAGATCGGTGTCGTCGAAGAGGACGAGCTCGATCGAGTCCGCCGCCCCCGACCACACGCGCAGTCGGCCGCCCTCGGCGTCGAGGGTGACCCCGAGATCGTCGAAGGCGGCATCGAGCAGCCCCGGCACGGCGGGCGCAGCGCTCGGACTCGGGCTGACCATGCCGACTACCCTAATCAGCGCAGGGGTCCAGCACGTTACAGCGGCCCCACGACCACGACGCCCGGAGGAGGGACGCGATGGCCGTCTACCTCGACCACGCCGCGACGACCCCGCTGCGCGACGAGTCGCGAGAGGCGTGGATCGCGGCATCCGCGACGCTCGGCAACGCGTCGTCGATCCACGGACCCGGCCAGGGGGCACGGCGCCTGCTCGAGGAGGCCCGGGAGCGGGTCGCGGCCGCGGTGGACTGCGATCCCGTCGAGGTCGTCTTCACCTCGGGGGGCACGGAATCGATCAACACGGCCGTGACCGGACTGCTGCGGGCGCGTCGCGCGGCCTCCTCCTCGCGGAACGCGATCCTCGTGCCTCGTGCCGAGCACCACGCGACGCTCGACGCGGTCGACTGGCTCGAGCGCGCCGGCGAGGCCCGCGTCAGCCGGGTCGAAGTGGATGGCGACTCCGTCGTGGATCTCGCGCAGTGGCGCGCCGCCCTCGAGGCGCCCGACGCCGCGGTGGCGACGATGCTCGCCGCGAACAACGAGACCGGGGCGATGCAGCCGGTCGCCGCGGCATCCGCCCTCGCCGCCGCGGCCGGAGTGCCGCTGCACGTCGACGCGGTCGGGGCCTTCGGGCATGCGCCGCTGTCCTTCGCGGGGCTCCGCGCGGAGTCGGGCGCGCGTGCCGCCGGTCTCGTGGCGATGAGCCTGTCCGCCCATAAGTTCGGCGGGCCCGTGGGCGTGGGCGCGCTCGTGGTCTCCCGCGATGCGGCCCCTGTTCCGCTGCTGCACGGCGGCGGGCAGCAGCGCGGTCTGCGGGCGGGCACGCAGGATGTCGCGGGGGCCGCCGCACTGGCGGTGGCCGCGGAGCTCGCCGTGGCCGAGCTGGCGCGGGAGGCGGAGCGGCTGGCGGCGCTGCGGGACCGCCTTCAGGCGGGTCTCGTCGCGGCGATCCCCGAACTGCAGGTCTCCGCCGGCGGTGTCGACCGGCTGCCGGGGCATCTCCACGTGCGGCTCCCGGGCGCTCAGGGCGACTCGCTGCTGCTGCTGCTGGATGACGCGGGCGTCGCCGTGTCGACGGGGTCCGCGTGCCAGGCGGGGGTGCCGGAGCCCTCTCACGTGCTGCGCGCGATGGGCGTCGAGGACGCGGACGCCCGCGGCGCGCTGCGGATCACGCTGGGGCGAACGAGCACGCCCGATGACGTCGCGGCGGTGCTCGGTGCCCTGCCCGGCGCGTACGAGCGGGCGCGCCGGGCGGGGCTGTCTTCGCGGGCTGTCTCCGGGCGCTGATGCCGCGCGCTGCGGGCGAGCCGGCCCCGGAGCCGCCCGCGTGGGCGCCTCGTAGACTGGGGTGATGCGTGTTCTGGCGGCGATGAGCGGGGGAGTGGACTCCGCGGTGGCGGCCGCGCGCGCGGTCGACGCCGGGCACGACGTGACGGGCGTGCACCTGGCGCTCTCGCGCGCGGGCGGCACGCTGCGCGCGGGCAGTCGCGGGTGCTGCACGGTGGAGGACGCGCTCGACGCGCGCCGGGCGGCCGATCGCCTCGGCATCCCGTTCTACGTGTGGGACTTCTCGGAGCGCTTCCGCGACGACGTCGTAGAGGACTTCGTCTCGGAGTACCGCGCCGGCCGCACCCCGAACCCCTGTATGCGCTGCAACGAGCGGATCAAGTTCGCCGCCGTGCTCGAGAAGGCCCTCGATCTCGGCTTCGACGCGGTGTGCACGGGGCACTACGCGCTCGTGCGAGAGGGGCGCGACGGACTCGAGCTCCACCGTGCCCACGACGCGGCGAAGGACCAGTCCTACGTTCTCGGCGTGCTCACGGCCGGTCAGCTCGCGCACACGCTCTTCCCGCTGGGCGAGACGCCGTCCAAGGCGCTGGTGCGAGCCGAGGCCGAGGCGCGGGGCCTGAGCGTTGCCAGCAAGCCCGACAGCCACGACATCTGCTTCATCCCCGACGGCGACACGCGGGGGTGGCTCGCAGAGCGCGTGGGCGCCGAGCGCGGCCAGATCCTCGACCAGAGCGGCGAGGTCGTCGGCGACCACGACGGCGCGCACGCGTTCACCGTCGGTCAGCGGCGCGGACTGCGGCTGGGTGTTCCCGCCGCCGACGGCAAGCCCCGGTTCGTCCTCGAGGTCAGGCCCGTCTCCAACACGGTCGTGGTCGGGCCGAAGGAGGCCCTCGCCACCTCCGAGATCGCCGGCGCGCGGTTCAGCTGGGCCGGGGCCCCTGCCCTCGCGGCGGGGGAGGAGGCCGCGTGCGACGTGCAGATCCGCGCGCACGCCGATCCGGTGCCCGCACGGGCCCGGCTGGTCGACGAACACGACGGCGCGCGCGTCGTCGTACGACCCGACATCCCTCTCGACGGCGTCGCCCCTGGCCAGACGGCCGTGCTGTATCGCGGCACGCGGGTGCTGGGCCAGTTCACGATCGATCGCACCGTCTCGGCGGCGCCCGTGGGCGTCTGACGGCTCCGCGCAGGCTTCGCGTGCGGCATCCGCGCGCCGGCCGTGCGCCGAGCGCGTCGGAGCCCGAACCTAGACTGATGCGGTGGCAGCCGACGACCAGCACTCCGCCCTCCCCGATCTGACTCTCGAGCAGGCACGCGACGAGGCGCGCGAGCTCACGGAGAAGATCGTCGGTGCGCGTGACGCCTACTACGGGCGAGACGCCGAGCTCGTCGACGACGCCACCTATGACGGGTGGATGCTGCGGCTGGAGGCCATCGAGCGCCTGTACCCCGAGCTGCAGGGGCAGGACTCGCCCACGAGGTCGGTCGGGGCCGCGCAGGGCACGCAGTTCGCCCCCGTCGAGCACGCGGAGAGGATGCTGAGCCTCGACAACGTCTTCTCGATCGAGGAGCTGCGCGAGTGGTGCACGAAGGCGCAGGGCGGCGCGGGTCGACACGTGCGGTGGCTCACGGAACTGAAGATCGACGGGCTCGCGATCAGCCTTCGCTACGAGCACGGCGTGCTCGTCTCGGCCGCGACGCGCGGCGACGGGCGCATCGGCGAGGACGTCACGGTCAACGCGGTGCGGGTGCCCGGCATCCCGCAGCGGCTGTCGGGCTCGGGGCATCCGCCGCTCGTCGAGGTGCGCGGCGAGGTGTTCATCCCGGTCGCGTCGTTCGCCGCGCTCAACGCGCTGCAGGCGCAGATGCGGGATCGCGCCATCGAGCAGTCGCGTGCGCGCTCGCGGGCGTTCGATCCGGAGCGGGCGCGCATGAGCGCGGAACGCCGGTTCCCCGCCTTCGCCAACCCCCGCAATGCGGCCAGCGGCGGGCTCCGTCAGCAGCTGGACAAGAAGGAGGGCCTCGAGCTGGAGGCGGGGCAGGCACGTCTGGACTCGCTGCGCCTCTTCGTCCACGGCGTCGGCGCGTGGGAGCGCCCCCCCGTGGGATCGCAGAGCGAGATATACGGCCTCCTCGCGGAGTGGGGGCTGCCCACCAGCCCCTACTTCGCCACGAAGGACTCGATCGACGGGGTCGCCGAGTTCGTCGAGCACTACGGCGAGCACCGTCACGATGTCGAGCACGAGATCGACGGCATCGTCGTCAAGGTCGACGAGCTCGCCCTGCACGACGAGCTGGGTGCAACCAGCCGCGCTCCGCGATGGGCGATCGCGTACAAGTACCCTCCCGAGCAGGTCAACACGAAACTGCTCGACATCGTCGTGTCGGTGGGTCGCACCGGGCGCGCCACGCCCTTCGCGATCATGGCGCCCGCCCGCGTCGCCGGGTCGGTGGTGCGGCAGGCGACGCTGCACAACCAGGACGTGGTGCGCGCGAAGGGCGTGCTGATCGGCGACACCGTCGTGCTCCGCAAGGCGGGAGATGTCATCCCCGAGGTGCTGGGGCCCGTCGTCGAGCTCCGGGACGGCACCGAGCGGGAGTTCGTGATGCCGCGCGAGTGCCCGGAGTGCGGCTGGACCCTGGCCCCGGCGAAGGAGGGCGACATCGACCTGCGCTGCCCCAACACGCGGGCGTGCCCGGCGCAGGTGCGGGGCCGGGTCGAGCACATCGGCTCGCGGGGCGCGCTCGACATCGAGGCGCTCGGCGAGGTGACGGCGGCGGCTCTCACGCAGCCGTCCACCCCCTCCCAGCCGCCCCTCGAGACCGAGGCGGGGCTGTTCGACCTGACGATCGAGCAGCTCGTGCCGATCGAGGTGATCGTGCGGGATGCCGAGACGGGTGAGCCCCGCGTGGACGCCGCGACGGGGGAGCGCGTGCTGAGGGCGCCGTTCCGCCGCAACCCCTCCGCCGCCGAGAAGAAGGAGGGCGCGACGGGGCCGCAGCCCTCCGCGCAGGCGCTCACGCTGCTCGAAGAGCTCGAGAAGGCCAAGACCAAGGAACTCTGGCGCTTCCTCGTCGCGTTCAACATCCGTCACGTGGGTCCGGTCGCCGCGCGGGCGCTCGCGCAATGGTTCGGCTCGGTCGCCGCGATCCGCGCCGCTTCGCGGGAAGAGCTCGCGGCCGTCGAGGGAGTCGGGGGCATCATCGCCGATGCCGTCATCGACTGGTTCGAGGTCGATTGGCACCGCGAGATCGTCGAACGATGGGAGGCGGCCGGTGCCCAGTTCTCGACACCGGGCCATCCGGGGCCGGGGGCCGCGGGGGGCGGCGGCGTGCTCGAGGGGCTCACCGTCGTCGCGACGGGCTCGCTCGAGGGCTACACCCGCGAGGGTGCCCAGGAGGCGATCATGGCGGCGGGCGGCAAGGCCGCGTCGAGCGTGTCGAAGAAGACGGACTTCGTGGCCGCGGGGCCGGGAGCGGGCTCCAAGCTCGCGAAGGCGGAGGCGCTGGGTGTGCGCATCATCGACGCGGCCCAGTTCCGCCTGCTGGTGACGGAGGGCCCGGGAGCGCTGGCGGCGCTCGACACCGAGGATCGCTGAACCGACGGCGTCCGCCGTCGGCGCGGCACGGCTCCCAGGGCCGCCCCGTCAGCGGCCTGTGGTCAGCTGCAGGAGGGACTCGCGCACCTGGCGGCGCAGTACCTTGCCGATCAGGGACTTCGGCAGCTCGTCGACCACGAATATGCGCCGCGGCACCTTGTAGGGCGTGAGGATGCCGCGCGCGAACTCCCGCACGGACTCCTCGTCGAGCGATACGCCGGGCGCCGGGACGATCGCGGCGACGACCTCCTCGCCCGAGTGCACGCTCGGCAGGCCGACGACCGCGGCATCCTCGACCTGGGGATGCTGGCGCAGGGCGATCTCGACCTCGGTGGGAGCGACGTTGAATCCACCCGTGATGATCAGCTCCTTTATGCGGTCGACGATGCGCACGAATCCCGACTGGTCGATCGTCACGATGTCGCCGGTGCGGAACCAGCCGTCCACGAACACGTGCTGCGTCTCCTCGGGCTTTCCGTAATAGCCCCCGAAGACCTGCGGACCGCGCACGAGCAGCTCGCCGGCTTCCCCGGCGGCCACGTCGCGGGTGGGGTCGTCGGGATCGACGACGCGGCACTCCGTCCCGGGGAGCGGAAGCCCCACCGTGCCCGGGACCCGGTTCTCGGCGACGGGATTCGCCATCAGCACGGGGGAGCACTCGCTCAGGCCGTATCCCTCGACGAGGTAGCCGCCCGTGGCGGCCTCGAACGGCACGACCAGCTCATGGGGCAGCGCCATCGCGCCGGAGATCGCGACCTCGGTTCCCTCGAGCGAGACGCCCCGCTCCCGCGCCGCCGTCAGCAGCCGGTCGGCGATCGGGGGGACGAGGGGAAGGAAGGTCGCGGGGTGCTTCTTCGTCACCGCGAGCACCATGTCGGGGTCGAAGCGGGGGAAGAGCACCAGACGCGCCCCCATCGACATCGCGAAGGTGAGACACAGCGTCAGGCCGTAGGCGTGGAACATCGGGAGCACGGCGTAGACGACGCATCCCTCACCGCGGCGGATCGAGGGCACCCACGCCTGCGCCTGTGCGGCGTTGGAGATGAGGTTGCGGTGCGTGAGGGCGGCGCCCTTCGGGGTGCCGGTCGTGCCGCTGGTGTACTGGATGATCGCCAGGTCGTCGGTGCCGGGGGCCGGCACGCTCGCGGGGAGCGGGTCGCTCCGCAGGAGCGTCTCCCACGGGATCGCACCGCTCACACGAGCGGTGAGTGCCTCGCGCGCCTCACGGGCCCTGGCGACGGGCAGACGGAGGGCGGCGCGGGTGCGCAGGGGCATCGCACGCGTCACATCGACGGAGACGAGGGTGCGCACCGCGAGGTCGGACGGGAACGCCTGCACCGATGCGGCGACCTTGCTCCAGACGATCGCGTGCACGGCGCCGTGGTCCTCGAACTGCTTGCGCAGTTCGCGCGGCGTGTAGAGCGGGTTGTGCTCGACGACGACGGCGCCGAGCCTCAACACGGCGTAGAACGCCACGATGTGCTGAGGACAGTTGGGCAGGACGATGGCGACGGGGTCGCCTGACCGGACCCCCCGCTCGCGAAGTCCGGCCGCGGCCCGCTCGATCTGGTCCTGCAGCTCGCGGTATGACATCGTGCGCCCGAAGAACTGCAGGGCGGGAGCGTCCGGGTAGTCCCAGGCGGATGCCGCGACGATGTCGACCAGCGAGCCCGAGACGGGCTCGAGATCGGCGGGAACGCCCTCGGCGTAGCTTCGGATCCAGGGGCGCGGGGGATCGTACGTCGTCACGCCGCCAGCCTAGGTGCCGCCGCCCGGGGCCGGAGCGGCGCGGGGGTGCCGCCTAGAATAGGGCGGTGTCTGAAATCACCCCCGAACTCGTGCGCCATCTGGGCGTGCTCGCACGGATACAGCTGACCGACGACGAGGTACAGACCCTGACGGGCCAGCTCGATGTGATCGTCGACAACATCGCGAAGGTGTCGCAGGTGGCCACGCCCGACGTGCCCGCCACGAGCCACCCCGTGCCGCTCGAGAACGTCTTCCGCCCCGACGAGGCCGCCGACACGCTCACGCGCGACCAGGTTCTGCAGAACGCCCCCGATTCCGCCGACGGCCGCTTCCGGGTCACGGCGATCCTGGGGGAGGAGCAGTGAGCGACATCACCCGCCTCACCGCCGCGGACCTCTCCGACAAGCTCGCCGCCGGTGAGCTCTCGAGCGTCGAGGTGACGCGCGCCCACCTGGCGCGCATCCGCGACGTCGATGCCGACGTCCACGCGTTCCTGCACGTGAACGAGCGGGCCGAGCAGATCGCCGCCGAGATCGATCGGCAGCGGGCCTCGGGGGAGACGATGCACGCGCTCGCGGGCGTTCCGCTCGCCATCAAGGACGTGCTCGTCACGACCGACATGCCCTCCACGAGCGGCTCACGCATCCTCGAGGGGTACATGTCGCCCTTCGACGCGACCGTCGTGTCGCGGGCTCGCGCCGCGGGGATGGTTCCCCTCGGCAAGACGAACATGGACGAGTTCGCGATGGGCTCCTCGACGGAGCACTCCGCCTACGGCCCGACGCGCAACCCCTGGGACCTCGACCGCATCCCCGGCGGCTCCGGCGGCGGCTCCGCCGCGGCGGTCGCCGCATTCGAGGCGCCGCTGGCCCTCGGCAGCGACACCGGCGGGTCGATCCGGCAGCCCGCCCACGTGACCGGCACGGTCGGCATGAAGCCGACCTACGGGGGCGTCAGCCGCTACGGTGCGATCGCGCTGGCCTCCAGCCTCGATCAGGTCGGTCCCGTCACGCGCACGGTTCGCGACGCCGGCCTGTTGCACGATGTCATCGGCGGGCACGATCCGCACGATTCGACGTCGCTGCGTCACGACTGGCCGTCGTTCGCCGAGGCCGCCCTCGAGGGCGCCCGCGGGGACGTGCTCAAGGGTCTGCGGGTCGGCGTGATCCGCGAGCTGCCCGACAGCGGATTCCAGGCTGGCGTCGCCGCCTCTTTCCACGGCGCGCTGGACGCGCTCGCCGCGCACGGTGCCGAGATCGTCGAGATCAGCGCCCCCCACTTCGAGTACGGGGTCGCCGCCTACTACCTGATCCTTCCCGCGGAGGCCTCGAGCAACCTCGCGAAGTTCGACTCGGTGCGCTTCGGCATGCGGGTGACCCCGCACGCGGGTGCCACGGTCGAGGAGGTCATGGCGGCCACGCGCGAGGCCGGCTTCGGGCCCGAGGTGAAGCGCCGCATCATCCTCGGCACCTATGCGCTCTCGGCCGGCTACTACGACGCGTACTACGGCAGCGCGCAGAAGGTGCGCACGCTCATCCAGCGCGACTTCGACGCCGCGTTCGGCCAGGTGGATGTCATCGCGACGCCCTCCGCGCCGACGACGGCCTTCCGCCTCGGCGAGCGCATCGACGACCCGCTGCAGATGTACCTCAACGACGTCACGACGATCCCGGCCAACCTCGCGGGCGTGCCGGGGATCTCGATCCCCACGGGCCTCGCCGAAGAGGACGGCCTGCCCGTCGGCATCCAGTTCCTCGCCCCCGTCCGCGAGGACGCCCGCCTGTACCGTGTCGGCGCCGCCCTCGAGTCGCTGCTCGAATGGTCGTGGGGCGCACCGCTGCTGGACCGCGCCCCTGCTCTGACTCCCGGAGGAACCCGCTGATGGCCGCCGCGAAGCTGATGGACTTCGACCGTGCGCTCGAGCTCTTCGAGCCCGTGCTCGGGTTCGAGGTGCATGTAGAGCTGAACACCGCGACGAAGATGTTCTCGTCGGCGGGCAACCCCGCCCACGACGCGAACCACGGCGCCGCCCCGAACACGCTCGTGGCCCCCGTGGACATGGGCTTGCCGGGCGCCCTGCCGGTCGTCAACGAGGAGGCCGTGCGGTCCTCCATCAGTCTCGGTCTGGCGCTCGGCTGCCAGATCGCGCCGTCGAGCCGATTCGCGCGGAAGAACTACTTCTACCCCGACCTCGGTAAGAACTACCAGATCAGCCAGTACGACGAGCCCATCGCCTTCGAGGGGCGCGTCGTGGTCGAGCTCGAGGACGGCACCGAGGTCGGCATCGACATCGAGCGCGCCCACATGGAGGAGGATGCCGGAAAGCTGACCCACGTCGGCGGGTCGACCGGCCGCATCCAGGGGGCGGAGTACTCGCTCGTCGACTACAACCGCGCCGGCGTGCCGCTGGTGGAGATCGTGACGAAGCCGATCGTGGGCGCGGAGCACCGTGCGCCCGAGATCGCGAAGGCCTATGTCCAGACGATCCGCGACATCGTCCGGGCGCTCGGCATCTCCGAGGCGCGCATGGAGCGCGGCAACCTGCGCTGCGACGCGAACGTGTCGCTGCGTCCTCGCGGGCAGGAGAAGTTCGGCACGCGCACCGAGACGAAGAACGTCAACTCGATGCGGTCGGTCGAGCGGGCCGTGCGATACGAGATCCAGCGTCAGGCCGCCATCCTCGAGGCGGGCGGCACCATCACGCAGGAGACGCGGCACTGGCACGAGGACACCGGGCGCACCTCGCCCGGTCGCCCGAAGTCCGACGCGGATGACTACCGGTACTTCCCCGAGCCCGACCTGCTCCCCGTCGTGCCGGCGCCGGAGCTCGTCGAGCAGCTGCGAGCGGCGCTGCCGGAGGCGCCCGCGGCCCGTCGTCGCCGCCTGAAGAGCGAATGGGGCTTCACCGATCTCGAGTTCCAGGACGTCGCCAACGGCGGAATCCTCCCCGAGGTGGAGGCGACGATCGCGGCCGGTGCATCTCCCGCCGCGGCCCGCAAGTGGTGGACGGGTGAGATCGCCCGCATCGCGAACGCGCAGGACCGCGAGGCGAGCGAGCTCGTCTCGCCGGCGGATGTCGCGGCGCTGCAGGGGCTGGTGGATGCCGGAACCCTCACCGACAAGCTCGCCCGCCAAGTGCTCGAGGGTGTCATCGCCGGGGAGGGGACGCCGCAAAAGGTCGTGGACGCGCGCGGTCTCGCGGTTGTCTCCGACGACGGCGCGCTCATCGCCGCGATCGACGAGGCATTGACGGCGCAGCCCGACGTGCTCGAGAAGATCCGCGACGGCAAGGTGCAGGCCGCCGGCGCGATCATCGGCGCGGTCATGAAGGCGATGAAGGGTCAGGCGGACGCCGCGCGCGTGCGCGAGCTCATCCTGGAACGCGCCGCGCAGGCGTGATGCGGGGGGTTCGCCCACGATGTCGGAAGCCGTGGGGAGAATGGGCCCATGGGACGGGGTGACGGCAGCGGGCGGATCGTGTCGCCGGAGGGCGCGGACGACACCGGAACCGGCATTCTGCACGTCGACATGGACGCCTTCTACGCGGCCGTCGCGGTGCTGGATGACCCGAGCCTCGCGGGCAAACCGCTGATCATCGGATCCCCGGAGGGACGCTCGGTCGTCTCGAGTGCGTCGTACGAGGCGCGTCGGTTCGGTGTGCGCAGCGCCATGCCTGTCAGCCAGGCGCTCCGGCTGTGTCCGCGGGCGATCGTCGTCGCGCCGCGCTTCGAGCGCTACCTCGAGCTGTCGGCTCGGGTCATGGCCGTCTTCGAGGAGTTCACCCCGCTCGTCGAACCGCTCTCGATCGACGAGGCCTTCCTCGACGTGCGGGGGGCGCGTCGGCTGTGGGGGAGCCCCGGGCAGATCGGCGCCGCACTGCGCCGCCGCGTGCTCGAGCGCACCGGGCTGACCTGCAGCGTCGGGGTCGCCGCCACCAAGCACGTGGCGAAGATGGCCTCCACGCGTGCCAAGCCCGACGGCCTTCTCATCGTGCCCGAGGCGCAGACGCAGGCGTTTCTGGAGCCTCAATCGGTCCGCGCGATGTGGGGTGTGGGGCCGAAGACCGCCGAGGCGCTCGAAGGCCGAGGCATCCGCACCATCGGCGACATCGTGCGCACGCCGCGGGAGGTCCTCGACCGCGTCGTCGGCCGCGCGGGGGGAGAGCGGCTGTGGCACCTCGCGCGCGGGATCGATCAGCGTCGCGTCGACACCGAACGCATCGAGAAGAGCGTCGGCCATGAGGAGACGTTCTCCGACGACGTCGCGGACCCGGAGTTCCTGGGGGCCGAGCTGCTGCGGCTCTCCGATCGGGTCGCGCGGCGGCTGCGGCGGTCGGGGTGGGAAGCGGCGACGGTGGCGATCAAGGTGCGCTACGCCGACTTCTCGACCCTCACCCGATCCCGCACGCTGACCGAGCCCACCGACGTGGGGCAGCGGATCGGCGACACCGCCAGGGAGCTCTTCGGTTCGCTCGAGGAGGGCCGGCCGGTACGGCTGCTCGGCGTGCGCGGCGAGAACCTGCGCGGGGCCGCACACGGCATGTCCCTCTGGGACGACGACGAGGAGCGCCGCCGGCTCGAGGGCGCGCTGGATGATGCGACCAGCCGCTTCGGCGGAAACGCGGTGATGCGCGCGTCACTCGTGGGCCGTGCGGGCGGGCCCCGCAGCCTGCCCTCCCACCCGAAACCCCCGCACGACCCCCGCCCCTGACGGGGGTCGTCAGCGGACCCCCGGAGCGATAGCGTGGCATCATGCCCAACATCGCTTTGGAACTCGGCAAGCAGTCCGCGCACTTCGGCGTCGAAAGCGCCTATGGCGAGCAGCAGGATGTGGACGGCGTGCGCTTCATCCCGGTCGCCGCGACATGGCACGGTTTCGGCGGCGGATCCGATGAGTCCGGCAACGGCGGGGGAGGGGGCGGCGGCTATTCGGTCCCCTTCGGCGCGTACGTGCGGCGCGGCGACGACCTCCGGTTCGAGCCCAACCTCGTCGCACTCCTGGCGGTCGCCATCCCGTTCGTGTGGGTGGCCGGTCGCGCCCTCAGCCGTGTCATCCGCGCGCTCAAGAAGTAGCACGCCGGCGCAGGACCCTTTCGGGCTCGCCGTGGCGGATGCCGCGGCCGCCGTGCTCCGCGCCGTCGAGGGCGTCGAGGCGCTCAACCCCGTCATCCTCATCGACGGTCGCAGCGGCGCCGGGAAGTCCACGCTCGCGCGTGCCCTGGTGTCGGCCTGGCCCGCCGCGGGCCGGGTGCAGCTCGTCGCCCTCGATTCGATCTACCCCGGGTGGGACGGCCTGGCCGCGGGGGTGGAGATCGCGCGGCAGGACATCCTGGTGCCCCACGCACGCGGCCTCGTCGGGGTGTGGCGCCGATACGACTGGGATGCCGGGGCCCCCGCGGAGGCGCATGCCGTCGATCCGTCGCTCCCTCTCATCGTCGAGGGTGCCGGCATCCTGACTCCGCAGACCGCGCGGGTGGCCGACGTGCCGGTATGGCTCGATTCCCCGGAACGCTCGCGCCGGCACCGGGCGCTGGCGCGGGACGGGGACGCCTACGAGCCCCACTGGGAGCGGTGGGCGCTCCAGGAGGCCGAGCACATCCGCGAGCATCGCCCGCAGGCCCTCGCCCGCGTGAGCGCGGTCATGCCGTAGGCGGCAGCGCCGCCTGACCGCTACGCCAGAGCGTTGACGATCCCGTCGAGGCGGAAGCCGATCCAGTCGTACACGGCGTACCGCTCGTCGTCGTCTTCCGGCCGATCGTCGTCGTCGGCGATCCCGAGGCGTGTAGCGATGACGAGGCGGATGGCGGTCAGCGTGCGCATCCAGGCCCATCCCGCGTCGGCGTCGAGCTCGATGGGCAGCGTGTCGTCGGGGTCGGCGGTGTCGTCGCCCTCCGCGAAGGCGGGAGCGAGGTCTGCCAGGACACGCAGCGCGTCGGCGGACCGGCGGCCCAGGAGGTCGCCGGACGTGGCCGAGCGGAAGTCAGCCGCTGCCTCGTCGTCGTCGGGGTAGGGAGTGGGGGTGAGCCGCGCGACGGCAGGATCGTCGGCGGCCTCCGCGGCATCCGGCGCCGACGTGGCGTTCTCCAGCAGCTCGGAGAACTGCGCGACGAGATCGGCGAGGTGCCGCGCCTCGAGTCGGCTGATGGTCAACACGGTGGTGGTCACAGGGGTGCCTTCCGGACGGTGGCCCACAGGCCGTAGTCGTGCATCGCCGCGGCGTGCAGCTCCATCTGCTCGCGCGCTCCCTCGGACACGACCGCATGCCCGCGCTCGTGCACGTCGAGCATGAGGGCGGTCGCGCGGGCAGTGGAGTACCCGAAGTAGTCGCGGAACACGCGCACGACGTAGCTCATCAGGTTGACCGGGTCGTTCCACACCACGGTCTGCCACGGGCCCGGCGCGGACGCACGCAGATCCGCATCCTCCCGGGTGTCCGGCAGCGTCGTGGTGCTCATGCCCAGCCCAGCTCATGCAGTCGGTCGTCGTCGATCCCGTAGTAGTGGGCGATCTCGTGGACGAGGGTCGTGTGCACCTCGTCGCGCAGCTCGGCCTCGTCGGCGCACGCGTGCAGGTGGGGCTCGCGGTAGACGATGATGCGGTCGGGGAGTTCGCCGACGCCGTAACGGTCGCGCTCGGTCACGGCCACGCCGTCGTAGAGCCCGAAGAGATCGAGGCTGCCGTCTTCCGGCCGGGCCTCGACGACGAAGACGACGTTGTCGAGCCCGTCGACCATGTCATCGGGCAGCAGGTCGAGTTCGGACACGACAAGGTCCTCGAACGTCGCGGCATCCATGTCGATCATTGGGGTGAGTAACGGGACTTGAACCCGCGACCCCCTGGACCACAACCAGGTGCTCTACCAACTGAGCTATACCCACCATGTGCCTGCGTGAGCGGGCAACCAGCCAAGTCTATTACACGCCGGAGGGGAACGCCGACACCGCGGCGGCGGCGGCGGAACGCGCACCGTCGCTGGTGGGGCCGGGCTGGGAGACGAACACGGACTGGCGGTAGTACGCCAGCTCGCGGATCGACTCGCGGATGTCGGCGAGGGCGCGGTGACCGCCCTGCTTGGCGGGGGCGTGGATGTAGGCGCGGGGGTACCAGCGGCGCGCGAGCTCCTTGATGCTCGAGACGTCGACGTTGCGGTAGTGCAGGTAGCCGTCCAGGCGCGGCATGTACTTCGCCAGGAACATCCGGTCGGTGCCGATCGTGTTGCCGGCCAGGGGTGCCTTCCCGTGCTGGGGCACGAAGCGCTGGATGTACTCCAGGGCCTGGAACTCCGCCTCGGCGACGTTCACGCCGTGGGGGATCTGCTCGAGCAGACCGGACGAGCGGTGCATGTCGGTCACGAAGTCGTTCATGTTCGCCAGCGCCGACTCGTCGGGCTTGATGACCACGTCGAATCCGTCGTCCAGGATGCGCAGCTCGAAATCCGTCACCACGACCGCGATCTCGACCAGTTCGTCGACCCCGAGGTCCAGACCGGTCATCTCGCAGTCGATCCAGACCAGACGGTCGTTTTCGCTCGCAGCCATAGCCGACATCCTATCTTCGTGGGCTCTTGCGGCCCCGTTCACCCTCGCGACGACGCGCTAGCCTTGGTGGCACGCCTCCGTAGCTCAGTGGATAGAGCAGCGGCCTTCTAATCCGTTTGTCGCAGGTTCGAATCCTGCCGGGGGCACCGGGTTCGACTCGTCACTGACCTGACGGCCGCGAACGGTCGCGACATGCCGTGCGCACCGGGTGTGCAACGGCGTGTCGCGACCGTTCGCCAGCGCGAACCCCGCTCGTCGAGGGCGTCCGGGACGAACTCGCTCCGTCGTCCCGCGGGACGCGGGAGCGGGAGGGCTTCCGCTCGGCTACGCCTCGGCGTAGCGTCGAGCGGGTCGAAAGGAGTTCGCCGATGAGCACGACGACGCACCACACGATCTGGGTCGCCTACGGGCCGACCGGAGTCGTGGGAACGGTCCGCAAGGACGACGACGGGTACACCGTGATGATGGCGGGGGCGGCGGCATCCGCGGGTACCTATCCGACGATGGAGATCGCCAAGCGCGCTCTGCATGCGCGGATGCGTCCCGGGAGCGATTGGCCGCAGTTCCGGGAGCACTGAGCGATCAGGGTGCGGATGCCGCGCCCGCCGCCGGCGTCACCGCGGGGGAGGCGTGCGGCGCACCGGTCCCTGCACCGCCGGGGGCGGTGTCGAAGGCGCGCACCGCGGCGTGCGCGAGCGGTCCGATGAGCACGGCGAACGCGACCGTGCCAATTCCGAGCGTTCCGCCCAGCAGCCACCCGGCCGTCAGGACGACCGCTTCGACCAGTGTTCTCGATATCCAGAGGGGCCACCCGAGGCGGTGGGAGAGCCCGGTCATGAGCCCGTCGCGCGGGCCCGGACCGAAGCGTGCGCCGATGTAGAGGCCGCTTCCGAGGCCGACGATCGCAATGCCGGCGGCGAACATGACGCAGCCGAGCGCGAACGACGGCGCGGTCGGGATGACGTCGAGGGCGAGCTGCATCGCTGTGCCGACCATCAGTATGTTCAGCACCGTGCCGAGCCCGGGACGCTGGCGAAGCGGTATCCACAGGAGAAGCACCCCGAGCCCGATGAGGTTGGTGACCCAGCCGATCCCCATGCCGGTGGCCTTCGAAACTCCCTGGGCGAAGACCGTCCACGGGTCGAGTCCGATGCCGGCGGCGATCATGACCGCGCAGCCGACGCCGTACAGGACCAGCCCGATCGGCAGCTGCAGGGAACGGCGGAGCATGCTGCAATCCAATCTCGGAAGTGGCTTGCTTGCCAGAGGCCAATCCTCTTACGGTGGATGCATGCCGGATTCCCGCCTCTCGTCCCGGTCGTTCGCCGTGATGCTCGGACGGTGGCGCGGCGCCGGTCCCGCATATCGAGACCTGGCCGACGCCGTCCGCGTGCTGAGCCTCGACGGCCGGATCGTGCCGGGCACGGCCCTGCCGGCGGAACGCGACCTGGCCGCACGCCTGGAGCTGAGCCGGACCACTGTTGCCGCCGCATACCGCGATCTCCGGGAGAGCGGGCATCTGCGCAGCCTGCGGGGGTCGGGCAGCGTCGTCCAGGCGGTGGGGCGGATGGCCGCGGCCCCGGAGCCCGGGGGCGCGGACACGATCGACCTCAGTCAGGCCAGTCCCTCTGCGTGGCCGGGTCTGCCGGAGCTCTTCGCGGAGGCCGCCAGTCAGGCATCCCGATGGGTCAGCCGCCCCGGGTACGACGTGCGGGGCGACGCCGAGCTGCGCCAGGCGATCGCCGAGCGGTACACCGCCCGCGGACTGCCGACCCACGCGACGCAGATCATCGTCACGACCGGGGCCCAGGCGGCGATCTCGCTGCTCGCCGATGTGCTGGTGCGCCCGGGGGATCGGGTCGCGATCGAGACGCCGACGTATCCGCACGCGGCGGATGCGTTCTCGCGGGCGGGTGGCCGCCTCACGGCGATACCGGTGCACCTCGACAGCGGGTGGGACCTCGAGCGCGCCGAGCACGTGCTTCGCCGCGCCGCGCCCAGCGTCGTCTACACGATGCCCGACTTCCAGAACCCGACGGGCGCGTCGATGGCTCGGGCGGCGCGCGAGGAGTTCGTGGGCCTGGCGGCGGATGCCGGCGCCGTCCTCGTCGCGGATGAGACGACGGCCGACCTGCGGATCGATCCCGGCGGCGCCTCGGCTCCGCTCGGCGCGGGGATGGATCCCCTCCTCCAGCGTCGCGTCGTGACCCTCGGCTCGCTCGGCAAGTCGGTCTGGGGAGGACTGCGGGTGGGGTGGATCCGTGCCGATGTCGATCTCGTGCAGCGACTGGTGTCGGCTCGTCCTCGACGCGAGCTGGGAACCCCCGAGATGGAACAGCAGGTGGCTCTTCTGGCGCTGGCCCGGATGCCCGAGATCCTCGAGCAGCGCGCGCGACTTCTCGGCGCCGGCCGCGATGCCCTGTGCGCCGCGCTGGCATCGCGGCTTCCGCACTGGCAGGTGCCCTGCCCGCCCGGCGGCGTGGCCCTGTGGGTGGGGCTCGGCGAGCCCGTGAGCTCTCCGCTGTCATGGGAGGCGCGCACGCGCGGGCTCGTGATCTCGTCCGGTCCGCGCTTCGGTGTGGACGGCGGGCACGAACGGCACCTGCGGATCCCCTTCACCGCCGCCCCCGCGATCCTCGAACGCAGCGTCGAGATCCTGGCGGAGGCGTGGGACAGCGCGCTGAGCCGAGCACGCGCCGGTCAGCCGGATGAGCCCCTGCTGGCATCGGTCGTCTGACCGCGCCGCGTCCGCTCAGCGATCGAGCAGGACCCGGATCGCCTCGTCGGCGGACCAGAATTCGCCGAGCGAACGGAACGCGCGCGACGGCGCGTGGAAGCGCTTCGCGCTGTAGCGGACACCGCGTGCATCCGCGCACGATTCGATGTGGCCGACGATGAGGCCGGTCCTGTCCCGCACCCGCCACAGGGAGGGCCCGGCGGGAACGAGGTCTGCCCCGTGCGGAGCCCGGGGCCGTCCGAGAATCGCTGTCGTTGTCATGTCTCCTCCTGCGCCACGAACGTAGGCCGGGCCTCCGACATCGCCGTTCGCGTTCGAGGATGCTCCTCCCCACCTCCGCCACGGCGCGCGGAATCCCCGACGACGAGGATCGACGCGCCGCCGCTCGCGCCCCCCGCGCATCCTGGGTCGAGTGGCGCGATGCCACACGGCCGGAGGGGCCGGCCGGGAAGGACAGGCGCAAATGAGCGATCACATCACCGTCGTGGGAAACGTCGTCGGAGACATCCGCCACGTCATGACTCCCGCAGGACTCCCGATCACGTCGTTCTCGCTGGCCAGCTCCCAGCGACGGCTCGACCGCGCCACCGGCGCATGGGTCGAGACGGCGACGAACTGGTACACGGTGTCCGCGTTCCGGGCATTGGCACTCAACGCCCGGGACTCGCTCTCGACCGGTCAGCGGGTCATCGTGTCGGGGCGCCTGAGGCTCCGGCGCTGGGAGAACGGAGATCGACGGGGAACGGCCCCGGAGATCGACGCGGAGGCGCTCGGTCCCGACCTGCTGTGGGGCACCGCGGCGTTCCACCCGTCGACGCAGCGTGCGTCGACGGCCGATGCCGGGGCGTCGGGCGTAGACGGATGGGGCGGCACCGATCCGGCGGCGCCGCCCGCTGGCGCGCCGGAGACCTGGGCGACGGGCGGTGAGGCCGCCGAGGCGGTTCCGCGGGCCACGGGGGGCGACACCGCCGAGGAATCGGAGGCCACGCCGCCCGCGCGCGACTGGGCGAGCGCCCCCGTGCCGTTCTGAGACGCTGCCCGCGCGGCGGGCGCGCATAGACTCGCAGGGTGACTGTCTCCCCGCTCTCCCCGATGGGGCGCGCGGGGCGCACATTCGCGGCTCTCACGCTCGCGACGGTCGCGCTCGTGGCATGTGCGGGGGAGCCCGCGCCGACGCCGACGCCGACGCCTTCGGTGTCCACGCCCGCGGCGCCGCAGCCGACGCCCACTCCGGAGGCGCCCGCACTGCAGCCCGACGGCGACGCCGCCGCGAACCTGCCGTTCTTCGCCCAGACCGTGCAGGCGGTGTGGGACTCGGGTGCCGGAGTGGCGGGTCGCGCGTACGTCGACGCGCTCGCCGCGGCCGGGTTCGACAAGGCCGCGATGCAGGTGACCGACGACGAGACGACGCTGGGCAATCCCGTGGAGAGTCTGCAATTCTCCGTGCGATGGAACGAGGAGTGCCTGATCGGCCAGGTCGGTCCGGAGACCGGCGACCCCGTTGCGGTGGTCCTCCCGGTCATCGAGGGCGATCGGTGCCTCGTGGGCGACACCCGCACCATCGACTGGTGAGCACCGCGGCGGGTCTGGCCGTCGCGCGCCCGTAGACTGGAGCGGTTATGGCTGAGTACATCTATCAGATGGTCCGTGCCCGCAAAGCTGTGGGCGAGAAGCTGATCCTCGACGACGTCACGATGTCGTTCCTGCCCGGGGCGAAGATCGGCATGGTCGGGCCCAACGGCGCCGGCAAGTCGACGATCCTGAAGATCATGGCCGGCATCGACCAGCCCTCCAACGGCGAGGCGAAGCTCAGCCCGGGGTTCACCGTCGGCATCCTCATGCAGGAGCCCGAACTCGATGAGAGCAAGACGGTGCTGGAGAACATCGAGGAGGGCGTCGCAATCAAGGCGAAGCTCGACCGCTTCAACGAGATCTCCGCGCTCATGAGCGATCCGGACGCCGACTTCGACACCCTGCTCGCCGAGATGGGCACCCTCCAGGAGGAGATCGACGCGGCCGACGCGTGGGACCTGGACTCGCAGCTCGAGCAGGCGATGAACGCGCTGCGCACCCCGCCCGCCGACGCCGAGGTCGCCCCGCTCTCCGGTGGAGAGAAGCGCCGCGTCGCGCTCACGAAGCTGCTCCTGCAGAAACCCGACCTCCTTCTTCTCGACGAGCCCACCAACCACCTCGATGCCGAGAGCGTGCTCTGGCTCGAACAGCACCTGCAGAAGTACGCCGGTGCCGTCATCGCGATCACCCACGACCGGTACTTCCTCGACAACGTCGCGGAGTGGATCGCCGAGGTCGACCGCGGACGCCTCATCGGCTACGAGGGCAACTACTCCACCTACCTGGAGAAGAAGGCCGAGCGCCTCGACGTTCAGGGCAAGAAGGACGCCAAGCTCGCCAAGCGCCTCAAGGATGAACTCGAATGGGTGCGCTCCAACACGAAGGGCCGCCAGGCGAAGTCGAAGGCCCGCCTCGCGCGCTACGAGGAGATGGCGGCCGAGGCCGAGCGAACCCGCAGGCTCGACTTCGAGGAGATCCAGATCCCGCCCGGCCCGCGCCTGGGCAGCATCGTCATCGAGGCGAAGAAGCTGCAGAAGGGCTTCGGCGACCGCTCGCTCATCAACGGCCTGAGCTTCAGCCTGCCGCCCAACGGCATCGTCGGGGTCATCGGCCCCAACGGCGTCGGAAAGACGACGCTGTTCAAGTCGATCGTCGGCCTGGAACCGCTCGATGGCGGCGACCTGAAGATCGGCGAGACGGTGCAGATCAGCTACGTCGACCAGAGCCGCTCGAACATCGACCCCAGCAAGTCGCTGTGGGAGGTCGTCTCCGACGGGCTCGACATCATCACGGTGGGCAAGACCGAGATCCCCTCGCGCGCCTACGTCTCGAAGTTCGGCTTCAAAGGCCCCGATCAGCAGAAGAAGGCGGGTGTGCTCTCCGGCGGTGAGCGCAACCGGCTGAACCTGGCGCTCACGCTCAAGGAGGGCGGCAACCTGCTGCTGCTCGACGAGCCCACGAACGACCTGGACGTCGAGACGCTGCAGTCGCTCGAGAACGCCCTGCTGGAGTTCCCGGGCTGTGCAGTGGTCATCACGCACGACCGGTGGTTCCTCGACCGCATCGCGACCCACATCCTCGCCTACGAAGGCACCGACGACACGCCCGACGCCTGGTACTGGTTCGAGGGCAACTTCGAGGCGTACGAGCAGAACAAGCTCGAGCGACTGGGTCCGGACGCCCTCAACCGTTCGAGCTCGACGTACCGCAAGCTCACGCGTGACTGAGAGTTCCCCTCCCGTGCGGCTGCACGTTCCGATCCACCTCCGCTGGGGCGATCTCGACGCGTTCAACCACGTCAACAACACCTCGATGCTCAAGCTGCTCGAGGAGGCGCGCGTCCGCGCGTTCTGGCGACCCGGTGCGGGGGAGGAGGGCCCGCCGACGGCCGTCCTCGACTCCGGCGTGGAGCACGGCGTGCTCACCCTCATCGCGCGGCAGGAGATCGAGTACCTGCGACCGGTGCCTTATCAGCGTCAGCCGCTGGACGTGCAGATGTGGTTCGGATCCCTCGGCGGCTCGAGCATGGAGGTCTGCTACGAGGTCTTCAGCCCCGCCGCCGACGCGGAGCAGGAGCTCTACGCCCGCTCGACCGCGATCGTCGTGATGGTGGATGCCGCGACCGGTCGTCCGCGCCGCATCGACGACGAGCAGCGCGGCGCGTGGGGGCCCTACGTGGGCGAGCCGATCGTCTACGGCCGCCGTCGCTGAGGCTGCCGTCGCCGCGCGCCGGCTCAGTCGCCGCTCGGCACCCGCACCATGATCTCCTGCGCGACGCTCGCGACGAGCACGCCGTCACGCGTGTAGATGCGGCCCGTGGCCAGCCCTCGGCCGCCGCGGGCGTTCGGCGAGTGCTGCACGTAGAGGAGCCACTCGTCCACCCGGGCGGGGCGGTGCCACCACATCGCGTGATCCAGGCTCGCCACCCTCAGGCCCGGCGTGACCCAGGCGATGCCGTGCGCGCGGAGGATCGACTCCTGGATCGTCATGTCGCTGAGGTAGGCCATCACCGCCCGGTGCAGGCCCGCGTCGTCGCCGATCGGCCGTCGCGTGCGCATCCACACCGCCTGGCGCGGCTGCCGCTCCTCGCCCGCCGACACGTAGATCGGCGACGGGATGTGTCGCAGCTCGATCGGTTGCTCCGAGAACATCCGCCGCGAGATCGGGTTCACGTCACCCGTCATCTCGTCGACGTCGGGGATGTCCTCCGGAGCGGGAAGACCTTCGGGCATGGGCTCCTGGTGCTCGACGCCGGGATCCTCGTCCTGGAACGAGGCGATCATCGAGAAGATGGGGACGCCGTCTTGGAACGCCTGGGTGCGGCGCGTGGCGAAGGATCGCCCGTCGTGGATGCGGTCAACCGAGAACGTGATGCCCTTGGTCGCATCGCCCGGCCGGAGGAAGTAGCCGTGCATCGAGTGCACCGTGCGTTCGGGCGAAATGGTGCGCTGCGCCGCGACGACCGACTGGGCGAGGACTTGCCCTCCGTACACCCGTCCGAGCGGCATGTGCTGCGATCGGCCGGTGAAGATGTCCTCCGTGGTCCGCGCGACGCCGGTCGAGAGGTCGAGAACCCCGAGCATGGCACCCACCGGGTCCTCGCGGACGTGATCGGTCTCGGTGTTCTCGGCATCCGGCATCGTGCACCCTCCATCGCCGGAGCGCCGGCGTCGCTGGAATAGTCTAGGTCGGATGCCTCCCCGCCTGATCTTCCCCGAGCGCGCCGCGGCCGCCGACGTGCTCACCTTCGCGGGCCGCGCGGCGCGGCTGGGCGACGGCGCCGTCCGCCTCCGCGCCACCGGCGGAACCCTCGTGGTGACGTCCGCGCCGCTCGCGCCGCGCGGTCTCTTCGACACCACCCCGACCGTCCTGGCGATGCGGGTGTCGCCGGTCGATCCCGAGCTGCAGTGCGATCTGGTCGTGGAGGCGAGCAGCCTCCGAGCGGACGAGGGCGACGCGTCTGCCCTCCTCCTCCCCGAGACCGCCCTCGCACCCTCGTGGGCGGGGGTCTCGCCGCCCCGTGGGGGATGGCAGCTGCGGGAACCCGTCGCGGCGGCGACGCTCGCGGCGCGTGCGCAGTGGGGCATCCAGGCCGTCGCGGAGGCGATGCCGGCCGACCCGGGGGAGGACATCGTGCGCACCGTGCGTGCCTCCGTCTGGGGTGCGGCCGACGAGGCGATCGGCGGGCTCCCGCTCGGCGCGGCCTTCGCGGCGTTCGCGATGGGATTCATCGCCGGCGAGGAGGAGGCGCAGTCGCGCGTCGCCGCGGCCTGGTCGCGGCTGACGCTCTCGCGCGGTCACATCCTCGTGCGAGGCCCCGCCCGCTCGGGGCTCACGGCCGTGCGCAGGACGGGCGACGCGCGCGACTGACGCTCAATCGGCGCGCGGCAGCTCGCCTGCGCCGCGCCTCGGGCCGGGGGCGGCTGTCGCGCCCAGCTCCGTGCGACCCGTCGCCGAGGGCCCGATGGGCGTCGACTCGAAGGTGTTCACCATCGCCAGGGCGGCACGGTGCAGGTAATCCCAGAGGGTCGCCTCGTGGAGCGGCGGCAGCTCGAGGGAGTCCACTGCCCGGCGCATGTGCGCGAGCCAGCGGTCGCGCGCGTCGGGGTTGACGTGGAAGGGGGCATGCCGCATCCGCAGCCGCGGGTGGCCGCGCCGCTGACCGTACGTCGTGGGCCCGCCCCAGTATTGCTCGAGGAACAGGGTGAGCCGCTCCGCGGCGGGACCGAGGTCCTCCTCCGGATACATCGGACGGAGGACGTCGTCCTCCGCGACCCCCCGGTAGAACTCGTCGACGAGCCGCACGAACGTGTCGTGCCCGCCGATCTCGTCGTAGAAGGCGAGCGGTGCATCGGGCGTGTCGGTCACGGCTTCTCCTCGGTGTCGGTGCTGCCGGTGTCGTCCCGCACGGCGTCGTCCGACGGCGCCGATCCTGTGTCGCCGTCGCGCGGGCGAGGGGTGCGCTTGGGGCGCCAGACCGGCCGCTGTTCGGCGACGGCAACCGGAGTCGGCTTCGTCTTGGGCGGATTGGCGCCTCGCACCCGCTGCGCGCCTTCGAGGCCCGTCAGGACGATGGAGTTGAGCTGGGGGAGCGTGAGGCCCATCGCGTCGATCGCGCGCTTGAGCCGAACGCGCAGCTCGCGGGCGACGTCGTCCTTCGCGTTCGCCCGGGTCTTGATGACGAGCCGGATGACGAGCGCGTCGCCGGAGACGGACTCCAGGCCCCACACCTCCGGCTGCTCGATGACCCGCGTGCGCCACTTCGGATCCTTCGCGAGCGCTTTCGCGGCATCCAGCATGGCCGATTCGACCTGATCGATATCGGCGTCGACGGGCACGGCCAGGTCGATGATCACGCGCGACCACCCCTGGGACATGTTGCCGATGCGGGTGATCTCGCCGTTGCGCACGTACCAGAGCGTGCCGTTGACGTCGCGCACGTGCGTGATGCGCACGCTCACGTACTCCACGACCCCGGTCGCGAGCCCCAGATCGACGACGTCGCCGATGCCCACCTGGTCCTCGGCGACGATGAAGATGCCGTTGAGCACGTCCTTCACGATGTTCTGGGCGCCGAAGCCGAGCCCCGCGCCGATGGCCGCCGTCAGCAGGGCGAGCGAGCCGAGCGCGTTGGGGGCGATCGCGTTGATGACCAGGACGATCGCGACGATCCCGACGGCGACGTTGACGATGTTCTGCAGGATCGAGCCGAGCGTGCGGGTGCGCTGCACGAGGCGCACCGCCGCGAGCGGCGACCTCTCGAGAGCACGGGTGTCATCGACGTTGGCCTTGCTCTTGGCCCCGTTCACGACTCGGTCGACGACACGTCGGATGACGATGCGGAGGATCCACGACAGCAGCAGGGCGCCGATGACGATGAGGACGGCGTTGATGATGCGGAAGCCCGCGATGCCGAGGCGCGCGAGGAATTCCGTCCACCACTCGGGGTCGGTGACGCCCTCGGCGGCGGCCATGAACTCGATCATCGTCCCGATCCTAGACACGGATGCCTCGGCACCCGCTGTGCGGGGCCGAGGCATCCGTGGCGATCATTGCGCGTCGCGCTCCTGCACCGAGAGGGCGCGCTCGACGCCGGCGAGGTTCTCGTTCACGAGCCGGCGCAGCGCCGCGGGGGCATCGGTGTGATCCGCGAGCCACGCACGGGTCGCGTCCCGGAGGGCGGCGTTCGCCAGGGGCGCCGGGTACAGCCCGACGATCAGGTACTGCGCGATCTGGTAGCTGCGGGACCCCCAGACCGGAAGCAGCATGTCGAAGTACGCCGGCACGAACTCCTCGAGCAGGTGCGAGGTGGCGGGGTGCACGAAGCCCGCCGCCGCCGAGCGGACGATCGTGTTCGGCTGGTCGGCCCTGTCGACCAGGCCGTCCCACGCCGCGCGCTTGGTCTCGCGGTAGGGCAGGGCGGCCTTCGCCTGCGCCGCGAACTCGCCGCCCTTCGCGGTGTTGTCGGCTGCGAGGGCCTCGTCGATCTGCGCGGACGTCGCGATGCCGCCGGCGGCGAGCGAGATGAGCAGCTGCCAGGAGAGGTCGGTGTCGACAGCCAGTCCGGGCAGCGCGCTCTCGCCGTCGCGGATCGCGCGCACCCGCTCCCACTGCTCGGCCGTCGCGGCGGACTGCGCGAACGCCGTGACGAACTGCAGCTGGTTGTCGCTGCCGGCCTCGGCCTCCTGGGCGAGCGACCACAGCCCCTCGGCCACGTGGATCCGGGACTGTTCGCGGCGCTCGGGCGCGACGTAGGCGTTGGCGGTGAGCTGCAGCTGGGCCAGCGTCGTCCGCACCGTGGTCGACTCGGTCTCGGCACCGATGTTGCGCAGGACGAGATCGATGTAGTCGGTGGCGGATGCCTCGGCATCCCGCGTCTGGTCCCACGCGGCGCCCCACACGAGCGAGCGCGCCAGCGGGTCGCTGATCTCGGCGAGGTGGGCGATGGCGGTGGCGAGGGAGCGGTCGTCGAGACGGATCTTCGCGTAGGCGAGGTCGTCGTCGTTGAGCAGCACGAGGTCGGGGCGCGCGAGGCCCTTGAGGTCGGGCACGTCGGTGCGGTCGCCGTCGACGTCCAGCTCGAGGTGGTGGACCCGCGTGAGCGCGCCGTCGCGAACGCTGTAGAAGCCGATCCCGAGGCGGTGCGGGCGGATCGTCGGGTAGTCGGCGGGCGCGGTCTGCACCACGGCGAAGCGCGAGATGGTGCCGTCGGCGGATTCCTCGATGAGCGGCGACAGCGTGTTCACACCGGCGGTCTCGAGCCACTTCTTGGACCACTGCGACAGGTCGCGGCCGCTCGTGGCCTCGAGCTCGCGCAGGAGGTCGGGCAGCTCGGTGTTGCTCCACTCGTGCCGGGCGAAGTAGGCCGCGACACCGGCGAAGAACTGCTCGATGCCGACCCAGGCGGCGAGCTGCTTGAGCACGGATCCGCCCTTGGCGTAGGTGATGCCGTCGAAGTTGACCTGCACGTCCTCGAGGTCGTTGATCTCGGCCACGACGGGGTGGGTGGAGGGCAGCTGGTCCTGACGGTAGGCCCAGGTCTTCTCCATCGCGTTGAAGGTGGTCCAGGCGGCAGTCCACTCGGTGGCCTCGGCGGTCGCGATCGTCGATGCCCACTCGGCGAACGACTCGTTCAGCCACAGGTCGTTCCACCACTTCATGGTGACGAGGTCGCCGAACCACATGTGGGCCAGCTCGTGCAGGATCGTCACGACGCGGCGCTCCTTGACCGCGTCGGTGACCTTGCTGCGGAAGACGTAGGTCTCGGTGAACGTGACCGCGCCCGCGTTCTCCATGGCTCCCGCGTTGAACTCGGGCACGAAGAGCTGGTCGTACTTGGCGAACGGGTACGGGTAGTCGAACTTCTCCTCGTAGTAGGCGAAGCCCTGGCGCGTCTTGTCGAAGATGTAGTCGGCGTCCAGGTGCTGCCACAGGCTCTTGCGGCCGTACACGCCCAGCGGGATGACGCGACCCGACGCGCTCGTGAGCTCGGAGAACGTCGACTCGTAGGGGCCGGCGATGAGCGCCGTGATGTAGGAGGAGATGCGGGGCGTGGGCTCGAAGGCCCACACGGCCGAGCCGTCGCCGCGGGGCGAGGGCTCCGGCGTGGGGGAGTTGGAGACGACTTTCCATGCCTCGGGGGCGCGCACCGTGAAGCGGAACTCCGCCTTCAGGTCGGGCTGCTCGAAGACCGCGTACATGCGTCGCGAGTCGGGCACCTCGAACTGGGAGTAGAGGTAGACCTCGCCGTCGGCGGGGTCTACGAAGCGGTGCAGACCCTCGCCGGTGTTGGTGTAGACGCAGTCCGCGTCGACGACCAGTTCGTTCTCGACCTCCAGCCCGTCGAGTGCGATCCGCGAATCGGCGAACGCCGTCGACGGGTCGATGCTGCGGCCGTTCAAGGTGATCTCCCGCACATCGCGCGCGATGAGGTCGATGAAGGTCGACGCCCCGGCGGTGCCGCCGAATCGCACGAGCGTCCGGGATCCGAAGACTTCGGCGCCCCGTGTGAGGTCGAGCTCGACCTCGTACGAGTGCGTCTCGACGACGGCGCGGCGCTCCTGCGCCTCGATGCGGGTCAGATTCTCTCCAGGCACTGCGATGCTCCCGTGGGGTGTGGGGTTGAGGCGCCGTGGCGCCGAGCGGATGCCGTGCCACGGCGCTGCTGGCGCCGGCGGCAACCGCTTCAGCCTACGCCCGCCCGCGCGGATCCGCGGGCCCCGGCGAATGGCAGGATTGAGCCGTGCACACCGAGCCTGCTCCCTCCGAGCCCGTCGTCCTCCACGCCTCCCCGGAGGCGGCGTCGGGTCGTCCTCATGTCGAGACCCCCGTCGCCTACGACGCGATCCTGCTCGCCAGTTTCGGCGGCCCCGAAGGGCAGGACGACGTCATCCCCTTCCTGCGCAACGTCACCCGCGGTCGCGGCATCCCCGACGAGCGCCTGGAAGAGGTGGCGCACCACTACCGTCATTTCGGCGGCATCAGCCCCATCAACGCCCAGAACCGCGAGCTGAAGGCAGCCCTGGAGGCGGAGATCGCCCGGCGCGACCTGGGCCTGCCGGTCTATTGGGGCAACCGCAACTGGGGCCCCTACCTCGACGAAGCCGTGCGCGACGCCGCCGACGCGGGTCACACCCGTCTCCTCGCGGTGGCCACGAGCGCGTACAGCTCCTTCTCGAGCTGCCGCCAGTACCGCGAGGATTTCGCACGCGTGCTCGATGAGACGCAGCTCGGCGGCACCGTCACGATCGACAAGGTGCGTCAGTTCTTCGACCACCCCGGTTTCGTCGAGCCGTTCTTCACGGGTGTGCGCGATGCGGTGGCCGGTTTCCTCGACGACGGCGTGCCCGCCGACGCCATCCGGGTGCTGTTCTCCACCCACAGCGTGCCCATCGACGACGCCCGTCGGTCGGGGCCCCGCGATGTCGACTGGGGTGAGGGGGGCGCGTATGCCGCCCAGCACCTCGCGGTCGGCGCGCGTGTGATGGAGCGCGTCGCGGCCGAGATCCCCGCCGCGGCGACCCTTGGCTGGGAGCTGGTCTACCAGTCCCGTTCGGGCCCGCCCAGCCAGCCGTGGCTCGAACCCGACGTATGCGACGTGATCGAGGAGCTGCCCTCGCGCGGGGTGGAGGCGGTGGTGATCGTTCCGCTCGGGTTCGTCAGCGACCACATGGAGGTCAAGTGGGACCTCGACACCGAGGCGATGGAGGCGGCGGAGGAGGCGGGGCTGCGCGCCGTGCGCACGCCCACGCCCGGCGTGGACCCCGCATACGTCGCGGGTCTCGTCGATCTCATCGAGGAGCGCCTTCGGGGGACGCGGGCAGCCGACCGGCCCCACGAGACGCCCCTCGGGCCCTGGTTCGACGTGTGCCGTCCCGGATGCTGCGAGAACGTCCGCGCGGGATTCAAGCCCGCCGCGGCCGGCATCGCGCCCTGACGCCCGATCCCTAGGATGAGAGCCATGCGCATCCACATCGCCACCGATCACGCGGGCCTGGAGTTCTCCACGCGCCTGCAGCACCACCTGAGCGACCAGGGCCACGATGTCGTCGACCACGGTCCGCTCGAGTACGACCCCGTCGACGACTACCCCGCGTTCTGCATCCGCGCCGCGCAGGCCGTCGTGCGCGACCGCGCGGACGGGGTCGAGGCCCTCGGCGTCGTGTTCGGCGGCTCCGGCAACGGCGAGCAGATCGCGGCCAACAAGGTGCAGGGCGTGCGTGCGGCACTGGCGTGGAGCATCGCGACCGCCGAGCTCGCCCGCGAGCACAACGATGCGAACGTCATCGCCATCGGCGCTCGGCAGCACACGTTCGAGGAGGCAGCCTCGTTCATCGACACGTTCATCGCGACGCCCTTCTCGAACGAGGAGCGCCACGCCCGGCGCATCGCCCAGGTGGCGGCGTACGAGGTGGACGGCTCGCTGCTTCCCGACCCTCGCGCCGGTGTTCCGGTCGGCGGTGAGGCGTCCGACCGGCTCGACCCCGAGGCAGGCTGATGCCCGAAGGGCATTCCGTCCACCGGATCGCGCGCCAGTTCGACCGCAACTACGTCGGTCGCCGGGTGATGGCATCGAGCCCGCAGGGCCGCTTCGTCGAGGGCGCTTCGCTGATCGACGGCCGCGCCGCGGCATCCGTGCGGGCCGTCGGCAAGCAGATGTTCCTCGAGTTCGAGGGCGACCTGTGGCTCCGCGTGCATCTGGGCATGTACGGGGCGTGGGATTTCGCGGGGGAGATCCTCGTCGATCCCACGATCGCCTCCGCCAACGGGCGCATGGGGCAGACGAATCAGCGCGGCACCGACCTCGAGGGCGACCCAGTGTTCGATGCGGCGGGGGAGAACTCCCTGACGTCGATCGGTGCCCCCCGGCGGACCCGTGTGCACGTGCGGATGTCGGAGCAGACGACGGGACTGGCCGAGGAGGACGACCAATGGCCGCCGCCGGTCGTGGGGCAGGTGCGCCTGCGGCTCATGACGGATATCACGTGCGCCGACCTGCGTGGGCCGACGGCGTGCCAGATCCAGGATCCCGACGAGGTCGCCGCGACGATCGCGAAGCTCGGTCCGGATCCCCTCGTGGACGACGCGGCCGAGGGCGAGGAGCGCTTCGTCGCCTCGGTGCGGAAGAGGGCCACCCCCATCGGTCTCCTCCTCATGGACCAGGCGGTCGTCAGCGGCATCGGCAACGTCTACCGTGCCGAGATGCTCTTCCGGGCGAACCTCGATCCGCACACGCCGGGTCGTGACGTGCCGGAGGAGCTCGTGCGGGGCCTGTGGCGCGACTGGGTGCGGCTGCTGTCCATCGGTGTCGAGACCGGCCAGATGATGACGATGGACGACCTCGACCCCGACGCCTACCGGTGTGCCATGGCGCACCGCGATGACCGGCACTGGGTGTACCACCGCGCCGGCCTGCCGTGCCGCGTCTGCGGCACCGAGATCGTGCTCGAGGAGATGGGCGCACGCAAGCTCTACTGGTGTCCCGTCTGTCAGCGATGACGTCACGACTCGGCGGCAAGGGGCTCGTAGGCTGACACGGTGCGCCAGAATCCCTCTTTCGCGCTGACCGACATCGGTGAGCTGCGCCGTCTCGTCGACCTCAATCCCTGGGCGACCCTCGTCAGCCACACCGACGAGGGGCTCGTCGCATCGCACTACGCCGTGCTGCTGGACGACCAGAGGGACGACCTCACGATCGTCGGTCATGTCGGGAAGCCGGACGACCTCATCCACGGCCTGGGGGAGCGGGAGCTGATGGTGATCGTCCAGGGTCCGCACGGCTACATCTCTCCCGGGTGGTACGGAGACGTGCCGGCCGTGCCGACCTGGAACTTCGTCTCGGCGCACCTCTCCGGTGTGCCCGAGCTGCTCAGCACGGCCGAGAACCTCGCGGTGCTCGACAGGCTCGTCGATCGATTCGAGAGCAGGATGCCGCAACCGCGTCCGATGTGGCAGGCGCCGAACGACGAGGCATTCGTGGAGCGCCTCGAGCGCGGCACCACCGGATTCCGCCTCACGCCCTCGCGCGTCGTGGCCAAGCGCAAGCTCAGCCAGAACCGCTCGAGCGAGGTCGTCGAGACGATCATCGCCGAGCTCTCGGGCGACGGTCCCGCGGCGCAGCCCGCCCTGGCCGCCGAGATGCGCCGGGCGCTCGATGCGCGCCGGATGCCGGAGGCACCGTGAACCGGGGCGAGGTCGTCTCGGCGATCAGGAACGCGCGCATCGTGTCGTCGGGCGTGCCCCTGCCCGGCGGCGACGACGAGCCGCACGACATCGTGATCGCGGGAGGCCGGATCGCCGACATCGCCCCCGCGGGTGCGCTGCGCCTCGGCGGTGCGGTGCTCGACGCTGCCGGTCGCTGGCTCCTGCCGGGTCTGTGGGACCACCACGTCCACACCGTCCAGTGGGCGCTCGCCGCCCAGCGCGTCGACCTCGGCGGCGCCGCCACGGCCGCGGAGGCCGCGGCGATCATGGGGGCGGCGCTCGTCGTCCGCGGTGTCGCCGACGACGGCCGTCGGATCGGCACCGGCTACCGCGATGCCCTCTGGCCCGACCGCCCCGATCTCGAGCTCCTCGACGCCGCGACGGGCGAGGTGCCCACGTATCTCATCAACGCCGACGTGCACAGCGTGTGGCTCAACTCCGCGGCGCTGCGCCGAGAGGGGTTCGAGCACGCTCGCGACGGGGTCCTTCGCGAACAGCCCGCCTTCGAGATCTCCCGGCGGCTGAACGCCGTCAACCCCGGCGTCGCCGACGCGTTCGTCGCGCGCGCGGCGGATGCCGCGGCATCCCGCGGCGTCGTCGGCATCGTCGACCTCGACATGGCCTGGAACGAGGATGTGTGGGCGCGCCGCCTCGCGCGCGGTTTCGACGCGCTGCGGGTGGAGTTCGGCACATACCCCGACCACCTCGAACGCGCCATCGCCGAGGGCCTCTCCACAGGAGACACCGTGCGGGGGCAGCGCAGCGACCTCGTGCGGGTCGGGCCGTTCAAGGTGATCACCGACGGTTCGCTCGGCACGCGCACGGCGGCGTGCTCGCACCCGTACCCGGGCGAGCCGCACAACACGGGCGTCCTGACGGTTCCGCCGGACGAGCTCGTCGAGCTCATGACCGTCGCCACCGGCGCGGGCCTGCGCTGCGCCGTGCACGCGATCGGCGACGTCGCGAACTCCCGCGCCCTCGACGCCTTCGCCCTCACGGGCGCGACGGGCAGCATCGAGCACGCACAGCTCGTCGCCCACGCCGACCTGCCGAGATTCGCGCGGCTGGGTGTCGCGGCGAGCGTGCAGCCGGAGCACGCCCTCGATGACCGCGACATCACCGAGCGGGAATGGGCTGCGCAGACGGCCCTCGCGTATCCGCTCCGCTCCCTCGCCGCGGCGGGAGCGTCGCTGCGCTTCGGCTCGGACGCGCCCGTCTCGCCCCTCGACCCGTGGGCGGCGATCGCCGGAGCGGTGTACCGCACGAGAGACGGTCGCGAGCCGTGGCATCCCCACGAGGCGGTGTCGCCGCAGACGGCGCTCGACGCCTCGACGCACGGCGGCAGCGGCGACGCCGCCGCGCGGATCGAACCGGGCGCCACCGCCGACCTCGTGCTGTGCGGCGCCGATCCGCGCACGGCCGACGAGTCGGTGCTGCGGTCGATGTCCGTCTCGGCGACTCTCATCGCGGGCCGCCTCACGCATCTGGCGTGAACGCCGAAGCCCCCGGACCGCGGAGCGGTGTCGGGGGCCTCGAGGTCGCGGGCGGCTACGCGCTGACGTGGGCGAACAGGAACCAGCGGTCCTTCTCGAGACCGCGCTTGATCTCGATGGCCACGTCCTGGCTGGTGAGGTCGACCTCGTCGAGGCCCTCGATGGCCGCCTCCAGGTCGGCGAGCACGGCGTCGATGTCGGCGATCACGGCGCGGACGATCTCGTCGGACCGGGTGAAGCCGGCGGGAACCGCGGTGGGTGCGACCTTCGATGCGATGGTGGCGACGCGGGCGTCGATCGGTAGGCCCAGTGCCACGATCCGCTCGGCGGCGGTGTCGGCCCAGTCTCCCGCGTGCTCGACGAGCACATCAAGGAACTCGTGGACACCGATGAAGTTGGCTCCCCGCACGTGCCAGTGGGCCTGCTTGCCGTTCACGACGAGGGCCTGCAGGCCGAGGGCCACGGGGGAGAGGAACTGGGCGGAGGCGGCGGCGACCGAAGGGTCGACGGCGGTTGTGGAAACGGTCTCTGCGTTGCTCATGACATCCCCTCTCGCCGCGGGTCTCGCGGCTCAGTGAATCCAACGGTACTCAGTCCGAAACATTCCGCAAGCAAGTGAAGGCTCGGCTAACCGGCGCAGAAACACGGGCAAATGCGAGGGTCCGCGGGCGCAGCCGGTAGCGTCGTCTGGTGCCCTCCGCTGATCATGAACTCGGCCCCCAGAACCTGCGCTCACCGTCTCGCACGGTGACCCGTGAGCCGAGCGGAAGGTCCCCCGAGCACGCCGAGCCGTCGCGGTTCCTCCCTCACGTTCAGGGCCTGCGCGCCATCGCCGTCCTCCTCGTCGTGCTCTACCACTTCTGGCCGGGGCGCCTCTCGGGCGGATACGTCGGCGTCGACGTCTTCTTCGTCATCTCCGGATTCCTGATCACGGGGCACCTGATGCGGGAGCTGGAGGCCACCGGCGGGGTGCGACTCGCGCAGTTCTGGGCGCGACGCGCGCGCCGGCTGCTGCCGGCATCCCTCCTGGTGCTGCTGTTCTGCGCCCTGGTCGTGGGCACCCCCTATCTGTTCCCGCTGTCGTCGCTGCCCACCGAGATCCGCGAGATCCTCGCCTCCACGTTCTACGTCGAGAACTGGTTCCTCGCGCTGAACTCCGCCGACTACCTCGCCCACACCGGCGAGCCCACGACGGTGCAGCACTACTGGTCGCTCTCGCTGGAAGAGCAGTTCTACGTGCTGTGGCCCCTCATCCTGCTGGCGGCGGCGTGGATCGGCGTGACGAGGTTCCGCGGGGCGCGCCGCAGGGCTGTGCTCGTGGCGATCGTCGCCGTGACCGCGGCATCCTTCGTCTTCAACGTCATCTTCACCATCACCGACCCCGCGCCGGCCTACTTCGTCACGTTCGGTCGCATGTGGCAGTTCGGCGTCGGCGCCGTCATCGCACTGGTCCCGGTGCTGCAGATCCGTCACGCGGCGGGCAGTTTCCTCCTCGGGTGGGCGGGGATGGCCGCGCTGGTGTTCACCGCGTTCACCTTCGACGCCCAGACGCCCTTCCCCGGGTACATGGCGGCGATCCCGACGCTCGGGGCGGCGGCCGTCATCGCCGCATCCAACGCCGATCGGTGGTGGTACCCCACCCGGGTGCTCTCCCTCCGTCCCGCGCGGTTCGTCGGCGACATCTCCTACAGCCTCTACCTGTGGCACTGGCCGCTCATCGTCATCGCCCCCTCGGTGCCGTTCTGGGGGCTCTCCATCTACCACCGCGTCGCCCTGCTGGCGCTCTGCTTCGTTCTCGCCTGGCTCACCAAGCGCTTCGTCGAGGACCCGGCACGCTCCTGGAAGGTGCTCACGTCGCGCCGTCCGCGGGTGACGCTCTGGTCGTCGCTCGTCGCGATGGTCGTCGTGGCGGCGGTGGCGGCAGGCGCCTGGGCCGTGAACGCCCCCGCCTATCGGGCGGGCGTCCAGGCGATCGAGCAGACCCGGGAGAACCCGCCGGAGTGCTTCGGCGCGGCGAGCGTGCTCGACCCCGCGTGCGCGACGGTCGACTTCGGCGACCAGGTCCTCCCCGCGCCGGGGTTCGCCGCCGCCGATCGCCCCTCGGACGAGCAGTGCTTCGTGCAGCTCAACGACACCCGGCCGGTGACGTGCGAGTTCGGCGTCGACGACCCCGAGGCGCCCGAGGTGGTGCTCATCGGCGATAGCCACGCCTTCCAGCTGCTGTCGACGTTCGAGGGCATCGCCGTCGAGAACGGGTGGCGCCTGACCACGCTGTTCAAGGGGGCGTGCCCGTGGTCGACGACGTCTCTCGTCACGCCCGGCGCCTTCGGGGCCGCGTGCGACCAGTGGCGGCAGAACGCCGCCGAGGTGCTCGAGGAGCGCGATCCCGACGTCATCTTCACCGCAGCGCTGTCGACGACCCCGTATTCGTCGGCCGGTTTCGACAGCGTGCACGACGCCGCGGTGGCGGGGTACCGCGACGCCTGGCGGGGAGCGATCGACCGCGGCATCCCCGTCGTCACCGTCGTGGACAACCCCGTGTGGGAGAACGACCCCAACAAGTGCCTGCGCACGCGCGGGATCGATGCCTGCGCGGGCGCGCGGGATGCCGTGCTCTCCGAGAACGACCCCGTGCGGGACGCCGCGGAGGGGATGTCCGGGGTGACGCTGCTCGACTTCACGGACGTCTACTGCGACGACGCGCAGTGCTCGCCCGTCGTGGGCGGCGCGAACGTCTACCGGGACGAGGACCACCTCACGGTGACCTTCGCCGACACGCTCGCGCCCTCGTACGCGGCCGCGCTGCGCGGGGCGATGGGACGCGACGGCAGCCTCACGCAATAGTGTCGGGGGCATGACCATCGCCCCGGATGCCACGATCCTCGCCCTGCCCGGAGGACTCTCGCCGGCGCTCGACCCCGCCGCCTTCGTCGCCCCCGGCGCCCGCATCGTCGGCGCGGTGGAGATGTCGGAGGGATCCAGCGCCTGGTACAACGCCGTTCTGCGCGCCGACTCCGCCGCCATCACGATCGGCGCGGGCAGCAACCTGCAGGACAACGTCTCGGTGCACGTGGATGCCGCGCACCCCGTCGTGATCGGCGAGAACGTATCGGTCGGCCACAACGCCGTCGTGCACGGCTGCACGATCGGCGACGGGACGCTGATCGGGATGGGCAGCGTCGTGCTGTCGGGCGCCGTGGTCGGCGAGGGGTGCCTCATCGCCGGGGGAGCGGTGGTGCTCGAGGGCTCCGTCATTCCGCCGGGCTCGCTCGTCGCGGGCGTGCCCGCGAAGGTGCGCCGCGAGCTGACGGACGAGGAGCGGGCGAGCATCCTGCGCAATGCCGAGATCTATCGCGCCCATTCCGCCACGCACGCCGCCGCACTCGGCTGAGCCCGGCCGTGGCGAAGTCGGCGGGCAGTGAAAAGTCGGAGGGGCTGACGGGAATCGAACCCGCATCATTAGTTTGGAAGACTAAGGCTTTACCACTAAGCTACAGCCCCGCATTCGGCGGGTGTCCGCCGGATGTGAGTGTTCAGTTGTGTCGGTCCGCGCGCGGAAGCCGCGGCATCCATCAGTCTAACGGAGTCCGGGGCGTGCCCTCGACGCGGGCCGTATGGTCCGCAGCGGACGCCGCCCGCTCGTGCACACGTCGCCGAATGGGGCGAACGGCGCCCGTCGGCTAGACTTCACGGGGCCGTTTCGTGCCCGTGCTCACGCACGGCGCCGCCCGGGGCGTAGCTCAGCTTGGTAGAGCGCCCGCTTTGGGAGCGGGAGGCCGCAGGTTCAAATCCTGTCGCCCCGACGCACGGATCCCCGAACAGACCTCACGCACAGACCTTCACCCGCCGCGCGTCCGCGCGCGCGATCATCACGAGGAGAACAACCAGCATGGTGAACAGCACCGTCGAGCAGCTCAGCCCCACGCGCGTGAAGCTGCGTATCACGGTCTCGCCCGACGAGCTCAAGCCCAGCATCACGCACGCCTACGAGCACATCGCGCAGGACGTCCAGGTGCCCGGCTTCCGCAAGGGCAAGGTCCCCGCGCCGATCATCGACCAGCGCGTCGGCCGAGGTGCCGTCATCGAGCACGCCGTCAACGAGGGCCTCGACACCTTCTACCGCGAGGCCGTGACCGAGCACAACGTGCGCGTCGTGGGCCGCCCGGCCGCCGAGATCATCGAGTGGCCGAACGAGAAGGACTTCTCGGGCGATCTGCTGGTGGACGTCGAGGTGGACGTGCGCCCCGAGATCACGGTTCCCGAGCTCGAGGGGATCACCCTCACCGTCGACGCGGTCGAGGTCGACGAGGCCGCCGTCGAGGAGGAGCTCGAGCGCCTGCGCGGCCGCTTCGGCACCCTCGTGACCGTCGAGCGTCCCGCGAAGACGGGCGACTTCGTCGAGCTCGACCTCGTCGCCACGATCGACGGCTCCGAGATCGACCGCGCCGGCGGCGTGTCGTACGAGATCGGCTCCGGCGAGCTGCTCGAGGGCATCGACGAGGCGCTCGAGTCGCTCACGGCGGGCGAGGAGACCACCTTCCGCTCCAAGCTCGTCGGCGGCGACCACGCCGGCGAGGAGGCCGAGGTGACCGTCACCGTCAAGGCCGTCAAGGAGCGCGAGCTGCCCGAGGCCGACGACGACTTCGCGCAGATCGCGAGCGAGTTCGACACGATCGCCGAACTCCGCGAGAGCCTCGTCGAGCGCGTCAGCCAGCAGTCCGTCTTCACGCAGGGCTCCGCCGCGCGCGACAAGCTCATCGAGACGCTGCTCGAGCAGCTCGACATCCCCGTGCCGCCGAAGCTCGTCGAGGACGAGGTGCACAGCCATCTCGAGGGCGAGGGCCGGCTCGAGGACGACGAGCACCGCGCCGAGGTGACCGAGGCGAGCGAGAAGCAGTTCCGCACGCAGGTGCTGCTCGATGCGATCGCCGAAGAAGCCGATGTCCAGGTCTCGCAGGACGAGCTGACGCAGTACATCATCCAGTCGGCCGCGCAGTACGGCATGGCCCCGCAGGAGTTCATGCAGGCGATCCAGCAGGGCGGCCAGCTGCCCGCGCTCGTCGGCGAGGTCGCCCGCAACAAGGCCCTCGCCGTGGCGCTCGGCAAGGTCACGGTCGTCGACACGAACGGCAAGGCGGTCGACCTGGCCGGCTTCGTCGCCGTCGACGACGAGCCCGAGGCCGAGGAAGAGGTCGCCGAGGAGGCGCAGGAGATCGCGGACTCGGCGGCCGACGCCGAGGCAGACGCCGCTCCCGCCGAGTCGGAGGCCGCCGCCGAGGAGAAGCCGAAGACCCGCAAGGCCGCGAAGAAGAAGGCCGACACCGCCGAGTGAGGCGAACGACGACGGGGGTGGATGCCGCGGCATCCGCCCCCGTCGTCGTTCCCGAGCGCACCGCCGATCTGCCCACGGCGAACACGACCGATCGGCGCAAATGCCGCCGGTAGGGTCATAACGACGCACCACCGGAATGGAGTGAGAATGGCCGCGGAACCCCTGGTCGCCACGAGTGTTTTCGACCGACTGCTGAGAGATCGCATCATCTGGCTGGGCTCGGAGGTGCGCGACGAGAACGCGAACGAGATCTGCGCCAAGATCCTGCTTCTCGCCGCCGAGGACTCTCAGAAGGACATCTACCTGTACATCAACTCGCCCGGCGGCTCGATCACGGCCGGCATGGCGATCTACGACACGATGCAGTTCGTGCCGAACGACATCGTGACCGTCGGCATCGGCATGGCGGCGTCGATGGGTCAGCTGCTGCTGACCAGCGGCACGAAGGGCAAGCGCTACATCACGCCCAACGCCCGTGTGCTGCTGCACCAGCCCCACGGAGGCTTCGGTGGCACCTCCAGCGACATCCAGACGCAGGCTCAGCTCATCATCTCGATGAAGAACCGCCTCGCCGAGATCACGGCGGCCCAGACGGGCAAGACCGTGGAGCAGATCAACGAGGACGGCGACCGCGACCGCTGGTTCACCGCCGACGAGGCGCTGGCCTACGGCTTCGTCGACCACATCCGCGAGCACGCCGTCGACGTCACCGGCGGCGGCGGAACGGCCGCGTGAGGTTCGAGGCGAGAGACAAGGACGACAAAGCGATGCACACCCCCACCTTCGGAACCCCTTCGCCGCAGGCCCTGCAGATGCCTGGATCGCGCTACATCCTGCCCCAGTTCGAAGAGCGCACCGCGTACGGCTACAAGCGTCAGGACCCGTACAACAAGCTCTTCGAGGACCGGGTCATCTTCCTGGGCGTCCAGGTCGACGACGCATCGGCCGACGACGTCATGGCGCAGCTGCTCGTGCTCGAGAGCCAGGACCCCGACCGCGACATCGTGATGTACATCAACTCGCCGGGTGGCTCGTTCACCGCGATGACGGCGATCTACGACACGATGCAGTACGTCTCGCCGCAGATCCAGACCGTCGTGCTCGGCCAGGCCGCCTCGGCCGCGGCGGTGCTCCTCGCGGCCGGTGCGCCCGGCAAGCGGCTCGCGCTGCCCAACGCCCGCATCCTGATCCATCAGCCGGCCATGGGCCAGGCCGGTCACGGGCAGGCGTCGGACATCGAGATCCAGGCCCAGGAGATCCTGCGCATGCGCACGTGGCTCGAGGAGACGCTGTCGAAGCACTCCAACCGCTCGCAGGAGCAGGTCAACAAGGACATCGACCGCGACAAGATCCTCGGCGCGTCCGAGGCCCTCGAGTACGGCCTCGTCGACCAGGTCCTCACGACCCGCAAGCGCACGCCCGCGGCGATCACGAAGTAGTCCTCTCCACAGGTTCGCCCCGGCATCCGTCAATGCGACCGGATGCCGGGGCTTCCTATTAGGCTCGACACACAGCATCATCCAGGCGGCAACGCACGAGGAGGGCCGGATGGCACGCATCGGAGAGAGCGCCGATCTGTTCAAGTGCTCGTTCTGCGGAAAGAGCCAGAAGCAGGTCGTGCAGCTGATCGCCGGCCCCGGCGTCTACATCTGCGACGAGTGCGTCGAGCTGTGCAACGAGATCATCGAGGAGCGCATGGCCGAATCCGGCTCGGGCGTCGTCTCCGACTTCGATCTGCCCAAGCCCCGCGAGATCTTCTCCTTCCTCGACGAGTACGTCGTGGGCCAGGAAGACGCCAAGCGCGCGCTGTCGGTGGCCGTCTACAACCACTACAAGCGCGTCCGGGCCCACGGCGAGATCAAGCCCGCCGAGCAGCGCGCCGAAGAGGTCGAGGTCGCCAAGAGCAACATCCTGCTGCTCGGCCCCACCGGCTGCGGCAAGACCTACCTGGCGCAGACGCTCGCGAAGCGCCTCAACGTGCCGTTCGCGGTCGCGGACGCCACGGCGCTGACCGAGGCGGGCTACGTCGGCGAAGACGTGGAGAACATCCTTCTCAAGCTGCTGCAGGCCGCAGACTTCGACACGAAGCGCGCCGAGACCGGCATCATCTACATCGACGAGGTCGACAAGATCGCCCGCAAGGCGGAGAACCCCTCGATCACGCGCGACGTCTCGGGCGAGGGTGTGCAGCAGGCGCTGCTGAAGATCCTCGAGGGCACCGTCGCGTCCGTGCCACCCCAGGGAGGGCGCAAGCACCCCCATCAGGAGTTCATCCAGATCGACACGACGAACGTGCTGTTCATCGTTGCGGGCGCGTTCGCAGGGCTCGAGGAGATCATCTCCTCGCGGGTCGGCAAGCACGGCGTGGGCTTCGGGGCGCCGCTGCAGGACAAGGACAACGTGCAGAACCTCTTCAGCGAGGTGCTGCCGGAGGACCTGCACAAGTTCGGGCTCATCCCCGAGTTCATCGGGCGTCTGCCGATCGTCGCCTCGGTCGCGCCGCTCGACCGGGAGGCCCTCATCGAGATCCTCACCGAACCGCGCAACGCGCTCATCAAGCAATACCAGCGCATGTTCGAGCTCGACGACGTCGATCTGGAGTTCGACCGGGAGGCGCTCGAGGCCATCGCGGAGCTCGCCGTGGCGCGCAAGACCGGCGCCCGTGGTCTCCGGGCCATCCTCGAGGACGTGCTCGGCCCGATCATGTTCGAGATCCCGTCCGCCGAGAACATCGCGAAGGTCGTGGTCACCCGCGCTGCGGTCGAGGACGGCGCGGCGCCCACCTTCGTCCTCAAGCAGGCGAAGAAGAGCGCCTAGCTGCACCTGGTCGGGATGCGCGCGCCGTTCAGCCGGTGCATCCCGCCGCGTGCGCCGTTCAGCCGGTGAGGCCGCGCCGCTGGAGCAGGGGCTCGATGCGGGCCTCGCGGCCCCGGAAATCGCGGTACGCCTCAAGGGGGTCCTTCGAGCCCCCGACCGCGAGGAGCCGGGCGCGGAAGCGAGCGCCGGCCGTGCGGGTGGGCCCGCCGTTCTCGCGAAACCACTCGACTGTGTCCGCATCGAGCACCTCGCTCCAGATGTAGGAGTAATACCCGGCGCTGTACCCGCCCGAGAAGATGTGGGCGAAGTACGTGGAGGAGTAGCGGGGCGGGACGGCCGGGTCGTCGAGCCCGATATCGGCGAGGGCGCGGGCTTCGAACTCCTCCACGGAGGTGACGGCGGCGGCATCCGCCTCGCTGAGGGAGTGCCACGCCTGATCGAGCCAGGCCGCCGCGAGGTACTCGCTCGTCGCGAAGCCCTGGTTGAAGCTCCCGGTCGCGCGGAGCCGCTCCACGAGGTCCTCCGGCAAGGGCTCGTTCGTCTCGACGTGACGGGCGTAAGAGGCGAGGATCTCCGGCCACAGGATCCACATCTCGTTCACCTGGCTCGGGAACTCCACGAAGTCCCGGCACACGCTGGTACCGGCGAAGTGCGGGTAGGTGACGGTCGCGAAGAGGCCGTGCAGGGCGTGCCCGAACTCGTGGAACAGCGTCGTGACCTGATCGAGCGTCAGCAGAGTGGGCAGGCCCCCGGCGGGCTTGGCGACGTTGAGGTTGTTGACGACGACGGGAGCGTCGCCGCGCAGGCCCGCCTGCGCGACGATCGAGTTCATCCACGCGCCGCCGCGCTTGGTGTCGCGGGCGTAGAGGTCGAGCACGAAGAGGCCGAGCGGCGTGCCGTCGGCCTCATCGACCTGGAAGACGCGGGCGTCGGGGTGGTACGCGTGCAGGTCGTGACGCTCGGGGAAGCGAAGACCGTACAGCTCGGATGCCGCGCGGAACACCCCGTCCTGAAGCACCCGTTCGGCCTCGAACCACGGCCGCATGGCGCTCGTGTCGATGTCGTACTCGGCGATCCGGACCTGCTCGGTGTAGAACGCCCAGTCGTGTGCGGCGAGCTCGAAGCGGTCGTCGCCCTCGTCGATGATGCGCTGCAGCTTCTCGGCCTCACGGCGGGCGTTGCGGGCCGCGGGCGCCGCGAGCCGGCGAAGGAGGTCGTGCACGGCCTCCGGGCTGCCTGCCGTCTCGTCGGCGGTGACGTACGCGGCGTGGCTGGGGAAGCCGAGGATCGCCGCGCGCCGAGCGCGGAGGCGCACGATCTCGAGCAGCACCTCGCGGTTGTCGTTCGCCCCGCCGCGGATGCCGCGTGCGCGGGACGCGGCCATGAGGCGGCGGCGGCTCTCGCGATCGGTGAGCACGGCGAGATAGGGATGCCCCGTGAAGAGCGTCAACGTGACGGCGAAGCGTCCCGGCTGTCCGCGGTCGGCCGCGGCCTGGCCCGCCGCGGACAGCTCGGCGTCGGAGAGCCCGTCGAGCTCGCGCGCGTCGTCGAAGAAGACCGCGAGATCGTTGGTGTCGGCGAGCAGGTTCTTCTCGAACGTCGTCGTCAGCGATGAGAGCCGCTGGTTGATGGCGGTGAGCCGTTCCTTGCTCGCCGGGTCCAGGGCGGCACCCGCGAGCGTCATCTCGCGGTGGTGGCGCTCGATGAGGTAACGCTGCTCGGGTGTGAGACCGAGGGTGTCGGCTTGCTCGGCGAGGGCCCGCACCCGCGCGTACAGCTCGGCATCCAGCTGCACGGAGTCCCGATGCGCGGACATGAGGGGGGCGAGCTCCTCGTCGATCGCCTGTATCTCGGGAGTCGCATCGGCGGAGCTGACGGTGTAGAACGTGCGGGCGACGCGGTCCAGCGCCTCGCCCGACCGTTCGAGCGCTTCCATCGTGTTCTCGAACGTGGGGGCGGCGGCGTTCCCGGTGATCGCCGCGATCTCGTCGCGATGAGCGGCGAACGCCGCGCGGAAGGCCGGGAGGTAGTGCTCAGGGAGGATCGCGTCGTAATCGGGCAGCCCGAAGGGGAGGGCGGATCCCGCGAGCAGGGGATTGCTGTTCTCGGCCATCCGGCCAGCGTATCGCCGGGTGTTAGGGCGAGGGTGAGCCGGCCTTCCGTCCAGGGCTGGGGCCGGAGCGGCCACCGCGATCAGGCGAAGTCGTCCTCGGGGTCGTGCTGCACGACGGCGGCGCCGCTCGCGTCCGTCGTCACGATGACGCCCGTGTCGAGCTCGGCGATCGGGCGCCCCTCGAGCCAGGTGAGCGTCCAGCGCGGCGGCGGGTCGCCCGCGTTCAGGCTGAGCGTCTCGACCTGCGCGATCGTGTCCCACAGCGTGCGCGGCACGGCCGCGGGCGGCTGGGCCCCGGCGTTCCAGCGGGTTCCGAGCTGCATCTCAGTCCTCCCTCTCCGCGAACTCGATCGCGGCGACGTGGGTGCTCTCGGCCTCTGCGAGCTCGAGCCGCTCGATGCGGCCGACCGCGCGGAGGTCGCCCTCGACCTGACGCAGGGCGCCGAGGGTCGCCGCGGGTGCGGCGAGGGTCAAGGCATCCACCGGCGTCTTCTGGGAGAGCTTCGCCTCCGTCTTGGCGCGCCGGATCGCGATGAGCGCCTCGCTCGCCGCCGTCAGGATCGCGGGGTCTCCCGGCGCCCCGCCCGGGGTGGGCCAGGGCGCGCCGTGCACGGAGCCGTGATGGAACCACGACCACGCCTCCTCGGTCGCGAAGACGAGCACGGGGGAGAGCAGGCGCAGCAGCGTGTCGAGCGCCGTCCGCAGCGCGAGCGCGGCGGATGCCTGACCCGTGTCGGAGGGGTCGTAGGCGCGCTCCTTCACGAGCTCCAGGTAGTCGTCGCAGAACGTCCAGAAGAAGGACTCGGTGACCTCGAGCGCCCGGGCGTGGTCGTACGCGTCGAGGGCCTTCGTGGCCTGCGCCACGACGTCGTCGAGGGTGGCGAGCATCGCGGCATCCAGGGCGTCGGTGATATGCGCGTCGCCCGGTACGGGGAAGGTCAGCACGAACTTCGCCGCGTTCAGCACCTTGATCGCGAGGCGCCGGCCGATCTTGATCTGGGTCGGGTTCTGCGGATCGAAGGCCGCGTCGGTGCCCAGGCGACTGGATGCCGCCCAGTACCGCACCGCGTCGGACCCGTGCTGCGCGAGGATGTCGGCGGGCGTCACGACATTGCCCTTGGACTTGGACATCTTCTTGCGGTCGGGGTCGACGATGAAGCCGCTGATGGCGGCATCCGTCCACGGCGCCCGGTCGTCCTCGAGGGCGCTGCGCAGGAGCGTCGAGAACAGCCACGTGCGGATGATGTCCTGCCCCTGCGGGCGCAGGTCGAACGGCGCCACGAGGTTCCAGAGCTCTTCGTCGCGCTGCCAGCCGCCCGCGAGCTGGGGCGTGAGGCTCGATGTCGCCCACGTGTCGAAGACGTCGGTCTCGGCGTCGAACCCGCCGGGCACGCCGCGCTGGTCCTCGGTGTAGCCCGAGGGAACGTGCGTGGTCGGGTCGATCGGCAGCGCCGAGGCATCCGGGGTCAGCACACGGGAGTAGTCCCGCTCGCCGTCGTCGTCGAGCGCGTACCAGACCGGGATCGGCACGCCGAAGAAGCGCTGACGGGAGACGAGCCAGTCGCCCGTGAGGCCGCCGACCCAGTTCTCGTACCGCACCCGCATGAAGTCGGGGTGCCACGAGACCTCGCGGCCGAGCGCGATCAGGCGCTCGCGCAGCTGCTCGTCGCGCGCGCCGTTGCGGATGTACCACTGCCGCGTCGAGACGATCTCCAGCGGGCGGTCGCCCTTCTCGAAGAACTTCACGGCGTGCGTGAACGGCTTGGGATCACCGATCATCTCGCCCGACTCGGCCAGCAGCTCCACGATGCGCTTCTTGGCGCTGAAGACCGTCTTGCCCGCCAGCTCGGCGTAGGCGGCCTTCGCGGCATCCGTCGCCAGCACGTCGGGGGCTTCGGCGATGACCCGGCCGTCCTGTCCGATGATCGTGCGGTTGGGGAGATCGAGCTCGCGCCACCAGATGATGTCGGTGACGTCGCCGAACGTGCAGATCATGGCGATGCCGGAGCCCTTGTCCTGCTGCGCGAGGGGGTGCGCGAGCACGGGGACCTCGACGTCGAAGAGCGGCGTGCGCACGGTCGTGCCGAACAGGGGCTGGTAGCGCTCGTCGTCGGGGTGCGCGACGAGGGCGACGCACGCGGCCAGCAGCTCGGGACGCGTCGTCTCGATGTGCACGTCGCCGGCGCCGTCCGCCCTGTGGAACGCCAGGCGGTGGTAGGCGGCGGGCTGGTCGCGGTCCTCGAGCTCGGCCTGCGCGATCGCGGAGCGGAAGTCGATGTCCCACAGCGTCGGCGCGAGGGCCTGGTAGGCCTCGCCGCGCTCGATGTTGCGCAGGAAGGCGAGCTGGCTCGTGCGGATCGTGTCGTCGCTGATGGTGCGGTACGTCTGGGTCCAGTCGACGCTCAGGCCGAGATCGCGCCACAGCGCCTCGAAGTGCTTCTCGTCCTCGACCGTGAGCTTCTCGCACAGCTCGATGAAGTTGCGGCGGCTGATGGGTCGCTGGTCGGCCGCCTTCGTGCTCTTGTTGTCGCCGCCCTCGAACGGGGGAGCGAAGTCGGGGTCGTAGGGCAGCGTCGGGTCGCAGCGCACGCCGTAGTAGTTCTGCACGCGGCGCTCGGTGGGCAGGCCGTTGTCGTCCCACCCCATGGGGTAGAACACGGTCTTGCCGCGCATGCGCTCGAAGCGCACTTTGACATCGGTGTGCGTATAGCTGAACACGTGCCCGATGTGGAGGCTTCCGCTCGCGGTGGGCGGGGGAGTGTCGACGCTGAAGACGGCCTGACGCCCGGATGCCGCGGCGCTCGCGCGATCGAAGAGGTACGTGCCCCTCGCGCTCCACGCGGCATCCCACTTCTTCTCGAGTCCCTCGAGGGCGGGCTTGTCGGGGATTTCGGCCATAGGGGACTCCTTGCGCGCTATGTGCGGCACGGTGTGTGCGTGCCTGAGTGTGGGATTCGCCGGCCAGTTTACCGGGCGGCGCGGCATCCGCCGCCCGGTGCGGCTTGCGGAGGGCGTGGTCCTCTGCCCGGCCGAGGGTGATTGCCGAGCAGAGGACGGGATGCCGTGATTCGGCCCTCTGCCGAGCAGATCCCCTCCGCCGAGCAGAGGAGACTGTGCGGGCTCGAGGGGGAGATGGATGCCGGATGCGCATCCTGTGGATAGTCGGCTGTCCACCGTTGCGCCTCCGAAGGCGTCGCCCCCGATGGGTCTCGGCCACCATCGGTGCATGACGGAAGCGCGTGAGCGGGCGGCGGCAGCGGCGGTGGCGAAGGTGCGGGCGCAGGGCGGCATCGTGCGCAGCGCGCGACTGATCGAGGCGGGCACGCCCAAATGGGCGGTGGCGGATGCCGTGACGCTCGGGCTGCTGGTCCGTGTTCGCAGGGTCTGGGTGGCCTCGATCGACGCGGACGAACAGCTCGTGACCGCTGCGCGCGAGGGCGTCGTGCTCACGTGCGTGACGGCGGCCGCGCGCCTCGGTCTGTGGGTTCTCGGGTCCGACCGGATGCATGTGGCCGCACCCGCGCACGCCGGATCCGTGGACGTCGCCCAGGCGATGGTGCACTGGAACGGTCCCGTCGTGCCCAGGCCGCCCGGGCAGCTCGAGGATCCCATCGAGAACGTCCTGGCCCTCGTCGCCCAGTGCCAGCCCCGTGAGGCCGCGCTCGCCGTGTGGGAGTCGGCGCTGCGACGGCAACTCGTCGATCCGCTCGCACTCGGGCGGATGCCGCTGCCCGCTGCCGCCCGGGAGGTGCTGGCATCGGCATCCCCGTGGTCCGATTCCGGCGTCGAGACCTTCGTCGTGCCCCGCCTGCGCTGGATGCGGCTTCCTCTGCGACGCCAGACCTGGATTGCGGGGCACCGGGTCGACCTGTTGATCGGCGACCGCCTGGTCCTGCAGATCGACGGGGGACACCATGTCGGCGCCCAGCGCGAGATCGACAACGCCCACGATGCCGCGTTGAGGCTGCTCGGGTACCACGTCATCCGCGTCGGGTACTGGCAGGTGCTCGAGCGCTGGCACGAGGTGCAGGACGTCCTCATGCGCGCAGTGGCGCAGGGGCTGCACCGGGCGTAGACGCACCGGGGCACGACCCCGCGAACAGAGGTGTCCGCTGCCGAGCAGAGGGGCATTGCCGAGCAGAGGGCCGCAGACGGGCGACGGCTCCTCCGCTCGGCAGTGAACCTCTCCCGGGCAGAGGAGCCGGGCGCGCGACCGCCGCGGCATCCGGCCCCGCGCCGGGCGGCTACAATCGTCGCAGCAGCACAGATCCGGCCATCACCGGGGAGCTTCCGGAAGAACGGCCCCACGGCCCAGTAGAACCGGACGGGTCAGGCCCGTCACAGCCGCAGCAGAGGGGGATCCGCATGGCGGATCCAAGCGGGGTGGTACCGCGGTCCGGGAGGATCGTCCCCGCAGGAGCCACCATCGAGCACCTGCGAGTGAACATGACATACCCCCGCCCCTCGGCCTTCGGGCCCGCCGCCGACAGCCAGGCGGATGCCGCGGCATCCGTGGTGCCCTCGCCCCGGTTCCCCGAGATCGAGCAGCAGGTGCTCGAGTTCTGGCGTGAGGACGACACGTTCCGCGAGAGCATCGCCCAGCGCGAGGGCAGCGAGGAGTGGGTCTTCTTCGACGGTCCGCCCTTCGCCAACGGCCTGCCACACTACGGGCACCTGCTCACGGGGTACGCGAAGGACCTCTTCCCGCGCTTCCAGACGATGCGCGGCAAGAAGGTCGACCGCGTCTTCGGGTGGGACACGCACGGCCTGCCCGCCGAGCTCGAGGCGATGAAGCAGCTCGGCATCACGGAGAAGGCCGAGATCGAGGCCATGGGCATCGACACCTTCAACGCCAAGGCGCGCGAATCCGTGCTGGCGTACACGCGGGAGTGGGAGGACTACGTCACCCGCCAGGCGCGATGGGTCGACTTCGAGCGCGGGTACAAGACGCTCGACACCTCCTACATGGAGAGCGTGCTCTGGGCGTTCAAGTCCCTGTACGACAAGGGCCTCGCCTATGAGGGCTACCGTGTGCTGCCCTACTGCTGGCGCGACGAGACGCCACTGTCCACCCACGAGCTGCGCATGGACGACGACGTCTACAAGACGCGCCAGGACCCCTCCGTCACGGTCACCTTCCCGCTCGTGGGGGCCAAGGCGGAAGCGCTCGGCCTGACCGGCGTGCGGGCGCTCGCGTGGACGACGACCCCGTGGACGCTCCCGACCAACATGGCGCTCGCCGTGGGCCCGGCGATCCGCTACGCCGTCCTGCCCGCGGGCCCGAACGGGGCCGCCGACGTGCACCACACGCCCGAGGGTGCGGCCGACGACCTGCTCGAGGCGAGCGCGCACCGGTACCTCCTGGCCGAGGATCTGCTCGGCGGCTACGCGAAGGACCTCGGCTACGACTCCGCCGAGGCCGCGCGCGAGGCCATCGAGCGCACGGTCGAGGGACGCGAGCTCGAGGGCGTGTCCTACGACCGGCTGTTCGACTATTACGCGGATGCCGAGGCGTACGGCACCGGGAACGCCTGGCAGGTGCTCGTCGACGACTACGTCACGACGACCGACGGCACGGGAGTCGTGCACCAGGCCCCCGCATACGGCGAGGACGACCAACGGGTGAGCGAGGCCGCCGGCATCCCGACGATCCTGAGCCTCGACGACGGCGGGCGCTTCCTGCCCGCCGTGACGGATGTCGCGGGCCAGCTCTGGATGGAGGCGAACACCCCCCTCATCCGGCTGCTGCGCCAGAGCGGACGCCTCGTGCGCGAGGCCAGCTACGAGCACGCCTACCCCCACTGCTGGCGCTGCCGCAATCCCCTCATCTACAAGGCGGTGTCGAGCTGGTTCGTGCGGGTCACGGACTTCCGCGACCGCCTGGTCGAGCTGAACGAGGAGATCACGTGGGTGCCCGACAACGTCAAGCACGGCCAGTTCGGCAAGTGGGTCGCCGGCGCGCGCGATTGGTCGATCAGCCGCAACCGCTACTGGGGCTCGCCCATCCCGATCTGGAAGAGCGATGATCCCGAGCACCCTCGCGTGGACGCGTACGGATCGCTCGAGGAGATCGAGCGCGACTTCGGCCGTCTCCCCCGGAACGACGTCGGCGAGGTCGACCTGCACCGGCCGTACATCGATGAGCTGACGCGTCCGAACCCCGACGACCCGAGCGGGCAGAGCACGATGCGCCGCATCGAGGACGTGCTCGACGTCTGGTTCGACTCGGGCTCCATGCCTTTCGCGCAGGTGCACTACCCGTTCGAGAACCGCGAGTGGTTCGACACGCATGCGCCCGCCGACTTCATCGTCGAGTACATCGGCCAGACCCGGGGCTGGTTCTACGTCATGCACGTGCTCTCGGGCGCGCTGTTCGACCGCCCCGCGTACAAGGCGGTCTCGGCCCACGGTATCGTGCTCGGCAACGACGGGCAGAAGATGTCCAAGTCGCTGCGCAACTATCCGGACGTGAACGAGGTGTTCGACCGCGACGGCTCCGACGCGATGCGGTGGTTCCTGATGTCGAGCCCGGTGCTGCGGGGCGGAAACCTCGTCGTGACAGAGGAGGGCATCCGCGCGGGGGTGCGGGAGTTCCTGCTTCCCCTGTGGAACTCCTGGTACTTCTTCGCGACGTATGCCAACGCCGCGCGCGCAGGGCGGGACGGGGTGGATGCCGGGGGCTACGAGGCATCCTGGCGCACCGACTCGACCGACGTGCTCGACCGCTACATCCTCGCGCTCACGGGCGATCTCGTCCGCGGCGTGGCGAGCGACCTCGAGGGCCTGGATTCGACGATGGCCGCGGCGAAGCTGCGCGATTTCGCCGAGGCCCTCACCAACTGGTACATCCGTCGCTCGCGCGACCGGTTCTGGGAGGGCGTCGGCGACGACCCCCGCAGCCGCGAGGCCTTCGACACGCTGTACACCGTGCTCGAGACGCTCACGCGGGTCGCGGCGCCGCTGATCCCCCTCGTGGGCGAGCGGGTGTGGCAGGGCCTCACCGGTGGGCGCAGCGTGCACCTGCAGGACTGGCCCGACGCGGGCGCGTTCCCTGCGGCCACCGACATCCGCACGGCGATGGACGCCGTCCGTGAGGTCTCGAGCGTCGCGAACGCGCTGCGCAAGCGCGAGGGCAAGCGCGTGCGGCTGCCGTTGGCGCGCCTGACGGTCGTCGTGCCGGATGCCGCGGCGCTCGCCCAGTTCGACGACATCCTGCGCGAGGAGCTCAACGTCAAGAGCGTCGACCTCGTCGAGCTGGAGGAGGGCACCGCGGCGCAGTACGGCGTGACGCACCGCCTCTCCGTCAACGCCCGCGCCGCGGGTCCGCGCCTGGGCAAGCAGGTGCAGCAGGTCATCCGCGCTGCGAAGGAGGGGGACTGGTCGCTGAACGGCGAGGCCGTCACCGCCGGCGGTGTCGACCTCATGCCGGGGGAGTACGAGCTCGTGCTCGAGACATCCGGCCGACCCGAGGGCGAGGCGCTCGCCCTTCTTCCCGAAGGAGGATTCGTGCTTCTGGACACCGTCACCACCCCCGAGCTCGAGGCGGAGGGGCTGGCCCGCGACGTCATCCGCGCCGTGCAGGACACCCGCAAGGCCGCCGGCTTCGACGTGAGCGACCGCATCGAGCTCTCGCTGCTGTTCGACGACGCCGAGGATGCCGCGGCCGTCGGCGACGCGTTCGACATCGCCGACGTGGCGCGGGAGACCCTGGCGGTGGAGTACCGCCTCGGCACGGCCGACGAGACGCTGCGCGCCTCGTCCCGCTCGCACATGTCATCGCCGGCGAAGGCGGAGCACACCGCGACGTTCGCGGCAGCCGCGTTCGCCAATCGCGGCCCGTTCACGGTCGCCGTCGCCCGGGTGGAGGGCTCATGAGCGGCGACGACCGGGCGCGCGCCGACGCCGTCTACGAGGCCCTGCTGCAACGGCAAGGCGAGCAGTGGGTGCAGCCGCGGGTCGAGCGCACGCGTCGCGTGCTCGACCTGCTGGGCGACCCGCAGCGTTCGTACCGCGTCGTGCACGTCACGGGGACCAACGGGAAGACGTCGACCAGCCGCATCATCGAGAGCCTGCTGCGAGCGTTCGGCCTCCGCACCGGCCTGTTCACGAGCCCGCACCTCGTGCGCTTCACCGAGCGGATCCTGATCGACGGCGCCCCCGTCGGGGACACCGAGGTGGCGGACGCCTGGGACTCCGTCGCGCCGATCGTCGAGATCGTCGACGCCGAGCTCGCCGCGGCGGGCGATGCGGCGCTGACGTTCTTCGAGCTGCTGACGGTCTTGGCCTTCGTCGTGGCCGCCGACGCACCGATCGACGTCCTCGTGCTTGAGGTCGGCATGGGCGGGGCGTGGGATTCCACGAACACGGCGGACGGCGACGTGGCGGTCTTCGCGCCGATCGACATCGACCACGCCGACCGGCTCGGATCGACGATCTCCGAGATCGCCACCGTCAAGGGCGGCATCATCAAGGACGGGGCGGCGGTCGTCTCGGCGGCGCAGCACCCCGACGCCGAGCGAGTGCTGCGGAAGATGGCATCCGACCGCGGGGCGCGCATCGCCTTCGAGGGTGCCGACTTCGCCCTCACCGACGACCGCCTGGCGGTGGGCGGGCAGCTCATCTCCGTGCGCGGGCTCGCGGGAACCTACGACGAGGAGTACCTGCCGCTCTACGGCGCGCACCAGGGGCGCAACGCGGCGCTCGCGATCGCGGCCGTGGAGTCCCTCATCGGCGGCGCGGAGCAGCCGATCGCCGGCGACGTGCTCGCCGAGGGCCTCGGTCAGGTCGTCTCGCCCGGACGCCTGCAGCTCGTGGGCACGGAGCCGACGGTGCTCGTCGACGCCGCGCACAATCCCCACGGCGCGCGGGCCCTCGCGGAGGCGCTGCGTACGTCGTTCGACTTCGACGAATGGGGCGTCGTGCTGGGCGTCCTCGCCGACAAGGATGCCGCGGGCATCGTCGCGGCCCTCGCCCCGGTCGCCGCGGAGGTGTTCGTGACGGCGCCGGACTCCGAGCGCGCCGACGACCCGGACGCGCTGGCCGACCTCGTGGAGGAGGCGGGGCTGCGCGCGAGCGTGCACCGCGACCTGGAGGATGCGGCCGCTTCGGCACGGGAGTGGGCCTCGGCATCCGCCCGCAGGGCCGTCGTGATCGCCGGATCCGTCGTTCTGGCGGGGGAGGCCCTCGCGGTCGCGGCCCGCGAGGACTGGAAGGGCGGGCCCTCGTGAGCGAGGCCGCACCGCGTCCCCGTCCGCGCCGCAGTCTCACGGCGCAGCTGGCGTCGGTCGTGCTCGGTTTCGAGGCGATCGTGGTCTTCCTCGGCGGGCTCACGATCTACGGTCTCCGCGCGCTGCCCGCGGGAGTCGAACCGTGGTGGGGCATCGTCGGCGGCGCCGTCGTGGCGGTCGTGATGCTCCTGACGTGCGGATTCGTCAGCCGCCCCGCCGGTATCGTCGTCGGGTGGGCGCTGCAGGTGATCGTCGCCCTCGCGGCGTTCCTCGTGCCCGGCATGCTGCTGGTCGCCCTCGTCTTCGGCGGCATGTGGGCTTTCGCGACCATCCAGGGTCCCCGAATCGAAAGGCGCGCGCAGGGCGCGACGCCGGAAGGAGAATGACATGGCCACCGAAGAGACGCTCGTCCTCGTCAAGCCCGACGGAGTCGCCCGCGGCCTGACCGGGGAGATCCTCGCCCGCATCGAGCGCAAGGGCTATGCGCTCGTCGATGTGCGCCTCGTCGAACCCGACCGGGAGCGCCTCGAGCGCCACTACGCCGAGCACGAGGGGAAGCCGTTCTACGAGCCCCTCCTGGACTTCATGATGTCGGGACCGTCGGTCGCGATCCGGCTCGCCGGCAACCGCGTGATCGAGGGCTTCCGCTCCCTCGCGGGAACCACCGACCCCACCGGTGCCGCCCCCGGCACGATCCGCGGGGACTTCGGCCGCGACTGGGGCCTCGCCGTCCAGCAGAACCTCGTGCACGGGTCGGACAGCACCGAGTCGGCGGCGCGCGAGCTGGGGATCTGGTTCGACTAGAAGAGCGTCGCCAGCACGTCGAGGCGCACCTGCGCGATGACCGCCACGATCGCGTAGCTGACGACCGTCAGCACGGGCAGCCAGCTCGTGAGGGCGGATGCCGCGCGCCGCACTCCTCGCGGCGCCGGGAGCAGGCCGGTGCGCAGCACGTGCAGCAGCACGGCGTAGAAGGTCGGGATCGTCACGGCCCACGTCACCATGCACCACGGGCAGAGCGTTCCGAGCACGAAGATCGACTGAGAGATCAGCCAGATCACGAAGCCGAAGGCGAATGCCATGCCGGCGGTGAAGAGCAGCCAGAACCACCGTGCGAAGCGGGCACCCGCCAGCAGCGCCATCCCGACGACGACCGGCGCGATCCAGCCGGCGAGGCCCAGGATGGGGTTGGGGAAGCCGAAGACGCTGCCCTGCCAGGATTCGAGGTTCGCGCGGCACTGCACCAGCACGCTGAAGTCGCACGAGAGGCTCGCGTCGGGATCGACGAGCAGGGCGAAGCGCTCGATCGTCAGCGCGAACGCCGCGTACCAGCCCACGGCTCCCGCGATCACGAGCCAGATCGCCAGGCCGAGCGGACGAGTGCGTGGGTGGGGAGACGACATACCTCGGATTATGGCACCGCGCGCTGGCAGCGCCCTGGACCGGGCCGTGGCAGACCCGATTCGGGCGGGGCGTCCCGCATCCGGGCCGGGAAGGTGCGATAATGGCATACCAGATGCACACGCGGCCGCGCCGCGACCGCATCGACGAAGACTTCGGGCGATGATCGCCCTCACGCAGCACGAGCCGCTGGCCTGCTGCAGACCGAGTGAGTTCGCGGCACCGCAGGTGCGGCACCGCACGAGAGTTCGCCGGGCGACGCGCGGTGTCGCCCGCAGGGAGTACGCCAGAGATGGCCGATGAGAACAACACCACCGACCGAACCGAACCGACCGAGCCGCCCGTAACGGTGGATGCCGCGGCAGAGGCGGAGGCCTCCGTCGCTGCCGACGGTGCCGACGTCGGCCCGACCGAGGTCCCGGCGGCGGAGGAGACGGCCGCCACGGACAGCGCTCCGGCCGCCGACAGCGCTCCGGCCGCCGACAGCACACCCGCCGCGGAGGACACGCCCGCCGTGGACAGTGCGCCGGCCGCGGAGGACACGCCCGCGGCGGACAGTGCGCCGGCCGCTGACGACATGCCCGCGGCGGGCGCCGCGTCGGAGGAGACGGCGCCCGCCCCCTCCGGCCCCGTGACCGCCGTATCGCTGGGGCTTCTGCCCGAGACGTTCGTGTCGCAGGTGAGCACGGCCCTCCACTTCTACGCGCCGGAGATCGCCCCGCTCCCTCCACGCCCGACGGCCGTGGATGAGAGCCCCGAGGCCGAGGGCCAGGGGCGCTCGCGTCGGCGCAATCGCCGCCGCTCGGGCGACGAGGGGGGCGAGCAGACGGAGTCCGTTCCGGCCGCGCGGGTGCGCCAGCCGCGCGCCGTGGAGATGATCACCGAGCCGCAGCGGATCAAGGGTTCCACGCGTCTGGAAGCCAAGAAGCAGCGCCGCCGCGACGGCCGGGAGGCCGGACGGCGCCGCGCGGTGGTCACCGAGGCCGAGTTCCTCGCGCGCCGCGAGGCCGTCGATCGGGTCATGGTCGTCCGCTCCAAGAACGGGCGCATCCAGATCGCCGTGCTCGAGGACAACGTCCTCGTCGAGCACTACGTGGCACGCAACCAGGACGCGTCGCTGATCGGCAACGTCTACGTCGGCCGCGTGCAGAACGTGCTCCCGAGCATGGAAGCCGCCTTCGTCGACATCGGGCGCGGCCGCAACGCCGTGCTGTACTCGGGCGAGGTGGACTGGGACTCGGTCGAGACGGGCAACCAGCCGCGCCGCATCGAGCTCGCCCTCAAGTCCGGCGACAAGGTGCTCGTGCAGGTCACGAAGGACCCCGTCGGCCACAAGGGCGCGCGCCTGACGAGCCAGATCTCGCTGCCCGGCCGCTACCTCGTCTACGTGCCCGGCGGTGCGATGAACGGCATCTCGCGCAAGCTCCCCGACACCGAACGCGCGCGACTGAAGAAGATCCTCAAGGAGGTCCTTCCCGAGTCCTCCGGCGTCATCGTCCGCACGGCGGCCGAGGGTGCCACGGAGGAGCAGCTCACGCGCGACGTGAGCCGCCTCACGACGCAGTGGGAGCACATCTCGGCGCAGGTGCAGAACGTGCAGGGACCGACCCTGCTGCACTCCGAGCCCGACCTGCTGGTCAAGATCGTGCGCGACGTCTTCAACGAGGACTTTTCGAAGATGCTCATCCAGGGCGACGAGGCGCACCGCACGATCGAGGGCTATCTCGAGGCCGTCGCGCCCGATCTCCTCGAGCGCGTCGAGCGCTTCGAGGGGGAGCACGACCCGTTCGACGAGTTCCGCATCACCGAGCAGATCGAGAAGGCGCTGGACCGCAAGGTGTGGCTGCCCTCGGGCGGATCGCTCGTGATCGACCGCACCGAGGCGATGACGGTCGTCGACGTCAACACGGGCAAGTTCGTGGGCTCGGGCGGCAATCTCGAGGAGACCGTCACCAAGAACAACCTCGAAGCCGCCGAGGAGATCGTCCGTCAGCTGCGTCTGCGCGACATCGGCGGCATCATCGTCGTCGACTTCATCGACATGGTGCTCGAGTCCAACCGCGACCTCGTGCTCCGGCGCCTCATCGAGTGCCTCAGCCGCGACCGTACGAAGCACCAGGTCGCGGAGGTCACCTCGCTCGGTCTCGTGCAGATGACCCGCAAGAAGCTCGGGCTGGGGCTCCTGGAGACCTTCAGCGAGGCGTGCGAGGTGTGCGCGGGGCGCGGCGTCATCGTGCACCACGACCCGGTCGTCAAGCATCGCCCCGCGTCGTCCGGAAACGGATCCGGTTCCTCCCGTCGCGGACGCGGCGGCGGATCGAACCCGCCCGCCCCGCAGAGCGGCGGCACCGCGCCGGTCGGCGGAACCCACGTCATCACCGAGGGGGTCAAGTCGGCGCTCGCGCAGATCGCCGCCTCGACGCTCGCCGCGCATCAGGAGACAGAGCAGGTGGATGCCGCGGCATCCCTGCCCGCGGCATCCGTCGACGACGTGATCGTGCTCCCCGAGGGCCCGGCCGCGAACGGGTCGGGGGAGGGCGCCTCCGAGCGCCCCAAGAAGCGGCGCAAGCGCCAGGAGCGCCCCGCGGCGCCCAAGACCGAGAAGGAGCAGCTGCTCGACTCGGTGCTGAGCGCCCTTCCGGAGCCCAAGGCGCCCGGTCAGGGGCGCGGCGCGCGACGCCGTGTGTCCACGGGTGTGCTCACCGGCACGCCCGTGGCGATGCCCACCAACGGCTCCGACGACGACTGATCACGCGTCGTGGCGGCGCTCGCGCGCCGTCACGCGCAGCCCCGACGCCCGCAGCGCCTCCACGATCTGTCTCATGCCGACGTGGCGCGCGCCCGCGGCGATCAGTCGGGGGACGGCGTCCTCGGGGACGTCGTAGTGGTCGCGATCGAAGCTCCGCGCCGGCACGCCGTTCGCGCGGGCGAAGGCGTGGAGCTCGTCGAGGTTGTCGTCGCTGATCAGATGCGCCCACAGGCGGCCGTGGGCGGGCCAGCGCGCGGTGTCGATCAGGATGGCCATGGTCAGCGATCCTAGGGCGCTGACGCCGCCGCGGGGCGACATGCGGCGGCCGCTTTTGCCAGGGCGCTCCGGCATCGGGTAGACTCGACCCTTGGTGCGTACCGTGCCGCCCGTGTGGCGCGAGGATCGCGAAGCGTCCGCACCGATCCCTCCGGACCCCGTGTCATGGAGGCGACGTCTTCCCGTGACATCCGGAGCCGTGGGGCTCCCCAGAGAAAACAGGTGTGAAGTGGTTTACGCAGTAGTGCGCGCCGGTGGCCGCCAGGAGAAGGTGGAGGTCGGCTCCGTCGTCGTCCTCGACCGCCTGAAGGCGCAGACCGGTGAGAAGGTCCAGCTGCCCGCCGTGCTGCTCGTCGACGGCGAGACCGTGACGACCGATGCCGACAAGCTCGCCAAGGTCACCGTCACCGCCGAGGTGCTGGGCAACGAGCGCGGCCCGAAGATCGTCATCCAGAAGTTCAAGAACAAGACCGGTTACAAGAAGCGCCAGGGGCACCGTCAGGACCTCACGCGCGTCAAGGTCACCGGCATCAAGTAAGCGCCACGGAGGAACGAGATGGCACACAAAAAGGGCGCAAGCTCCACCCGTAACGGTCGCGACTCCAACGCCCAGCGACTGGGCGTGAAGCGCTTCGGCGGCCAGGTCGTGGGCGCGGGCGAGATCATCGTCCGCCAGCGCGGCACGCACTTCCACCCCGGCGCCGGCGTCGGCCGCGGGGGCGACGACACGCTGTTCGCGCTTCAGGCCGGAGCTGTCGAGTTCGGCAACAAGGGCGGCCGCAAGGTCGTCAACATCGTCGCGACCGCCGAGTAATTCGCCGGTCCGCAGCGCGGATCACCACGTCAGGAGGGGGCGGGCTTCGGCTCGCCCCCTTCGGCCATTCCAGGAGGACCGTATGGTCACGTTCGTCGATCGGGTGACGCTTCACCTGCGCGCCGGCAAGGGCGGCAACGGATGTGTGTCCGTGCGCCGCGAGAAGTTCAAGCCGCTCGCGGGCCCCGACGGCGGCAACGGGGGAAACGGCGGGGAGATCGTGCTGGTCGCCGACCCGCAGGTGACGACGCTGCTGTCGTACCACCACTCCCCGCACCGCACCGCCGGGAACGGCGGCTTCGGAATGGGTGACCTGCGCCAGGGTGCGGCCGGGGAGGACATCGAACTGCCCGTTCCCCTCGGCACCGTCGTGAAGGACCCCGACGGCTCCGTGATCGCCGACCTCGTGGAGCCCGGCATGCGGCTCGTCGTGGCGCCCGGCGGTCAGGGCGGTCTCGGCAACGCGGCGCTGTCCTCGCCCAAGCGGAAGGCCCCCGGCTTCGCGCTGCTGGGCACGCCCGGCTGGGAGGGCGATGTCGTCCTCGAGCTCAAGACCGTCGCCGACGTCGCGCTCGTCGGCTTCCCCTCCGCGGGGAAGTCGAGCCTCATCGCCGCCGTCTCGGCCGCGCGCCCCAAGATCGCCGACTACCCGTTCACGACCCTGCATCCGAACCTTGGCGTCGTGGAGGCGGGGGACATCCGTTTCACGATCGCCGACGTGCCGGGCCTCATCGAGGGTGCGAGCGAGGGAAGGGGCCTGGGCCTCGAGTTCCTCCGCCACGTGGAGCGCTGCACCGCCCTTGTGCACGTGCTCGACTGCGCGACGCTCGATCCCGGGCGCGATCCGCTGAGCGATCTCGACGTGATCCTCGCGGAGCTCGCCGCGTACCCCGTGCCCGAGGGTCAGGTCCCGCTCGTCGATCGCCCGCAGCTCATCGCCCTCAACAAGGTCGACGTGCCGGAGGCGCGCGAGCTGGCCGACCTGGTCCGCCCCGACCTCGAGGCCCGCGGCTTCCGCGTCTTCGAGATCTCGGCCGTCGCGCGCGACGGACTGCGCGAGCTCACCTTCGCCCTCGGCGGCATCATCGCGGAGCACCGCGCCGAGATCGCCGCCCGTCCGCCGGCCGAACGCATCGTCATCCGCCCCCAGGGCTCGGAGCGCGACTTCGTCGTCAAGGTCGAGGGCGGCACGTACGGCAACATCTACCGGATCATCGGCGCCAAGCCCGAGCGCTGGGTCGCGCAGACCGATTTCCAGAACGACGAAGCGGTGGGCTTCCTCGCCGACCGCCTGGAGCGCCTCGGCGTCGAGGACGAGCTGTACCGGTCGGGTGCGCAGCCGGGATCGACCGTCGTCATCGGGGCCGGTGACGGCGTCGTGTTCGACTGGCAGCCGTCGCTGCCCTCCGCCGCGGAGCTGATGACCGCCCCGCGCGGCACCGATCCGCGGCTGGACCAGGGCGGCCGTCGCACCACCTCCCAGCGCCGCGAGCGCTATCACGAGCGGATGGATGCCAAGGCCGCCGCCCGGGCCGAGCTCGAGACCGAGCGCCTCGCGCGCACGGCGGATGACGAGGTCGACGGAGGGGGCCGATGACGGCGCAGCGGCGCGAGGAGCTCAGGGGCGCCACCCGGCTCGTGGTGAAGGTGGGTTCCTCGTCGATCAGCGGTGAGAACGCGGCGCGCATCGAGACGATCGTCGACGCCCTCGCGGGCGCCCATTCGCGCGGCACCGAGGTGGTCCTGGTCTCCTCGGGCGCGATCGCGACGGCGCTTCCGCTGCTGAGTCTCGACGGACGGCCCAACGATCTCGCCACCCAGCAGGCCGCCGCGGCGGTGGGCCAGAACGTGCTGATGTGGCGCTACCAGACAAGCCTCGACCGATACGGCCTGCTCGCAGGTCAAGTGCTCCTCACCGCCGGGGATCTCGACAACCCCACGCACCGCTCGAACGCCCGCCGCGCGATGGAGCGCCTGCTGGGGCTTCGCATCCTGCCGATCGTCAACGAGAACGACACCGTCGCCACCCACGAGATCCGCTTCGGCGACAACGACCGACTCGCGGCCCTCGTGGCCCGGCTGATCGGCGCCGACGCGCTGGTGCTCCTGAGCGACATCGAGTGCCTCTACACCCGCCCGCCCGACGAGCCCGGGGCCGAGGCGATCCCGCACGTGGCGTGGGGCGACGATCTCGCCGGTTACGAGTTCGGCTCGGTCGTCGTCAACAGCGTCGGAACGGGTGGCGCGGCCACGAAGGTTTCCGCCGCCCGCCTGGCGGCCGCCGGCGGAGTGGGCGTGCTGGTCACGAGCGCCGAGCGCGTCGTCGATGCGCTCGAGGGCGGCGAGATCGGCACGTGGTTCGAACCGGATCCCGACGGGGCCGCACGCGCTCTGACGGGTCCGGTGCGTACGGTGCACGAGGATGCCGCCTCGATACACTGATCGGATGATCACGACCGAGCTGACCGCCCGCGACCTGATGACCGCGGCCAAGGGTGCTGCACGGGGCGTAGCGCTGCTCTCCGATCAGGAGAAGTCGTCGGCGCTGCGCGCCATCGCCGACGCGATCGAGGGCGCGACCTCCGCGATCGTCGAGGCCAACGCGCAGGACCTCGAGCGCGGACGCGGCAACGGACTGTCCGACGCGATGCAGGACCGGCTGCGCCTGGACGCGACCCGCGTGGCCGCGCTCGCGTCCGCCGTACGCGACGTCGCCGATCTGCCCGACCCCGTCGGGCGGGTGCTCGACGAGCGCACGCTCGCGAACGGGCTGCAGCTGACGCAGGTGAGCGTTCCGTTCGGGGTCGTCGGCGCGATCTACGAGGCACGTCCGAACGTCACGGTCGACATCGCCGCGCTCGCCCTACGGGCCGGCAACGCCGTGGTGCTCCGCGGCGGCACGGCCGCGGAACGGACGAACGCGGCCCTCGTGGTGGCGATGCGCGGAGCCCTCGAGGCCCACGGCGTGGACCCCGAGGCGATCCAGACCCTCGACGCCTTCGGGCGTGAGGGCGCGCGCGAGCTCATGCAGGCGCGCGGCCTGGTCGATGTGCTCGTACCTCGGGGGAGTGCGCAGCTCATCCAGACGGTCGTGACGGAGTCCGCCGTGCCCGTCATCGAGACCGGCGCGGGCGTCGTCCACATCGTGCTCGACGACACCGCGCGGGAGGACTGGGCCCGCGACATCGTCACCAACGCCAAGGTGCAGCGTCCGAGCGTGTGCAACGCGGTGGAGACGGTGCTCGTCACGCGCGCGGCCGCCGAGCGGCTCGTGCCGAGCGTCGCCGCAGCGCTCACGGAGGCGGGCGTCACGATCCATGCCGACGAGGGCGTCCGGTCGCTCGTGCCGGGGGCGGTCGCGGCGACCGAGGCGGACTGGAGCACCGAATACCTCAGCCTGGACGTGTCGATGCGCATCGTCGAGGACCTGGACGACGCGCTCGATCACATCCGCCGGTACTCCACCGGTCACACGGAGTCGATCATCACCGACGACCAGGCGCACGCCGATCGCTTCCTCGCCGAGGTCGACTCCGCGGTCGTCATGGTCAACGCCTCCACGCGCTTCACCGACGGGGGCGAGTTCGGTTTCGGGGCCGAGGTGGGCATCTCGACCCAGAAGCTGCACGCGCGGGGCCCGATGGGGCTGCCCGCTCTCACGAGCACCAAGTGGCTCGCGCACGGTGTCGGGCAGACCCGCCGATAACTGCCTAGACTGGGACGGCGCCACCCACCTGAGAAACGGAGCCCTCGATGACTCTTGCCACGACCCTGCTGGCCGCTGCCGAGGAGGCGCACCACGGAAACGTCGCGATGGAGACGATCATCTTCGGCGTCGTCGCCGTCGCCATCTTCGCCGCTCTCGGGCTGGTGACCTTCTCCTACCGCGACGTCGCCAACCGCCACGCGGGCAAGGCGCAGGCCTTCGCCGAGTCCCGCTCGACCGACCTGGACCACCGGGCGGGGCACGGCCACTGATCGCGTATGGCGGAGGCAGGGGGACGTCCCCGGATCGGGGTGATGGGCGGCACGTTCGACCCGATTCACCACGGTCACCTCGTCGCCGCCAGTGAGGTCGCCCAGCACTTCGACCTCGACGAGGTCGTGTTCGTCCCCACGGGTCAGCCGTGGCAGAAGGCCCACGTCACCGACAGCGAGCATCGCTACCTCATGACGGTGATCGCCACGGCATCCAACCCGCGGTTCACGGTGAGCCGCGTCGATATCGATCGTGCCGGCCCGACCTACACGATCGACACCCTGCGCGACCTGCGGGCGCAGCGGCCGGACGCGACCCTCATCTTCATCACGGGCGCAGACGCCGTGGCGCAGATTCTCAGTTGGAGGGACCATGATGAACTCTGGAGCCTGGCCCATTTCGTCGCTGTGAGCAGGCCCGGGCATGTGCTCGACACGACGGGTCTGCCCAGTTCCGATGTGAGTCAGCTCGAGATCCCCGCGCTGTCGATCTCCTCCACTGATTGCCGTGATCGTGTGTCGCGAGGACACCCCGTCTGGTACCTCGTGCCGGACGGAGTGGTCCAGTACATCAACAAGCATCACCTCTACCGGAGCCCCGAATGAGCACACCCGAGCAGCCGCTGACGCGCAAGCAGCTCCGTGAACTGCAGCGCACCGGTTCCGTCCCGGTGCAGGACGACGACCACGAAGAGGATGAAGCGGCACCGGCGCCCAGGCCGGCGGTGCCGCTTCCCCGGGCCGCCGTGCCCGCGGCTGCGCCGCCCGCGCCGCGCGCCGACGCCGACGTGGACCTCGGCGTCGCCCCGCTGACGCGTCGCCAGGCCCGTGAGCAAGAGCGGATCCGCACGGCATCCATTCCCGTGATCACGCCGGAACAGGCCGCCGGCGCCCCCGAGCGCGAAGCCCCCGTCGAGGACTCCGCTGCCCAGGAGACGGACGTCGAGGAGACCCCCGGCCAGGAGGAGGCCGTCGAGGCGGAGGGCGACGATCAGTCGCTTCTCGACGAGCTCCCGGGCGAGGCGGAGGCGCAGGCCGACGCCGACGAGTCCGAGACCCACGAGTCCGAGACCCACGAGTCCGAGACCCACGAGGCCGAGACCGCGGAGCCGCTGGTCGAGAAGTCCGGGGCGATCGACGATGAGCAGCGGACCGCGACCGGCGAGGCGTCCGCCGACACCACGGCGGAGGCCGAGGTCGCGGGACGGGAGACCCCGACCGTCGGGCCCCAGTTCGGGGCCGAGTTGCTCGCCGCCGAGGAGAGCTCGATCACCTTGCCGCCGTCGTTCGATGAGGTGATCGCCCGATCGTCCTCGACGGGCGCCTTGGCGATGCCCAGCGCGCTCATCCTTTCGCAGACGCCCGCAGCGCCTTCCCTGTCCGGGCCCGTCAACGCGACCGGTGAGGTCATCATCACCGGGTCCTACCACCTGCCGGAGGGCCTCGGTTCGCGGGGCAGCGACCCGCGCTCGACCGACGGCAAGGACGTCGACGCCGTGCTCGTCGACGGCGAGCTGCCGGCATCCTCTTCCCCTACCCCCATTGCCGCCAGCGCCGCCGTCAGCACGGTGCGCGGTACCGGCGAGATCATCCGTCCCCCCGCCCCCGAAAAGGGGAGCAAGCTGCTCTTCGCGCTAGCGATCACCGCCGGCGTGCTGGCGCTCGCGCTGGTGGGCGTGCTGATCGTCGCCGTCGTGAACGGAGTCTTCTGATGGTCACCACCGACGCCACCCGCGAACTCGTGGCGATCGCCGCGGCCGCCGCCGACGCGAAGGGCGGCGACGACCTCGTCGCACTCGATGTGTCGGGTCCGCTGCCCCTGGTCGATGCCTTCCTCCTCGTCACGGGGCGCAACGAGCGCAACGTCGGGGCGATCTCCGACGACATCGAGGAGAAGCTGCTTGAGCGCGGCGTCAAGCGCATCCGACGCGAGGGCCGGCAGGAGGGCCGCTGGGTTCTCATCGACTTCGGCGACCTCGTCGTTCACGTCTTCCACGAGGAGGAGCGCGTGTTCTACGGCCTCGAGCGCCTGTGGAAGGACTGCCCCGTCATCCCGATCGACCTTCCGGCCCACTCCGCGGCGGACTGACGCCGGTTCGAAGCACCTCTGAGCATGTAGTAGTCTTGTGGGGTTGCCTCGCGAGAGCGGGGCCGCCCATCACGGGCCTGTGGCGCAGCTGGTAGCGCACCTGCATGGCATGCAGGGGGTCAGGGGTTCGAGTCCCCTCAGGTCCACCAATGTGATGAGTCGCGACATAGGTCTCACCTGAGTCGCGACATATGTCACGTTCTGGAAGCCCCCGGCCATCGGCCGGGGGCTTTCATCGTGTTGCGCCAGTAGGTTTTGTCGGGCTGGATCTGGTTGGTGGCGATGATTTCGCCGGTGCGGGTTGCGACGACGGTGATGGTGGTGTCGTCTGCGAGGAGGAGCACGGGCGCGCCCCGGTGGTCCGCGCCGACGCCGAGGTGGTGCATGCGGCCGGCGCGGCGGAAGCTGATCTTGCCGTTGGTGCCGACGTGGTCGTGACGAACCCGGTAGTGCGTGTGGTCGCTGTGCCCGGCGGGAGCGGCTTTCGGAGCTGCGGCGTAGGCCGCGGCGGGGGTGGTGCCGCGGGCGCGATGGGGGCGGGTGGTGTTGTAGTGGTCCCGGAACTGGTCGAGCTGCCCCTGCAGCTCGGGGATGGTGAGTGCGCGGGGCCGGACGCCCAGCCAGCGCTTGAGGGTCTGATGGAACCGCTCGATCTTTCCTTGCGTCTGCGGGTGGTTCGGGGCGCCGTTCTTCTGCACGATGCCCAGGGCGGCGAGGACGTATTCGAACTCGTTGCGGGCTCCGGCGTGCCGGGCGGTGTAGACCCGTCCGTTGTCGGTGAGGGTGGAAGCAGGCGGGCCGTAGGCGTCGACGGCGGCGAGGAACGTGTCCACGACGGTGCGGCCGGTGACGGGGTGGTGGGCGGTGCAGGACAGCAGGAGGCGAGAGTGGTCGTCGAGCCAGTTCAGGATCTCGACGTCGGTGCCGTCGGCGAAGGCGCCAGTGGGTGAAATCGGACTGCCAGGTCTCGTTCGGCTGCGCGGCTTCGAACCGCACGAATGACGAGCGTGGACGTTTGCGGGGTTCGGGCACGATCAGGCCGGCAGCATGCAGGATGCGGCGGATTGTCGACGTCGACGGGGCTCTCAATCCCTCCTGAGTAAGGTGCCACGCGATCGTGATCGGCCCGGCGTCTGTCCCCGCTGCCGTCAGTGCGCTCCGCAGTTGCACGATCCGGTCCCGCACCCGGTCCGTCACCGCGTGCGGGGACGACTTCGGAGCCCGCGACCTCGCCTCAAGTCCGTCGAGACCATGCTCCCCGTAGCGGGCGAGCAGCCGGTGAAGATGTCGTCTCGAGATGCCGTACTCCCGGGCCGCGTCGGTGACCGAGAGCTCCCCGGCGACGATCTTCAACACCACGACCCGATGCTTCAACGACATCCACGAGTGTCGCCTATGACCCGACTCACCTGTGACCTATGTCCCGACTCATGAGAGACCTATCAAGTGAGACCTATGTCGTGAACCCAGACACCCTCAGGTCCACCAAAACACCCGGTAAAGCACCGAAACTTCCCTCCCCCATCAGGGGGTGTGAAATGTTGGTAGTCGTTTACTGGACACTTCGCCAAGTCGCCGCAGGGCGCTCTCGAGCCTTCTAGAGCTATCTGGAAGGTACGCGGTGAGGCCCGGGCACCTCCGCTGTATGTTCAGACGATCTACGACCGAGCGTTCGCGGTTCCTTCGTCAGATCGTCTTCTTCGGGAAGCCCCTTGAGATGTGGTTCGTGGGGGGCGTTCGCTGTCTCGCGGAGGGCCGGCGTTGTCGAGGCCCCGCCAAACAGACATCGAGCAACACATCGGATCGGAGTGGACATGAAGGCAGTGGTGTACCAGGGGCCCCGTCAGGTCAGCACGAAGAACGTCTCGGACGCGAAGATCGAGCGCCCCACCGATGTGCTGGTCAGGGTGACGACGACGAACATCTGCGGCTCCGATCTGCACATGTACGAGGGACGGACGTCCTTCGAGGTAGGCCGGACGTTCGGTCACGAGAACATGGGGGAGGTCATCGAGGTCGGTAGCGGTGTGGAGAAGGTCAGGGTCGGAGACCGAGTCGTGCTCCCGTTCAACATTTCGTGCGGATTCTGTAAGAACTGCGAACGCGGCCTGACCAACTACTGCCTCACCACCCAGCCCGAACCATCACTCGCCGGTGCGGCCTACGGGTTCGCCGACATGGGTCCCTACGGCGGTGGCCAAGCGGAACTGCTCCGTGTGCCTTTCGGTGACCACAACGCGCTGCGCTTGGGCGAGGATGCGGAGGAGAAGGAGAACGACTACGTCATGCTCTCCGACATCTTCCCCACCGGCTACCACGCCACCGAGATGGCCGGCGTGGTCCCGGGCGACAGCGTTGTCATCGCCGGGGCGGGTCCGGTCGGGCTGATGGCCGCCCTGTCCGCGATGATCAAGGGCGCCGCGAAGGTGATGGTGGTCGATCGTCACCCTGACCGGCTCGCGTTGGCCGAGCAGATCGGCGCGATCGCCATCGACGACTCCAAGGTCGATCCCGTGCAAGCCGTGCTCGACGAGACGATGGGGCTGGGAGCTGACCGGGGCTGCGAATGCGTGGGTTACCAGGCCCATGATCCTCAAGGCAACGAGGACACCGCCGCTACTATGAACATGCTCATCAACGCGGTGCGTTTCACCGGAGGAATCGGCACCGTTGGCGTGTTCGTCCCCCAGGACCCCGGAGCCAAGGACGACCTCGCCAAGCAGGGAAAGGCGGCCATCGACTTCGGCACACATTGGTTCAAGGGGCAGACCATGGGAAGCGGTCAAGCCCCGGTCAAGCGGTACAACCGCCAGCTGCGGGACTTGATCGCCGCCGGCAAGGCGACCCCTTCGTGGATCGTCTCCCACGAGATCTCGCTGGACCAGGCTGCCGATGCCTACAAGAACTTCGACGCCCGGTCCAAGGGTTGGACCAAGGTCCTCATCAAGCCCGGGATGTCGACCGAAAAGAAGGCGAACTGATATGGCCGAGACGCTGCAGGGCAAGAGAGTCGCCATCCTCGCCGCCGACGGGGTCGAGCGAGTCGAGCTCGAGAAGCCCCGCGAGGCGCTGGAGCAGGCTGGTGCACAGACCGAGGTTCTGTCGATCCATGACGGTGAGATTCAGGCCCGTGAGAACGATCTGGATGCAGCAGGCACGTTTACTGTCGACGGGTTGGTCGCGGACGCCTCTGTAGCCCACTATGACGCCCTGCTTCTCCCGGGCGGCACGGTGAACCCCGACCAACTCCGGGTTGACCCCGACGCGGTCTCCTTCGTCCGCGAGTTCATCGAAAGCGGCAAGCCCGTTGCGGCGATCTGTCACGGGCCGTGGACGCTGATCGAGGCGGGTGTGGTCGAAGGTCGCACCTTGACGTCCTTCCCGAGCATCCGCACGGATCTGCGCAACGCCGGTGCTGACGTCGTCGACCAGGACGTCGTGGTGGACGGGAACCTGATCACCAGCCGCTCGCCCGATGACCTGCCTGCGTTCTGCGATACGATCGTGGCGAAATTTGCGAGCAGTTCGACCCAGGGAGAGGTGATGTGATCAGCGTGACGAAGGGACTGCTTCTCAGGCTGGAGGCCCTGCCCGGCAAGGAGGACGAGGTCCAGGAATTTCTCGGCATCGGGCGAGGGCTCGTCGAGGAGGAACCGGCCACCGTCGCGTGGTTCGCGATCCGTCTCGGCCCGTCCTCATTCGGGATCTTCGATGTGTTCCCCGATGACGCCGGCCGCGACGCGCACCTGTCGGGCGCAGTTGCGACCGCTCTCGGCGAGCAGACGGGCAAACTGTTCAGCGAGCCTACGATCGAGAAACTGGACGTCCTGGCCTCGAAGCTCCCCGCCTGAGACCACAGACCGGGAGTACTGCCCAGACAGGAGGGGTCGCTGGGCGCGGTGACTTCGGGCTTGCACAGCCCGCTGACGTCGTGGCAGCGGCCCCTTCTCTTGCGGCCTATCGCTGAGCACCAACAGATCGGGGAACCGCGATGACAGGAACTGACGACGGCGTTGCCACGACGCGTTCACCCGAGGTGGCAGTGATCGGCGGCGGGATCGTCGGTCTGTCGACGGCGTACGCGCTGCGGGGGCAGGGCGTGCCGGTGCGCTTGTATGAGGCTGGTCTGCCCGGGACGGGTCAGTCCGCAGGCGAGTCGCGGATCTTCCGGCATGCTCACGACGACCCGCGACTCGTCGCTTTCGCGCGCGAAAGCCGTGGGGTATGGGATGAGTGGGCCGAACACTTCGACGTCGAGCTGGTCTCATCAGACGGTGTCCTGGCGATCGGAGACAGCGCCCTGGCGCGGTTGCGGGTGCTCGACCAGGTCGGCGGCGTGGAAGCGCACGAGATCGATGCGGCCGAGGTCGCCCAGCGGATGCCGCTGCTCGCTGGGTACTCGGGGCCAGCGGTGCTCGACGAGTCGGGCGGCGCGATCCGTACCCGAGCCGCGATCACGGCACTCACGGGTGCCCTCGCAGATGCGGTCACCACCGGTGAGGTCATCTCCATCGATCCCCGCGCCGACGGGACGGTCGAGGTGCGCAGCGTCACCGACCGGGCTGTTTACTCCAAGGTGGTCGTGTGCGCCGGCCGCGAAACCGCCCGCCTGGCACGCAGCGTCGGCCTGTCGCTGCCGGTTCGCCTTGCCGCACACGTCAGGCTGACCTTCGACGTGAAAGCCGCCGCCCCGGCACGAGTCGCGTGCCTGCAGGACAGCAGCGGCGTCTTCGGCGAAGTCGGCGTCTACGCGACGCCGCTACCGGGCAACAGCAGCTATTCGGTCGGACTCAGCGACACCGTTGGCGTCCGCGACGACGGAACTCTCATCGACCCGGCGGCGATTCGATCGCTGGACGAACGCGCACGCGAATACGTGACACGGGCGCTGCCCGGTCTCCACCCAGAGCCGCGCGACTTCCTTCATTGCTGGGTGACCGACCTCCCGTGGAGTGAGGACGGCGTGGCCGTGTGGGAGGCAGGGTCTGTCTTCTTTGTGGCCGGTCACAATTTGTTCAAGCAGGCACCTGCGCTGGGTCGCGCTCTTGCCCGGGCTGCGACCGGCGGCGGTCTCCGCGCTGAGCTCACGCCCGAAGCGCGCCTCGGCGAGGCCCAGAGCTAGGGCGTGTCTCCCAACCGCGGGGGGTGACCCGCGATTCTGGACTCGTCACGATGGGGTCACGTTGGTGGCTGCGTGCAGTGCGGCGGTGAGGTAGCCCGCGGAAGCACCGACACCTTTGTCCGCGACGTGCTCGGGCGTGCCAGCTGCAACCGAGGTCCCGCCAGCGTCGCCCGCACCGGGCCCTAGATCGATCACACGTGGTCGGCCACTGCGATGACACGCATATCGAGCTCTGCCGCGACGACAGTATTACCCGCCTCGAAGAGCGTCCCTCGACGTCTATCCCGGGACCGCCACGCCGACGCCAACTACACCCTCATCTGGGATGAGCCTGATCATGTCGTCCGGAGTGCCTCAAGTCAAGGTGCCCGCGAAAGTTGTTCGGTGCCTCATCTGAGAATGCCCGCGAAACGGGTTAGCTGGCGCGGCGGAGTTTGAC